>NZ_RAWM01000114.1 GCF_003668875.1 Corallococcus interemptor | reverse complement strand
GCCCAAGGACCCCCGCCAGGCCCCCCGGACTCCCGGCCACGACGTGCCCAGGCCCAGCGTCTTCTAGCGGATCCGCGGGATTGACGGCCGTTAACGTCAGGGTTAATCATTCACCCTGACGTTAACGAGTCTTCCTTTGCCCGGAGCCGCCGCATGAAGCCCATTCCCGAAGACTGGCCGCGCATCTCCTCCAGCCTCTTCTACGAGGACGCTCCCGCCGCCATCGACTGGCTGGAGCGCGCCTTTGGCTTCCAGACGCGCCTCAAGGTGGAGGGCGCGGACAACACCATCGTGCACTCGGAGCTGGTCTACGGCGACGGCGTCATCATGGTGAACTCCTCCGGGCGCCACGCCCACCACCTCAGCCCCCGGCTGCACGGCGGCGCCAACACGCAGACGCTCACGGTCTACGTGGATGACGTGGACGCCCACTGCGCGCAGGCTCGCGCGGCCGGCGCCGTCATCATCATGGAGCCTGAGACCAAGAACTACGGCGACGACTGGGGCACCAACCGCACCTACGGCGCCATGGACACCGAAGGCCACCGCTGGTGGTTCACCCAGCGCGTCTTCACCCCGAAGTAGATTCGCCCGCCATGGCCACCCCGTCCGCGCTCGACCGCACCCTGGCCGCCCTCGCCGACCCCACGCGCCGGGGCGTCGTGGACCGGCTGCGCCAGCGGCCCCACCCCGCCGGAGAGCTGGCCGCCGCGTTCGACATGAGCCCTCCGGCCATGTCCCGCCACCTGCGCGTGCTGCGCCAGACGGGGCTCGTGGAGGAGCGCATCGACGCGGAGGATGCGCGCGTGCGCGTCTACTCGCTGCGCCCGGAGCCCTTCGCCGCCCTGCGCGGCTGGCTGGAGGAAGTGGAGTCCTTCTGGTCCGGCCAGCTGGGCGCCTTCAAGGCCCACGCCGAGCGCACCCGGGGCCCGAAGGGCCGTAGGTCATGAGCGCGGACCGCGCCCGCGTCACCACCTTCGTCGCCGTGTCCCCGCTGGATGCCTTCGAGGTCTTCACGGAAGAGACCGACCTCTGGTGGGGCAAGAGCCCGCGCTACCGGGGCCTCCAGAATCCCAGCGGCGTGCTGCGCTTCGACCCGCCCGGCCCCGGTGGCCGGCTGGTGGAGTCCTTCGAGGACCGCATGTTTGAGATTGGCCGCGTGCTCGTCTGGGAGCCCGGCGCGCGGCTCGTCTTCCAATGGCGCGCGAGCAACTTCGCCCCTGGGGAAATCACCGAGGTCGACGTCCGCTTCGAGTCCACCTTCGGCGGCACCCGCGTGGTGCTGGAGCACCGGGGCTGGGACGCCATCCGCATGGACCACCCCGTGCGCCACGGACAGGATGGTCCGGCCACCCTCGCGACGATGGGCCGCTGGTGGGGAGACCTCGTCACGCGCTACCGGCGCCACGCCGCGCGGCACCGTCCCACGTGAGCGAGCCTACGGGCACGCGCCGCAGTCCGCCGCGCAGCTGTCGGGCGTGTTGCTGGTGCCGCACTTCTCCGTCCGCTGGCACACGCCGTCGCCGCAGCGGTAGATGTCCTGGGGCAGCATGCGCGTGGTGATGGGCCGGTAGGTCACGCCGTTGTACGTGCAGCGCGTGTAGAACGTCTTCGTGGGGTCCAGCGTGCAGTAGTACCGGCAGGCGCCCACGTGCTGCATGGGCGCGCACGACGTCGTCTCACTCCAGGACGACAGGCCGCAGGTGCGCACCGTGCTCTCGTCGTAGTCCAGGTACGCGCCGTCGTTCGCGGAGAACGCGCCCTCGTTCGTGAAGACGTTGCCGAAGAAGCACGCCTCCTTCTCGCTGTAGGTGTTCAGCTCGTCCTGGGTGTACGCCACCGTCCCGCCCACCGCGTCGCGGCCCAGCACGGAGATGTTCACGTGCACGCCGTACTTGTTCGCGTGCGCAGCCAGGCAGGCGCTCACCACCTGCTGCTCCGCCACCGTCACCGGCTGCCCTCCGGACCAGCCCGGCGCCAATGCCAGACTCCCATCCCAGACGTAGAGCTTGCCCGTCGGAGCGCGGAACGACAGCGACGCCCCCGGCGCCATCGAGCACTTCACCACGTAGCGCATCACCATGTCCGCCAGGACAGGGTCCTGGACGAACCAGCTGCGGAACGAGCCCGTGGCCAGGCCGGTCGTCGTCAGCCCATTCACCATCAGGCCGTTGAGGGTCATCCCATTCAACGTCATGCCGTTGAGGGTCATGCCGTTCAACGTCATGCCGTTGGTGGAGGCGAGCGCGTCCGAGGACTGGCCTGGCACGTCCGGGCCTTCATCCACGGGAGCGCCGCAGCCCACCAGGGCCGCGGCCAGACAAAGCGCCATCCCGGGGGAGGAACGGCGCAGGGAGCTGCGAGGGGGATTGTGGTGCATGGGGACTGCCTCCGCGTAGTGGGCCGCACGAGCCGTACGACCGGATCAACCGGTAAACGCAAACACACGCAGCGCGCAGCGCCCCTGCCCTTCCGGCCCATCCCCTTCGGTCCTTCGCACAACACGCGTGGCGTGCGGCGGCGGACGCTCCCCCTTCCACCGCATGGCGGAGAACGCTGACCCCTTCCGAAAGATCAGGCGGTTCGCGTCCGACCCCGCCCCGCCTTCACCTTCGCCTTGGGGCGCGGGGGCCGGGGCAGGCGCACCGTGAACGTCGTGCCCTCCTTCTGCGTCGACATCACCTCCACCGTCCCGCCGTGCGCCTGGACAATCTCCTTCACGATGAACAGCCCCAACCCCAGGCCGCTGTTGCGGCGGCCGCCCTGCTCCCGCTCGCCCTCGCCCTGGCGGAACGGATCAAACAGCCGCTCGCGCAGCTCCTCCGGGATGGGATTGCCAGGGTTCTGCACCTCCAGCAGCTGGTGCTCGCCCTTCGCGTAGCAGCGCAGGAACACTGGCGCGTCCGGGCTGCCGTGCTCCAGCGCGTTGCCCACCAGGTTGGAGAGCACCTGCGCCAGCCGCTCCGCGTCCCACTCGCCTTCCGCCTTGCCGTCCACGTCCACCGCCACCGCGCGGTCCGGGTACGCCGCGGACAGTTCGTCCACCACCTGCTGGCACACCGCCCCCAGGTCCGTGGGGCCCTTGCGCAGCGGGATGCCGCCGGCCAGCCGGGCACGCGTCAAGTCCAGCAGGTCCGCGATCATGTTCCCCATGCGCGTCGCGGAGGCTTCAATGCGCTGCGCATGCTGGCGGTGCTGCTCCGGCGTGCACTCCAGCGGCCCGCGGCGCTTCTGCGCGCGCGCCGACAGCACGATGGCGTTGAGGGGGTTGCGCAGGTCGTGCCCGAGGATGCCGATGAAGCGCTCGCGGAACCTCGCCTCCTCCACCATCGTCTCCATCTGACGGGTGCGCTCGGTGACGTCCATCATGGAGCCAATCATCCGCACCGGGCGCCCCTCGTCGTCGCGAGCGAGCACGCCCCGGTCCAGCACGTGCGCCCAGCTGCCGTCCGCGCGCTGGAAGCGGTACTCCTCGCTCCACACGTCGCCCGTGGACGCGACGAACTCCACCAGCCGGTCCACCACGCGGTCCCGGTCGTCGTCGTGCACGCGCTCGCCCCACCAGCCCAGCTTGTGCTCCAGGACGGACGTGGCGTGGCCGAACGCGTTGCCCGTGCCCGGGTCCCACCGGACGTGGTCCGTGGCGAAGTGCCAGTCCCACAGCACGTCGTGCGTGGCGCGCGTGGCCAGCCGGTAGCGCTCCTCCGCCTCGCGCAGCGCGCTCACCGTCTGCTCCGCCCGGGCCAGCGCCGCCTCCACCTCCTGCCGCGCCGCCCGCTCCCGCTCCGCCTGGTGCGCGTCCGCCGCCTGGCCCTCGTCACGAGGCAGCAGCCACAGCGCCAATCCCTCTCCGTGCCGCACGACGACATACCGCCGCCCCGCCGCGTCCCCCGGCAACAGGCCCACGTGCGGAACGCCACGCATCAGCACGCGCACGAGCGCCGCCACGTCGAACAGGGCCAGCCCCTCCCGCGTCCACAGGGACACGTGACGGCCCAGCTCCAGTGAGCGCACCCAGCCCTCCGCCGGGACGTTCATGGACGTCCAGCGGAAGTCGAGCGCTTCGCCCGTCTCCCCGTGCAGCGGCTCGAGGAGGATGCAAGGCGTCTCACTGTCAGCGGGCAGTTCCCATGCCGGAGCCATTCCCGGCCCCCAGGACAGACCCATCATCGTGCTCCCCCCGACGCTACAGGTCTGTTCCCCTTCCCGGCACGTAGGCTGCCGAGCAGGCTGGAAAAACCCGCGTCTCATGGAATACTGACACATCTGGCCACGAGTGGAGCAGCCCTGGAGGGCAGGTGGCGCGAAATACTGCTCACCCCCGAGCACTGGACCTGCCCTGAAGGGCAGGTCAGTACCGGCCCTTGACGCCGATGATGGGCAGGGCGATGGGCAGTCCCACCGCGCTCTTGGTCAGGGGTTGCCGGGTGCCGGAGCCGCCCAGGTAGTCGAAGCCCAGCGTCTCCGTGTTGAGGGTGACGTTGAGCATGTCCAGGTAGGCCTCCAGGCTGAAGGTTTCGTACGCCCAGGCCTTGGACACGCGCAGGTCGAAGCGGAAGAAGGGCGGCAGCCGGTCCACCTGATCGCGATCCACCTGCACCCAGGCGGGGTCGCCGTGCTCGTCGGTGCCCTCGCGGTGCGTCTGGCTTCCCAGGGTGCCGTACTCCGGACGTCCGCTGTTGAAGTGGAGCACGCCTCCCAGGGTGATGTTGTTGGAGAACTTGTGGCTCACCACCAGGTTCAGGATGTGCGTCTGGTCGAAGGCGAAGGGGAGGTCCGCCGAGTCCTCGGAGAGGACCCGACCTGACGAGTCATACCGGTAGAACGTGGTCCGCCGCGTGCTGCGCTGGAGGCTGTACGAAAGCCAGCCGAACCAGTTGTTCCCCAGCGGGTAGCGGATGAGCAATTCCAATCCATACGCCAATCCATGGCTGCTGAAGTCCGGCAGGTCCCAGTCATCCCGGCTGACGGGCGGCCTGTCCACGTCGATCTGCCGCGCGCGCACCCGGCGGAAGCCGTCCTGGCGGATGCCTCCACCGGGCTCACCGGGCGGGGGCGGCTCGATGTCCGGCTCGCCGCCAATGTCGTCCGTCAGGCCCTCGTCGGAGAAGGGCGTGAGCTCGATGGTGCGGAGCATGGGGTTCACGTAGAGGTCCAGCCCCACCTCCCACTTGTCGAAGGCCTTCCACTCCACGCCGGCGGACAGCTGCACGCCCTCCTGGAGGCCCAACAACAGACTGCCCACGTCCACCACCGGCAGGCTGATGAGGGTGGTGGGCGGCTGGTGGAAGATGCCCGCGCCACCCTTGAGCGTCACGGTGTCGGTGAGCTTGTGGCGCACGGTGAGGCGCGGCTCCAGGACCTTGTGGTCGAACCCGCCGGACAGGTGGTAGCTGTCCAGGCGCAGGCCAGGCACCACCGTCCATCTGTCATTGGGCGTCCACACGCCCTCCGCGTACGCGCCGGTGAAGGTGGCCAGCGCCACGGGCACGCGCACCGTGTCCTCCTCCACCTCCTGGCCGTTCTCCACCGTGAGCACGTCCACGATGGCGCGCTTGTGCTCCAGGTCCGCGCCCGCGCGCAGCAGCAGCCGCTCATCCAATGGCACGCTGTAGCCCAGGCGCCCGGAGAAGTTGTCCTGGTCGATGTAGATTTCGTTCCCGTTGTCTGGCCCGCGAGACACGACGGCGAAGCGGTCCAGGCCCCACGTCCCGCCAATCTCAAGCTCGCCCTTGCCCAGCGGGTGGCGGCCGCGCAGGTCCACGCGGTGGAAGGCGACGGACTGGAGCGCGGTGTCCCCCTGGTCGTCCTGCGCCTCCGAGCCGAACGTGTCCGACGAGCCAAAGGCAAACAGCCGCAGCTTGCCCTGCCCCACGTCCTGCTCCACGCGGGCCTGATAATCCCAGAAGTCCAACACCACCTTTGGATTGGTGCGGCCCGGGGGCGGCGGGTCCTGCAACTGATTGGCCGCCAGCGCGATGATCCACGGCGTATAGGAATAGCGGCCCGCGAGGCTGACGTTGGTGCCGGTGGACTTGAAGGGCGTCTCCAGGAAGAAGCCCGCGTTGATGAAGTCCGCGTAGGCGCTGCCGTGCACGCGGTCGTCGCGAGGCCGCGTCAGGCGCCCGTCGATGGCGCCGCCCATCAGCCGGCCGTACTGCGGCGGCGGCGAGCCCGGATAGAAGTCGATGGCGTCCAGGAAGTCCGGGTGGATGACCGCGGGCCCCAGGAACAGGTGGAAGAGGATGGGGATGCGGATGCCGTCCAGGAAGTAGCCCGTGGACGCCGGCTGGCTGCCGCGCACCACCGGGTACGCCACGCCGGACAGCATGCTGCCCACGCCCGGCAGCAGCATCACCACGCGGAACGGGTCGCCCATGGTGCCGGGCACCTCCCGCAGCTCCGCGTCGTGCAGCGTGATGCGGCTGACCTCCGTGCGCTCGCGGTCGCCGCGCACCACCGTCTCGTAGGGGTTCACCACGAGCGGGTCCAGGCCGTAGACGACCTCCAGGGACTCGCTGGCCTTCAGCGCCTCGCGGAACAGGCCGGGCTTGTGGCCGGGGGCGAACACGCGCACCGCCTGGCCGCCCGTGGGGAAGCGCGCCTCGAAGCGGCCGTTCTCGTCCGTCTGCACCGGCGAGTCCGGCGCCGCGTCCGACACCAGCGTCGCGCCAATCAGCGGCCGGCGGTTGCCCTTCTGCCGCACCAGGCCCTTGAGGGTGATGGGGCCCCGAAGCTCGGAGGGTGACAACGTTCCGCCGTCCGCGCCCGTGGCCACGGGGACGGGCGCCTCGAAGCGGTACTCGAAGAACAGGCGCACCGCGACGGGCTGCCCCTCCATCATCGCGGGCGAGAAGCGCAGGGAAGGCGCCGCGTGCAGCGCGGCTTCGTTGAGCAGCGGATGCACGCCCTCCACCAGCGTGGCGGTGTCCACCTCGCCCGCTTCGTCCACCAGCAGCTCCAGCTTCACCGTGCCCGCCACGCCCTCGCCCACCAGCCGGGGCGGGTACGGCGCGGGCGAGTCCTTCACCAGCGCGGGCGGCACGAAGGCGGCCTGGGCTGGACCTCCGTCCAGGTCCGCCGCGCCGGGCTCCACCGCCCAGCCTCCGTCCGTGCGCTGGAGGTCCGCCTCCTTCACGACCGTGCCCGCGCCCCCATCCGGGCTGGCGTCGCTCTGCGTCCACGGCGCGTCCATGGCCTTGGGGGCGGAGCCGGCGGTGAGGTTCTCCTCCGTGACGGGCAGGCCCGCGTCCAGCGTGTCGCCCAGCCGGACGCTGCCGGGGTTGTCATCCGGAGTCCGGGCGGGCGCCTGGGCGCGAGCGGGGAGCCCCGGCCACAGCAGGCACAGTGAGAGCGCCAGCGCGGCGGCGTGCCAGGGCGTGCTCCTCTTCGCGAAGGTCATGGGCGGTGGCGTGCGTGCAAGGCAGGTCCGGGCCAGCGTCCATGAGGCCAGGGGATGTCCGCCCTGACAAGCGCTGCGCCGTGACGCGTGCCATCACCGCCCGCCATGGCCGCTGCGGGCGTCGTGCCCTTTCCGCTTACGGACATTGGCCCTCCGCGTCACGTCTCGCCGTGGATTCCCGGCCCCGTCCCGGGGACGGGGCGCCCCATTCCGGATCCATCCCCACCTTCCAGGAAGTCGCCCTTTCCCTTTCCCGGATGCCATGGCACGCCCGAGCCCTCCCAGAGCACTCTTCCACGACCCACACCAAGACAGGGTTCGCGCGGCGTCAGGCGTCACGCGAGCCTGCTTATGATTCCCCCGCCGTCCCTGCGCTACCTTCCCCACGGACTGCTCGCGTCACTGCTGCTGGGCTTCATGTTGATGCCGCTGCTCTTCCCGCCGTCGCTGGCGCGCGCGGGCAATGAAGGGCCGGACACGTTCATCGACGAAGGGCCCCCCGGGGCAACGCCCTCGAGGGAGGCGACCTTCGTCTTCACCGCCACCACGCTGAAGCCCGTGTTCTGGTGCTCGCTGGACGGCAGCCTCTACATCCCCTGCGAATCCCCGTGGCGCCTGAAGGACCTGCCCCCGGGCGAGCACACCGTGGACGTGTACGCGGTGGACGTGAGCACCGCGCAGCGGGACCCCACCCCGTCCGGCTGGGTGTGGCGGGTGACGGAGGCGGGAGCGCGCCCGGCCCGGCCCCCCGCGTCCGCGCCCTGAAGCTCCGAGGCCCTCGTCAGCGGCGCGAGGGCAGGATGGCGCTGGCCACCAGGCTCATCAGCTTGAGCTGGGGGCGCGGCAGCCGGCGCACCGCGCGCAACAGGCGGCGCATCTCCGGCAGGTCGTCCTTGTCCGTGGAGTCCTCCTCCCACAGCCCCGCGCCCGCCGCCGCCGCCACCGCCAGCCCCAGGGACGCGTCCGCGGACAGCTGCAGCGCCAGGCACAGCCGGAACAGCGTGGGCACGCTGGGCATCATCTTGCCCCGCTCCAGCCGGCCGTAGACCTCCGACGCGATGCCGACGCGGTCCGCCACGTCCGCCTGCGTGAGGCCCGCCTTCAGCCGCGCGGCCCGGGCCGCCGCCCCCACGCTGACCGCCAGCTTGCGCTCCAACTGCCGCCGCGACAGCGCCGCCGCCGACGCGGGCGCCACACGGGGCTTCTTCCGGACGCGGCCGGAAGCGAGAGGACCTCTGGGGTGGGTTTTCACCACATCAACCTTGCACGTGACGTCCGCTGGGGTGGCCGCAAGGCTCGCGACCCCTCTACCGCCGGAACGGTTCGGAGGGCGTTATAACCCGCCACGTCACCCGGGCCCATTCCTATATGGCAGGTAGTCCCGCAATCCCGTGTCCACCGGATGCGCGCCGTTCACGGGTCCATTAGCCCACATGAAACGACACGCGACGCCTGGGAGGGCTGGGGGATTGTCCGGGTTCAGGGGCCCGGGGTTGCGCCGGGCCGCCGGGGATGCCCTTGCGGCGACGCCGTCAAGGCGCGCCCCGTCCGGCGTAGAGGCAGTCCAGGGCCTCGTCCAGCAGGCACAGGGCGGCGTCGCTCCAGCCGCGCAGCCGCTGCTGGGGCGTGGGGCGGCCCACGTGGGGGATGAGCTGCGCGTCGGCGGCGTCCTCGATGAACTGCGCCTGCTGCTCCGGGTTGAGCTCCGCCCAGCGCCGGTGGCCCACGGCCTTGCGCCAGTCGTAGCCGTCCCCCAGGTACTGCGCCGCCAGCGCGCCGCTCAGGTAGCCCGTGCCGCCGTGCTGGTGCTGCCAGACATGGGTGAGCTCATGCACCAGCAGCCGGAAGCCCACCGCGCCGTAGCCGGGGGGGATGAAGAGGACGTCGCCATGGGCGAACGCGCGGCCCGGCAGGCCCAGCAGGCCCAGGGCGCCTTCCTTCACGCGCACGCAGCGGTAGTCCAGGCTGTCGCCGAAGATGGGACGCAGCCGGTCCACCTCCGCGTCCGTCAGCCGGCGGCCCACGGGCTCCAGGCCCGTCACCACCTGCACGGCGGACAGCACGCGCCCGCCCAGCATCAGCACCAGGTCCACCGGCACCTGCGCCACGCGGAACAGGCAGCGCTTGAGCTGGGGCAGCCCGTCCTGTGAGCGCCCCGTCGCGCAGCGGGCCACGCCGCTGGCCAGCAGCGCCAGCGCCAGGTACGCGCTGCGCGCGGCGCCCGCGGACGCCCCGGCGATGCCGGTGAGCAACCCGTGGCCCGCGTCCGCCACCCGCGCCGTCAACGGCGCCAGGCGGGGAGCGTCACGGCGGGTGTCATGGACAGCTTGCGGATTGAGCGAGGTGGGAGACCCCAAGGACCCTCTCCAGGAGCGAGCGCAGCTGACCGGAGCGCCAGGGCCGGCCAATCGCGAAGTGGGTGTCACAGGCCGTCGGGAAGGTGGCGCTCGCTTCGGGACGGAAGCCGGAGGACAGGAGGATGCGGGGGCCATGGAAGCCCCGGTCCACCAGCCGGCAGAGGAAGTCGCTCACGACGCGGCGATCCGCGTCCAGGTCCAGCACCAGCCCGTCCACCGCCACGCCCACGTCCAGCCGCCGGTCCGCCGACGTCGCCCCCAGCGCCGTCACCAGCCGGTAGCGCAGGCCCACCTCCCGGGCCACCGCCAGCCGGACCTCGGGGGCCTCGGAGACGACCAGCAGCACCGGCGGCGTCACCCCGGTCCGGGGCACCGCGACCGGCACCGCCGCCCCGCGCCGCGCACCCGGGACCGCGGGCGCCGTGGGGCGGCTGAAAGCGAATTCCGGGACAAGGAGGGAAGACGATGCGGTGGACACGTCCTCCACAATAAGCAGCAAGAACGGAAATATCAAGCTTGGCTTGAATCGCCGCCAGAGCCGGGAGCTCCTACCAGGGTGAGGGATGCGATCTCCGGGGCGGGGCCCAGGCGCATGGGGGGGCCCCAGTAGCCGGTGCCGCGGTGCGTATAGACCCGGGTTCCGGCGACGGTGGCCAGGCCCTGGACGACGGGCTGCTGGAGCTTCACGAAGAACATGAAGGGGAAGATCTGCCCGCCGTGGGTGTGGCCGGACAGCTGGAGGTCCACGCGCAGGAGCCACACGCCATCCAGGGTGGGGCCCACGTGGACGTCGGACAGCTGCACGACGCGGATGCCCTCCAGGCCGGGGCCCAGGTCCTTCAGGGCCACGGTGGTGCGCTCCACGCGGGCTCTTCCACGGGCGGTGACGAAGGCGAAGGCCACGGCGGGCACGACGGTGCCCAGCACGGCGGCCGCGCGGCCCCTGGCGAGCGCGTGCATGTCGGTGACGGTGCCGGACAAGGACAGCGCGGCGCCGACGACGTCGGAGGCCAGCACGGCGGTGAGGAACACACCGAAGGCGCCCAGCCACAGGTACGCGCCCCACTGGATGACGCGGGTGAAGCCGGTGGCCTCACTCCGGCGCGCGGCGCGAAAGCCCGCCAGCAGCACGAGGAAGCAGAGGCCCAGCAGGCCCCAGCCCACGGCGGCCCAGGGCGCGGGCCAGCCTGGGTCCGTGAAGAGACGCAGCCCGATGTAGACATGCAGCGCGATGGGCAGGCCCAACCCCAGCAGGAGGGCCACCAGCGACCGCCAGCCAGGAGCACGGGCCGAGCGCCGGGCCCGCCGCGAGGAGGCTTCTTCCGAGGACACGTCCGTCGTCACGCGCGCCACCCTGTCGTCCCGGAAGCCGGGACGCCTTCGAGCGCGGGAAGATAACGGCCACCGCCAGGCCGCGCCCGGCAGCCCCACCGGACGCCTGGCGGGCCGGCCTTGGGCTAGGATTTCAAGATAAGCATGAAATACTTATCTTGGCATTCTGGGCTCGCACTCGCGCCAGGTGCTGCGTTGATAACGGGCTGCGCGACCGCGACGTGCATCGACAGTGAGTCGTGTTGCGTGGAGGCCCACCCGGGCAATCCGGCCGCGTGTGGGCTCACCGACGCGGAGGCCGCGGCCCTCCTGGGCGCGGCGGCGGCCGGAGCCGCGGTTGGCGCGACGGTCAAAGGGCTGGATGATCCGAACGAGGGCTGGCGACAGCACTGCATTGACCGCTACGTGCAGTGCAAGGACTCGAAGAAGCCGCGGTGGCTGGGTGACTGCTACGCCTGCCTGCGAAACTGTGAGGGTCAGAAACAGTGGCCGTTCGACCTCTGCCGTCCTCGCCGCGCATAGGAGCCCCATGAACGAGCAGGAAGTGAACTGGGACGACGTTCGGGACCTCGCACGTCGGGTCTCGTCCGGAGAGCCTTTCACGCTCACCGCCGAGTCGCGTGCCATCCTCCAGCGCACCGGCCCACAAGTCGGCATCCCCCAAGCGGAGGTCGAAAAGGCGCTCCGTAGCGAGGCAAGCGCCGCCACGTTGCTCACCGAGGTATCACGGCGCATCCGGGACGGCTCCAACCGCTTGTCACGTGCACTCAGCGAAGCAACGAGACGCCAGGAGGCGAACGACCTGGACGGCGCGCGGCAGTTGCTCCGCGACGTCGTGGAGGATGAGGTGGTGCCTCTCTACCGCGACATCGCGCAGATCCAACTGGAAGCACTAGACGAAGAGTGATGGTCCGGGCGCGACGTCCCGTCAACTCCGCGCGCGGCGGCGGCGCGCCAGGGCGCCCAGGCCCACCAGGGCCCAGAGGCTGATCATCCCCGCGGGCGCCGTACCGCAGCCGCAGCCCACGTCCAGGTCGGTGGGGCCTCGCACCTGGAAGCCCACCTCGGGGGAGCGCGGGCCCGCCTCGCCCTGCTCCGTCACCCCCTGCGCGACGACCTTGTGCGCCCCCACCGCGAGCGCCGTGTCCGCCGTCAGGATGTGGCGGAAGACGCCTTCGTCATCCGCGGTGGCGAGCGCGAGCGCCTTGCCGTCCAGCTCCAGCTGCACGGTCGTGCCCGGCAGCGCCACGCCCACGAACATGAAGGTCGGCTCCACCGTGGCGCCCTCCTCGGGGACGAGCACCCTGGGCACCACCGGGTCCTCCGGGCCTGCGTCCGTGCCGCCGTCGGCGCCGCCCACCACCACCTCGAAGCCCACGACGTCGGAGTACGGCCCGTCCTCGTCCGCCTCGTTGTGCGAGTGCACCGTGACCTTGTGCGTGCCCACGCTCAGCGCCTCCGCGTCCGGCACCTGGTAGCGGAAGCGCCCCAGCAGGTCCAACGGCACGATGATGTCCGGCCCTTCGTCGATGACCACGCCCACGTTCACCCCGTTGGGCGCGGTGCCGGCGAACAGCGGCGTGGGCCCCACCGTGTCTCCGTTCGTGGGCACCACCAGCACCGCCATCTGCACGACGCCGCCATCCGCGAGCACCACCTCGGGCGTGGTGAAGCGCACCGGCGTGGCCGCCTTGCTCGCCACGCCCAGCGACTCCGCCCAGGCGGTGACGTCATGCGTGCCCGCGCCCAGCGGCGTCGTGGGGTCGTAGCTGAAGAGGCCGTCCGCCCCTGGCACCACCGCGCCAATCTCCCGCCCATCCACCAGGATGTGCACCTCCGGCCCGTTCGTGTCCGCGGTCCCGGAGATGCGCGGACGCGTGCTGCCCGTCACCTCGCCCGACACCGGCGCCGTGATGACCGGCGCCGAGGGCACCTGGTAGCCCAGGTCCACCACCTGCTGCACCGTCCCCGTGGACGTGCCCCCGTCCGGAGTGCCGGCATCCGACGCGCCGGAGCTGGGCCCCGCGCCGTGCGAGCCCGCGCCCGGAGAGGCGGACACGCCCGCGTTGCCCGCGCTCACGTTGGCCGGACACGAGACGCTCCGGCCCTGGAGCAGCACCCGCCCCCCGGCGCCGCCGCCGCCCGGGCCCATGGGCTGCGTCCCCACGTTCACGTTGCCGCCCGCCCCCCCGCGAGCCTCGGCCGAGCCGCACGCCAGCGTCTCCACCGCGCGCAGCATCACCGCGCCGCCCGCGCCGCCACCGCCCGCGCCGTCGTTGCCCGTCGAGCCCCCCGCCGTCGAACCCGAGGCGCTGTACACACCATTCCCGCTGAACGTGGAGGCGCGGATGAACACCACGCCGCCGCCCGCCGCGCCGCTGCTGCCGGACGCGTCGAAGCCCTGGCCCGCGCCGCCGCCACCGCCGAACACGAAGCGCTCGAACAGGGAGTAGCCCAGCGCCACGCCGCCCAGCCCGCCCTCCACGCGCGCCCCATCCTCCGAGGCCGTGCGCCCACCGACGCCGCCCACGCCTCCGTGCCCACCACCGCCACCGCCGGCGGCCACGCAGTTGCCACCGCCACCGCCATTGCCCAGGTTGCCGCGTCCGGTGGTGATGCCGCGCGAGGAGACCTTGCCCGCCACGCCTTCACCGCGCTCGGCGCCGCCCTTGCCTGGATCCAGCTCAAGCCCGGTGCAGCCCGCCAGCCCCGCGCCGTCGGCCTGGAAGACACCGCCCAGGTAGCCCAGGCCGTCCGCGTCGACGCGGCCGTCGTTGACCATCTTGCCCATCACCAGCATCGCGAGGATGCCGCCGGACTTGCCGTCCCACGACGACGCGGAGAGCCGCGCGCCCGCCTCGATGACGACGTCGGAGTACTCGGCCACGCGCACCACCTGGGCGCGCCCCGTGGCGTACGCGTAGCGCAGCGGCGCGGTCAGCGTCAGGACCGTGGGCACGGTGGTGGACACCGCCTCCACCCGCGCCATCTCCCAGCGTCCCAGTGAGACCGCTCCCGTCAGGGACACCCCCTTCGCGTTGCCCACTTCGGGCGCGGGCGACAGGCCGGTGCTGTCGTGGATCATCACCAGGTCGCCGGAGGAGACCTTGAAGCCGGACACGGTCAGCTGCTGGCTCCCCGCCGCGACGCTCCGGCCCAGCGGGACCGCCGGGCTCAGGGCAAGCCCCTGCCCCGCGTTGAGGGTGAGCACCCCGTCGCGTCCCGTCCCCAGGCCAAAGGAATCCGGCTCCGCGCGAGCGACCTGCGCCAGGAGCAGTCCAACGATGAGAGCCAGCGTGATGCGCATGCCCCCATGGTGCCCCACCGGGCGTCCGGGGTCGAGGGAGGCTCCCCGTCTCAGCGGGACGGGACCAGGTCCTGGAGCCCCCGCGCGTTGACGGGCGCGAAGAAGGGCTGCCGCAACAGCCGGCCCAGGGCGCGGCGCTCGACGCAGAGCAGCTGGAGCGAATCCTCCCACTCGCCCAGCACCGCCACCGCGCGCACGTCGGCCGCGTCGCGGTACAGGTCGTTGAGGTTGTGCACCAGCGCGGACACGTCCTCCACCTCCCAGCGCTCCGTGATGTCGCCCGTGGAGACGTGCAGCTCCAGCGCGGGGCGCTCGCGCACGTCCACGACCTTGAGCTTCCGGGCCGCGCCGCCCATGGCCGCGGTCAAAGGGCCCACCAGCTCATCCGGCCGGACGCCATAGCCCACGGTGAGCCCACCCACGAGCAGGCCCGCGTCGCACAGTCTCAACAACGACACGTGGGGAGGCTCGCCCTTCGGCACCCGCGCGGAGGCGTCGGCGGAGTCCTTGAGCAGCCGCTCGCGGTCGAGCGCATCCAGCAGGGAGGCCATGGGCCGCGCACCCTATCAGGGCTCCTCGCCCTCCCAGTAATCCACCTGCGCGTCCAGGGGCAGATACGCGTGCAGCGTGCGCGACGCCTTGTCGCCCCCGGGCGCGGCGCCCGCGAAGACGCCCAGCTGCTTGCGCTTGAGCGCCACGCGGCTGCCGTGGGCGAGCTCGGTCCAGGGGACGTCCTCGGCGTGGACGAGGTGGGGCGAGGCCATGGCGGACTCCCGGGTCACGGGCGCTCCGCGACGAGCGCGAACACGCGGTGGGGAACGGGCATCGGCTCCTGGGGGAAGCGCGCGGTGAGGATGGCGCCCAGCGCGGCGTCGAAGCGGACCACCTCCTCTGGCTTGAGCATGGCGCCCACCCGCGCGTTGGCGCGCATCCGTCCACGCCACGCCTCGTGGGTGTAGGGCGTGAAGGTGTCGAAGGTGAACGACGTGATGGACTGGAAGCCCGCCACGCCCACGTCGCGGAACCACTGCGGGTAGATGCCCAGGCCCTGGCTGAAGCGCTCCACGTCCAGCTGGACGCGGGGGCTGAACTCCTCCACCAGGGCCTCGGTGGCCTCCAGCAGGTTGCCGGGCAGGGCCATCCAGTCGAAGTGGCAGAGGATCAACTTCCCGCCGGGCTTGAGCAGGCGGAAGACCTCGCGCGCGGCGGCGGCGCGGTCGAACCAGTGCCAGCACTGCCCCGCGAACACGAGGTCGAACGCGCCCGAAGGCAGCCCGGTGTTCTCCGCGGGCGCCTCACGGAAGTCGATGGTGAGGCCTTCGTCCCGGGCAAGCCGCGCGGCCGCCTCCAGCTGCGGCGCGGACACGTCCAGGGCGGTGACGGCATGCCCCCGCCGGGCCAGGTTGCGCGCGACGGTGCCGGTGCCGGTGCCCAGGTCGAGCACCCGCAGGCCGGGCGTGAGCACGCCGTCCTTTTCGAGCCGTGTGTAGAAGGCCTCCGGGAAGCCTGCCCGGTACTTCGCGTAGTCCGACGACGTCCGTCCGAAATCCACGTTCATGGTCGCTCTCCCCGCCAGGTCATGCCCCACGCCTGGAGCGGCTCGGCTCGACAAGATGGTCCAGTCGAGTCGAGACTCCGCGCCAGGGAGGCACGTGAACCATGGTGCGTCGTGCAGGGGGTCGTTCTCAATCTCGATTCGACCATCCAGTTGAGGAGGAGCTGCTGCGCGCGGAGGAGGCGGCCGCGCTCCTGGGAGTGAAGCGGGCGACGCTGTACACGTACGTCAGCCGGGGGCTCGTGCGGTGCGTGCCGGAGAAGGGCACGAAGGAGAACCGCTACCTGCGCGCGGACGTGGAGCAGCTGAAGACGCGCCACGACGCCCGCGCGGGCCACGCGGCGGTGGCGTCCGGAGCGCTGCGCTGGGGCGAGCCCGTCATCGACTCGTCGGTGTCGCGCATCAGCGAAGATGGACTCGCGTACCGGGGCCACGACGCGGTGGAGCTGGCCACGCGAGGCCATGGCTTCGAGTCCATCGCGGAGCTGCTGTGGACCGGCCAGCTGCCACGGGAGCCCACGGTGTGGCCCGCGCCGGAAGCACCGCCGTCATCCCTGACGCCCACGTCACTGGCGGCCATGCTGCCCAAGGACACCCCTCCCCTCTCCGCGCTGGCCGCGCTGGTGCCGCTGCTCGCCGCGAGCGACGCGGGCCGCTTCGCCGCGCCCGTGGAGCAGGACATGGCGCGCGCACGCCGGCTCATCCGCCACCTGGGCGCGTGGGTCTGCGTGGCGCAGGCCCCCGGCCGCGTGGCGCGCGCGTTGAAGGAACCCACGATGGCCGCTTCGCTCACCACGGCCTGGGACGCGAAGCCGAAGCGGACCGCGGAGCTGATCAACCTGGCGCTGGTGCTCTGCGCGGACCACGAGCTGAACACCTCCACCTTCGCGGCCCGCGTGACGGCCTCCTCCGGCGCGGACCTCTACGCGTGCATCAGCGCGGCGCTCGCGGCCATCTCCGGACACCGCCACGGCGGCGCCTGTGACCGCGTGGAGGCGCTCATCGCGGAGGTGGGCCGTCCCGAGCGCGCCGCGCAGGTCATCCACGGCCGCCTGCGCCGGGGCGAGGCCGTGACAGGCTTTGGCCACCGCCTCTACAAGAAGGGCGACCCGCGCGTGCCCTCGCTCGTCGCCGCCGCGCTGAGCGTGAAGCCCGAGCCCCTGAAGGTCCGCGTGGCCCGCGCCGTCATGGACACCATGAAGGACGCCGGCCATCCGCCGCCGTCCCTGGACTGGGGACTGGTGATGCTCGCGGACGCGCTGGGCCTGCCCTCCGGCGCCGCCGCCGTGCTGTTCAGCCTGGGCCGCACCGCGGGCTGGGTCGCCCATGTCCTGGAGCAGCGCGAACAGGGACACCTGCTCCGCCCCCGCGCCCGCTACGTGGAGCCCCCGGCCCGGTAGCACCATGAAACATCCCGCGCGGCTGTCACCTGGCGTGCACGCCGCGCGGGTTTCCGTTTGGCGCTCCGGGCCCCCGTGCACACACTGGCAGCCCTGTGAGCACCTCCCGTCCGACGCTGCCCTATCCCGCCCTGATGTTGCTCGGCAACGTGGCCTTCATCGCCTCGTGGATCGTCATCCTCAAGCGCCCCGAGGGCTGGCAGGTGGTGGGCCCCGTCCTCCTGGCCCTCTTCCTGGCCCTGCGCGTGGGCGGCGTGTGGAGGTACGCCCTCAAATACCCGGACCCCGCCGGCCGCACGAAGCGCTCCGCCATCCTCTCCACCGTGCTGGCCGTGCTCGCCGTGGGCCTGTGGGGCTATACGTGGCTGAGCGGCCCGCGCTAGCGAAGCAAACGAAACGGGCGCCCCTTCCGTGAGTGGAAGGCAGCGCCCGTCGTCACTTCAGGACTCGCAACCGCGTCAGACGTTGAAGCGGAAGTGCATGCAGTCACCGTCCTGCACGACGTACTCCTTGCCTTCCACGCGCAGCAGGCCCTTCTCCTTCACGGCCGACTCGCTGCCCAGCTTCACCAGGTCGGTCCACGAGAAGACCTCCGCCTTGATGAAGCCGCGCTCGAAGTCGGAGTGGATGACGCCCGCCGCCTGCGGCGCCTTGAAGCCCTTGTGGATGGTCCACGCGCGGCACTCCTGCTCGCCCACGGTGAAGTACGTCCACAGGCCCAGGAGCTTGTAGCCCTCGCGCACCACCTTGTGCAGGCCCGGCTCCGTCAGGCCGGAGTCCGCCAGGAAGCTGGGGCGCTCCTCCTCCGGGAGCTGCTGGATTTCAGACTCCAGCGCCGCCGCCAGCACCACCACGCCCGCGCCCTCCTTCGCGGCCATCTCGCGCACCGCCTGCACGCGCGGGTCCGCGTCCTCCTTGCCAATCTGCTTCTCGCTGATGTTCGCCACGTACAGCACGGGCTTGTCCGTCAGCAGGAACAGGTCCTGGATGGCCGCCTTCTCTTCGTCGGTGAGCTTCTGCGCGCGCACCGTGATGCCTTCATCCAGCTTCGCCTTGATGCGCTCCAGGAGCGCGACCTCGGCCTTGGCCTCTTCGCCCGCCTTGCCGCCCACCTTGGTGTTCTTGAGCGAGCGCTCGCGGCGCTTCTCCACGGTCTCCAGGTCCTTGAGGCACAGCTCCGTGTCGACCACGTCCCGGTCCCGCACCGGGTTCACGCCTCCCTCGACGTGGGTGACGTTGTCGTCCTCGAAGCAGCGCAGCACGTGGAGCACCGCGTTCACCTGCCGGATGTTCCCCAGGAACTGGTTGCCCAGGCCCTCGCCCTTGGACGCGCCGCGCACCAGGCCGGCGATGTCCACGAACTCCAGCGACGTGGGGATCTTCTTCAGCGGCTTGATGAGCGCCGACAGCTTGTCCAGGCGCTCGTCCGGCACCGGCACCACGCCCACGTTCGGCTCGATGGTGCAGAACGGATAGTTCGCCGCCTGCGCGCCCGCGGCGGACAGGGCGTTGAACAGGGTGGACTTGCCCACGTTGGGCAGACCGACGATGCCGATGGAGAGAGCCATGATGGAATCCTGGAACAGGCGGGCGCGGCGAAAGACTCCCGGCCTTTAGGCCGAGCGGCGGGTCGCCGTGGCGCTGGTGGCGCCGGGCAGGCCCTGCACGAACTGCTCGGCCAGCGCGCGGTGCTTCGCGTCGTCCATGCGCTCGTTGATGAGCTTGCCGGCCACTTCCACGGCCAGGTCCACGGCCATGGCGCGGATCTCCGCGATGGCCTTGGTCTTCTGGTCTTCAATCTCGCGGCGGGCGGACAGCTTCAGCTCCTCCGCCTCCTTGCGGCTCTTGGCCATCAGCTCGTCGCGGAACTTCTCCGACTCCGCCTGCACGCGGCGGGTGGTCTCCGCGGCCTCGCGGCGGGCCTCGGCGATGGCCGTCTTCTGGTCGGCCAGCAGCTTCTCCGCCTCGGCGCGCTCACGCTTGGCGCTCTCGATGGCGTTGGCAATCTGCTTCTCGCGCTCTTCCACGAGCGACAGGATGGGGCCCCACGCCTTCGCCCGCAGCACCAGGAGGACGATGACGAAGGTGACGATGGTCCAGAAGATGAGGCCCGGACGGACCTCCACGAAGCTGCTGGCGGCGAGGACAGAGGGCAGGAACATGGCGGGTCCCGGTGAAGCAGAAAAGACAGAGGGAGGATGCGGGGAACTTCAGGTGAGACAGGGACAGCGTGAGGCGGTGAAGCCGGAACGCCGGCGCCCCTTCTTCCCGAAGAGGACGCCGGCTCCCGTCGCGGCCTGCCGGCCTTAAGCCTTGATGGCGAGCAGGATGCAGACGACCAGCGCGAACAGCGTGGCGCCTTCGATGAGGGCCGCGGCGATGATCATCGTGGTGCGGATGTCGCCACCAGCGGCCGGCTGACGGCCCGTGGCGTCCATGGCGGCGGCGGCCAGCTTACCGATGCCGAGGGCGGCGCCGATGATGGAGAGGCCAGCGCCGATACCGGCGGCGAGGAAGGCAAGAGCGAGGTTGGTCATGGGAGCACGTCTTCTTTCGTGATGCGGGACCCGCTTGTGGGGGGGTCGTGGGGGCCCTTCAGGACTACCTCCGGCGACCTTTCGAATCGCCGGGTCTTCAACCGGGGCGCGCCGCCGTTTCCGGCGGGCGCCCCGTCAACTTGTCTCAGCCCAGGTGGTGGGCCTTGCCGTGGTCGTGGCTGGCGCCACCCTCGTGGTGGTCATCGTGGTGGTGGCCCATGGCCACGCTCATCCCGATGAACAGCGCCGACAGCATGGTGAACACGTACGCCTGCACGAAGGCCACGAACAGCTCCAGCAGGTAGATGCCGAAGGCGAACGGCACGCTCACCAGCGCCACCGCGGGGTTGCGGAGCATGAAGATGAGGCCCAGCAGGAAGAAGATGACGATGTGGCCCGCCAGCATGTTGGCGAACAGACGGATGGTGAGCGCGAAGGGCTTGGTGAACAGGCCCAGGAACTCCACCGGAATCATGATGGGCCACAGCCAGGGGGCCACGCCGCCCGTCAGGTGCTTGAGGTAGCCACCGATGCCCGCCGCGCGGATGCCCGCCGCCTGCGTGACGAAGAAGGTGCACAGCGCCAGGCCGCAGGTGATGGCGATGTTGCCCGTGGCGGTCGCCATCCAGGGGAACAGGCCCAGCAGGTTCATGAAGAGGATGAAGAAGAACGCGGTCAGCAGGTAGGGCACGTAGCGGGGGCCCTCCTCCTTGCCGATGTTCTTGATGGCCAGCTCGTCGCGAACGAAGAGGACCAGCATCTCGAAGAGGTTCGCCCCGGCGCCGCGCGGCACGAGCTTCGTCTTGTCGCGGTTGCTCCAAATCATGAGCGAGCCGATGAGCAGCAGCGCCGCCAGCCACATCATCACCGTGTGCTTCGTGATGGACAGGTCCAGGCAGCCGGCGCCCAGGCCCGGGTACACCTCGCCGTGGCCGCCGTGCGGATCCGCCACCGGCGTGCAGGCGCCTTCCTTCAGCGGGATGAGGATCTGCGGCAGGTGGATGGGGATGTGGTTGTGGCTGAGGGGGACCTCGAACTCGTACTCGTTCGAGTCGGACACGTGGTGGAGGATGTAGCCGGCGACGTCCTCGCCCTCGGCGTCCTTGTCCTCGTTCGCCACGCCGTGCTCGCCGGCCTGACTGGAGGCCCACACGGTGCCCGCGAACAGACAGGCGAACAGCACCATTGCCTTGCGCATCACTCGTCTCCGCCCGCCGTGTCTTTCGACGCGGCCATCACGTAGCTGACTTCAATCCACTGCAGCGCGAAGTAGACGCCGAAGAAGCCGCCCACGAACGCGATCGCGCTCAAACCCCGGGACACCACCCACGCCAACCCCAGCCCGACGCCCACGCCCCTGAGGGCGAAGACCACACCGACCACCTTCAACGCCGCCTTCAAATCCGCCTGCGACACCGCGCGCCGCTTCAGCACCAGCGCCAGCACGCCCGTCACCGTCGCGATTCCCACGCCCAGGAGGGCCGAGACCCGGTCCTCCGTCACCTTCGGCAGCGCCGCCGCCACCGCCGCGCCCACGCCCATCACCGCCGCCGCCAGCCCCGCGTGCGTCCAGAACGGGTCCCGCTTCGGCTGTCCGCCCGTCCCCGTCACTTGCGCTTCCCCAGCCGCGCCATCGCATGGAGGAAGCCGTAGAACCCCACGCCAATCCCCACCAGGCTCAGCCCCAGGAGCAGCCAGGGCGAGGTCCCCAGCCACTTGTCCAGGAAGTAGCCTCCCAGGACCCCCACCACCGCCCCGCCCACCAGCTTCCAGACCGCGGAGATGTACGGCTCCGCCGCCCGCATCTGCCGGGCCGTTTCGCCCAGCTCACTGCCCGGCGCGTCCTCCTGCTTCCGACGCTCCTGGTCTGCCATGCGGACGCCTCACCAAACCCCGGGAAAGTCTTGGGTTTCCTTCCACCAACCCCGACCCCGCCCATACACGCGCGGGCGCCGCTTAGCACCGAATGCGCGGCGCGTGCAACCGCTACGGGGACGCGGGGCACCCCACCGCCAGCAGCGGTTGCGGCACCCGCAAGCGCAGCTACCACGGCGCCGGGGCCAAAGGGGTGGTTTCTCCTCTGTGGAAGAGGCTGGAAGGAGCAGGCGGCCCGGGGGGCGCCCGATGGATCAGCGGCAGCCGAGCCCCAGGGAGGTGACGGGCGGCCGGGCGGAGCGCCCTCCGTCTCTCAGCACCGGGGCTGGGGCATCGCCAGCTTGGCAGGGGTCACGTTGGCCGTTCATGCCCGAGGAGTCACGCATGCCGAAGCCGCTCGAGCTCACCTCTCCGAAGTTCAAGGACGGGATGCCCATCCCCATCGCCTACACCGGCGAGGGCGACGACAAGGCACCGCCGCTGCACTGGGAGAACCTCCCCGCCGGGGCCAAGAGCCTGGCCCTCATCGTGGAGGACCCGGACGCGCCGGACCCGGCGACCCCCCAGCGCACCTTCTGCCACTGGGTCCTCTACAACCTCCCCGTCAACGCCCAGAACATCCCGGACGGGGCCACCCTGGAGGTGCTGCCGGCGGGGGTGAAGCTGGGGCGCAACGACTTCAACCGGCAGGACTACGGCGGGCCCATGCCGCCCATTGGCAACCACCGGTACTTCTTCAGGCTGTACGCCCTGGACACGGTGCTGCCGGACCTGAACCAGCCCACGCGCACGCAGCTGCTCCAGGCGATGGAGGGCCACATCGTGGGGGAGACGCAACTGATGGGCACCTATGAGAAGGCGCACCACCGCAGGCACTGAGGGCGCACGGGGGACCTCAAGGTGACGGCAGCTCGCGCGGCATCACCGCGGGCAGGCCAGGCACCTTGAGGTACTCCACGCGCGTGGGCCTGGGCTCCACCCGGGGCCAGCCCGGCGCGTCCAGCGCGGCGAGCAGCGTGAGCACCGGGTAGTCAAAGGACTCCACGCGCGGCCCTGACGCCGGCATGGGGGCCAGTCCCCACGCGAGCGACAGGCGCAGCCGTTCGCACCGGGCGAGCTGCGGCACGTACGCGGGCAGCTTCGCGTGCTCGCCCGCCTCCAGGAAGCGGCAGTACGCGATGGCCTCCTCGCGGTTGAGCACCTCCGGCGGCACGTCCTGGAGGAAGCGCGCTCGCAGCGCGGCCAGCTCCGGCCGCTTCGCTTCGTCCACCCAGGGGAGCTGTTCGCGCACGCGCTCGGTGCGGTGGAAGTCCATCATCCGGCCCGCGCGCTCCACCACCACGGGCTCCACCCGTTGGAGTGCGTCCGCTTCCAACGGCGTCAGGTCCAGCGGGGCCAGGGCCGCGCGGGCGTCGTGGCGCCATGCTTCACGGAAGCGCGGATCCACGTGCAGCCGCGCCAGGACCTCCAGCGTTCGTGGGTAGCTCATGCCGCGCTCGCACCGCAGCGCTGGAGGATGGCGCGCGCGCGGGCCAACTCCTCCACCAGCCGCGCGAAGGGAGGAAAGCCGCTGTCCATCTCGAAGTTCACCCCGCGCACCGGGCTGCGGGGCGCGACGTACTCCAGCAAGCGCCACACCTCCTCCGGCGACGGCGCGGAGTGGCTGTCCAATCTCAAGCCCTCCATCGTGATGCCGCCCGCCAGGTGCACCTGCACCACGCGGTCCAAAGGCAGACGGTCCAGGAAGGCATACGGGTCGAACCCGTGGTTGACCGCGTTGCAATACAGGTTGTGCAAATCCAGCAGGAGGCCGCAGTCCGCGCCCTCCACCACGCGGCGCAGGAACTCCGCCTCATCCAGCGTGTTGAGCGGCGTGTGGAAGAGATACGCGATGTTCTCCACCACGAAGGGCACGTCCAGGTCCGCCCGCGCGGCCTTCACGTTGCGCACGCACGTGGCCACCGCCTCCTCCGTCAGCGGCACCGGCGTCAGCGCGCGCAGGGGCAGGTTCCCCACGCGCGTGAAGCACAGGTGGTCTCCGTGCCAGACGCTCTTCGTGACGTGGCGGATGCGCTTCAGGCCGTCCCGGTAGCCGGGCGCGTCCACGCCGTCCGAGCCCACCGACAGCTCCAGGCTGTGGCCCACCAGCGGATAGCGCTTCGCGAGCAACTCCAGCCGCCGCTCCGAGTCCGGCGTGAGCGGCAGGAAGTGCTCGGGCGTCACCTCCAGCCAGTCCACGCCGGGGTTGCCGCGCGCCAGGTGCGGGTTGAGGTCCCAGCGGTAGCTGAGCCCCACGCCCAGGAAGGGAAGGCCCATGGCGTTACGCCCTGCGCCGCGCCATCACCTGGAGGTGCTGCCCCAGGACGGCGAAGCCCTCGTGCGCCAGCTTCTCCTGCAACGCCAATATCTCCTCGCGCGCGGCCCACGCGTCCCACGGCGCTTGCGCGGTGTTGCCGTGCGCGGCGGCCATCGCCTTGAGCATGTCGAAGAACATCACCGGCTTGCCGAAGATCTCCAGCAACTCCGCGCCCGCGCCCGCCACCGCGCGCTCCAGCTCGCGCACCGTGAAGGCGTGCACCGGCAGGCCATACGGGCACGTGGTGCGGCCGTCGTGGAGCGTGCGGAAGGCCTCCTGCGGCTTGCCCTGCTTCAGGTAGCCGGAGAACGCCTCGTAGCGGTTGTCCACGCCCAGCACCACCGGCGCACCCGGCTTCGCCACGCGCACCAGCTCCTTCACCGCGCGCGGGTACGCGTCCAGGCAGTACGACACCGGGTCGCCTTCGCAGAAGACCAGGTCGAAGGCCGCGTCCGGCAGCTCCAGCGCCGCGACGTTGCCCTCCACGAAGGCCGCGCGGTCCAGGAGCCCCTTCGCGGCGAACTGCGCCCTCGCGCCGTCCAGCATGCCCGGAGAGATGTCCAACACGGTGACGTGGTGCCCTCCTTCCGCGAAGCGCGTGCCGAACTTGCCGCCTCCACCGCCCGCGTCCAGCACGCGCCAGGCCGTGCCGTCCCTGGGCAGCAGCGCCTCCACCGGCTTCCAGGTGAGGTGCTCGTACGTCAGCCAGAACAGCTTGATGGCCATGGCGTCCGGCGCGCCCTGGTCGTACTTCGGGGACACCTCGTCGTAGCGGCGCTTGAGGCTCTGCGGGTCGGCGGAGGTCATGCGGATGGCCCTTGGGACAGGTCAGTAGTTGAAGGAGATTTTCGAGAGGATCCGCCGCTCCTGAGAGCCGCCGAAGGGCTGATCCGTGTAGACGAGGAAGATGTCGCTCCACTGGCGGTAGTGCCACCCCACCATCGCGTCCAGGAACGTGCCCTTCACGGAGTTGTAGTCCGCCAGCTCGTACACGCCGCCCTTCTGCAACGTCAGGCGCGCGTAGAGGTCCGGGCTGAAGTGGTAGCGCAGCTGCGCGTAGCCGGAGAAGCTGTAGCCATCACCCGACGTGCCGTAGAGGTCGCTGTTCGTGGGCACGTTGAAGTTGCGCGTGTAGAAGCCGCTGAAGCGCGCGACGATGTGCGGGCCAATCTTGATGTTCGCCGCGCCGTTGAAGCCGCGGATCTCCCCGCCCAGGAAGCGGCCGGCGACGGCGGTGAGCGTGTAGCTCTGCCAGTCGTGCGGGAACAGGGTGAAGCCGAACGTGCCCAGCCGGTCCCGGAAACCCAGGTTGTCGTCGTAGATGCCCTCCAGGTAGAGCGCGAAGTCGTGGTGCAGGTAGGGCTGCACGTTGAGGCGGTTGCGCCAGCGCGTGCGCTCACCCTCGTGGTTGCGGCGCCACAGCGAGTCCCACGTCACGTCCAGCCGGGGCAGGAAGCGCCACTTGGGGAACGGGTTGAGGAACACGCGCGAGTTGTAGCCCTGCTTGTCCACCACCGGCGTCCAGCCCAGCGGGTTCGCGTAGTTCTTCCCGATGTCCTCGAACTGCAGCCAGAACTCCGACAGCGTGTCGAAGCGGTGCAGGCCCACGTGGTACGCGTCCGAGTCCTCGTTGCCCAGCGGGCTCCAGCTCTTCAGCGCCTGCGCCTGGATGAAGAACTCCTCGAAGAGGTGGAAGTTGCCGTCCACGCCCACCGTCTGGAAGTCCGAGTCCCCGAACAGCCCGCCCCGCCCGCTGCGGTTGATCGCCACCAGCGAAATCATCGACCGCTTGCCGATGTCCTGCTGCAAGCGCAGCACGCCGGAGTTGACGTTCTCGAAGACCTCGCGGCCATTGGCGTCCCGGCCGGTGGAGTCTCGGTGCTGGATGTCCATCATCGAAAAGCTCAAGCCGCCCAGCTTGCCGGTGAGCTGCATGCCGCCCCACACCCGGTCATGCGGCCGCAGCGCGATGCGGCGCGAGGTGAAGACGTTGATGGGCGCGATGAACAGGTGCTCGCTCTCCGTGAAGAACGCGCGGCGCTCCGGCAGCAGCGGCAGATCCGTGTCCAGCAGCAGGAAGCTCTGGTCGGCCTCCGCGTCGCTGAAGTCCGGGTTGGCGGTGAGCTTCACCGACAGCCAGGGCGCCGGGTCGATGCGCGCGTCCGCGCCCACGTTGGGACGGAAGGTGCCCCGGTCGTCCGTCGTCTTCAGCGCCACCGTGGTGGCCACGTACGGGGTGATGCTGAAGATGGGGCGCGGCTTGATGCCCTTCAAGCCCTCCAGGTGCGGGTAGCGGCTCACCTTCGCGCTGTTGACGCCGTCCGGCGTCCAGTTGCTCCACTCCTGGTTTCGCGACTGCTCGCGGTCCAGGAGCATGCCGAAGGAGATTTCATCCTTCGTCTCGAACTGGAAGTTGGCGAACGGGATGCGGACCTCTGAAATCCACCCGTCCTTCACGATGGTGGACTTCGTCTCCCACTCGCCGCGCCAGTTGGTGGAGAACGCCTCGCCGTCATCCACGATGCGCCCGTCGGTGCGCACGCCCAGCGGGTTGGTCCAGAAGTAGTACGCGTTCCGGTGGTCCAGGAACGTGTCCAGGATGATGGTGATGTTGTCCTCCTGGTGGAGGAAGCCCTCGTTCTGCACCGTGTAGCCGGTGATGCGCTCCGGCCTGGAGTCGATGCAGTGGAAGAGGAAGTACAGGTTGTCCTGGTCGTAGAGGATGCGGACCTTTGTGTCGTCCGGCGCGGGCTTGCCGTAGTTGACGCGCGTGAGGTACCAGCCGGAAATCTCCGGGGCCGCCTGCCACGCGGGCTCGTCTCCCTTGCCGTCGATGGTGATGGCGTCCTGCGTCCGCGTGGCGGAGACCTTGTACGTCGAATCAGCGTGTCCCAGCGTGGGCACCAGCGCGGCCAACAGCGCGGTGCCCCAGCGACACACGTGGCGAAGGGGACTCATCCGTGCTCCGAGGTGGGGGTGAGGGCGGCCATGGGGGCCGGTTCAGGCGTGACGGGTGAAGACGCCTCGCGCACGCGCGACACACAGCCGAGCGCCAGCACGAGGGACACCGACGAGAGAAGGAACGTGCAGCCGATGCCGGCGGCTTGCGCGACGAAGCCGTAGGTGACGGGCGCGAGCACGGAGGCCAGCGCGGCGCAGGCGCCCAGCGCGCCCATGAACCGGCCGCGCTCGGAAGGGCCCGGGGACTGCTCCACCACCAGCGCGGACGCGGAGGAGCGGTGCAGACCGTCCGGAATCGCCAGCAGCACCCAGGCCGCCACCAGCGTCACCAGCGCGGCGCCGTGCGGCAGCCATCCCGAGGCCCCCAGCACCGCGGCCAGCACCGCCATGCCCGCGAGGCCCGGGACAATCAGCCCCACGCGCCGGGCCAGCCGGTCCGACAGCCGCCCGCCGAAGGGCTGCGCGAACGCGTACGTCAGCCACGACGCCGCCACCAGCGGACCCACGGCCTCCCGGGGCGCGCCCAGCTCCACCGCGTACAGCGGCAGGTACGTGGGGAACAGCGCCAGCGCGAAGGTGAAGAAGAACTGCCAGAGGAACAGCGCCGCCGCGCCCGGCCGGTCCTTCACGTAGGTGAAGGGCGACCACAGCCCCCGGAACACCAGGCCCCACGCCGCGCCGCCGCGCCCTGCCTCCGCGCGCTCGGGCCGCGCCGGTTCGTCCAGCCCCAAGAGCAGCAGGCTGCCCGCGAGGAACAGGCCTCCCGCCAGGAAGAAGGTGCCCGCCACCGACAGCGCGCGGATGACGGCGGAGGACGCGAACAGCGCCGCGACGAACACCAGGTTCGACGTGGCATCCAGCAGCGAGAACAAGGTGGCGCGCTGCTTCGCGGGCGCGAAGTCCGCCACCATCGCGTTGGACACCGGCGCCGCGCTGCGCGACAGCAGCATCTTGAGGATCATCACGGCGGCGAGCGGCTGCGGGTCGTCCACCAGCGCCACCGCCGGCACCATCAACGACGTGACGAGCGACAGGCCCACCACGAAGGGCTTGCGCCCATGGCGGTCCGACAGCGCCCCCAGCACCGGCTGCACGAAGATGGGCAGCAGCGCCCCCACCGTGTAGAGCGCGCCAATCTCCTGGAAGCCCAGGCCCCGCTCGCGCAGGTACAAGGGCATCACCGGGTTGAGCAGCCCCGAGGCCGCCATGCCCAGGAGCCCCGAGCCCAGCATCACCCGCAGGTTTCCCAGCCCCCGCGTCAGGCCATACATCTCCCGGATGGCACCCACGCCCTGGCGGATCATCCCCCCACCCCTTCCGTGGCTCCGGGTCCGCCGGTGTCAGGCTTCCGCCCCAGCACCGCCTCCACCGCCTTCGTGAGCGTGGGCACCGGCCGCACGTCCAGCGCCGTCAGGGGCGCCGGGTCGAACCCGCTGCCCTCCGGCACGAACACCGCGACCCGCTCCGCCCGCGGGAACACCTGCGTCACGTAGGCCTGCGCCACGCCCAGCTTTCCCTGGAGGAACTCGCGAGGCGCGGGCGCGAGCCTTTCGCCATGCGCCTCCAGCGCCACGCCCGTGCCCAGGAAGGGGGACGGCAGCGGCAGGCCCGACAGCAGCGCCACCCACGCGACGAACAGCGGCAGCGACGCGCTCCGGCCATCCAGCGTCACGTTCCGGCCGCGCGGCGAGACGTGCAGGTCCGTCTGCTCCCACGGCAGCGCGTAGCGCGCGCGGCCCACCGCCGACAGGTGGCGCGCATGGTCCTGCCACGCGGGGGTGAAGGCGTTGCCCCGCGACACGTCCGTCCACAGCCGTCCCTGGCCGGGGCGCACGGACACCTCCACGGGCACGACTCGAAAGAGCGCGTGTCCGCCGACGTCCGCCTGGGTGAAGAGCAACAACTGCGTGGATGCGGGCAGCATGGGCGGGGCGTGTCGGTGGGCGCGAGGAAAGACACAGCCGGGAGGAGGAACGGCGTCCTCCTCCCGGCCGTGAAACGCGTTACTCCGCGACGCTGACGTTGATCACCATGCCGTTGGAGCAGGTGCACTTGTCGGTGGCGGCGGCAACGCGGACGATCTCGGACTGGATGTACATGGTGGTTCTCCTGGGTTTGGGTTTGTGGCTTGAGAGGGAAACGGCGGGCGCGACTACTCCGCGACCGTGGTCGTCGAGGCGATGACCATGCCGTTGGAGCAGGTGCACTTGTCGGACGACGCGGACACGCGGACGATCTCGGACTGGATGTACATGGTGATTCTCCTGGGTGGTTTGCTGCGTTCACTGCCACTGCGGTGAAACATGGCGGAGTGTGGACAGGGGGTCTGACATTGCCTGCCAACACACCGGTGCTTCATTCCAGACGTGATGAGACGTCTCACGTCTGGTATCGCGCGCACCCGGGGCGACCCGGGAGCACGGGATTCCCAAAGACTTGAATGACCGCGGACAGCGGGAAATCAGACGGGGCGCGAGGGCTCGCACAGCCCCAGTTCCTGGAACTGCGTCACGGTGCGCCGCACGTCGGCGCGGATGGCCTCTTCCTGACCCTCGGCGCCCAGCCGCCGCGCCAGCGACACCACCGCTCCCTCCAGGGACGTGCCGCCCTGGCACAACTCGAAGATGCGTGCGGCGGTCTCGTTCACCCGGAAGACCTCTCCGCCCTCCGTATCCATGAGGAAGAAGGCTCCGTCCTGCTGTTGGACGATGACGCCGGAAGCCGCGCGAGGCAGGTTCAAGACATCCCCCTTCCGAAACCGGATTGTTACAATTCCATGTTTGTAAATGCCTTCATCCGGGGTGTCAACACATGCAAGGATTTGGGTTGGGGCGCCATGAGAGGGTTTGGGAACGTGACAGGTCTTGAGACGCCGCGGTGTGCCAGAGCGGGGCGCGGCTGTTGTGCGCTGGTGGGCGATTGACGGGCGGGGGTGGCTTCACCGCGGGGGGC
>NZ_RAWM01000113.1 GCF_003668875.1 Corallococcus interemptor | reverse complement strand
ACCCCCTGCCCTGCCCGCTCCACCAACTCCAACAACAGGCCGGAGTCCTCGCGCAACTTGGACTCGACACCCTCCACGAACCCCCGCCCCACCTTCGAGGCCACCTCCTCGCCCAACGGCGACAGACCGCGCGCGTCCTCCAGGATGGCCGGCAGGGACTCATGCAGCTGCTCCGTGGCCGCCTTCACCACGCCCCTCGCCATGACCTGGGCCCGCTCGCCCGGTGTGCGGATTTCGTCCGTGCGGGAGTGGGCGAAGCTCACCACCTCGGCGAAGAGCTGGTTGAGGCGCACCATGAAGCCGTGGAGGGGCAGGCCCCCGTCATTCCACTCGCGCTCCAACGCCTTCAGCGCCCCCTCCATGGCCGCGCCCGCCAGCACCTCGGTCGCGTCCGCTGACGCTCCCGGTTCACGCTCGGCGGCCTCGTGCGCCATGCGGCCCAGCACCGTGAGCAGGTCCTGGAGCAGGGTGTGCAGCTGACCGTGGCCGTCGGGGACCTCCTCGCGAAGCCCGTCCGCCGTGCCGCGCACCACGCCGGTGGCGATCTCCGTCGCCACCATGCGCTGAAGAGACAACGTCAGGTTGCGCAGCGCCTCGACGGGTCCCGTGGCTCCCATCGGTCCACCCGTCCTTCCTCAGGGGGTTCTCCTGGAGGATGCGGACCCGGGGTTGCCCGGGCAATGACATCCAGCCACGCCCTCCGCACGCCGCGCCGCTCCCCTTCCGGTGGTTCATCGCCTGTCGCATCTCCATCCCTTGGCGCAGCCCCAGACACCGGAGCGTGCTTGCATGGCGACGAAGCCCGCGAAGAAGAAGCAGCCCAACCTCCTCGTCATCCCTGGAGTGCGCCGTGGACTCCGGGGCGATGGGACGGTGTCTCGAATCCATCGCCCCGGAGTCACACGGCTTGTGCGCGGAGGCATTCCAGGGCATCCCGGGGACTCCCGCCCGGAACCCCGCGACATGACCGACACCTCGTCCCCCGATGCAGCCCCTCGCGGCAGGCGCTGGCGCCGCGTCGCCCTGTGCTCCCTGGTGGCGGTGGCGGTGCTGGAGGTCGCCCTCAACGTCGCGCTCAACACGGGCGTCACCCAGGCCATCATGGGCCGCGCGACGGACCGCACGCGGCTGACGTGGCAGCGCGCGTGGTGGCTGTGGCCCGTGGGCAGGCTCCACCTGACGGGCTTCACCCTCACCCAGCAGGACCCGGACGTCTGGTGGAAGGTGGAGGTGGACGCGCTGGAGGCGGGCATGTCCCTCACGGGCCTGTTGCGCAAGCGCGTGGACGTGGACGGCATCGACGGGCACGGCGCCAGCTTCCACCTGGAGCCGTCCAGCGCTCCCGAGGAGCCATCCGCCCCGAACAGCAAGCCCTGGGTCATCCACCTCAAGGACGTCACGCTGCACCAGGTGCGCGAGCTGGACTTCAGCCGCGTGCGCTTCGCGGGCGCGCTGGACGTCACCGGCACGCTGAACCTCCAGTCCCGCGAACGCCTCGAGGTGGACCTGCCGTCGGTGCGCGTGGCGGAGGGCTTCATCGAAGTGGACGGCCAGCGCGTGGCGCGGCTGGAAGCGCTCGACTCGCGCGCCCGGCTGGACGCGCCCTTCCAGCCCGGCAAGGGCTACGACCTGACGAAGGCCCTTGGCGGCCAGGTGAAGACGCGCATCGACGTGCTGCCCCTGGACTGGATCAACGACCAGCTGGGCGCGAGCGCCCCGGTGTCCCTGCGCGGCGGCGCCGGACGGGTGGACCTGGACCTGCGCGTGGAGCGCAACACGGTGCAGCCCGGCAGCCAGCTGAAGGCCTCCGGCGAGGCGCTGGACCTGAAGGCCGGCCCCATGCGCGCCCGCGCCCCGTGGAGCCTCCAGGCGTCCATGGGCACGGAGCCGGGGGAACAGCTGTCCGGTTCCATGCGGCTGGCCTTCGCGCCCGTGCAGGTGTCGGCGGGCCCCAAGGGCTCCGACATGGAGGTGCCGGAGATCGCCCTCTCCGTCCGCGCCCGTCGCCGGGAAGGCCAGCCCGGCCTGGACCTGAAGCCCGAGCTGCACGTCGCGAAGAGCAAGCCCCTGGACCTGCGCGTGCTCAACCCGTGGCTGGGCCAGACGCTGGAAATCGACTCCGGCCACGTGACGGTGCGCAGTGAGGAGCCCTCCAATCGAGCGAAGGCCCGCAGCGCCCTGGAGCTGCGCATGGACACGAACCTCGTGTCCGGGCGGATGGGGCCCAACAAGGTCCTCCTGCGCGCGGAGGTGGAGGTGGACGCGCGGCACCTGTCCTGGGACATGACGGAGCTGGGCCTCAGCGGAACGACGCTGCGGCTGCGCGACGTGTCCTCCAACGGCAACGTGCCCATCCGCGCCTGGAGCGGGAACTTCACCCTGCCGCGCGCCAGCCTCAGCCTCTCCCCCACGGTGCTGAAGGCGCGCTTCGCAAGCCAGCTCACCGACACACAGCCCATCGTCGCGCTGATCACCTCGTCCAAGAAGCTGCCCGGCTTCCTCACGTCCCTGCTCAACATCCCGGAGGTGGAGGTGACGGGGCAGGTGCAGATCGACGACCGCGGGCTCCAGCTGCGCGAACTGAAGGCGACGGGCAAGAGCTTCTCCCTGGAGGGCCACCTGGACCTCGTGCAGGGAAACATCACGGGCGCCCTGCTGGCGTCGCTGGGCGCGGTGACGGGCGGCATCGAGCTGAAGCCCGGCAAGCACGACGTGCACCTGCTGAACGCGACGGAATGGTTCAAGCGCCAGCCGGTGCCACCGTTCCGGTAGGCCGCACGTAGGCCGCCACGGCGCCCAGCAGCACGTCCAGGTCTTCGTCCACCACCAGGATGCAGCTCCACCAGGACATGCGCTGCCCTCCCCCGAAGAGGCCCCCTCCCCCCGTCCCTCCAGGGTGACAACGCACAGTGAACGGCGCCTCGTCCTTCCGGCGGGGGGGAGGGGTTTTGCGTGCCCTCGGGCGCGCAACCGTGCGACAAGGCAGGCCGCTGCGACACCTTTCGGAGGACGGCATGGCGGAGATGACCTACCGGACGGCGCTGGTGACTGGCGCCTCGAGCGGCCTGGGACGTGGACTGGCCCTGTGGCTGGCGAAGCACGGCGTGCGCGTGTTCGCGACGGGCCGGCGGCTGTCACAGCTGCAGGCGCTCTCCGCGGAGGCCCAGGCCGCGGGCGCCGCGGTGGAGCCCGTCGTCATGGACGTCAACGCGACGGAGGCCTCCCAGGAGCGCATCCGCGCCATCGACGCGGAGTGCGGCGGGCTGGACCTGGTGGTGGCCAACGCCGGCATCGGCGGCCCCACGCACGGCAAGCGCATGGACTGGGAGCGCACGCGCTCCATCATCGACACCAACGTCACCGGCGCCGCCGCCACGCTGTGCGCTGTGCTGCCGCAGATGGTGGAGCGCCGCCGGGGCCACATCGTCGGCGTGTCCAGCCTCGCGGGCATGCGGGGGCTGGCCGGCCACGCCGCCTACTCCGCGTCCAAGGCCTTCCTCGCCACCTTCATGGAGAGCCTGCGCGTGGACTTGAAGGGCACCGGCGTCCAGGTGACGTGCGTCTACCCGGGCTTCGTGAAGAGCGAGCTCACCGCGAAGAACCACTTCCCCATGCCCTTCCTCATGGAGACCGACGACGCGGTGGAGCGCATGGGCAAGGGCATCTTCAACGGCGCCCACGAAATCAGCTTCCCCTGGCAGCTGGCCACGCCCATGCGCCTCTTGAAGGTCATGCCCAACCCGCTCTTCGACGCCACCGCGCGCCGGCTGAAGTAACAGGAGCCCTGGCCATGACGACCTTCCCGCCCCCGTCCTTCGCCCAGCGCTTCCAGAAGCTCGCCGACGAGCGCTCCCCCTTCTGCCTGGGCCTGGACCCGTCCCGCGACGTGCTCGCCCGCTGGAACCTGCCGGACACCGTGCAGGGCCTGTCCGACTTCTGCGACCGCCTGGCGGACGCGGCGGGAGAATCGCTCGCGGTGGTGAAGCCCCAGAGCGCCTTCTTCGAGCGCCACGGCCCCGAGGGGCTCGTCGTGCTCCAGCGCGTGCTCAAGCGCTTCCGCGCCGCGGGCACCCTCGCGCTCCTGGACGTGAAGCGCGGCGACATCGGGTCCACCATGGACGCGTACGCGGAATCGCTCTTCGGCAAGGGCAGCGCGTACGACGTGGACGCCGCCACCTTCACCGCGTACCTGGGCCTGGGCGCGCTGGCGAAGACGGTGGAGCTCGCGCGCTACCACGGCGCCTGTGCCTTCATCGTCGTGCGCTCGTCCAACCCGGAGGGCGCGCCCCTGCAGAACGCCGTGGGCGGCGACGGGCTCACCGTGGCCCAGGCGGTGGCGGATGGTTTGCGCAAGCTCAACGACAAGGCCGGCCGCGGGGTGTTCCCGGCGGGCGCGGTGATGGGCGCCACGCTGCCCCCGGTGGACCGCGACGTGGTGGAGCGGCTGGGCGGCGCGCTCATGCTCACGCCCGGCATCGGCTCGCAGGGCGCGGGCTTCAGCGACCTGCCCAAGCTCTTCGCCGGCCGCGAGCGGCAGGTGATTCCCACCGCCGCGCGCTCCGTGCTGGAGGCCGGGCCGGAGGTGGCCGCGCTGAAGAAGGCCCTGGAAGCACATCAGGCGCCCTCGCGTGCGTTTCGCGAAGGCGCCTGAAGGGGCACTGCGTTTCAAAGATGCGGCGCGCGGGTTACTGCGCGCCCATCATGAACTGATCGACGCCGACCTGGTTCTTGTCGGGCACGGCCTCCTTCGGCTCGGTGCCCTTCTTGAAGAACATCAGCTCCGCGCCCTTGGCTCCGGGGCTGGACACCTTGCCCGTCTTCTTGTCGATGTAGAGCCGCGCCAGCTGCATGGACTGCCAGGGGTAGAACTCCGGCTGCGGCCGGCCCTCCAGCGCGCGCTTCATGTAGTTGAGCCAGATGGGCAGCGCCGCGCGGCCACCCGTCTCGTAGCGGCCCAGCGGGTGCGGGTTCAGGTCGTAGCCCACCCACGCCACCGTCACCAGGTCCTTGGTGTAGGCCGCGAACCACGCGTCGAAGGAGTCGTTCGTCGTGCCCGTCTTGCCCGCCGCCGGCTTGCCCAGCTTCTGCGCGGGGCCGCCGGTGCCCTGGAGCACCACGCCGCGCAACAGGTGCGTGAGGATGAAGCCCGTCTCCGCGCTCATCACCTGCTCGCCCGGCTCGAAGAGGCGCGCGTAGCCCGCGGCCACGCGGTCCTGCAGCGGGGCCCACGCGTCGTCGAATGCCGTATGGTCCTCCAGCGTGCGGCCGAAGCGGTCCTCCACCTTGCGGATGAAGTACGTGGGCTTCTTGCGGCCGTAGCGGTTGAAGGTCGCGTACGCGGAAGCCAGGTCGAACGGGTACACGCAGGACGAACCGAGCGCCGCGGAGAAGTCCATGTTCATGGGCGTCGTCAGGCCCAGCTTCTTGGACCAATCCGCCATGTTGTGCACGCCCACCGCGCCGAACGTCTTCACCGCGGGGATGTTCATGGAGTTCACCAGCGCCGTGCGCAGCAGCACGTCACCCACGAACTCCTCGCTGTAGTTGGCCGGCTTCCACGACACCTTGTTGTCCGGGTCGTGCTCCACGATGGGCGAGTCCACGATGACGGTGGCCTCCGTCCAGTTCAGCTGCTCCAGCGCCGCCGAGTACACGAACGGCTTGAAGGACGAACCCGGCTGACGGCACGCCTGGAAGGCGCGGTTGAACTCGTTGTCGTCGAAGTCGTAACCGCCCACCATCGCGGTGAGGTACTGGCGGTGCGGGTCGATGGACACGAGCGCGCTCTGGGCCTCCGGCGTCTGCTCCAGCCGGAAGAGCTTCACGCCCTCCTCGGGGATGTCCTCCGCGAGCTTCTTGTCCCACTGCTCCTTGTCGTCCGTGAGTTCCTTCTTCACCACGTGACGAAGGACGACGACGTCACCCACCGCCACGGCCTTCTTGACGGAGGTGATCATGCTCGCCGGGTAGTAGCTCTCCGGGTTCACCTTGCGCGCCCAGCGCATGCCCAACAGCGGCAGCCGGCCCTGGTGCGGCCCCACCTGCACGTCCGAACCCTTGCCGTCGTCGTCGATGCGGGTGACGACGCCCACGTAGAGGCGGTTCTCGACGAGCTCCTCCTTGCCCATGGCCTTCTTCGCCTTGGCGATGAAGGCGCTGCGCTCGGCCTCGGTGGACAGCTGCATCACCGGACCGCGCCAGCCCTGGCGCTTGTCCACGGACATCAGGCCGTCCAGCACGGAGTCCTGCGCCGCGCGCTGCCGCTCGCTGTCCATGGTGGTGAAGACCTTGAGGCCTTCCTTCAGCAGCACCGGGTTGCCGTAGCGGTCCACGATGTCCTTGCGCACCTGCTCCACGAAGTACGGGGCGAACTCGTGGAAGACGTCCTCCACCGGGTACACCTTCACCGGCTCCGCGTTGGCCTGGTCATGCTCGGCCTTCGAAATCATGCCCTCCGTCAGCATGCGGCCCAGCACGTACGAGCGGCGCTTCTTCGCGGCCTCCGGACGCAGGAAGGGCGAGTAGCGGCTGGGCGCCTGGGGCAGGCCCGCGATGAGCGTCATCTCCCCCAGCGTCAGGTCGCGCACGTCCTTGCGGTAGTAGTTCTCCGCCGCGCTCTGCACGCCGTAGCTGTGGTGACCGAGGAAGACGTTGTTCAGGTAGAGGTAGAGGATCTCTTCCTTCGTCAGCGCCTGCTCCAGCCGGAAGGCGAGGATGGCCTCGCGAATCTTGCGCTTGGGCGTCTTCGCGGTGGCCTCCTTGTAGCCCTCGGCGGAGATGAGGACCGCCTTCGCGGTCTGCTGCGTGAGCGTGGAGCCGCCCTGCACGCCGCCGCCGCGCAGCCCCAGCTTCGTCAGCACCGTCTTGGACACGGCGCGCGTGGTGCCCAGCACGTCCACGCCGAAGTGGTCGAAGAAGCTGGAGTCCTCGCTGGCGATGAACGCCTGCACGAGCCGCTTGGGGATGCGCTCGTAGGGCACCACCTTGCGCCGCTCGTTGTAGAACTCGCCGGCGAGCACCGCGTCGTCGGTGTAGACCTCCGTGACGATGGGCGGCCAGTACTCGTCCACCTTCGGGATGGCGGGCAGCCCGTCGGAGAAGATGTAGTAGGCGCCCACGACGGCGAGCACGCCCGCGGTGGCGCCCATGAGGCCCAGCACCGCGGCGAGCTTCATCAAGCGCACGAGGATGTTGCGCTTGGGCGGAACGCCGTCGAGCACCAGCTTGGAGCGGCTGCGGTCAATCTTCGGGTCGGCCATGCGTGTTTGTGTCGAGTCCTGGGCTCAAGGCTTAGAGGAGCGCCGCCCGCTTCAGCACGTCCTTCAATTCAGATGGCATGGGGGTCTCCACGACGACCTTCCTGTCATCCTCGGGGTGCGGAAATTCGATGCGCTCGGCGTGCAGGAACAACCTCTTGAGCCCCCAGCGCGCCCGCACGTCGCGGTTGAAGGCGAAGTCTCCGTACTTCTTGTCACCCGCCACCGGGTGCCCCACGGCGACCAGATGTCTTCTTATCTGATGCGTGCGCCCGGTCTCGATGGTGCAGGAGAGGAGGGCTGCCTCGCTCGACTGCCGCACGACCTTCCACCGGGTGACGGCCTCCTGCATGTTCACTCCCCGACGGGCCTTGGACTCAGCCGTCTGCTGGTGCTCGGCGAGCGGCAGGTCGATGACGCCCGAGTCCTTGGGCATCTTCCCCTTCACCAGGGTCAGGTAGCGCTTCTTCGGGTGGCCGTGGGTGAAGATTTCCGTGAAATGCACCATCGCCGGGCGGCGCTTGGCCACCAGGATGACGCCGGAGGTCTCCCGGTCCAGGCGGTGGGCGGGTGAGGCGGTGAAGTCGTTGCGGGTCGCCTTGGGCCCAAGGTAGGCGCGCACGTAGTCCACCAGGGTGCCCCCGGTGATGCCGCTGCCGGTGTGGACGGCCATCCCGCTGGGCTTGTCCACGGCCATGAGCCAGTCGTCTTCCATCAGGATGACCAGCCGGGAGGGGTCCACCGGTGGCGGCGGGGGGGGCGGACGGTCCGATTTCGGACGCTCCGCGAGGGTGAGCTGCTCTTCGGTGCCGCGGATGGTGAGCACGTCTCCTTCGACAAGCAACTGCTCTGGCTGCGCGCGCTTGCCATTCACCCGCACCTTCTTGGTGCGGATCATCTTGAAGAGGTGGCTGACGGGGACGTTGGGCATCCGCTTGCGCAGGTGCTTGTCCAGCCGCATCCCGACGGTGTCGGCTTCGATTCGGTACTCGATCATTTGTGCTGGCGCCTGGACCAGAGCACACGAATAATTCGGGGTCCATGCCGAAAGCCCCAACTATCGAGAAGCTGCTCCAGAACGGTTCCGCCGAATGGAACAAGCTGCGCAAGTCCGGCCAGGCCCCCACCGGTCAGACGGGCGCCACGTTCACGCAGCTGTTCTCCGCCAACGCCGACCTCTCCGGACTGGAGCTGGTGGGCTCCGAGTGGGAGCGCTGTGACCTGTCGAAGATGAACTTCCGGGACACGGACCTCACCAACGCCTACTTCCACGGCGGCCGCCTCCAGGACTGCGACTTCCGGGGCGCCAACCTGGAAGGCTGTGTCTTCGAGAAGCTCAAGCTCCTGCGCTGTGACTTCACGGGCGCCAAGGGTCTGGAAGACCTGGAGATGGACGACGTGGACATGGACCGCGTGACGGGCCTGGACGGCGAGGAGGCCCCGCCGCCGCCGCCCCCGCCGGTGCAGGGCATCACGGCGTTCACCCGTGAGCAGCGCGAGAAGATGCTCGGCCAGACGCACGGGGGCGGCGCGATGGACGGCGCGGCCTCCCCGCACCCGGACGAGCTGCCCCCGTTCCGGCCGCAGGACCCGCCGGGCTCGCTCTTCTTCCGGGCGCTCAAGCGCGTGGGCGCTCCCCCGCTCTGGGTGCTGGACGTGCCGGGCCTGCGTCCCCTGCTGCCGCAGCGGCTGCCGCCGGGCAGCTCCCTGGAGACGCTCTACCGCGAGGCGGTGAAGACGCGGCTGGAGAACAAGAAGCCCGCGGCGGACCCCGGCGCGGTGGAGCGCGCGCAGAAGGCGCTGCGCATGGGCGGCAAGGAGGCCAACGTCGCGGCGGTGTACCTGCGCGAGGTGGGCGTGCTGCCCCTGTTCCGCTTCGCCGCGGCGAAGCAGCTCAAGGCGGAGCTGCGCATCGAGGTGGAGGTGGACGACCTCACGGGCTCCGTGGATCCGCGCACCACGGGCGCGCTGCTGGAGCTGCGCCTGACGCACGAGGTGGTGGAGCACGTGCACGAGGTGCGTCGCCGGCTGGCGGCCGCGCAGCTGTACACGTCGCTCTTGGAGGCGGGCTTCAACCCGGAGAACAACTGGGATGAGGCGCTGGAGTCCGCGGACGCGTCGCTGGAGCTGGCGAACGCGGCCACGGGCGAGGACCGTCAGGCGCTGCTGGAGGGCTTCCAGGTGTTCGCGGCCCTGCCGGAGGAGGCGCGCCTGCGCCGCCTGGCGTACCTGGCGGAGTCCGTGTCCAACCTGGAGCTGCTCAGCCGGCTGCCGGAGGGCATGGAGCCGCAGTGGCTGTCCGGTCCGGAAGTGCGCGAGTGCCACGACCGCGAGATGACCTACGTGCAGTCGCTCAAGGCGCAGGACATCCCGGCGAAGGTGCCGGCGCTGGCCGCGGCGGAGCTGGGCGTGCCCGAGGGCGAGGTGCCCGAGGAGAGCGACGACGACCTGTTCGTGCACGTGCGCTGCGACGTGTGCGGCAAGGAGAAGCTCATCGTCCAGTCGCCGGAGGCCTGAGGCCTTCGTCACGCAGGTGAGTTGAACGACACGGCCCGGCCGGAGCGCGCCTCCCGCCGGGCCTCGTCATGTCGCGCGGCGCCAGTGTGCGGCAGGCCGTGCCACCCTCGTCCCCCGGGGAGGCGTTCCTCCCGCGCCCGGCTCCCTACCTTCAGGCCACGCGGCGTGGCACCGCGAGCGAGGGTGCGGCGGGCGGGATATGGGGCGAGTCAGGCGCGGGCGGGGGCACGGCGCAGAGGGAAGTCCGTGGCCTTCGGGTGCCGTGCTGTTCGCCTGCGGACTGCTGCTGGGCGGGCCGGCCCTGGCGCAGGAGCCGGCGCCCCCACTGCCAGCGGATGCCCCGCTGAACGAGGACGCGTCCCGGGAGCAGGTCCACCCGTGGCTCGCGGTGGGGGAGATCACCTCCATCAACGTGTTCGTCTGGACGTGGGACCGGGTCCTCGCGCAGAAGGAGTGGGCGAAGGTGGGCCCGGACACGTGGACGAAGAACCTGACCACGGGCTTCGTCTGGGACGGGGACGGCTTCCTCACCAACCAGTTCGCGCACCCGTACCACGGCAGCCTCTACTACACGGCCGCGCGCGACAACGGCGTGCCCTACGCGGCCGCCCTGGCCTTCACGCTGTTTGGCAGCGCGCAGTGGGAGCTGTTCGCGGAGAACGAGCTGCCCTCCGTCAACGACCTCATCAACACGTCCGTGGGCGGCATGGCCATTGGCGAGGGGCTCTACCGGCTGTCCTCGCTGGTGCTGGACACGGAGGCCCGGGGCGGAGAGCGCTTCGTGCGCGAGCTGACCGCCGCCGGCATGAGCCCCGTGCGCGGCTTCAACCGCGTGGTGCGCGGCGACGTGACGCGCCGCGAGCCCACCCCCGCGGACTGGCGGCCGGATGACCTGTCCATCTGGGGCACCCTGGGCTACCTCAAGCTGGGCGACGGCCGGCCCCTGGCCTGGGGCGAGGACCAGTTCTTCTTCCACGCGGCCATGCGCTACGGCGACATGTACCAGGGCGACATCCGCCGCCCCTTCGACGCCTTCGACGCGCGGGTGCAGTTCACGTCGAAGGAGAGCAGCTTCATCAGCCATGCGCGCATCCAGGGGATGCTGCTGAAGGCGTCCTTCCTGAGCACGCAGAAGGACGAGCTGCGCCTGGGCCTGCTCCAGCAGCTCAGCGTCGTGGACACGGAGGCGTACGAGCTGGGCAGCCAGTCCCTGGAGGCGGGCCTGCTGCATGAGCGCCAGCTCAGCGCGCGCTCGAAGCTGCGGACCGCGCTGCTGGTGGAGGGAAGCATCCTCACCGGCATCTCCTCCGAGCACAGCGGCAGCGATGAGAGCGGGGGCCGCAACTACGACTACGGCCCCGGCCTGGGCATGAACCTCCAGCTGGCGTACATGCGCGGAGACTGGGAGGTCCTCACGCTGGAGGCAGGCACCTCCCACATCGTGGTGCTGGATGGCTCCGGCGGCTTACACGAGGTCTTCACCGGCCAGCTCCAGGTGGACCTGCCGGTGTACAAGCGCCTGGGACTGGGTTCAGAGCTGAACTGGTTCCGCCGCCACAGCCGCTTCGACACCTACCCGGACGTGCGGAAAGACGCATACCAACTGCGAGTCTTCGTCTCCGTGCACTACTAGCCATCGCCCGCGAGGATGAGCTCCGGGGGCGCTTTTCAACACCTCACTGCTTACCTTCTGGAAGCGCGGCATGGGGCCGTGCGCGGAGGCGTGGGCGGACCGGATGGGGCACGGCGGGCGGGGGCCATGGCTGCCGCGGGGCATGGCGCTGGCGTGTGCCCTGCTCGCGGGCGCTGCGTTCGCGGACGATTCGCCCCAGGACCTGGTGCGCTCCGTTCCGGCCAACGTCATGGCCCTCTGCGCGGCCCAGCTTTCACCCGGGCAGGAGACGCAGTGGGCCCCCTGCACTCCCGCGGCCGAAGCGCCCCTCTCCCTGGTGGAGGATGCGCCCCTGATCGAGGACGAAATCCGGAGTGACCCCGGGCCCCACCCATGGATTGCGCTGGGTGAAGTCACGGCCATCAACGTGTTCGTCTGGACGTGGGACCGCTACATCGCGAAGAAGGACTGGGCGTACATCTCTCCCGCCGTCTGGAAGCAGAACCTCCGCACGGGCTTCGTCTGGGACGGGGACGGCTTCTCCACCAACCAGTTCGCGCACCCGTACCACGGCGGCCTCTATTACACGGCCTCGCGCGACAACGGCCTGGAGTACGAGTCCGCGGTGGCGCTCACGTTCCTGGGCAGCCTGCAGTGGGAGCTGTTCGCGGAGAACGAGCCGCCGTCCGCCAATGATCTCATCAACACCACCGTGGGCGGCGTGGCCATGGGCGAGGCGCTCTACCGGCTGTCCTCGCTGGTGCTGGACACGGAGGCCCGGGGCCGCCAGCGCTTCGTGCGCGAGCTGACCGCCGGCGTCTTGAGCCCCGTGCGCGGCCTCAACCGCGTGCTGCGCGGCGACGTGAACTACCACGGCGCCTCGCCCACGGAGTGGTGGCCGGACGACATCGCGGGCTGGGCCAGCCTGGGCTACCTCAAGCTGGGTGACGGCAAGTCCCTGGCCTGGGGGGAGGATCAATTCTTCATCCAGGGCACCCTGCGCTACGGCGACATGTACCGGGGCCCGCACCACCGCCCCTTCGACGCCTTCAACGCGCGCGTCCAGTTCACCTCACGGGAGACCAGCCTCGTCACCAACGCGCGGCTGCAGGGCCTGCTCGCGAAGGCCACGCTCTGGAACACCGAGCACGACGAGCTGCGCCTGGGCCTGTTCCAGCAGCTCAGCTACACGGACACGCTCGCGTATGAAGTGGGCGGCCAGTTCCTGAACGCGGGCTTCCTGCACGAGCACAAGTTCGCCAACCGCGCCCGGCTGAGGACGGCGCTGCTCGCGGACGGCAGCCTCATCACCGGCGTCTCCTCCGAGCACAACGGCAGCGACGAGAGCGAGGGCCGCGACTACGACTACGGCCCCGGCGTGGGCTTCCAGTTCCACATGGCGTACCTGCGCGAGGACTGGGAGGTCCTCACGCTGGATGCGGACGCCGAGCACGTGTTCGTGGTGGACGGCTCGGGCGGCGCGCACCGGGTGCACCAGGCCCAGCTCCAGGTGGACCTCCCCGTGTACAAGCAACTGGGGATGGGCTCGCAGCTGAACTTCTTCCGGCGACACAGCCGCTTCGAGTCCTTCCCCGCCGTGACGAAGGACACCTGGCAGCTGCGCCTCTTCCTGTCCCTGCACTGAAGGCTGAAGGACGCTCAGCCCACCGCCTCGGATTTGGACGGCGCGGAGGGCAGCGAGTACGTCACCGGCGGCGGCAGCATCACGCGCACCTCGTCCCCCGCGCGGATGAGGCCCGGGCGCTCCACCCAGCCCACCAGTCCGCGCTTCTGCCACGCGGCCTTCACGAAGCGGCCCGCCAGCCCCTTCATGTCCGGGTGGTGCGCCTCAATCACGCGGCCGGGCCCCACGCAGGGCTGGTTCTCCCCTTCCATCACCAGCGTGGCCTCCTCCGGGAAGAACAGCCGCGTCCCCGGCGGCAGGTGCGTGAGCCTGGGCACGCCCACGAGCTCCAGGTTCGCGCCCAGCCAGGACGCCAGCACGTGCGGCACGCCCAGCGTGCGCGCCACCTCCACCAGCTCCTCGCGCGACACGATGGAGAGCTGCCGGGTGTTGCGGATGAGCGTCCCCTTGGGGAACCAGGGCGCGCGCACGTCCGCCTTGCGCGTGAGGCCCGCGTGCCGGTCCCCCACGATGCCCGCGAAGTCCACCGTCACCTCCGGGACCTCCCGGGTGACGAAGCGCTTGGGTTCAGCGTCCGTGCACAGCAGCACGTTGGCCAGGTGTCCGGTCAGCGAGGGGGCAGGAGTGGGCATATCGGGCGCCCGTTCCAACACGCGGACGCGCCAAAATCAAAACAGCGTCATCTGCTGTGGCTTGCCCAGCGGGCGGGCGTCCGTGCCCGCGTCCCGCAGCGCCTGGGCCAGCTCCTCGGCGAAGCCGTGGCAGGTGATGACGTCCCGCGCGCCGGTGTCCTTCACGTAGCGCATGAGCGACGGGAAGTCCGCGTGGTCCGACAGCGGGAAGGCCACGTCCGCGCCGTAGCGCCGCGCGCCGCCCGGGTCCATGGCCCAGCCGGTGAGCACCGCCGTCGCCCGGGGCCAGTGCGGCGCCAGCGCCCCGCCGCGCGCCAGGTGCGGCGGGAAGAAGAGCACTTCACCGGGCTCCACGCGGCCGTCGTAGCGGCGCAGGTTCTCGATGGGGACGCCCAGCTCCGCGTACAGCTCCGCGACCTCGAAGATGGACGGATGGGCGACCAGCTGGAAGCCGCGCAGGGCCAGCTGCTTCATCGCCTCCTGGCTCTTGCCCAGCGGATAGCCCAGCAGCACCGGCGTCACGCCCCGGTTCAGCTGCGCGCGCAGCCACGTCTCCACCTGCCCCATCACCTCCGGGCGCGGCGGGAAGCGGTAGCGCGGGTGACCGAAGGTGGACTCGATGACCAGCGTGTCGCAGGTGGCCACCTCCGTGGCCTCCGCGGTGAGCGACGGCGCGGTGTTCAGGTCCCCCGTGTAGACGATGCGCTTGCCGTCCGCGCGGGTGACCCGCAGCTGCGCGCTGCCCAGGATGTGGCCCGCGGGCAGGAGCTCCAACAGCAGCGAGCCCAGCTCGAACGGGCGGCGGAAGGGCACGGACAGCGGGGCCGCCACCGGGCCCAGCCGGTGCGCCATGAAGCGCAGCGTGGCCTGGGTGGCGATGGTGCTCTCATGGCGGGCGATGTGGTCCGAGTGCCCATGACTGACGAAGGACAGCGGCGACTTGCGCTTCGCGTCCAGCGACAGGGGCGTGCCCGTCAGGTGCAGGCCGTTGCGTCTCAGCTCCACGCTCATGGGATGGGCGCTGTCTATAGCGCGGCCCGGCCGCTCGCGCCGCCCGCCGGGCATCCCACCGCAGGCGCCGCATGCTCAGGCAGCGGGCGTGCGGCCCCGTGCCCGCCATCCGTCCCACACCACCGTGCCCAGCTCCGACGCGAAGACGCCCACGACGATGAGCGCGCCGCCCAGCCACTCCTTCATGCCCAGCACCTCGCGGCCCACCGCGACGGAGTAGACGGAGGCGAACACCGGCTCCATGGCGAAGATGAGCGCCGCGCGCACCGCGCTCGTGCGCGCCTGGCCCCACGTCTGGACGAGGATGGCCACCGCGCTCGCGAGCACGCCGCACGTGAGCACCGCCACCACCAGCGGCTGGCTCCACTCCAGCTTGCGCTCCACGAAGGGCAGGCACAGCGCGGACAGCACCGCCACGCCCACCAGCTGCACCGCCACCAGGCCCAGCGCGTTGTCCTTCGACGCGAAGCGCTCCGTGAGCAGGATGTGCCCCGCGTACGCCAGCGCGCAGCCAATGGACAGCCAGTCCCCCAGGTGCAGCCCGCCGGTGTCCCCGGGCAGGGTCTCACCGCCGGTGGGCCGCGTCAGCCAGTACAAGCCCACCGCCGCCAGCACCACGCCCACGGAGGTGCCCCACCGGGGCAGGCGCCGCAGCAGCACCACGGACAACAGCGGAACGAAGAGGACGTTCAGCCCGGTGAGGAACGCCGCGCGCGACGGCGTGGTCGTCTGGAGCCCCACCGTCTGGAGCGCGAAGCACACGAAGAGCACCGTCGCCAGCAAGAGCCCCTTGGGCACGATGCCGGGCGCGAGCATCCGCCCGCGCGCGATGGCCGCCAGCACCGCCGCGCCCACGATGAAGCGCAAGGTGAGGAAGGTGAACGGATCCGCGAACGCGAGCGCGTCCTTCACCACCACGAACGTCAACCCCCAGAAGACGGTGAGGAGCAGCAGCGCCCCGTCCGCCTTCCACCGCGCACCCTCAGGCCCTTCAGACACCGGCTCCACCCTTCCCTGCCCACGCCATGAAGCAGGACGCCCTGCCCTTTGGCCCAGCCCCAACACGTGCGCAACCCCCAGGCCCGGCGTCAGCCCGGAAGTGGGCGCACCAGCACGACCAGCCGCTTGCTGCCCCCGGCCGCGTCCCACTGCTGGTTGGTGGCGTCCGTCAGCGCCTGGGGCGCCGGGCGGAACCCCAGGCCGGAGAAGGTGCGCAGGGAAGCGGTGTTGTCCTCGTCGATGTCCGCTTGGAGCCGGTCCGCGCCCTGCCGGGACATCTCCTCCACCAGGCACCGCACCAGGGCGGTGGCCACGCCCATGCGCCGCACCTTCGGGGACACCACCAGCGAGCGCACCCAGAAGCCGTCCAGCGCCAGCCCCTCCTGGTGGTAGTCATCCGCCCAGGCGAAGCCGAGCAGGTGCCCCTGCGCGTCGAAGGCGCCCGCCGCCGCCCCCACGCGCCGCTCCGGAGCCAGGCCCCAGCGGTCGCGCAATTGCCGGCGCAGGAAGGTGCCGGACACCACCAGCCGCTCGGTGGCGAAGGCGAGCAGCGCGTCCAGGTCGTCCGGGCGCACCAGCCGGATTTCCAGCGGGCCCACGAACTGGCGGCGGATGGGCTTCGTCCACCCGGAGAACAGGTCGCGCAGGTGGCGGAACACCGCCCGGGACCCGGGCTTCGTCCACACGCCGGACAGGGTGCGCTGCAGGAGGAACAGGGCCGGCCGGGTGGGCCGGGGCAGCCGCATCACCCAGCGCCCGCGCTTGAGCGCGATGATGCGCCCCACCAATTCCCCGCCCGCCACGGGCGTGCCACCCAGCAGCGACTCCGTCACCCAGGGCTGGGTGGAGAGCACCACCTGCGCGGCCAGCCTGGGCCCGTGCCGCACCAGCGCCACGTCCCCGCGCGCCAGCCGCTCCGGTCCGCAGCGCAAGAGCCGCACCGCGTCCCCGCTGCGCAACAGCGGGTAGAGACACCGCCCCATGCCGCGCACCCACAGCCGGTGGCCGAAGGGCAGCGCCGCAAGCAGGTCCGCGAGCTCGGCCGTCGAGACGCCACCAGAGGGCATGGCGCCCACTCTGTCATGAAGGCGCCCCCGAAACCCGCCCCGGGTGCAGGCCCTGCTTCCGCTTCGTCCGGAACCGGCTATGACACGGCCCCAGGTCCAGGCCAGGAGGGCCCATGCCGCCGCAGACGAGTCCCGAGGGTGACTACGCCCCCGTCCCCCGCCAGGGATGGTGGAACCGCAACTGGAAGTGGGCGGTGCCCGTGGGCTGCCTGGGGATGGTGGGCTCGTGCTTCTGCTTCGCGGCCATCGCCGTGGGCTGGGGCTACTCGTCCTTCAAGGACATGGGCGCGTACACGGACGCCATCACGGAGGCCCAGGAGGATCCGCACGTGCAGAAGGCGCTGGGCGGCACCTTCAAGGCGGGCTTCCCCAGCAACACGTCCGTGAGCAGCGTCAACGGCCGCACCCACGCGGAGTTCGTCGTCCCGCTGGATGGCCCCAAGGCGGACGGCACCCTGCACGCCGTGGCGGACAAGAACGGCGAGGCGTGGACCTTCCGCACCCTCTACGTCCAGGTGCAGGACGGACAGCGCATCGACCTGCTCGACACGGAGGACACGCCCTCCGAAGGAGTCCCGGACGAGGAGGTGCCCCACGAGCTGGAGCCCGAGCCCTCCGAGCCGCCCGCCCAGAAGAAGCCCGGCGGCGACCACGACATCGAGCTGTAGACGTGACGAAGGGCGCGCCCCGGAAGAATCCGGTGACGCGCCCCTCGGGTACGACGGTCAGAAGCGGACTACTTCAGCTTCTGGATGCCCTCGCGCAGGGCGGGCAGGACCTTGAAGAGGTCGTCCACGAGGCCGTAGTCGGCCACCTGGAAGATGGGCGCCTCCGGATCCTTGTTGATGGCGACGATGGTCTTCGAGGACTTCATGCCGGCCAGGTGCTGGATGGCGCCGCTGATGCCCGCGGCGATGTACAGCTTGGGCGCGACGACCTTGCCCGTCTGACCGACCTGCAGGTCGTTGGGAACCCAACCCGCGTCGCACACCGCGCGGGACGCGCCCACCGCGGCGCCCAGCAGGTCCGCCAGCGCTTCCACTTCCTTGAAGTCACCCTTGGTGCCGCGGCCACCGGAGACCACCACGCTGGCCTCGGTGAGCTCCGGACGGGCGCTCTTCACCTCGTTGAAGGACACGAACTTCGTCTTGGAGGCCTCCAGCTTCGGCTGGAAGGACTTCACCTCCGCGGACCCGCCCGCGCCTTCCGCCGCGCTGAACTCCGTGGCGCGGATGCTGATGACCTGCACCGGCGTGGACAGCTTCACCTCGGCGAACACGTTGCCGGCCCACATGGGGCGGGTGAAGGTGATGTCCGCGCCACTGCCGTTGATGGCGGTGATGTCGGTGGCCATGGCGGCCTTCAGCCGGGCGGCGACGCGCGGCAGCAGGTCCTTGCCCTGCGCCGTGGAGGCCGCGCCCACGAAGGTGGCCTTCAGCTCCTGCGCCAGGCCCGCGATGACGGGGGCGTAGACCTCCGCTAGATAGTGCTCGAACTCGGGAGCGGCGGCGGTGTGGATGGCCTTGGCGCCGGAGCCCTTGAGCTCCTCCGCCAGCTTGGACGGGTCCTTGGAAAGAAGGACGAGGTGCAGCTCGGCGCCGGCCTTGTCGGCCAGCTGCTTGCCTGCGGCGATGGCGTTCAGGGAGGCCTTGCGCAGGTTCCCGTCCGGCTGCTGCTCGGCGACGATGAGGACGATGGACATGGTGTGTCTGTCTCCGGAATCGTTGGAAGGGTTGGCAGCGGCGGTCAGACGACCTTCGCCTCGTTGTGGAGCTTCTCCACCAGGGTGGCCACGTCCGGCACCTTGATGCCCGCCTTGCGCGGCGGAGGCGACGCCAGCTTCAGCACCTGGATCTTCGGGGCCACGTCCACGCCCAGGCCCGCCGGGGTCAGCTCCTCGATGGGCTTGCTCTTCGCCTTCATGATGCCCGGGAGGCTGGCGTAGCGCGGCTGGTTCAGGCGCAGGTCCGTGGTGACGATGGCGGGCAGCTGGACCTCCAGGGTCGCCAGCCCGTTGTCCACTTCACGCACCACCTGGACGCTCTTCTTGTCCGCGGACAGCACCACCGCCGGGACCTTGTTCTTCTCCTGGTCGCTCTCCAGCGACTCCACCTTGGAGGCGAACGTGGCCTGGCCCCAGCCCAGGAACTCCGCCAGGTACTGGCCCACCTGGTTCTGGTCGTCGTCGATGGACTGCTTGCCCAGCAGGACGATGTCCGGCTTCTCCTTCTCCGCGACCTTCTGGAGCAGCTCCGCGATGCCCAGCTGATCCAGCGGGCCCGTGTGGTTCACCCAGATGGCGCGGTTGGCGCCCATGGCCAGCGCGTGGCGCAGCTGCTCCTGCACCTCCTTGCCGCCGATGGAGACCACCACCACCTCGCCGGTGTGCTTCGCCGCGAGGCGCAGGCCCTCTTCCACGCCGATTTCATCGAAGGGGTTGATCTTGTACTTCAACCCCTCCTTCACGATGTCCGAGCCGTCCGGCTTCACCTTGATCTTCGACTCGGGATCTTCCACGCGCTTGGCGGTGACAAGAATCTTCACGGCGGGCTTCTCCTCAGTGGGGAGGTTTGGAAATCAGGGCGCTTGACGCGTCGCGCATCAGGGCCGGAGTAATAGACATCCGCACACGGCGGCGGCAACGGGAAAGCCCCGCCGGGCACAGTTTTGCTTTTCTACCTGAACAGTTCCTTCGCGATGACCAGGCGCTGCACCTGGCTCGTGCCCTCGTAGACCTGGATGAGCTTGGCGTCGCGCATCAGCTTCTCCACGGGGTATTCCTTCATGTAGCCGTAGCCGCCGAACACCTGCACGGCGTCCGTGGCGACCTTCATGGCCATGTCCGCGGCGAAGCACTTCGCATAGCTGGACTGGAGGGTGTTGCGCTGTCCTTCGTCCAGCACCTGCGCGCTCTCGTAGGTGAGCAGGCGCGCGGCGTGGGTGTTCATGGCCATCTCCGCCAGCATGAACTGGACGGCCTGGTGCTCGCGGATGGGCTTGCCCATCGTGTGGCGCTGCGCCGAGTACTCCAGCGAGTGCTCCAGCGCCGCGCGGGCGATGCCAATGGAGATGCTCGCCGTCAGCGGGCGGCTGTTGTCCAGCGTGGCCATGGCGATCTTGAAGCCCTCGCCCTCCTCGCCGATGCGGTTGGCGACGGGGACGCGCACCTCGTCGAACGTGACGGTGGTGGTGTTGCTGGCGCGCTGGCCCATCTTGTTCTCGTGCTTGCCGGTGGTGAGCCCCTGCGGACGGCCCTCCACGACGAAGCAGGTGATGCCCTTGTGCTTCTTGCCCTTGTCCAGCGTGGCGAACACGGTGAACTGGTCCGCGTAGCCGGCGTTGGTGATGAAGCACTTGCTGCCGTTGAGGACGTACTCGTCACCCTCGCGGCGCGCGGTGGTGCCCATGGCCGCCACGTCGGAGCCCGCGGAGGGCTCCGTGAGGCAGAAGCAGCTGAGCTTGAGCTTCTCCCCGAAGGGGGCCAGCAGGCGCTTCTTCTGGTCGTCCGTGCCGTGGAGGATGATGGGCAGGTTGGCCAGGTCGTTGGCGATGAGGGACGTGGCCACGCCCGCGCAGCCCCACGCCAGCTCCTCGCACACGATGACCTGCTCCAGGTGCGTCAGGCCCACGCCGTTGTACTCGGACGGGATGGCCATGTTCAGCAGGCCCAGCTCGAAGGCCGCGGAGATGAGGTCCTTGGGGAAGTCGGAGGTCTCGTCGTAGTGCGGGGCCTTGGGGCGCACCACGTCACGGGCGTACTTGCGCGCGGCATCCTGCAAGGCGCGCTGGTTTTCGCTGAGCTGGAAGTCCATGGGCGGGGCTCCGGAAGGGTTGATTCAAATATCAATCCGCTCCTCCTGCCATACCGCTCCCGCCGTCCTGGCGCCAGCCCCCGCGAGGGCCCCCCCGTCGTTCCAGGCACACCGGAACGGCGAGGGGAGCAGCCGGGCGGTTACTTCCCGGCGGGCTTGCCCTGCTTGGGGACCTTCTCCCAGTCCTGGAGGAACTTCTTGATGCCCGCGTCGGTCAGCGGGTGGTTGGCCAGCTGGGTGATGACGTTGAAGGGCAGCGTGGCGACGTCCGCGCCCAGGCGCGCGGCCTGGAGGACGTGGACGGGGTTGCGCACGCTGGCCACCAGCACCTGCGTGGTGAAGTCGTAGTTCTGGTAGATCTCCAGGATGTGGGCGATGAGCTCCATGCCGTCCTGGGAGATGTCATCCAGCCGGCCCACGAAGGGCGACACGTACGTGGCGCCGGCCTTGGCGCACAGCAGGGCCTGGTTGGCGGAGAAGCAGAGGGTGACGTTGGTGCGGATGCCCTCGGCGGTGAGCGCCTTGACGGCCTTCATGCCCTCCACGCCCATGGGGATCTTCACGACGACGTTGTCGTGGATCTTCGCCAGCTCCTTGCCTTCCTTGATGAGGTCCGGGGCCTCCAGCGAGACGCACTCGGCGCTGATGGGACCGTCCACGATGGAGCAGATCTCGCGGATGGTCTCGTCCAGCCCGCGGCCGACCTTGGCCAGCAGTGACGGGTTGGTGGTGACGCCGTCCACGCAGCCCATCTCGTGGGCCTTGCGGATTTCGCCGACGTCCGCGCTGTCGATGAAGAACTTCATGCCGTCCCCTTGGGTTTTTCCGGCCACGGGCGGCCGGGCGGGCAGGCCGTAGCCCAGGCCCCCCCATGCGTCAAGGATGGCCGCCCATGCGGAGGCTGGAGTAGAGGTAGCGCCCAGCCATGGCCCGCGCTCCCCGCTCCACCGCCAAGAAGCAGCCCCGCCTGCGCGCCCTCCCCGGCCGCGCGTCCACCCCCGCCCCCGTTCGCCGCGACGCCGACGACGAGGCCGCGCTCACCTACGCGCGCGGCGTGCTGGAGGCGGAGGCCCGAGCGATTCTCGGCGTCACGGACCGGCTGGGGGACGCGTTCCTGCGCGCGCTGAAGCTCGTGCGCGACTGCCCGGGCCAGGTGGTGGTGACGGGCATGGGGAAGGCGGGCCACATCGGCCAGAAGCTGTCCTCCACGCTGGCGTCCACCGGCATCCGCTCCGTGTTCCTCCACCCCGCGGAGGCCGTGCACGGCGACCTGGGCCGCGTGGGCCCAGGCGACGTCATCCTCGCGCTGTCCAACAGCGGCAGCACGGAGGAGCTGCTCCGCCTGTTGCCCCTCTTCAAGCGCATGGGCACGCCGGTGGTGGCGCTCACCGGGGACGCGGACAGCCCGCTCGCGAAGGGCGCGGAGGTGGTGCTGGACATCGGCCGCATCGAGGAGGCCTGCCCCATGGGCCTGGTCCCCACCGCGTCCACCGCCGCGCTGCACGCCGTGGGCGACGCGCTGGCCATGACGCTCCTGCGAAGCCGCCCCTTCGGGCGGGACGACTACGCGCTGTTGCACCCGGGCGGGAAGCTGGGGCGCTCCGTGCTGCGCGTCTTCGAGTTGATGCGCACGGGGCCCGCGAACCCGCTGGTGCTGGACACCGCGAGGCTGTCCCTGGCGGTGGTGGTGATGACCAACACGCCGGGCCGGCCGGGCGCCGCGTGCGTGGTGGACCGCGACGGGAAGCTGGAGGGCATCTTCACGGACGGGGACCTGCGCCGTCTGGTGGAGAGGGGCCACACCGACTTCGAGGTGCCGGTGCGCGAGGTGATGGGCAAGCGCCCGCGCTGCATCACCCCGGACACGCTGGTGCTCACCGCCGCCGCGCAGATGCGCGAGCTGAAGGTGGACCAGCTGCCCGTGGTGGACGTCGAGGGCCGGGCGGTGGGCCTGCTCGACGTCCAGGACCTGCTGGCGGCGAAGTTCGTGTAGCGGCTCCGTGCGCTACTGGGACAGCTTCGCCTGGAGCGCGGCCTTGTTCGGGTAGTTGGGCACGTCCTGGGCCAGCTTCTCCCAGAGGGCCTTGGCGCCCTTGGCGTCGCCCTTGGCGAGCAGCGTGTCGCCCAACTTCTCCACCGCGCCCGCGTCCGACTGGAGCGCCACGCTCCACACGCGCGCGCCCATGGGGCGGCCCAGGCCGACCAGCGCCCAGGCCATGCCCGCCTTGGCGCGGCCGTTCTCCGGCTGGAAGGGCACCACGCGGGTGTAGTTGGCCAGGGCCTCCTGGAAGCGTCCGCGCGCCAGGTGCTCCTCGCCCTCCTCCACCAGCCTGGTGAGGCCCGCCTCCAGCTCCGGCGTGCGCTCGGTGTTCTTCACCGCGTCCACCATCTCCGGCGTCAGCGGGCGCGGCGCGTCCGGCGGCATCGCGGCGGCCTGCGCGGGGGACTGGGACAGGCGCACCTTGCGGTCTTCGGCGCGAGACGCGAGCCACTTCTTGCGGCCGCCCGCCTTCACCGTCTCCTCGATGCGCACGCTCAGCTCGCGGGCCATCGCCGCGCGCTGGGAACCCGGGTGCGACGTCACCAGCGCGTCGAAGCCCTCGCGCGCCGTCTTCAGGGCCTGGAGGTCCTCGCCCTTCATCTCGAAGAGCAGCGACGAGTGGGCATAGAGCGCCTCCTCGTGACGGGGCTCCACCTCCAGCACTCGCGCGTACGCCTTCAGCGCGCTGACGCTGTCACCGCCCAGGTACAGCGCGTTGCCGCGCAGCACGTCCACGTCCAGCGCGGGGACCAGCGCCGCGAGCGCGCACGCGGCGGCGCCCGCGGTGTCCCCGGACTTCGCGCGGGCCTGCGCCACGGCCTCCATCGCGTCCAGCGGCTGGCCCGGCGTGAAGCCGCAGTTCGCGGCCTCCGCGGTGGGCACGGCGGCCTTGCCCAGCTTCTTCCGGGACGCGAGGAACAGCGAGCGCACGCCGTCCGCCTTGGCCTGCGCCTGGCCCAGGAAGGACAGCGCGTCCGCGTTGCGGCCGTTCATGTAATAGAGCCGGCCCAGCGACGAGGCGATCTCGAAGGTCTTCTCCCGCTCGCGCAGTCCTTCCGACAAGTCGAGCTGCTTCATCAGCTCCTCGGCGGAGGGCGGCAGCTTGTTGGTGTCCACCGTGGGGTGGCCCGACGGCAGCGGCGTGCCCGGCGCCACGGGGGAGCCCGCGGGCATCGTCGGGTGGCCGGGGGGCAGCGCGCCGGTGGAGGCATTGGAGCCCGTTCCGGTAGGCGACGCCTGGGTGCCGGGCGGAATCGTGGGGTGGCCGGGAGGCAGGGAGGTGGGCTCGGCCGCGAGCAGCGCGGTCGTGGCCAGGACGAGGGACAGGCTCATAGTTCGTGGACGGGGAAACGGGCGCCCATGTCGGGCCAGAAGAGGGCCTCGCGCTTGCGGACGTCCTGGGGGGCGAGCTTCGTCAGCAACTCCTGCACCGTCACGCCCAGCACCGGGTGGCGGACGTGGGGAGCCAGCTCCGACAGGGGCTCCAGCGCGAAGCGGCGCTTGTGCAGTTCGAGGTGGGGCACCTGGAGGTTCGCGTCCGCGACGACGCAGTGGTCCTCCTCGTCCCACAGGAGGATGTCCAGGTCGATGGTGCGCGGGCCCCAGCGCTGCGTGCGGCGGCGGCCCAGGTCCTGTTCAATCCGCTGGAGGATGCACAGCAGGCGCTGCGGCGTCAGGTCGCACTCCAGCGCCACCACGGCGTTGAGGAAGCGCGGCTGCGCGGGCCCCACCGGGGCCGAATCATAGAGGGAGGAACAACCCAGCACCGACACCGCGTCGATGCACGACATCGCGGCAAGGGCGGCCACGAGGTGAGACTCGCGGTCGCCCTCATTGGAACCCAGTCCTACATAGACGGTAGCGCTCAAGGCTCCATCTCAACCGGGTTCACCAGGGTTCCGATTCCCTCCAGCTCCACCTCCACCGTGTCCCCGGCCTTCAGCGCGCCCACGCCGGACGGAGTGCCCGTGCTCACCAGGTCGCCGGGCAGCAGGGTCATGATGTGGGAGATGAAGGAGACCAGGCGGGCGGGGCTGAACACCATGTCGGACGTGCGGCCATCCTGGCGCACCTGTCCGTTCACCCGGCACACCACCCGCAGGTCCGCGGGGGACAGGCCCGTCACGGCCCAGGGGCCCGCGCACGCGAAGGTGTCGTAGCCCTTGGCGCGGGTGTGCTGGATTTCCTTCCGCTGGATGTCGCGCGCGGTGACGTCGTTGAAGGCGGTGAGCCCCCAGATGGCGCGCGCGGCGGTGGCCTCGTCCGCGTTCTTCAGCCGCTCGCCAATCACCAGCGCCAGCTCCGCTTCGTAGTGCACCTCCTGGCTCGCCTTGGGGAGGCGGATGGGAGAGCCCGGGCCGTTGAGCGCGGTGGAGGGCTTGGTGAAGATGAGCGGTTCGGTGGGGATGGGCTTGCCCATCTCCTCCGCGTGCTTGCGGTAGTTCTGGCCGATGCAGACGACCTTGGACGCGTCCGACGGCGTGAGCAGCGTGAGCCCCTGGAGCGAGCGGCGCAGGCCGGTCTCCTTGCCGCCGGCCCACGGCGCGGCGGTGAGCACCACCACCTCGTTGCCGTCGACGCGGCCATGGCTGGCACGGCCCTCGACCTGGAAGCGGCAGTAACGGGCGGTCATGTCTTCCCCTGGAGGCCGAGCACGTCGGCCATGTCATAGAGTCCCGGCGCGCGGCCCGCCACCCAGCGCGCGGCCCTCAGCGCCCCTGTCGCGAACTGATCACGGTTCGTCGCGCGGTGGGTGAGCTCGATGCGCTCGCCCTCGCCAAAGAAGTACACCGTGTGCTCGCCGACGACGTCCCCGCCGCGCAGCGCCTGCACGCCAATCTCACCCGGCGGCCGGGCGCCCGTCTGCCCCTCGCGCGCGAAGGTGAGGTCGTCCTTCGAGCGGCCCAGCGCGTCCACCAGCACCTCCGCCAGCTTGAGCGCGGTGCCGCTGGGCGCGTCCTTCTTCATGCGGTGGTGCGCCTCCAGCACCTCCACGTCGAACGACGGCCCCAGCACGCGCGCCAGCTCCGCGGCCATGCGGATGACCAGGTTCACGCCCACGGACATGTTGGGCGCCGCGACGATGGGGATCCGCTTCGCGTGCTCCGCCAGCCGAGCGCGGCCCTCTGGCGTGAAGCCCGTGGTGCCCACCACCAGCGCCACGCCGCGCCCGGCGCAGACCTTCGCGTGGTGCAGCGTGGCCTCCGGCCCGGTGAAGTCCACGACGACGTCCGCCTTCGCGCCGTCCAGCGCGCGGCCCAGGTCGTCCTGCGCCAGCACGTCCAGCGGCGTGCCCAGCCGGGCCACGAGCCCAGCGTCCTGGCCCGACAGCGGGCTGCCCGGGCGCACCGTGGCCCCCACCACCGCAAGGTCGCTGGCGGCCTTCGCCAGGCGCACCAGCGTGCTGCCCATGCGGCCGGAGATGCCGGTGATGACGGTGCGGGTCATGGCGCGTGTTCCCTTCCCTTCTTCAGCCCTTCAACAGGCCCAGGCCGGACAGCTCGGCCTTCAGCTTCGCGGCGTTCGCCTCGCCCATCTGCACGAGCGGCAGCCGGATTTCAGGGCCGAACATGCCCATCAGGTGCAGCGCCCACTTCACGGGGATGGGGTTGGACTCCACGAAGAGCAGCCGGTGCAGCGCGTTCATCCGCACCTGGAGGCCGCGCGCCTTCGCGAGGTCGTTGCTCCGCGCCGCCGCCACCAGGTCCGCCATCATGCGGGGCGCGACGTTGGAGGACACGGAGATGACGCCCTTGCCGCCGCACGCGATGAAGGGCAGCACCGTGAAGTCGTCACCGGACAAAAGCGTCATCCGGTCGCCGCACTTCTCCACCAGGTCCACCGCGCGGATGAGGTTGGCCGTGGCCTCCTTCAGCGCCACGACCTCCGGGATGTCACACAGCTGGAGCACCGTCTCCGGCAGCAGGTCCACGCCCGTGCGGCCCGGCACGTTGTAGGCGATGAGCGGGAAGCCGGGGTGCGCCTTCGCGATGGCGCGGTAGTGCTCCACCAGGCCCGCCTGCGTGGGCTTGTTGTAGTAGGGCGTGACGATGAGCGCGCCGTCGGCGCCCACCTCGCGCGCGCGGCGCACGGACTCAATGGTTTCGCGCGTGCTGTTGCTGCCCGCGCCCGCCACCACCGGCACGCGGCCCTTCACCTCGTCCACGACGACGGCGATGGCGCGCGCGCGCTCATCCGCGTCCATGGTGACCGCTTCGCCGGTGGTGCCCATGGGCAGGAGGACGTTCGTGCCGCCCTCCAGCTGGTAGCGGACCAGGGCGCGGAAGGCCCCCTCGTCCAGCGCACCGTTGAGAAACGGGGTGGCCAGCGCCGTCATGGAGCCTTCGAAGGTCTTCATGCCGGCGCTTATACGTTCAGGCCCGCTCGCCGCGCCAGAGGTCCTCGACGCGCTCGCGCTCACGCACGACACGCCAGGCCGCTCCGTCCACCAGCACCTCCGCCGGCCGAGGCCGCGAGTTGTAGGTGGAAGCCATGCTCATCCCGTAAGCCCCGGCGCTCATGAAGGCGTACAGGTCGTCCTGGCGGGGCAGCACCAGGGGACGCGAGCGCGCGAGCACGTCGGTGGATTCGCACACCGGCCCCACGACATCCACCTCCACGTCCCGGCCGCGGCGCTTCACCACCGGCCGCAGGTCGTGGTGCGCCTCGTAGAGGGCCGGACGCATCAGGTCGTTCATGCCCGCGTCCACCACCACGAAGGTGCGCGCCTGGGTGGGCTTGCGGTACAGCACGCGCGTGAGCAGCACGCCCGCGTTGCCCACCAGCGCCCGCCCCGGCTCCAGGAGCAGCGTGGCCCCGGTGGCCTCCGTCGCGTTCAGCACCGTGCGCGCGTACTCCTGGGGGCTGGGCGGCGTCTCGTCCGAATAGGTGATGCCCAGCCCGCCGCCCACGTCCAGGTACTCCAGCGCGTGGCCCTGGGTGTTGAGCGTGGAGTAGAGGTCCGCCACCTTGGTGATGGCGGCCTTCATGGGGGCGGTGCGCGTGAGCTGCGAGCCGATGTGGCAGTCCAGCCCCAGCGCCTTGAGCCCCTTCATCTTCTTCGCCTTCGCGTAGAGGGCGACGGCCTCCTCGAAGGGCACACCGAACTTGGACGTCTTCAGGCCGGTGGAGATGTAGCGGTGCGTGCGCGCGTCCACGTCCGGGTTCACGCGCAGGGCGAACGGCGCGCGCTTGCCCAGCTTGCGCCCCACGGCATCCAGCGCGTCCAGCTCCTCGGCGCTCTCCACGTTGAAGAGCAGGAGGCCCTGCGACAGCGCCTGGGCCATCTCGTCCGGCGTCTTGCCCACGCCCGCGAACACCGTCTTGCCAGGTTCGCCGCCGGCCTGCTTCACGCGCGCCAGCTCGCCGCCGGACACGATGTCGAAGCCGCTGCCCTGCTTCGCGAAGAGGCCCAGGATGGCCAGGTTGGAGTTGGCCTTCACCGAGTAGCAGATGAGGTGCTTCTGGCCCTGGAACGCCTCCGTCACCGCCTGGAAGCGCTCCGTGAGCGCGGCGGTGGAGTAGACGTACGTGGGCGTGCCCACCGCGTCCGCGATGGCGGGCAGGGGCACGGCTTCCGCGTGCAGCACGCCCTTCTTGTGGCTGAAGGGGCTCACTCCGGCAGCCCTGCGTCCGCGGCGGACGGCGGCACCGTGGGGCCGGAGGGCTCAATGGGCCCGCGAGGCGGCTGCTGCGCGGGCACCGTCTGCGGCGTGGGCGCGGGCAGCGGCGCGGGCCGGGGCGCGCGGGGGTTGCCCTTGATGCCGCACGCCACCAGCGCGAGCGTCAGGCTGGTGGCGGCGCACAGCCGCAAGAAGGTGGAGCGCATGGGCTAGAACCGGATGGCCAGCGTGCCGCGGATGGCGTGCGCGGTGCTCGTCTCCTGGCCCGGGATTCCGATGTCCTTCAAGCCGTCCAGGGGGAAGAGGATGCCGTAGTCGATGCCCGCCACGAAGCCGTCCTCCGTGATGTAGCGCGCGCCGATGTCCGCCTCCAGGCCCAGGCTCTTGCTCAGGTAGGACGGCGTGGACTCCGCGTAGAACGCCTGCGAGTAGATGACGCTGCCGAAGACGTCGAAGCCCTCCGCGATGGAGTACTTGAGGCCCGGCTTCACGTAGAACGCGTCCGTCACGCCGTTGAGGATGGACCGCCACAGGATGAGGTCCACGCGGTAGTCGCGGTTGAAGCGGAAGTTGCGGATGGCGTTGTCGCTGCAGCCGCCGGTGTCGCAGCGGTACTGACGGCCCTCCACGTCGCCCGGCGCGGTGTTGCCGTCCGAGCCCGTGCCCTGGCGGCCCGGGTAGTTGCCGAAGCCCGGCGCCTTGTCACCGGACGCGAAGCCCAGCTCGATGCCCAGGTGCAGCTTCTGCGGGATGACGTGGAACTCCGTCTGGAGCACGCCGCCGAACTGCGCCACGCGCAGCGACTGGGTGGTGGGCTCGCTGGCCGTGAGCGCGCGCCCGTCGATGGTGCCCAGCTGCGCGGCGAACTCCGCCTCGATGCGGAACTGCTTCTCCTCGTACTTGAACCACAGGTCCGGGATGTAGAGCGTTCCGCCGCGCGGGACGAACGCCGGCGCGGTGGTGGTGACGGGGATGGAGGGGTTGGCGTCCTGGAAGGGGACGCCCGTCTCCGTCGTGGTCGCGTAGCGCTGCGTGCGGTACGTGAAGTACAGGCCGTAGTTGAGGACGCCCTGGTTGTTGTCCAGCTTGGCCTTCTGCTGCTGGTCGGTGTCGCGCCGCGCGATGGCCAGCACCAGGCTGTGCGCGTCGTCGGACTGGGTGAGGTCCACCGGCTCGCCCAGCGCGTTGGCCTTCTCCGTGCTCAACCCTTCCGAGTTGAAGTCCAGCATGGGCGTCACGTACCAGCCGGCGAACGGCTCCGTGACGAACTGGATGCGGTCCACGGTGTCGCCGTAGTCGCAGTCCAGGCAGTTGCCGTCGTTGCGCAGCATGCCCAGGCCCCAGTGGCTGCCCATGCGGCCGAAGCGCAGGATGCCCACCGGCGTCGTCACCTCACCGTACGCGCGCCGCACGATGACGGAGTCCTTGAACGCGTTGACGGCGGAGTTGGACGGGGACTGGTTCTCCGAGAAGAGCGTGAAGTTGTTGCGCCCATCCCCGCTGTAGGCGCTGTCCGGGTTGGAGCCCAGGAGGACGTTGTCCAGCGCGTCCACCTGCGCCTTGATGCGCACGTCCTCGCTGACGTTGAAGGACGGCTCCAGGCGGAAGCGCATGTTGGCGCCGGCCTGGGTCTGCTCCGCGGCGGAGCGCGGCGAGCGCGTCCACAGCTGGCGGCCCAGGGGCGTGCCGGAGGGCAGCGCGGGCTTCCCCAGGTCGAACTTGTAGAAGAGCGTGGGGCGCACGCGCAGGTAGCCGTCGAGCGTGAACAGCTCCAGCTTGCGCTTCTCCTCCGTCCACTCCTCCTGCCAGTCGTTGTTGGCCACGGCCTGGGTGGCGGTCTGGGCGCGGATGTCCTCGCGCAGCTCCTGCCGCGTGGCCTCCAGGCGCTGCTCCAGCTCCTCGCGGCTGACGCTGCCTTCGGAGGTGGGGGCGGCGGGAGCGGGGG
>NZ_RAWM01000112.1 GCF_003668875.1 Corallococcus interemptor | reverse complement strand
GGGCGGGGCGCAGCGGGATGAGGGGGGCGTCTGCTTCAGGCTTCGCGGGCGCGAGCGCCAGGAGCAGGGCGTCCGTGTGCCCATCCAGCGCGTCCGCGTGCGTGGCGAGGAACGTCTCGCAGACCTCGCAGGGCGAGGCCAGGTGCTCACGGAACCAGGCGACCGCGGCGGGGTCTCGCGCGGTGAGCTCGGCCATCGCGGTGGCATCCAGGTGTCGCATGCCTATTCCCACCGTCCGGCGAGCACCCGCTGGAGGAGCTCGCGCTTGATGCGCCCACGGAACCGCTCCAGCCGCATGGTGACCGTGCTCTTGCCCACGCCGAGCTTCTCGGCGATCTCCCGCGCGGAGAGCTGACCTTCGATGTAGAAGAGCTGCACGGTCTTCTTCTCCTCGCCTTCGGGCAGCTCCGCGATGAGCTGCCGCACCACTTCGATGTCCCGCTCCACCTGGAGCATGGGTGGCAGGGCCGGCACCGTCTCCGGTGTCGGGTCCACCATTTCCTCCTCCATCCGCTGGAGCAGCGTCCGGCGCTCCAGCCGCGTGCGCGCCCGGTTGCGCGCGATGGTCAGCAACCACGGGGTGAAGGCTCCCGCTGACTTCAGCTGGGCCAACCCCCGGAATGCTCGCACATAGGATTCCTGGAGGACGTCCTCCGCCTCGTCGGGATCCAATGTGCCGAACGCCGCCACCAGGCGGGCCACCAGGGGGCGGGTGCGCCGGTACAACTCGGTGAAGGCGGACGACTCCCCCTGCGTCGCGCGCCGAACCGCGTCCGTGACGTCGTCCGTCTCACCCACCTGCGAGAAAGACCTCCCTCTGGGCGAATCGGCCACGGGGCCGGATTCTTCCACTGCCTTTCGCAGGCTACACTGCGGGCCTTCAGCTTCCAGCGGAGGGGTGACGGATGAGGCGCGAATGGGTGATGGCGCTGGCCGCGGTGGGGTGGCTGTTGTCGGCCTGTGGGCCCGCGGATCGCCCTCCGGAGCAGGCCGCCCCGGTGGATCAAGACCCGGTGGAGGAGCCCGCCGGGGAGCAGCCCGGGACGGCGGAGCATGCGCTCACGCCGTGCCTGAGCCAGTGCTACTCGACCTGCGTGGGCAACACCCCGGAGGTCGTCGCGTGCCGGCAGGAGTGCCGGGACGCGTGCGCCGGCGCTTGAGGCCGGCGGTCAGGCCACGAGCTTCGCCTTCAGCGTGATGTTCGCGCCGGCGAGCGCCTTGGACACGGGGCAGCCCTTCTTGGTGTCCTCGGCGATCTTCTGGAACTGGGCGTCGTTGGCGCCGGGGACGGTGGCCTCGCAGGTCAGCTCGATGGTGGTGATGGCGAAGCCGTCAGCCTGCTTGTCCAGGTGCACGTCCGCGTTCGTCTGGATGCGCGTGGGCTTCAGGCCCGCCTTCTCCAGCCCCACCGACAGGGCCATGGAGAAGCACCCGGAGAGCGCCGCGCCAATCATCTCCTCGGGGTTGCTGCCCTGCTGCCCCTCGAAGCGGGTGCCCACGGAGAACGGCACGTCCGTGGCGTGGCCGGGCTTCATCGTCCCCGTGCCGTCCTTGAACCCGCCGTTCCACTGCGCACTGCCCTTGCTGATGCCCATGGCGTTCGTCTCCCCTTCACGTGGCGCGGCACCCTTGCCGCGTCCGGTGCGTGCGGAGGGTAGGGCGCTCGCACGGGCGCGGCGGCGCCGCGTGCGGGGTTCTGCCGGGGAGTGGACGCTTGGCGCCGTCAAGGACGCATGGCGGACGAAAGAGAGTCATTGCCAGCACCCGGGCAGGAAAGAAACAGCGGGGCGCGAAGACAGACGCCGGTGTTGCGCGGGCTATCGCTTTCTGCGGGACTTCGGGTGCGAGGCATTTCCGCCTCCGCCACCTGGAGCCTCCCGCATGCGAAACATGATCCGCGCCTTGGTTTTGACGACCTTCTCCGTGGGCCTCCTCTCCGCCTGTGGTCCGGCGTCCGAGCAGGAAACGGCGCCCGTCGACGAGACCGCGCAGGTGGAGCAGGGCATCGGCAAGACGCCCAGCTGTGCCGTGGGCCAGTACGTGGCGGACCGGTACGTCTGGTCCTCGACCTGCGCCGCGTGCCGCGAGGTGGGCGGCGACGGCAGCTGGCCGGCGGGCGCCTACGGCCGCGCCGGCACGCTCTACCAGACGTGCTGCGGCGACAACGGCTGCGGCAGCTGGCAGGTCATCCGGCCGGTCTGCACCAGCTGCTAGGCCTTGCCTCTCAGCGCGGGCGCGCGCCGCTCAAGAAGTGAACACGGCCCTCACGCAGCCATCCTTCTTCTGTTTGAAGAACTCGTAGCCCCTGGGCGCGTCCTCCAGGGAGAAGTGGTGCGTGGCGAGGAACGATGGATCCAGCTCGCCCTTCACCACGTGGTCCAGCAGCCGGTGCATGTACTTCTGCCCGTGCTGCTGCGCGGTGCGCAGCGTGAGGCCCTTGTTCATGATGGCGCCGAAGGGGAACTTGTCCATCAAGCCATACACGCCCAGCACGGACAGCGTGCCGCCCTTGCGGCAGGCGAGGATGGCCTCGCGCAGGGCCTGCCCCCGGTCCGAGTGCAGGTGCAGGGCCTGCTTCGCCCGGTCATACGCGTAGCCCGGCCCGGTGCCGTGGGCCTCCATGCCCACCGCGTCGATGCACGCATCCGGACCGCGGCCTCCGGTCATCTCCCGGAGCACGTCCACCACGCTCTCCACCTGGCTGTAGTCCACGGTCTCCGCGCCGGTGAACCGCTCCGCCATGGCCAGGCGCTCCGGGAACCGGTCCACGGCGATGACGCGCCCGGCGCCCATCAGCCAGGCGCTGCGCATGGCCATCAGGCCCACGCCGCCCGCGCCCCACACGGCGATGGTGTCTCCCGGCTGGATGCCGCAGAAGTCCGCGCCCATGTAGCCCGTGGGGGCCGCGTCGGAGAGGAAGATGACCTTCTCGTCGCGCAGGCCCGGGGGCACGAGGAAGCAGTCGTTGTCCGCGTGGGGCACCCGGACGAACTGCGCGTGCGCGCCCGCGTAGCCTCCGAAGGCATGCGTGTAGCCGTAGATGCCGGCCGTGGGGTAGCCGAACGCCACCTGCTGGTATTCAGGCTTCGGGTTGGTGTTGTCACACAGCGACCAGAGCTCGTGGTCGCAGTACCAGCAGTTGCCGCAGACGATGAAGGAGGGCACGACGACGCGGTCCCCCTTCTTCACCTTCTTCACGTCGCGCCCCACCTCCACGACCTCGCCCATGAACTCGTGGCCGATGATGTCGCCCGCCTTCATCGTCGGGAGGTAGCCGTCGATGAAGTGCAGGTCGGAGCCGCAGGTGGTGGACATGGTGACGCGGAGGAGGGCGTCGTGCGGGTTGACGATCTCCGGATCCGGGACGGTCTCCACCCGCAGGTCGTTCACGCCGTTCCAGCAAAGGGCTCGCATGGCTTCGTCCTCCTCCTGGGTCAGTCCGCGCGCACGCGAGCGGAAGGGTTGTGGTCCAGCGTGGGAATCTCCCCGGTCTCCGCCAGGCTCTTGAACCGGCGCAGCACCTTCATGGCCCGCATGGCCGGGATGGCGCGCATCCGCTTCGCCAGCGCCTCCACGACCACTCCTCCCGGAGGTGACAGGGCCAGGTGCAGCGTCACCTCCGTGCCGAAGTCCGCTGGGGCGGGACGGAAGCGCACCCAGCCTTGCGTCTTCACCGCGCTGTCCTTCGTGGACTCCCAGAGGATGAGCTCCGGCGGGTGGTCCTCCACCACGCGCGAGTCGAAGCTCAGCGTGCGTCCCAGCGCCTCCTGGATCTCCCAATGCGTTGCACCGTCGGCCGTGGTCGTGACCTGCGCGAAGTCCACCATCAGGAGGTTCAGCGTGGAGGGCTCACGCCACAGGCGATAGAGCACCTCCGCCGGACGACGCACGGTGAGGGTGTGCTCCACTTCCACGGCGTGCCCGTGGCGTGTCTCCCTGCCCGCCGCCGGGCGGTGTGCCTTCCGGCCTTGCAGGCCCCGGTAGAGCAGGGCGCCGCTGGCCAGGGCCACCACCGTGCCCCCGAGGGAGCGGCGTCTCAGGCCCAGGGACATGAGCGTGCCAGCGACCACGGCCGAAGCGGCCTTGCTCCATTGCCCTGAACGCACCTCCCCCCAGGACTCCTCTCCCCGGGAGCGGATTTCCCGCAGGGCCGTCGTCGTTCGTGAACTCGCCATGGTTCCTCCTGGCCTGGCGTCAGGCACTCCCGCGAACCTTGGGCCCGGAGCGCGTGGGGACAACCGCGCCTGGCGCCGGGGCGGAGGGGCCGCCGGTCCGGCGGCCTTCAGCAGAGGGGCGGAGCGGCCGGCGTGCGGTGTCAGACATTCGTCGTGCCCGGCGCGGGCCGGGGTGTCTCCCAGCCGTCCGTTGGCGTGAATGGCTTCACCCTGGGGCACCCGGACCCGCTTAGGTCCTGACGCCTTCCCCCAAAGCCCAGGAGCCACACGATGGAATCGGATGACAACAGCAACGCGCCTTCACGCCGTCAGATTGTCGGGGGACTGGCGACGGGCATCGCCGCCGTGTTCGCCACGACGCCCGCCGCGGCGGCTCCGGACGCGGGGACGGCGGCCGTGCCCGCGCAGCCGTTGCAGAACCCGGTGGGGCTGTATCCGAAGCCGCCGTTCGACAAGCAGTCGCAGCCGTGGCCGGGGCTCGCGAGCAAGATGAACCCCCGGCCGGACCACGGGGAGAAGAGCTACAGGGGCTCCGGGCGGCTCGCGGGCCGCAAGGCGCTCATCACCGGCGGGGACTCTGGCATTGGCCGCGCGGCCGCCATCGCCTACGCGCGCGAGGGCGCGGACGTGGCCATCAACTACCTGCCGGCGGAGGAGCCGGACGCGCAGGAGGTGGTGGCGCTCATCAAGGCGGAGGGGCGCAAGGCGGTGGCGCTGCCCGGGGACATCCGGACGGAGGCGGTCTGCAAGAAGCTGGTCGCGGACGCGGTGGCGAAGCTGGGCGGGCTGGACATCCTGGTCAACAACGCCGCGAAGCAGGCGACGCAGGACTCCATCCTGGACATCACCAGCGAGCAGTTCGACTGGACGGTGAAGACGAACCTCTACGCGATGTTCTGGATCACCAAGGCGGCGGTGCCGCACCTCAAGCCGGGGTCGGCCATCATCAACACCACGTCGGTGAACGCGTACGACCCGTCGGAGAACCTGCTGGACTACGCGATGACCAAGGGCGGCATCATGATCTTCACCAAGGCCCTGGCGAAGCAGCTGGCGAAGCAGGGCATCCGGGTGAACGGCGTCGCGCCGGGTCCGTTCTGGACGCCGCTGCAGGTGAGCGGAGGCCAGACGCAGGAGAACCTGGTCAAGTTCGGGGAGAACACGCCCATGGGACGCCCCGGCCAGCCCGCGGAGCTCGCGTCCGTGTACGTGGAGCTCGCCAGCGCCCAGGCCAGCTACACCACCGGGCAGATCTACGGCGCGTCCGGCGGACGCGGCAATCCCTAGCGCCCGCCGATTTCAGGGAAGCGCTCATAGGCCTGCTTGAGCGCTTCCAGGTGGGCGGGGTCGTCCAGGTTGAGTGGGGTCTCGGTGAGTTGCACGATCCACCCGCCCGTCGCCGTGCGCCGCGCACGTGAGAGCAATCCGGTGTCACGAGCAGGATCCGGGAACCCGATGGCCCGTGCGGAGGCCTCCGACCAGTAGTTCAGCCACCCGAGGTAATAGGGAATCTCGGGCGAGCGAATGTGCTCGAAGAGCTTCAGGGCGGGCAATCCCCGGGGAGGGGAGGGTGGTCCTTCCCGTGTGGGGGCTGTCTGATACGCGATGTCCCCCGCGGCCTCGTCCGGCGTCGCTTGTCCCCAGTAGGCGCGTGCGCCCTCCGCCACGGCCACCAGTACATCCGCTGCTGCCGCGATGACGGCCGTGTCCAGGGGCAGCTTCGCATGAACCTGGAACTGCGGTTGACCGCCAGCGCTCGCGCTGGCGAACCGCTGCATCCCGGAGATGGTTACGGGGTAGCTCTCGTCGCCGTTGCATAGCAACGGGAGCTTTCCGCGTGTTGCTGTCTCCGCGAGCCAAGCTTCGCGTTGCGGTACCTCAATGGGGCGCCCTTCTTTGTCTATTTCCCACTCCAGTCGCAAGCCGGGTAGCGCCAGTTCCACGCCGCGGACGACAGCGAGTGTACGGCTGTCATTCCTTACGAGCGCAGGTGCAAAGACGTTGAGAATGAGGGGCGGGGGAGCAGTCATATTTGGCGCCCAGTGACAACGACGTTGAAGGTGGAGTCCTGCTTGAGTATCGCGACTCTATGCACTTCAGCGCTTAGCCACGGTTGGGCGGGAACCTGTCGGTGCAATCGTCGTGGGGCCTATTACTGGAAGCGCGGAACCGGGACGGGTTTGCAACTGGTGTGCCGTGTTCGACCCTTGGGCTCGGGATTGCCATTAAGTCGTATTGCCGAGGAATTCCGAAGTCGTTACGGTCTGAAACGGCACCAGTCCCAAATCTCGAAGAAATTCGCATCGCCATTTTTGACGATCATCGTCAGTTATAAAGAGTTGGGAGTAGGCGCTCTCTGCGGAGATGAGCATGTCGTTCCATGTGTTGGAATCTCTATGGCGCCATCCGCCAAGCACGAGGTTTCGGCGAGGATCCGTTCCCCAGTTCTCTGCAAAAGCGGTCAGGAGGTGCCTATGTGTAAGCTGCGCAAGCAGATGCGTTGCCCTATATCGGACTGAGTTGTGTATAATCTCGACCGCCGAAACCGTACCATTGGATGCCTGAACTAGGCCCGCGATAATCGGATTGCTCACCTCTGGTGGTGTCGAGTTGCAGACCTGCTCGACGATGTAGTCGTTGAGCCCTTCTCTGTGCTCCTGTCTCTTCTTGTGATTCAAGTCAGAGTCGATCGCATGCTGGCCGGATTTCGTTTTCCGCATGGCGTCAAATAGCCCGCTTGATTTATCAACCAGTTGGGGCAGCCCTTGCTCTCCAGCCTTCAGGAGGGTACTCCAACCCTGGCTGTAAACCGGCGGCCGTGTCCGTAGACATTGGACCTCGGCTGTTGCCAAGTCTCGAAACATGAGCGAATGGTTTATTCTAGGTCCGCATGTCTGGACGAGCGAAAAAAGGCTCCGCCACGCGCCTTCGCGCGACTCGGTTTTTCGGCGAGCCAAGAACTCGGCTACCGCCGTTTTTGACAAGAATACATGTGAGTTTCGGCGCTCAATCATTGCAGCGAAGCGCTGCATCGATTCGTGATCCTTGAGGATGTGGCTGAGCGCAGAAACGTCGATTGCAATGTTAAGGCTGTCGTTCTGGAGAAGAGTCATTCCGATTTTACTGAACACGATCCTGTTCAAGGTCACCGGTTGTTGAGAGGCGGTTCATACCGGGCTTGGTTCGGTCGTGATGAAATCTTGGTGCCTCAGGAGCTTCGGGCCCACCTCATCCTCGGCCATCGCTTGTCCGGCGCCTCGCAGTGCCGATTGGATCTCTTGCGATGCCATCCTGGCGGTGTAGTTCCCTCGCGCCCGGAGAACCCTCGTTAAATCGTCTTGAAGTGTCAGCGCGGACATATGCCGCTCATCCGGGTTACGCCGCAGTAGCTTGCGAAAGACAGCCCGCGTGGGTTCGGACAGCGCTTGTGTTGCCGCTTCTACATCCGCCGGAGTGAATGTCGCCGCACGCAATATCGTTTCCTCCGGGTCTATCCCGCCGGTTGCGTTCTTCATTCGTGCGATGGCACTGCTCAGTTGCTCCGTTGCTTCCTCTGGGACCCGTGTCCAGAGTTCCTTGAGCAGCAGGTCGTATGCGCTGAGCAGGTGTTTGCCAGTGGCGAACTCCAGCAGGACCAATCCCAGCGTGAACAGATCCGAGCGAGCGTCCTCGGGTTGGCCCAACAAGGACTCTGGTGCAGCCCAATAGACTTCGCCCCGGGCGCCAGGCCGGCGAGTGGTATGCTGGCCGGGAAGTCGTGCAGACGCCACGCCAAAGTCCGTCAGCTTCACCTGTCCATCGAAGGTCACTCGGATACGTGTCGGGGCAATCGCCCGGTGGACGATTTTCAGCGGCGCCCCCTCCGCGGTCCGGCAGGTGTGCGCGTGTGCCAGGGCCCCCGCGATCTTGGCCCCGACATACAGCATGAAGGATTCAGGGAAGGCGCTCCCCTTCGCTGTCGCGACTTCAAGAAGTGTATTCAACGAGAAGCCGTCGACAGCCTCTGTAATGAGAAACAGAGTGCCTTTGGCTTTGTGCATCCCATGGATGCAGGCAATGTTCGGATGGCGGAGGAAGGTGGCCAGTTGGATCTCTTCATCGAGTCGCTTCCGTGCCGCTTTCAAGACAGGGTTGGAATCAGCCAGCGGCAGTGCTTTGAGGATGACCCGGCGGACCCCTTGGTTCTTGGTGCGCTGGATGGCGGATAGGACGCGTTCGCCATGGTGGCCTGGGCCCAGGTCTTCGAGCATTTCGTAAGTTGCACCCTTGAGCGAAAAGAGCACCAGTCCTTCGGGAAACAGGGAAGTACCTGAGTCCGACACAGGGCAATCTCCTTGTGGTTGCGCGGGAGCGAACGGCGCAACCACGCTGGAAGGAAACTACCGGCAGGTAGGCCCGAAAGAGAAGGACGCCATGGGTTGAAGAACGGGTGTTCTTGCAACACCGTGGCTGAGGTCATTGGAGGTGGTTTTCAGGTGCGTTTCTGTAATGCGCCTTTACGTCTCGTCCTCAGTCCCACTGGAAGGTCGCACCGTCGTTTGCCTGCACGAGCGCGGCGCCGGGCTTGGAACCGGGCAGCTTGGGCAAGCCGTCGCCTTCGAGCGAGAGTGACAAGCAGACATCGAGCTCCTCTCCATTGGGCATACGGGCCCGGGTGTAGCGGCCCACCACTATCGGCCCTTCCGTCCACACCCGGCCGAAAAGCCGCGTTCCCTCGAGAAATCCGCCGAGCGTCTCGGTCGTGACCGATTCGAGCTTCCCGTCTCCCAGCAGGGTCATGCACCCCCACTCATTGCTCCAAACTCGACTCGCGGCTTTGCATTCGTCGGGCGAGCCGATGAGAGGCTGCTTCACGTCAACGATGATGGAGACCGCTGGACTGTACCTGGCGAGGCGAACCCTCCGCATGTCCTCCACTGCCGCGGTGGGGCATCGCTCCTGCGTGGGTTGTACCTGCTGGGCGGGACAGCCCAACAACGCGGCGGCCAACGCCCCCGCCTCCGCACACTTCCTGAGGAGTCCTCGGCCCAAGGCGGGCGCGGACTTCGGGGTCGGCTTCGCGGCGGGCAAGGTCGAGGACGAATTCGTGGGGGCAGACACAGAGGAACTTTCCTTCACGGCGGGGGGCACCTCGGACGGGGACGGTACTGCACTGACGGGTGGCGCGGACGGGGAGGGGGGCTGCGCACGCTGGCTGCCGGCGAATTCCGGCATGACCGGGCCGGGAGGCGCTTCACCGGAGGCTCCGCGCAGCATTGCGAGAGCGAAGGCGCCGAGCACGACAGCGGCCACTGTCCACGCCAGCATGCGCCGCCATGGCTTGCTCGGGTGGCGGCCCTGGGGGGCCGAGGCCAAGGCCCCCGCATCCGGCGGTGGGTGCACGGGGGACTGCCACTCCGGGCTCTGCTGCGCGCTCAGTGCTTCCAGCGCCTCCCGCATGGAGGCCAGGGAGGGACGCCGCTTCTCAAGGTCGCGCGCCATCCACTTTTCCACCCACTCGCTCAACGCCTCGGGCACGCGAGGGTTGGCGGTGCGTGCGGACGGAGGCGCCCACAAGGGGCTGTTCACGTCGATGCGGGGCGCCTTGCGCGCCTCTCTCCCGCCGCGTGCGGGCTCCGCGTCGGTCAGCGCGTCAAAGAGGCACACCGCCAGCGAGTAGAAGTCATCCTCGGGCGGGAAGGCGTAACGCGCGTCGGGGTTGTTCTGGTTCTCCTTGAAAAAGCGCGCCGCTTCCGGAGAGCGGTAGCGGTTGGTGCCCGGAGGCAGGGGCGCGTCGGTCAACTCCTGCGCTCCCGAGTATTCCCCCGCGCCCAGGTCGATGAGGACGGGCTCGCCGTCCACCTTGCGCACCATGACGTTGGAGAGCGAGAGGTCCCGGTGACGCACCCTCCGGCCGTGCATGTGCTCCAAGGCATGGGCCAGCTTCGCGAAGAGGCGCACCACCTGCTGGAAGGTGGGCCGCGCGTTCTGAAGCCAGTGCGCCAGCGTCCATCCGTCCACGTATTCCAACACCAGATACCCGCGTCCCTGCGGCGTGCGCGCCCAGCCCTGCACCTTGGCGATATGGGGGTGGTCCACATGGACGAGGCACACCAACTCGCGCAGCAGGCGTTCATCCGTCTTGCCTGGGTCCGCGCTGTGCTGCCGGTGCTTGGAGAGCTTGAGGGCCACGGGCTTGCCGTTCTTCACGCCCCGGTAGACGTCGCCATAGGCGCCCCCACCCTTCCACTCGCGGACGCGGTAGGCCCCCAGGCGGGAGCCGGGCTTGAGGTAGCTGAAGACTTCCGCCGTCGTCATGGTCCGCTCTTCTCCTCCGCTGGAGTCCCTTCCTCAAGCACCACGCCCGGAATGACCATGGGCCGGGCGCTGTCCGCCGCCTCCTGTATCACCAACCGGAGGGTTTCTCCGTCCAGCCCGGATTCCCCCGTCTTCCAATCGAACTCCACCGCCACCTGGCCCGTGCCGTCGGGCGGCATCACGTCCGGCATCATGGCCACCGTGCGGGCTTCCACGCGGCGGCCGGAGGAGGGATTCACCAGCCATGCCTTGCCTGGCTTCCAGGGGGCATTGGAGTGGTTCGACAGCTTCACGGCGAGCACCACCCACGCACCCGACTTGAATCGGTGAACGGACGCGACCTGCATCGCAGTGGTGGCAGTGAGCGGCGGTTGGCGGAGGTTCTTGACCCTGACGCCGGTGTTCGCATCCACCTGCCCCGAGAGAATCCAACCGGACGGGCCCGTGACCGTGCCGCGCTCGCGCTGCGCGGTGAGTGCTGCCTCACATGCGGAGCTGCGGGCCTCCAATTCGGCCAATCGGGCCTGCATCAACTCCGGCGCGCGGGTGTCGCGGAACACCAGGACTTGGGCGTCCACCTCATCCTCTGCCGTGGTGAGCTTGAAGACGGGTGCCATCAGGATGGATTCGTTGAGGAGCGGCACTCGCAACGTCACCGCGTCGCTCAACTCTTCCAGCGCCCGGACCGTGACGGAACGTTCTCCCACAGCGAGGATTTCAACAGACGCTTTCTCAACCAGGTTCATTGCCTGGGCGTTGATCGGCGTGTCGAAAGTGAGCGTTGTAGGAACGCGGGTGGAGATGCGCACGCCCTCAGCCTTCGCGGTCAGCGCGACATTGCGCATCCGTAGCCGGGGCAGGGCATCGTCCTCCGCTGCTGCCCCCGTCGCAAAAGACAAGAGCGCCAACAAGAGCCCGGAGAGTCGTGGCAAGGGACGAAACCTCATGCGTTGACCCTAACAGACGTCCCTCCTTCCCGAGCGCGATCACGCACCTGGCAAAGCTCTACGGACGCGGCAATCCCTAACGCCCCACGAAGTCCAGCAGCACAGCGTAGTGCGTGCCGGCCGCGGCGACGACCATGACGTGGAACACCTCGTGGTAGCCGAAGACGTGCGGGATGGGGTCCGGCCAGCGGCGCGCGTACACCACCGCGCCCACCGCGTAGAGCACCGCCCCGAAGAAGAGCCAGCCCACGCGGTCCTGGCCCATCACTCCGGGCAGGTTCCAGAACACCGGGGCCGCCACGCAGCCCAGCGCCACGTAGAGCCCCGAGCGCAGCCCTCGCGACGCGGAGATGCCCGCGAGGGTCAGCGTGGCGCCCGTCAACGCCGCGCCCCACATCACCCAGAGCAGCCGCTGACTCAGGCCTCCCATGGGGTCCAACGTCGCCAGCGGCGTGAAGCTCCCCGCGATGAGGATGAAGATGGCCGCGTGGTCGAACCGGCGGATCCGCTGGTACGTCGCCTGACTCCAGGTGGGCCAGTGATAGCCCCCGCTCACGCCGAACATCAGCACCAGGCTGCCGCCAAACACCAGGTTCGCCGCGTACTGCATGCCCTGCACCGGCAGCTGAGCCAGCCGCACACAGCCCACCAGCGCCGCCACGAACGCGATGACGTGGGACAGGCCGCGCAACCGGGGCTTCACACTCTCTTCCATGCCGGTGCTCGTACTTCCGGCACGTCACGGCTTCGTCAGCGTCCGCGCGCGTCCGTGCTCCGGACGTCATTGGGTCGACGCATGCCGGTGGTCGAGTGTCGCCCGGACGTCAGCGCGCGGTTCCGGACGGCAGCCGGCACGCGGCGCGGCCCAGGATGACGTCCCCGTCCACGGTGCTCGTCGGCGTGGGCGTCCAGCCGGCGCGCAGCCGCGCGTCCAGCAACTCATCCGCGGTAGGGCAGTGGTCCCACACGGAGACCGAGGAGACTCCGCCCAGTCACGTGGTGTCGAAGACGAGGTAGCGCGTCCCCTCCCAGGGCAGCACCACGTCGTGGGTGTACTCGTCCTGGACCACCACCGCCGCCACGTCGCGCGGCGGCGTGCTGGCGAAGCCCCAGCGCACCACGTCCTGCAGCAGGGTGAGCGGCGAGAGCTGCCGCTCCAGCGCGGCGCGCCGCTCGGGGGACAGCCCGGAATGGTCGGTCAGGGGCACCATGGCCCCTGGAGTGTAGCCGGGCCGGGGCCCGGGCTTCACGCGACCGCGGGCTTCTGCTGGTCGTCCAGGGTGCCGGAGCGCAGCGCCTTGCCCGCCGCGCTCGACATGACCTCCGCCAGCGTCTGCACGGACTGGGTGACGGTGCGCGTCTCCTCCACCGCCTGGAGCGTGCGCTGCATCTGGCCGGACAGCTCCTGGATGGCCTGGGCAATCTGATGCGTGCCCGAGTCCTGCTGGGCCACGGCCTGGGTGATCTGCCGGACGCTGCCGGACGTGTCTCCGATGATGGCCGCCAGCTTCTGCAGCTGCGCGCCGGAGTTGCGGACCGCGTCCAGGCTCACCTGCACGCGCCCCTCGCCCTGCTCGCTCATCTGCGCGGCCTCGCGCATGCTCATGCTCACGCCGTCGAGCACGTCGCGGATGCGCTCGGTGGCGCGGATGGACTGGTCCGCCAGCCGGCGCATCTCCTTGGCCACCACGCCAAAGCCCTTGCCGCTGTCGCCGTTGCGCACCGCCTCGATGGCCGCGTTGATGGCCAGCATGTTGGACTGGTCCGCCAGCGTCTTCACGTCGTCGACGATGCTGGACACCTCGCGGGTGCGCTCGTCCAGCGCGAGGATGCGCGAGGCCATCCCGGACACCTCCGCGCGGATGGCGGCCAGGTCCGTCAGCGTGCGCTCCAGCGCGGCGCCACCCTCGCGGCCCACCGCCTCCGCGCTCTCCGCGGACGCCGCCAGCACGCGCGCCTTGTCCGCCGTCAGGTGCGAGCCCTGGCGGATCTCCTCCACCGTCGCCTCCAGCTCGCGCAGCGCGGCGGCCTGGCGGCTGATGCCCACCGTCTGCTCCTCGCTGGAGGTGTGCAGCTGCTGCACGACGGCGGCGAGCTCGTCCGCGCCCCGGCCCATGCCTTCCGCCAGGAGGCGCACGTCCTTGCGGCGCGCGTCCAGCTGGTGCGTGTACTCCGCCAGCGCGCGCACCACCTCCGCGGAGCGGCGCGCCACGATGGCCACCAGCGACACGGCGACCGCGAAGAAGCCCCAGTGCATCTGGCTGTCGGCGGTCTCCATCATCCCCACGACCGGCAGCGTGGCGAGCACGGACACGAAGGTGAGCCCGCCCAGGCCCGCGACGAAGATGCGCGCGTCCTTGTCCCCCTTCCACGCCTGGACCACGGCGACGCCCACGCAGACCAGCAGGCCGGGCAGCGAGTAGAGGGCGAAGGCGGGCAGGAGCCGCCACGCGGTGCTCAGGTCCGCGACCGCGATCACCGACTGGAGGAGCGCCAGGCCGGAGACGAAGATGGCGCCCCAGCGGAACCAGCGCAGCCGCTCCGTGCCAATGGTGTCGGAGACGAACAACGCCAGGCTGGGGACGATGGCGTACGAGCCGACCAGCGTGAGCACGCTGCCGATCACCGGCTGGTTCCAGAGCGCCGTGAAGAAGCCGCTGGAGCCGAGCAGCAGCGCGCCCGAGCCCGCCGAGAACACCGTCAGCGCGGCGAGCATCCGCCACTGGCGGCGCAGGAGGGCGGCGCCCAGCGCCACCACGCCAATGCCGACCAGGAGCGTGCCCATGACGAAGGGCGCCAGGCCCGCGCGCGTCAGCTCCGCGAGCAGCTCATGGCGGGAGCCCACCTTCGCGTCGCGGGTGACGCCAATGGGGCCGTGGGCCTGGATGCGCAGGAGCACGGAGTGGCCCAGGGCCGAGGGCGGCACGGGCACCAGGTGCCAGGCCAGGTTCTCCATCGACTCGTTGCCACCGGGCGCCAGCGTCCCGGTGCCGTAGATGCGCTGGCCTCCGGCGTAGGCCTCGAAGACGTTGGTGACGTTGCCCAGGAAGAGGGCGGGCTCCAGCCACGGGCCCTGGGGCACGGGGATGCGCAGCCAGAGGAAGTCTTCCGTCGTGCGGCCCGGCGGCTCCTTGAGCGCGTCCACGGGCTGCCAGCCGGCCGCGTCCTCCGGCTCCGTCGCCCACGTGGGCACGCCGTCAGGCCCCAGCGGCGAGTCGCCCCAGCGGAAGCGCCATCCATCGAGTGCGTGCTTCGTCGTCGGCCGGACTGCCTCCGCGTGCGCGGCGGGCGCGAACGCGAGGAGCATCAGCAGCAGGGTTCCCACCGCCGCGAGCCGCGGGGCGAGGGGCTTCCGGGGGCCGCGGAAGTCAGAGAGCTGGGTCATGAAATCGAGTGCGAAGACACGGGAGCGACACATTCAGGACACATGCTCCAGCGCCAGGGGGGTCAAAGTAAAATGGGTCCCTGATGCCTCGCCCGCCGTGCCTCCGGCCTTCGCGTTTCACGCACGGTCCACGTCGTGCGTGAGCATGCCCGGACAGAATCGTAAAACATGGAATTGTTCTCAGGCTCGCCGTGAAGCCGGTTCTGTCTCCGGGCACTACCCTGGAGGTCCGTTGTTCCTCTGGGCGCGCCGGGCCGTGGATCCGCGAGTCGCGCGCGGCCTGAAGGGAGCCGGGCCAGCGAGGGCCCGGCATGGCGCCGCCCAGGACAATGCGCGGAGTGAAGAACCGGGCCTCCTTGGACCCCGGTCTCAGGCGTGCGTTCGGCACAGGGGCCGTCCGGGCCAGGCACGCAATGACAGTCAGGCCGGGACGGCCCTCCCGTGAGGGTGGGGCGTTTCGGGCCGGTGACCGTGCTCTCTCTCTTCGCGCGGCAGGGCGCGCCGGATGCTCAGTCCTCCCGTCCAGGGGAGAGCCGGCATGTCGAAGGTCCAGAGCGTCCTCACCGCGGCGCTGCCACTGCTTCTGCTGGGCGTGGCCGCGTACGTGCTGCACCGCGAGTTGTCACATTTCCGCGGCGAGGACGTGAGCGCGGGGCCTGCAACGGCGTCTGGACGCGGCCTGGGTGCTGACGCAGGTGCTGCTGGTGGCGGGCGCGGTGTTCTCCGTGGTGAAGGGCGTGGACTACGAGGAGGCCACGCTGCTGCTCGTCCTGGCCGCGGCGAAGCTGCCCTGAGGCCCCCGGGCCGGGGGGCGCGTCCGCTCCCGTCGTCACCTCTGTCTCGACGTCGGGATGCCCGGGTGCAGCCGGGCGATCAGCTCCTGCTGCTTCGCCGACAGCCTCCCGTTGAAGCGGGCCACATAGGACTCCACCAGTGGGCGCGCGCCGGTGAGGAAGGGCAGGTCGCTGGGCACCATGTGGCGGATGACGAGCATGGGCATGGGGCTCTTCAGCGGCCGGAAGTCCGGGTTCCACAGGCCGGGGTTCGCGGGCGGCGCGCCGTGGAACTGGCCCACCATCAACCCTTCCGCCACGAAGGCGGGCTTGAGCCGCTCCTGCGGGCCGTCGATGAGGCGCGCATAGTCCTCCGGCCGCAGGTCCGGGAAGAGGAGGAGGATGGACTTGTACTGCGCATCCCGCCCCTCGCGCGGCTCCAGCTGGAGGAACCAGTCACGGTAGCGGAGCACCGCCGCCTCGATGTCGCCGGGCGTGAACTCCATGCCGCGGCGGACGGTGGGGAAGAACAGCGACAGGTCCAGGGAGCGGGGCACGAAGGGACACACCAGGCCCGGCCGTCCCAGCTCCGGGTGCGGCGCGGAGAGGTACGAGCGGGCCCAGTGCACCGCCTGCCGGGCCACGTGCAGGTCCGCGCCGGGCGGGGCGTCCGCGTCGCCGGAGAGGTCGGACAGGTCGAACAGCCAGCAGGAGGGGTCGTCGGGGTGAACGCGCATGGCGGGGTCCTCGAAGGGGGCGGTGCCTAGGCGGCCTTCGACAGCTGGCGGTCGGCCTGTTGTTGCAGGGCGTCCTTGTCCAGGATGACGGGGTCGGGAATGGCGTCCGGCAGCGCGTCCTCCACGCGGCGCAGGGGCGCGTAGAGGAAGCCCAGGACCGTCAGCAGCAGCGACAGCACGCCGGTGAGCACCACCAGCAGCGCGATGCCGCGTCCCGGACCTTCCCCCAGCAGCGGCGCGAGCGCGGACGCCACGCGCTCCTCCGCGAGCAGCGGCGTGAAGACGCCATCCACCAGCCGGCCCGCGGCGAACGCGCCCAGCGGCATCAGCGAGCGCGCCAGCATCTGGTTCGCCGCCAGCACGCGGCCCTGCAGCTCCAGCCCGACCTTCACCTGCACCAATGACAGCCAGTGCGCGTTGATGAAGGCCGTGCACACGCCGATGCCCAGCATGCCCACCATGGGGAAGCCGAGCGCGGGCCTGAGGCCCATGCCCACCGCGGAGACACCGAACAGCGCGATGAAGCCAATCATGCCGTCCATGCGCCGCCGGGTCCCGCCCCAGAGGCTCATCACCAGGCTGCCCAGGAGCATGCCCGCGCCGTTCATGGCCATCACCGAGCCCAGCCGCGCCGCCGAGGAGAAGGACAGCACCAGCGGGGTCACCAGCACGTTGGCGACGCTGGCCAGGCAGTTGCCCAGCGCGAAGAACACCGCCAGCGCCAGCAGGCCCCGGCGCTTCTGGAGGTAGCGCCAGCCCTGCGTCACCTCCTGGAGGAAGGGCTCCTCCTGCTTGCGGAAGAGGGCCGAGGGGAAGCGCACCGCCAGCAGCGTCACCAGCGCGACGGCGTAGGTGGCCACGTCCAGCAGCAGGATGCGGTGCAGCCCCAGCGCCAGCATCAGCGCGCCGCCCAGCATCTGCGACAGCATCACGCCCGTGGCGCCGCCCAGCTGCGCGAAGCCGTTCGCGTGGCCCAGGTAGCGCTTGGGCGCGAGCTGGGCCACGGCCGCCGTGTACGCGGGCTGCCGGAAGGCGCTCGTCACCGCGCTCACCACGGCCAGCGCATACAGGTGCCACATCTGGAGCGCTCCGGACCACGACAGCGCGGCGGCGACGGCGGCCGTGGCCAGCGTCAGCGCGTCGCAGGCGATCATGATCCTCCGCCGGTCCCACCGGTCCGCGAGCGCCCCCGCGATGGGCAGCGCGAGGATGCCGGGCAAGAGGCCCAGCGTGGACATCAGCGCGAAGCCGGACACCGCGCCCGTGTGCTGGTAGGCCCAGACGCCCAGCGCGAACGTGGACAGGCCCGTGCCCACCATGGACACGAGCTGTCCCACCGTCACCGTGAGGAACGTGCCCAGGCCGGGCGCGGCCGTCCGCCCGGTGGCGGGGGCCTCGGGTCCAGACGCGGGCTCGACGGCGGCGCCCGTGGGGCCCTGCCTCCAGCGCGCGGCCTGCCGCTGGCCCAGCGTGGCCAGCTCCGCCGCCTGGTGCTTCTGGAAGAAGTGGCCCGCGTGGGGGATGACCTCCAGCGAGATGGACCGGCTGAAGCGGCCCCACTCCAGGAACTCCTCCTGGTGGAACTCCGTCGCGCGGTCGCGCTCGCCCACCACGCAGACCAGCGGGGTGCGCAGGGGCGGGCCCGTCTCGCCCCGGTAGGCGCGCGTGTAGAAGTCCTCCGCCTCGCGGCCGTCGTGGCGCATGTTGCGCGCCAGGAACTCCAGCTCCGCGGGGTCCTCGCCGCCCGAGGCGCCGCCCGTCACCAGCAGGCCGTCCACGATGGAGCGCGTGGACACGAGGCCGTCCGTGGGCAGCACCTTGCTGATGATGTCGAACAGCGCGCCCGGCAGCCGCGGCATCGGGAACGAGCCGCCCACCATGATGCCCAGCAGCGGGGCCCCGGCTTCCTCCAGGTGCCTCGCCACCGCCACGGCCATCGCCGCGCCCAGGCAGTGGCCGTACAGCAGGATGGGGCCCGTCACGCGCTGGAGGACCTCCTCCGCCACCTGGCGCGCGACGGCGTCGAAGGGCTGGAGCGCGTCATCCCGGCGGGCGTAGTCGTGCCCGGGCAGCTCCACGGCATGGAGCGCGTCCTTCGCGGCCATCCGCTCCGCGAGGTTGAGATAGGAGATGGCGCTGCCGCCGCCGAAGGGCACGCAGACCCAGGTGACGCCGTCTGGCTTCGCGTCTGCCTTCGTCAGCCGGTGGAGCAGCCCCTGCGTCCGCGCGGTGCCTCGCGACAGGTGCTCCGCCAGCCTGCGCACGGTGGGGAAGCGGAACAGGTCCATCACGCTCACGTCGCGGCCCATGCCGCGCACCGCGCGCACCGCCTTGAAGGACTCACCGCCCAGCTCGAAGAAGTTGTCGTCGATGCCCACCTCGCTCACGCCGAGCACGCCGGCCCAGACGCCAGCGATGTGGGCCTCCAGTTCGTCGCGCGGCGCCACGTGGGGCCCGGCGGACGGCGTGCGCTCCACGCCCGGCGCGGGCAGGGCGAAGCGGTCCAGCTTGCCGTTGGGGTTGAGGGGCAGCGTGGGGATGACCACGAAGGCGCCAGGCACCATGTAGTCCGGCAGCGCGGCCCGCAGGCCCGTGCGTACGGCCGTGAGGACCGCGTCCGGCGCGGACGCCCCGGCTCCGGCGAGCACCAGATACGCCACCAGCCGCTTGTCTCCGGGGGTGTCCTCGCGCAGCAGCACCACCGCGTCCCGGACGCCCGCGTGGGCCTGGATGAGCGCTTCGATTTCGCCTGTCTCGATGCGGTAGCCACGGATCTTCACCTGGTGGTCGATGCGGCCCAGGAACGTCACCGTGCCGTCAGGCCCCAGGCGCGCCAGATCTCCCGTGCGGTACAGGCGGCCTCCTGGCGTGTCGCCGAAGGGGTCCGGGAGGAAGCGCTCGGCGGTGAGGGCCGGGCGTCCCAGGTAGCCTCGCGTGACGCCCGCGCCGCCGACGTACAGCTCGCCCGGGACGCCGGCGGGGACGGGCTGTCCCCTCGCGTCCAGCACGTACACGCGCGTGTTGCCCAGCGGCCTGCCCAGCGGCAGCGACGGGCCCCGGGGCTCGGGCGGTGAGGGCGGCGGCACGTAGGTCAGCGTGGCCACGGACGTCTCCGTGGGGCCGTAGTGGTTCTGGATGATCAGCTCCGGCGCGGCCTGCCGGATGGCGGCGACCAGCTCCCACGGGCACGCCTCGCCCGCGAAGACGAGCCTCGCGCGCGGCAGCAGGTCCGGGAGCGCGCGCAGCGAGCGCAGCGTCTCGAAGTGGCTGGGGACCAGCTTCAGCACGTCGATGGGGTGGTGCTTCAGGTAGTCCGCGAAGGCCGAGGGATCCGCCGCGCGGTCATGCGACAGGACGTGCAGGCAGCCGCCCGTCGTGAGCGCGCCCCAGACCATGGTCGTGCCCAGGTCCGCCGCGAAGGTGGAGACGATGGCGAAGTGGCTGGCGGGCGGCGCGTCCAGCCGGCGCAGGATGCCCTCCAGGTAGTTGCCATAGGTGCGGTGCTCCACGGCCACGCCCTTGGGCTTGCCCGTGGAGCCGGAGGTGAAGAGCACGTACATCAGGTGCTCCAGCCCGTGGAGCCGCGACGGCCGCGTGGAGGGTTGGCGCGCGAGGACGTCCGCGTCCCGGTCCAGACAGACGGCAGCCAGCGAAGGCGAACCCTGGAGCGGATCCGCGAGGTGCGCCTCGGTGACGGCGATGCGGGCGCCCGCGTCCTCCAGCATGAAGCGCACGCGGTCCGCCGGGTACGACGGGTCGACGGGCACGTAGGCCGCGCCCGCCTTCAGGATGCCGAGCACGCCCACCAGCGTGTCCAGCGAGCGCTCCAGGTAGAGGCCCACGCGGGACTCGGGCCCCGCGCCCAGGCCGCGCAGGTGGTGCGCCAGCCGCGACGCGCGCGCGTCCAGCTCGCGGTAGGTGTAGTGGCGGCCCTCGAAGGCCACGGCCGGGGCATCCGGCGTGCGGTCCACGTGGGACTCGAAGCGCTGCACCACGTCCCGCGCGGGCGGGTACTCCGTTCGCGTCGCGTTCCAGTCGCGCACGACGCGGGCGAACTCGTCAGGAGGCAGCAGGGGCAGGGTGGACAGGGGCGCTTCCGGCCGCGCCGCCATGCCGTTCAGCAACTCGCGCAGGTGGCCCACCATGCGCACGACGGTGTCCCGCTCGAAGAGGCCGGTGTTGTACGTCACGGAGCCGGTGAGGCTTGAGTCCACGTCGTCCACGGACCAGCTCAGGTCGAACTTGGACGTGCGCGTGTCCAGCGGCAGCTCCTCCACGCCCAGGTCCGCGAGCGCGGGCGTGCTCCGGGGGATGTTGTTGACGGAGAGCAGCACCTGGAACAGCGGGCCGTGCGCCAGGTTCCGCTCGGACGTCGTCGCCTCCACCAGCTTCTCGAACGGGAGCGCCTGGTGGTCCGCGACGGCGAGGAACTCCTCGCGCACCTGCTGGAGCAGCTCGCGCGCGCTCGCCCTGCCCACGGGCCGCGTCCGCAGGGCCAGCGTGTTGACGAAGCAGCCCATCAGGCCCTCCAGCTCGGAGGCGTCGCGTCCGGCCACGGTCGTGCCCAGGACGAGGTCCTCCTGGCCCGTGTAGCGGTGATACAGGGCGCTCAAGCCGGAGAGCAGGACGACGAACGGGGTGACGCGCTCGCGCTGCGCCAGGGCCCGCACCGCCTGGGACAGCGCGGGCGTGAGGTCGAAGGGCTCGATGGCGCCGTTCGAGGTGCGCACCGGGGGACGCGGCCGGTCCGTGGGCAGCTCCAGCAGCGCGGGGGCACCCTGGAGCCGGGCCTGGTAGGCCGCCAGGTGGGACGCGAGGGCGTCGCCGGACATGCTCGCGTTCTGCCAGTGCGCGAAGTCCGCGTACTGGAGGGCCGGCTCCGGCAGCGGCGAGGGCTGTCCCGCGACGAACGCCGCGTAGAGCGCGCCCAGCTCCTTGAGCAGCACGCCCATGGACCAGCCGTCCGCGGCGATGTGGTGCAGCGTGAGCAGCAGCACGTGCTCCGCGTCGCCCACGCGCCACAGGTCCGCGCGCAGCGGCAGCTCGTGCTCCAGCGCGAAGGGACGGCGCGCCCGGGCTTCGACATCCGCCTGGACCTGGTCGCGGCCGGAGCGCTCCGGTGTCACGGGGTGCCGGGTGAGCGCCACCTGGGACGCGGGATGCGTCACCAGCGCGGGGGCGTCGTCGCGGGTCGCGTAGGTCGTGCGGAGGACTTCGTGGCGGCGAGCGACCTCCTGGAGCGCGGCCTCCAGCGCATCCGCGTGGAGGGCTCCGGTGAGGCGCAGCGCGAGCGGGATGTTGTACGCGGCGCTGCCCGCCTCCCACTGCCCCAGGAACCACAGCCGCCGTTGCACGGAGGAGATGGGCGGATCCTCGTCCGGGGGACGGCGTGGAATGACAGGCGCGCTGGCTTCCTTCGCCCGCGCCTTCTTCAGGCGCTTCTCCAGCAAGGCCCTGCGGGCATCCAACGTCGGGTTGGGATCGCTCATCGTGATGGCTTCTCGGGGGTGGCGAGGAGGAAGCGGTGCTTCAGGACGCGCGGGAGGCCAGCGCCTGGGCGACCTCTTCGTCGCTGAGCGCGTCGATGTCGGCCATCAAGGCCTCTTCGATGCGCGCGGCGAGCGCGGCGAGGACGGGGGACTCGAAGAGCACCCTCACGGAGAGGGACACCTCGAAGCGCTCGCGCACGCGGGCCATGACCTGCGCGGCGAGGATGGACTGGCCGCCCAGCGCGAAGAAGTCGTCCTCCACGCCCACGGTGGGCAGGCGCAGCACCTCGCACCAGAGCTCCACGAGGAGTTCCTCGGTGAGGGTGCGGGGTGCGACGGGCGGCGAGGTCCGCGCGCTGGCGTCGTGCGCGGGCACGGGCAGCGCCCGGCGATCCACCTTGCCGTTCGGCGTGCGGGGGAACGCGTCCAGGGCGATGAAGGCGGAGGGCACCATGTGCTCGGGCAGGCGCTCGCGCAGGAAGCGCGGGAGCCCGTCCAGGGTCACGGGCGTGCCGGGGGTGCCCAGGACGTAGGCGATGAGCTGCTTGCCGCCCGGGCCCCGCTCGTGCACGGCCACCAGGGCCTCGTGCACGCCGGGGTGCTGGCGCAGGGTGGCTTCAATCTCACCCAGCTCGATGCGGAAGCCGCGGATCTTCACCTGGTCATCCACGCGGACCACGAACATCAGCGAGCCGTCCGGCAGGAAGCGCGCGAGGTCGCCCGTGCGGTACAGCCGTTCGCCGGGCACGCGCGCGAAGGGGTTGGGGATGAAGCGGTCCGCGGTGAGGTCCGCCCGGCCCAGGTAGCCGCGCGCGAGCCCCGCGCCCCCGATGTAGAGCTCTCCCGTGACACCGGGAGGCACGGGCTCCAGCCGCGCGTCGAGCACGTACACCCGGGCATGCGGAATGGGACGGCCGATGGGCGGAGCGCCGCCGCCGGGCTGGCAGCGGGCCATCGTGGTGCAGATGGTCGTCTCCGTGGGGCCATACGCGTTGATGAAGCGGCGGCCCGGCGCCCAGCGGTCGACGAGCCCGGCGGAGCACGCCTCTCCGCCCGCGATGACGGACTTCAGCGCGGGCAGCTCCGTGGCGGGCAGCGTGGCCAGCACCGACGCGGGCAGGACGATGACGGTGACGGCCTCGTCGCGCAGCAGCGTGGCCAGCTCCGCGCCGCCCACCACGTCCGCGGGACGCAGCAGCAGGGCCGCGCCCATCGCGAGCGTCATGAACACGTCCGACACGGACACGTCGAAACCGAACGACACGAACTGCAGCACGGTGCTGTCCGGGAAGATGCCGAAGCCGTCAATCTTCGCGAGCACCAGGTTGTAGAAGGCCCGGTGCTCCACCTCCACGCCCTTGGGCCGCCCCGTGGAGCCCGAGGTGTAGATGACGTAGGCGAGGTGCTCCGGTCCCACGCCGCTGTCGTGGGGCGTCGCCGGCTGCCGCGCCAGCACCCGCGCGTCGCGCACCACGTCCACCACCGCGGGCGCAAGGCTGACCCTGGAGGCGAGGGCATCGGCCCGAGCGCCCAGCCCGGAGCCGGAGACGACGACTCGCATGCGCGAGTCGGCCATCATGAACGCGAGCCGGTCGTCGGGATGGGCGGGATCCAACGGGACGTAGACGCCGCCTGCCTTCGCGATGCCGAGCACCGCGCAGACCAGCTCCGGGCTGCGCTCCATCAGCAGCCCGACGCGCACCTCCGGCCCCACGCCCAGGCTCCGCAGGTGGGCGGCCACCTGGTTCGCGCGGGCCTCCAGCTCTCCATAGGTCCAGGACACGCCACCGGACCGCACGGCGACCCTGCCGGGCTCACGGCGTGCCTGGGCCTCGAAGAGGGTGTGGCTGCAACCCGTGGGCGGCGCCTGGCCGGTGTCGTTCCAGGACTCCAACATCCGCCGCCGCTCCGGCGGGGAGAGCAGCGGCAGCGTGTCGAAGGGGGCATCCGGCCTGGCGATGGCCGCGCCCAGCAGCGCCGTGAAGTGCTCCAGCATCCGGGCGGCGGTCCCTGGCGCGAACAGGCCGGTGTTGTACTCGAGCGAGAAGGTGGGCCCCGCCGGAGGGAAGTCGACCACGAGCGTGAGGTCGAAGCGGGCCTTGTCGGTGTGCACCTCGCCGCCGGACGCGACGGTCAGGCCGGGCTGGAGCGTGGCCGGCGCGACGCGGTCCTGCACCACCAGCATCACCTGGAACAGCGGCGCATGGGACAGCTCGCGCCTCGCGCCAAAGGCCCCCAGGACGTCGTTGAAGGGCAGCGCGCCGTGGGCGTAGCCGTCGAGCGCCACCTTGCGCACGCGCGCGAGCAGCTCGCGGAACGACGGAGTGCCCTGGAGGTCCACCCTCAGCGCGAGCGTGTTGACGAAGAAGCCCATCAGTCCCCGGGCCTCGGAGGGCGTCCGGGACTCGAAGGGCGTGCCCACCACCACGTCCCGCTGGCCCGAGTAGCGCGACAGCCACGCGCAGAACGCCGCGAGCAGGGCCATGAATGGCGTGGCCTGCGCGCGCCGTCCCAGCGCCTCCAGGTCCGCGAGCAGGCCCCGGGGCACGTCCCGGGTCAGCGTGGCGCCACGGAACGTCTGGGCGGGCGGACGTGGGTGGTCCGTGGGGAGCGTCAGCACCGGCAACTCGCCGCCCAGGTGCTCCGTCCAGTACGCCAGCAACCGCTCACGCGTGGCGCCCTGGAGCTGCCCGCGCTCCCAGGCGGCGACGTCGCGCGCCTGGACGGGAAGGGCCGGGAGCGGCGACGCGAGCCCCCGCGCGAAGGCGGGGTAGAGCGCCTCCAGCTCACGGAGCAGCAGGTCCACGGAGGCGCCGTCGAAGACCGCATGGTGCGCGGTCAGCAGCAGCCAGGCGCGGCGGGCGTCCCACCGCAGCAGCAGGCCCCGCAGGAGTGGCGGCTGGCGCAGGTCGAAGGGCGCGAGCGCCTGGGCCTGCTCCCGCGTGTGCGCGGCGGCCTCGGCCTCCGCGACCCCCTCCAGGTCCACCACCGTCAACGGGAAGGGCCCGGGGGCGACGACGTGGAGCCGGGGCTGGCCGTCGCGGGAGACGAAGCCCGTCCGCAGCACCTCGTGCCGGCGCAGCACTTCGGTGAGGGCCTGCTCCAGCACGGCGACGTCGAGCGGCCCGTCGACGTGCAGCCGCACGGACGTGTTGTAGAGCGCGGCGTCGTCGACGAGCTGGTCGATGATCCACAGCCGCTCCTGCGCGAACGACAGCGGGCCGTCGGCGTCCCGGGCTCGGAGGACGGGGGGCACCGGCGACGCGGGCCCGGCGTCCAGCCAGCGGGCCAGTCCCGCGAGCGTGCCTGCCTCCAGCACGGCGCGCGGCGGCACGTCCCGGCCCAGCCGGTGGTGAAGCTCCGCTGCCAGCCGGGCGGCGAGCAGCGAGTGTCCGCCCAGGTCCAGGAAGTGCTCGTCCCGGCCAATGGCCTCCAGCCGCAGCACCCGCCGCCACACGGGGAGCAGCCGCGCTTCGGTGGGCGTGAGGCCGGCGTCGGGGGAAGCAGGCCGTGGCGCGGCTTCCGGGGCGGGGAGGGCGGCGCGGTCCACCTTGCCGGAGGCCGTGAGCGGCAGGGACTCCAGGAACACGAACGCGGAGGGAATCCACGGCTCGGGCAGCGTCGCGCGCAGGCCCTGGCGCAGCGCCGCGGGCGTGACGGCTCCACGGGCGACGACGTAGGCGACCAGCCGGCGCTCCGAGTCCGGATCCTCGCGCACCACGCTCACGGCCGCGCGCACCTCCGGCAGCCGGGCCAGGGCGGCGTCGACCTCCTCCGGCTCGATGCGGAACCCGCGCAGCTTCACCTGGTGATCCGCGCGCGCCAGGAACTCCAGCGCGCCGTCGTCACGCAGCCGGGCCAGGTCGCCCGTGCGGTACATCCGCGCGCCCGGCTCGCCGCTGAAGGGATCCGGCAGGAACTGGCGCGCCGTGTGGGCCGGGTCGCCCCAGTAGCCGCGCGCCAGCGTCGCCCCGCCGATGAAGAGCGCCCCCGGCGCTCCGGGCGCCACCGGCCGCAGCGCCGCGTCGAGCAGGTGGACGCGGACGCCCTCCAGGGGCCTGCCGATGGACGGCGGGGTGGAGCCCTCCGGGAGGACCCGCTCGCGCGTCACGAAGACGGTGGTCTCCGTGGGGCCGTAGCAGTTGAAGAACGCGAAGGGCGCGGAGGCATGCGGGCGGACGCGCAAGGCCTCGCCTCCGGTGAGCAGCGCGCGCAGGGCCGGAGCGGCGGGCCAGGGCAGCGAGGCGAGCTGTTCTCCCAGCGCGGTGGTGAGGAAGCAGACGTGGATGGCCCGCTGCACCAGCCACTGCTGGAGGCGCTCCGGCACCAGCCGCACGGCGTCGTCCGCGACGTGGAGGCTGGCGCCCGCCGACAGCGCGGGCCACACCTCCAGCACGGAGGCATCGAACGCGGGAGACGCGAGGAGCGACACGCGGTCCTCGGACGTCAGCGCGAACTCGCGCAGGAACGCCTCCGCGAAGTGCCGCACCGCCCCGTGGGTGACGGCCACGCCCTTGGGGCGTCCCGTCGTCCCGGACGTGTAGATGATGTACGCAAGCCGCTCCGGCGTGAGGACCCCTCGCGCCGCCGCGCGGGCCTGGCCGCCCACGGGCAGCGCCACCGAACGGTCGACGGTGACAGTGCGCCGGTCCCCCTGACCCGGCAGGGATGCCTGCCGCGAGTCGAGCACGAGCACCCGGATGCCCGCGTCCTCCAGCACGTTCGAGAGCCGCTCCGCCGGCCACGCGCCCTCCAGCGGGACGTAGACGGCGCCTGCCTTGAGCGTGCCCATGAGCGCGATCAGCAGCTCGGAGCCGCGCCGGGCGCACACGCCCACCCGGTGCTCCGGCTCCACGCCCAGCGCCTGGAGTTGGACGGCCAGGGCCTCCGCGCGTGCCTCCAGCTCGCCATACGTCAGCCGCTCGTCGTCCCCGGCCAATGCCAGGCTTTCAGGCGCCGCGAGGGCCCGGGCCGCCACGCGGTCCGTGAGCCACGGCGCTTCCCCGCGTATCGCGGACGCAACGGGGCCCGCGTCCGGCGGGACCGGGAAGAGGACTTTGTCTGTTTTTGACACGGGCTGTCTCTTGTCAGGAACTGCCGGAAGGCCTTGGCGAATCAGGGATTGGCGTCTGGCTGGGGTGTCGGCGCTCGGACAACATGCAAGATGTTACAAGATCGCCTTCGGGTCCCAACAGGATGTGCTGAGTCTGACATTCTCCTGGGTTGGATTACGGGAAGCCGTTAGGGCATTGCCCTGATGCTCCCGGGTCGGAGACCTCGTCCGTTGTCGCACGGGTGGTTGTCTTCAAGCGCCAATGCATTGACTGGCATCCGCCGACCCTCTACTCCGCTGCCCGCTCGTCCCTGAAGGGCCGGGCTTCGTGGGGGGTTCCAAAAATGGTCCAGCAGTCCGCTCCCGTCGTCAGCACCGTCGAAGGACAGCTCCAAGGCGTCATCGAGGAAGGGATGTATGCCTTCAAGGGCATCCCCTACGCCCAGCCTCCCGTGGGCGCGCTGCGCTGGCGTCCGCCCGCCCCCGTCGTGCCCTGGAAGCACCTCCGGCAGGCGGCCACCTTCGGCAAGTCCTCGCTCCAGTCGCGCGAGGACTGCATCTCCGGCGGCGGCGGGGATCCGTTCCCCATGGGCGAGGACTGCCTCTATCTCAACGTCTGGACGCCCCGGATGGAGCCCCAGGCGAAGCTGCCCGTCATCGTGTGGATCCACGGCGGCGCGTATGTGATTGGCGCCAGCGGCCTGCCCCCGTACGACGGCGTCCCCATGGCGTCCCGGGACGCCATCCTCGTCACGCTCAACTACCGCCTGGGCCACCTGGGCTTCCTGGCCCATCCGGCGCTCCTGCGCGAGCCCGGCGGCGGCGCGGCCAACTTCGGCCTGTTGGATCAGGTCGCCGCGCTCCAGTGGGTGAACCGCAACATCGCGAAGTTCGGCGGGGACCCGCACAACGTCACCCTGATGGGCCAGTCCGCGGGCGCCAAGAGCGTGCTGTCACTCTTCTGCATGGAGGCCGCGAAGCCCCTGTTCCACCGGGGCGTGGCCATGAGCGTGTACGGCCTGGACGAGATGCCGCTGGAGAAGGCCCGGCTCAAGGCCGAGGCGCTGATCCGCGGCATGGGCGTGCCGGACGCGGACGCGACGCCGGAGCGCCTGCGCCAGCTGCCCGCGGAGTCCTTCTGGCCGCAGCCGCCGGAGCACTCGCTGGCGCCGGTGGCGGTGTGCGGCGATACCGTGATGCCCCAGTCCATCCTGTCCACGTTCAAGGCGCAGCAGCAGGCGCGCGTGCCGCTCATCCTGGGCAGCACCAGTGACGACGTGAGCGTGATGGAGGCCATGGGCCGCGACCCCATGGAGATCCTCCAGGCGCTCCGGGAGAACAACGTCCCCCTCGGCCTGCTGTACCCGGGCGTGGCGCCGGAGGAGGAGCTGGCGCGGCAGGCGTGCCGGGACATCCTCTTCACGCTCATCCCCCGGCAGGTGGCGGACCTGCACCTCAAGGTCTCCAGCGTGTGGCGCTACTACTTCGAATACACCGCCACGGAGCTGCGCCCGGAGTTCCCCGACGGCGTGCCGCACGGCTCGGACGTGCCGTACTTCCTGGACACGGTGGCCCGCTGCCCGCCCACGAAGGACGTGCTGTCGGACGAGGACCGCGCGTACTCGCGCCAGGTGAGCGGCTGGATGCTCCAGTTCGCCCGCACGGGAGCGCCCGCGGCCTCGCCGGAGTGGCCCCAGCACCGGCAGGGCGAGGACCGCACCCTGCGCATGCAGCCGGCGCCGAAGGTGGAGCACAACTTCATGCAGCTGCGCCTCAACGCCTTCCTGCTCGTGGCCTCCCTCATCAACGGCGCGGACCGCGGCACGGGTGGCAGGACCGGCCCGCAGCGCAGCTCCCACCACGGCGCCACGCCCCAGAAGCGCTCCCGGCCCGAAGGCACGCCGTAGCGCGTCTTCCGTCCAGGCCTAGCTGCTGAAGAGCACCAGCACGAAGGTGCCCGGCTGGGGCAGCTGGAACACGGTGCCCTGGCGCAGCGAGCCCTTGAAGAAGGGCGCCGCGTCGTAGGCGGTGGCGCCCTTCAGCGCCTCCCGGGTGGCTTCCGGCAGCCACCCGCCGTCATCCACCTTCACCGTCAGCCGCGTGGGCTTCAGCGCGGCCTGCAGCGCCTGGGCCTCCGCGGCCGGGTACTCCAGCACCGCGATGAGCTGCGTGTCCGTGGGGCCCAGGCCTCCCTGGATGCCCCGAGGCGACTGGCGCCACTGCACCGCCTGGGGCCGGCGCGGCAGCGTCACCGCCTTCTCCAGCGTCTCCAGGTCCGTTCCCGTCTTCGCCGCCGGAGCGGCCGTCTGTGTCGTCATGGATGCACTCCCCCCTGAGGGCTTGTCGCACGCGAGCGAAACACACCCCGCGAGCAGGGTGGTGGCCAACGTGCGCCTAACGGCCACCGATGGGACGCGACGTCGCATTCTCCGGGCTCCCCTGGTCCCACGTCACGTGCCGCTGGAGCGTGCCGTAGTTGGTGTACTGGTGCCCCAGGCCCGTCTGCTCGAACCGGCCGTTGGCCGCGTCCGGCGTGCCGGTGTTGATGTCCGCCTGGCCGGGGTTGAAGTTGTAGCGGTCCTCCGCGTGGAGCGTCATGTCCATCTCGAAGCGGGGCTTACCGCCCGGCGTCTCCGGCGGATACACCGTCACCGTCGCGCTGTTCCAGATGGAGTGGCCGCCAATGGCCTTCTGCCAGTTCTCCGTCTCCGGGTAGGGGAACTGCTCGCTGGAGCCCACGCCAATCTGGGAGCCGGTGATCTGGAACGTCACCGGCTTGCCAGCGAGCGACGGGTCCTGGGCGATCATCTGGTTGTAGGTCGCCTCCGCCGCCTGCTGCGTGTCACGCGTGGAGTTGGTGAGCACCGCCTGGCCGGCGGGGTCCGTGCGCACGAAGCGCTCGTAGTCGAAGTGCCGGTCCGCCCCGTTGCCGTGCAGGAAGTGGTCGTACGTGTCCAGGCCGTCCGGGATGTCGTTGTGCGGCACGCCCGGCACGCCCTGGAGGGCGCGAGCACCCCGCAGCTTCACCTCCCACTCGGCCAGCGCCGCGTAGTCACCCAGGCCCGGGCTCTCCGTGGGGAGGGGGGTGGAGTCGTTGGGGTCGTTGGGGTTCTGCAGGAAGCCGTTGTCGTGGTGGATGTCCGGACGCCGCGGAGGACCCACCTGGTAGTCCGCCACCGTGTTGCCGTTCGTCTGCACCGCCGTGCCGGACGTCCCCACCGGGGTGGGCGTGGCGGTGGGCGCGGGCGAGTGGACGCGCGGCCTGGCCATGTGGCTGCGCTGGCGCAGCCGCGCGTGGGAGCGTCAGTCGCTGGTGTCTCCGGCGGAGGCGCCGGTGGTGATGGCGCACTGACGGGCCGCGAGGGCC
>NZ_RAWM01000111.1 GCF_003668875.1 Corallococcus interemptor | reverse complement strand
GGACGGCGGCGGGGATGTTCAGCGCCGGGGCTCCGATCATGCCCATGACGCCCCCCAGCACGCCCTCCAGGCCTCCACTCTTGAGGATGTAGCCGTCCGCGCCGGAGTTCTTCACCTTCGCTTCCAGCTCCTGCTCGGAGATGTCCGAGTACAGGACGAGCTTGGACGTGACGCCCTTCTGGGTGCGGAGGTACTCGACGACGTCGTCGCCGAACATCTCCGGCATGTTCACGTCCATGAGGATGAGCGCGAACGGGCCCTCGGTGAGCTTCTGGTTGAGCGTAGCCAGGTCCGGCGCGCCACTGGCTTCGTAGCCGGCGGCCGTCAGGGCCCGGACGGTGAGCTCCAGAAGCATCGGGCTGTCGTCAATGACCAGTACGCGGGACATCGTCCTCCTCAGGGGCTTCCAGCGCACAACCCTACACCTTTGGGTCACGATGGACCATCGAAACGGAGAGCAGGCGGCCGGTCCGGCATCGGACGATGGACCCTTGACCCTCTTTATCCCGGTCTCGGATACTTCGGTGCCTTGACCCCGAACTCCTCCCCCCTCCAACGCGCCTTGCGCATGGCGCCAGACCGCACGGTGGCCGCCCAGGCCCGGCCGGAGCTGGAATTCTTCTGCTTCCGCGTGGGCGAGCTGCGCTTCGGCGTCCCCAGCGAGAACGTGCTGGAGGTGCTGCGCGCCGGGCTGCTCACGCCGCTGCCGCGCACGCCGTCCTTCATCCTGGGCGTCACCGGCCACCGCGGCCAGGTGCTGCCGGTGGTGGACCTCCTGCGCTTCCTCAGCAAGGGCGAGGCGCGCATCGGTCCGCGCACCCGCATCTTCGTGGGCGTCAGCGGCAACTACGTGTCCGGCGTGGTGGCGGACACCGTGCTCGGCCTGCGCCGCATCCCCGTGTCGGAGATCCTGCCGCCGCCCCTGGGCGGTGATCAGGCGGCGGAGCACCTCCTGGGCGTCGTGCAGGGTTCGGGGCCGACGGACGGCCTCAACCTGCTCAACTTCTCCAAGCTCCTGCAGACGGCCCGTCAGCGCGCGGTGGTGCGATGAGCGGCAGCGACCTGCTCGACGAGCCGGCCTCCGCGCTGGACGCGGACGCGGAGCGCGCCGTGGGAGAGGTGGACGTCCTCTTCTTCCAGATTGGTGACTCGGAGTACGGCACGGACGCGTCGTCCGTGCTGCGCATCGACCGCGCGCTCCCGGACGACCTGACCGTGCGCGACCTGGGCCTGCCCCACAAGGGGCACCGGGCGATCGTGTTCGACACTCCCGAGGGCGAGGGCCACCTGAAGGTGGACGCCGTCAACGGGGTGCGCACCATCCCGCTCTCAGGGCTGCGCCGGATGCCGGTCGCGGCGGCGGCGGCTTCTTATGCGGTGGGCGTCTGCCTGGATGAAGAGGCGGGACGTCCCGTGTTGCTCATTGATTTGGCGGAAACCTTGAAGACGCAAGGAAGGCACTGACACACATGTCCCTGGAGAGCCCCAACGAGAAGCCCGCGAAGTCCCGCGGCGCGAGGAAGTCCCCGGGCGTGAAGGCCGGCGCGGAGTCCGTCATCGCCAACACGGTGACGGATCCCTTCAAGCCCTTCACCGACACGCTGATGTCGGTGCTGTCCGGCAACCTGAACGCGCGCGTGCCGCAGGACCGCGTGCAGGCGGACCCCACCGGCTTCGGCCACCTGCTCAACCAGGTGCTGGAGCAGTTCTCCTCCGCGGAGCACCGCAAGCAGGTGGCGGCCCAGGAGATCGATCAGGCGCTCGACTCGCTGATCATCCTGGTGCGCGAAGGCGACCTGTCGCGCTGGAACACGTCCACGGAAGACCCCCAGCTGGGGCCCCTGCTGGAGGGCTTCGGCAAGGTCATCGAGACGCTGCGCATCTTCGTGCGGGAGATCAACGAGGCCGCGCTGCGGCTGTCGTCCTCCGCCAACCAGGTGCTGGCGGCGTCCACGCAGCATGAGACGTCCTCCACCGAGCAGGCCGCGGCCATCCACGAGACGACCGCGACCATGGAGGAGCTGAAGCACGCGTCCGCGCAGATCGCGGAGAACGCGGGCAGCGTGGCGCGCGTGGCGGAAGAGACGCTGGGCGCGGCCCGCGCGGGCCGTGGCGCCATTGGCGAGTTCATCCAGGCCATGCAGCAGATCCGCAGCGACGGCGTCGCGGTGGCGGACTCCATCTCCAAGCTGTCCAAGCGCGTGGAGCGCATTGGCACGGTGGTGGAGGTGATCGACGAGATCGCCGACCGTTCGGACCTCCTGGCGCTCAACGCGGCGCTGGAAGGCAGCCGCGCGGGTGAGGCGGGCAAGGGCTTCTCCATCGTCGCGGCGGAGATGCGCCGCCTGGCGGAGAACGTCCTGGAGTCCACCAAGGAGATCAAGAACCTGATCACGGAGATCCGCGAGGCCACGCAGGCCGCGGCGGGTGCGGCGGACGCGTCCAAGCACGCCACGGAGTCCGGCGAGAAGCTGGGCGCGGTGGCGGCGCAGGCCGTGGAGGGCATCCTCGCCGGCGTGCAGGAGACGAGCGACGCGGCCCGGGTCATCAACCTGGCGACCCAGCAGCAGCGCACGGCCACCGAGCAGGTGGTGGCGTCCATGGCGGAGATCGAGGACGTGACCCGCCAGACGACGCAGGCGTCGAAGCAGGCCACCGGGGCTGCCGCCGAACTCACCCAGCTCGCGGGCCGGCTCGCCGAGCTCATCAAGCGGTTCAAGGCCGACTAGCAGTCGTTCTCCTGAGGGGAGAAATGGGTCGAGGGGCGCACAGAGCGCCCTGACGCCCGCGACCCATGGACACCGAGGCCCTCAAGAAGTCCCTCCTGAAGAAGTTCCAGGAGGTCACGGCCGACCGACTCCAGAAGATCCAGCTGGGAGTCATCGACCTGGAGAAGGAGACCGCGGAGCAGGCCGCGGAGGACGTCGCGCGCGAACTGCACACGATGAAGGGCGAGGCCCGCATGCTGGGCCTGGCCGCCATCGGGCAGTTGGCGCACGCCGCCGAGGACGTCCTGCGCGCCGAGCGCGAAGGCAAGACGGCCACCGAGACGGCCACGGACGTCATGCTCCGTGCCTGCGACGTGCTGTCGGACCTCATCGAGGATCTGGACGCGGCCCACACCGGAACGTCCGCCACCGAGGAGATGGTCAAGGCCCTGGCGGAGGTGTCCGGCCACCCGGTGCCCGCGCTGGGCCCGGTGCGCAAGCCCGCGTCTTCCGCCGCGCCGCCTCCGCCCAAGCCCGCCGTGCAGGCCCCCGCGCCCGTGGCACCGCCCGCCGTGGTCCAGGCGCCGGTGGCCGCGCAGGCCGCGCCCCGCGTGGCGGAGCCGGTCGCCGTGGCGGCTCCGGCCGCGAAGGAGGAAGAAGCTCCCAGCGCCGCGAAGGCCAACTCCATCGCGGACCGCAGCATCCGCGTGAACGTGGAGGTGCTGGACTCGCTGGGCCTGCTCGCCGGCGACCTGCTGGTGGAGAGCGCGCGCGGCCGGCTTCGCAGTGGGGAGACGGCGCAGCTCTTCGAGCGCTTCAGCCGCCTGGGCGACCGCTTCCTGCGCATCTCCGAGGAGGTGGACGTCCCGGACTCCATCCGCACGGAGCTGGAGCGCGCGGAGGCGGACCTGCACATGCTGCGCGACGACGCGTTCCGCTTCGTGCGCCGCAACGGGGACGGCATCAACACGCTGCACGGCAACCTGGCCCAGCTGGCGGACCACGTGGCCGAGGCGCGCCTGGTGCCGCTGTCCACCGTGTTCGACGCGTTCCCTCGCGCGGTGCGCGACATCGCGAAGACGCAGAACAAGGAAGTGGACCTGGTCATCGAGAACGCCGACATCGGCGTGGACCGGTCCATGCTGGCGGACGTGCGCGACGCGCTGGTGCACCTGCTTCGCAACGCGGTGGACCACGGCCTGGAGTCCGCGGACTTCCGCCAGCAGATGGGCAAGCCCGCCACGGGCCGCATCCGCATCCGGGTGCGCGTGGACGGCGACATGCTCCACATCGAGGTGGAGGACGACGGCCGCGGCATGGACACCGAGCGGCTCAAGCAGGTGGCCATCAACAAGCGCCTCTTGTCGCCGGTGCAGGCCGCCGCGCTGTCGGAGCGCGAGGCCATCGAGCTCATCTTCCGTCCCGGCTTCTCCACGCGCGAGCAGGTCAGCGAGCTGTCCGGCCGCGGCGTGGGCATGGACGTGGTGAAGCGCAAGGTGGAGACGCTGGGCGGGTCCGTGGGCGTGCAGAGCCGCCAGGGCCGCGGCACCACCATCACGCTGCGCCTGCCGCAGTCCCTGGCCCTCATGAAGGTGCTGCTGGTGCGCCTGGGCGACGACGTCTACGGCATGCCCGCCGCGGACGTGGTGGCCGTCATGCGCATCAAGCCGGATGACCGCATGGAGGTGTTCGGCACGCTGGCGGTGCGGCACCGGGGCAAGCCCACGGCGCTGGTGGCGCTGGGGCCGCTGTTGGGCCTCAACGGCGGCAACCGCTTCGACAAGCCCCCCGCGGTGGTGGTGCGCCACGGCGACGACTACGCCGCGCTGGTGGTGGACGGCTTCGTGGACGAGCGCGAGGTGGCGGTGAAGCCCTGCGGAGGCGAGTTCCTCAAGGGCGCGCCGTTCATCGCGGGCACGGCGGCGCTGGAGGACGGGCGCATCGCGGTGCTGTTGCACGTGCCGGACATCATGACGGAGGTGCGCCGCATGGCCCGCCCCGTCACCCAGGCGCCCGCAAGCCGCCGGCTGCGCGTGCTCCTGGTGGACGACTCGCCCATCGCCCGTGCGACGGAGGGCGCGCTGGTCAAGGCGCTGGGCCACTCCGTGGAGGAGGCGCAGGACGGCGAGGAGGCGTACGTGAAGGTGCAGACGAACACGTACGACCTCATCCTCACGGACGTGCAGATGCCGAAGCTGGACGGCTTCTCCCTCACGCGGCGGCTGAAGGGCACGCCCGCCGTGGCGCGCATCCCGGTCATCATCCTGTCGTCGCTCGCGTCGCCGGAGGACAAGCGGCGCGGCCTGGATGCGGGCGCGGATGCGTACCTGGTGAAGGGCGAGCTGGGGGTGGAGATCCTGGCGCAGTCCATCGATCGGCTGACCTGAGGAGCCTCTCGTGGGCGGCGGCACGGCGGTGTCGGGACTGGCGTTCCGGGTACTCCTGGTGGGGCGGGGCCTGCGCGGGCTGGTGCGCGGGCTCTTCGACGGCGAGTCGCTGGTCGCCGTGGGCCCCCCGGAGGCGGACTTCGTGGGCGCGGAGGCGGTGGTGCGCCGGCACTTCCCGGACGTGCTGCTGGTGGACCTGATGTCCCCGGAGGCGCTGGGCGCCATCGAGCGCATCATGGCCCAGCGCCCCACGCCCATCCTCGCGCTGCACCCGGGCGCGCTCAGCGGCCAGCAGGCGTTCCAGGCGCTGGCCATGGGTGCGCTGGACGTGATGGACCGGCCCATGACGCCGGGCCCGGACTTCTGGCACGCGGTGAACCGCAAGCTGGTGATGCTGGCGCAGGTGAAGGGGGTGCGCTCGCCGCCCTCCTCGCCCAAGGCCTCCAGGCCGCCGGCGCAGGAGGGGCCCACCGCGCCGTTCCCCCTGGTGGCGCTGGCCGCCTCGCTGGGCGGGCCGAAGGCCGTGGCCACCGTGCTGCGGATGATTCCGCGGGGATTCCCCGCGCCCATCGCCTACTGTCAACACATCAGCCAGGGCTTCACGGAAGGCCTGGCGCACTGGCTGTCCACGGAGACGGCGCTTCGCGTCGTCGAGGCGACGCACGACGCGTGGATGGAGCCGGGCACGGTGTACATCGCCCCTTCGGGAGGACATCTGCTGGTGAAGCCGGACGGCCGTCTGGAACTGGATACAGGACCTGCCCTGCGGGGCTTCCGCCCCTCGTGTGACATGCTGCTCACTTCGGCCGGGGAGGCTTTCGGCAAGAGGTGCATCGGCGTCATCCTGACGGGCATGGGCCGCGACGGCGCCAGGGGGCTGAAGGAGATTCGCGAGCGCGGTGGGCGCACCATCGCGCAGGACGAGGCCACGTGCGTCGTCTACGGCATGCCGCGTGAGGCGGTGCTGCTGGGCGCGGCGCAGCAGGTGCTGCCCCTTTCCGTCATCGCACCGACGCTCGTGCAGTGGGTGGACGCGTGCTGAACGTGGGCAACAAGGTGCTCCAGCAGCTGTCCGCGCTCCTCCTGGAACGCGCGGGGCTGAAGATCACCCTGGATGGCTACCACAGCCTGCGGCTCGCCCTGTCCACGCGCATGCCGGTGCTGGGGCTGAGCGACCCGGAGAAGTACCTGCAGAAGCTGATGAGCGCGAGCGGCGAGGAGGAGCTGCGCTCGCTGCTGCCGCTGGTGACGGTGGGGCACACGGAGTTCTTCCGCGACGCGAAGCAGTTCCGCGCGCTGGAGCAGAGCGTGCTGCCGGAGCTGCTCGGGCGGGCCCGGCGCGAGATGCGCAAGGTGTCCATCTGGTCCGCGGGCTGCGCCACCGGCGAGGAGCCCTACAGCCTGGCGCTGGTGATGGCGGAGCTGGGCGCGCTGGCGGTGGAGGTGGACCTGTGGGCCACCGACCTGAACCTGGCCGCGGTGGAGGCCGCGCGGCAGGGGCGGTTCTCCACGCGCCGCGCGATGGCCATTGGACCGGAGCGGCTCAAGCGCTTCTTCCGGCCCGTGGAGGACGGCTACGAGGCGTCCCCCATCCTGCGCGAGTACATCCGCTTCGATGGCCAGAACCTGGCCGTGCCGGTGTTCGACAAGGTGGCGCCCGCGTCGTTGGATCTCATCCTCTGCCGCAACGTCATCATCTACTTCGACCTGCCCACCATCCGTGCGCTGATGGACCGCTTCCTCGCGGCGCTGCGTCCGGGCGGGCTGCTCTTCCTGGGGTACTCGGAGAGCCTGTTCAAGGTCTACGACCGCTTCGAGATGATCGAAGTGGAGGGCGCGTTCGTGTACCGGCGCCCGCTGGGGGAGCGCCCCCGTCCGCCGCCGCCCCTGGCGCCCCTGGCGACGGAGCCCCGGCCGGGCAGCCCCGAGTCCTTCGCCGTGGAGCTGCGCCAGCGGATGCAGGCCAGCGCGGAGGCCGCCGCGAAGCTGCGCTCGGCGGGCCTGGCGGAAGCGGCCGCGCGCCGGCCCACCCTGGAGATGCCCGCCGTGGGCGCGCTGACGGGACGCCGCACGGGGGAGTTCCCCGCGGTGCGTCCCGAGCCGCCCCGCACCACCGGCGAGTTCCCCGCCGTCCGCACCGAGCCGTCCCGTCCCTCGGAGCCCCCGCGCAAGCCCGCGACGACCGGGACCTTCGCGGCGGTGCGCGTGGAGCCTCCCGCGTCCCGGCCCCCGGCGGAAGCGCCGCCCGCGCGCCCCAGCGGTTCGTGGCCGCAGCTGCTGCCACCCGCGGAGCGCTTGAACATGGCCGTGCGCAAGATGGGGCAGGGGGATTTCCCCGCCGCCATCGACGGCGTGAAGCGCCTGCTGGTGGACGAGCCGTCCGACCTGGACGCGCTGCTGACGCTGGGCAACCTGTACTCGCTCACCGGCCGCATCAGTGATGCGCGCGACACGTTCGCGCAGGCGCTCCAGCGAGAGCCGCTGTGCGTGGAGGCGCGCGTCTTTGGCGGGGTGGCGGCGATGCAGGCGGGGAGCCTTGCCGAGGCGCGCTCCGAGCTGGCCAAGGCCCTGTTCCTGGAGCCCACGCTGGCCATCGGGCACTACCTGCTGGCCCAGGTGCAGGAGCGCACGCAGGACTTCGAGTCCGCCCGGCGCAGCTACCGCAACGCCGTCGCGCAGCTGAAGTACCCGCAGCGCCCGCTGGCGGGGCACTACCCGGAGATGCTCGACTCCGCGGAGTCCATCTCCCGCGCGGCCCGCTATGCGCTGGCCGCGCTGGAGGAGCAGCCGGGCTGAAGAGGCCTTCCGCCCGGCTTCACGGGGCCCTGCCTCAGTCCAGGTTGCCCTTCACCTGATCCAGGCTCTTGGACGGATCCAGCACCGCGCCGAACTTCTTCTGGATGTACGTCTTGGCCTGGTTGCGCAGGAGCATGCCGGGGTCGGTGCCCTCGCCGGAGATGGACTTGTCCGTGATGACGAAGCTCGCGTCCAGGTTGATGCCCATCACCTTGCCGGCGAGCTTCGCGCCCTCCTCGCCCTGCCAGTCGGACTTCACGCCGTACTTGGAGCCCCAGTACTGCAGGAGCTGCTCGACGCGCTTCTTGACCTCGTCCTTGGGAAGGTTGTGGGGAACCTCGAACTTCATCGTGCCCATGGCTGACTCCTGGTGCCGGGAAAGAGGGAATGTCCGTCCGGTTTAGTGACCCCGGGCCGGAAAGTGAACCGCCGTCTTACGTGGGATGTCTACCGGCGGGCCGGGCGGGCGGTCTTCCGGCGGGACTTCCCGGGCGGCTCGGCCACGGCCGCCGGGGTTCCCCAGCGCTCCAGGTATGGGCCCAGGTCGAACTTCTCCGCGGTGCGGAGCGAGCTCATGGGCCGGACCTTTCCAATCACCGGGCGCTCCTGGAAGGGCCGATCATGCAGCCCCAGGACCCACATGAAGTTGGAGACGCTCGCCGGGTCGCGCCCGTCCACCGCGTAGGTGTCGTTGAGCCGTGTGATGCGCTCCAGCGCCTCCTCCGGCGTGGGGCTCCACTCCAAAATCTTCTTCCCCCAGAGCATGCGCAGGTAGTTGTGGATCCGCCCGCGCTCCCGCAGCTCGCGCTGGGATGCGTTCCAGAGCGCGTCCTGCGTGCGGCCCTGATCCAGCTCCTCGTACGTGTAGACGTGCGGGCGCGGATCCTTCCGGTGGCGTGACAGCGTCTCGCGCGCCCAGGCGGGCAGGGAGTCCACGCTCAGCTGCTTCGGGCCGGGCGTGTGGAAGCAGTAGTTGAAGCCCAGCTCGCGGCGCACGAGCAGCTCCTCCACGAAGGACTGCACGGCCGGGTGGTCCTTGCCCTTCGCCGCGATGGCCGCGCGCGCCGCCTCGCCGGGGAAGAGGTTGCCCCAGTGGAAGAAGGGCGACAGGTTGGACTGCTGGCCCAGGCCCGGATCATTCCGGCCGGTGTCGTAGCCCTCCAGCCGCTCGTGGAGGAACGCGTCCAGGGCCTTCAGGCCCGCCTTGCGTCCACCGCGCTCGGCCAGCGGCTTCACGGAATGATCCAGCGCGAACGTGTCCAGCGCGGCGCGGGCCTTCACCGCGTCGGACAATTCGAAGTCCGGCTGGAGCTTCGCGCCGGACACGCGCGGCTTGCGGTGGGGGAGCGTGCGCTCCAGGTACTCCGGCCACAGCTTGCGCAGCTTGGGGCGCAGCGCGTACGCGCCCACCTGGGCCGCGGGGATGCGCTGCATGGGCACCACGCAGGACGCGTCCACGGCGATGAGCGGCACGCGCAGCGCCCTGGCCGCGCCGCGCAGGTGGCCCGGGATGATGTACGTGGGGAACAGGTCCGACACGACGGCCGCGGCGCGCCTGCCCAGGCTCGCGAGCCTGGGCTTGTGCTCCTTCTTCGTGCGCGGCAGCTCCAGCCAGTACGGCAGGCCTCGCGCGGCGCAGCCCTTGGCCATGTCCGCCATGCCCTCCAGCGCCCACGCGTGGAGCCGCTCCGACGCGTAGGGGTAGTCCGGGCGGAGGGCCTGGTACACGACGACGGGCAGGCCCAGGTGGTTGCCCAGCGCGATGGCGGCGTCCAGCGCGTGGTTCTCCTCTCAGCGATGGTTGACCATGCACCAGTAGAGGACGAAGTCGCGCTGTCCTGTGGGAAGGGGGGCCTCGTTCACCGCCTGCACACGGGCCGAGTCGACGCCAAGTTCTGACCACGAGAGGCCTTCGGGCATGGGCGCGCGAGAATCTTCGACACGCGGCGGAAAACCAACACGCCCGCACGGGTTGTGGTTTTCTGCCGGACGGCCGGACCCAAGGAGCCCCTCGCGTGTCACACCGTCGAACCTGGAACCTCCCTGTCACCGTCCTCGCGCTCGCGCTGATGTTGCCGGGACTCGCTCTCGCTCAGGCGGGGGGCACTGGCGTCTATCCGGCGCCGCAGCCGCCGCCTCCTCCCGCGCCCGGCATGTACCCGGCGCCGTCGTCCCAGGCGGAGGAGCCCACCCCGGCGCAGCCTTCGTCGGACGCCTACGCGCAGCCGCCTCCCACGCAGGCCGCGCCGCAGGCGAACCCGGATGAGACGCCGCGGCCCGCGAGCGACGCGCCCCTCGCCCCGCCGGATCCGGACCGCCTGCGCACCGAGCCGCAGGCCCCGCTGACGGAAGGCGCGCGCGAGGTGCGTCCGGAGTCCATCCGCGACGAGACCGCGACCGCCGCCTCGCGGATCCGCCCGCCGCCGGAGGACAACGGCGTGTTCCTGGACGGCCAGCGCCGCCGGGGGCCCTTCCTGTCCGGTCCCGGCAGCATGCGCTTCGTGCTGCACCACACGGCCCTGGGCGCGCTGGGCGGCTTCTTCACGCAGGCGTTCTCCAAGGAGTTCAACTTCGACCGCAGCTCGCGGGAGTCCATGCTCGCGGGCACGCTGATTGGCGCGGGCCTGGGCTTTGGCGCCTCCGCGTGGTGGCAGTTCAACAACTGGGTGGACACGCCCATGGCGAACTTCACCATCCTCAACTCGGGCATTGGCGGCATGGCGCTCGCGGGCTTCATGGACCTGATCACGCAGGACCCGGGCGTGCTCACCTGGTCCGCGTTCCTGGGCGCGGAGCTGGCCGCGTGGCTGACGGCGGGCATCGGCGGCGGTCAGCTGCCCTTGTCCGACGGGCTCCTGGTGGCCTCCGGCGCGGGCTGGGCGGCGGCGTACAGCGCGCTGTTCCTCGCCATCGTGCACTTCTCCGGCACGTCCATCTCCGGCAAGACGTGGAAGGACATGCTGCTCATCTCCCCGGGCGTGGGCGCGGGCATCCTGGCCCTGGCGACCATGCGCTACAACCCGACGGCGTCGCAGATCCTGCGCGCGGACCTCTTCGGCGGCGGCGTGGGCGCGGCGGTGCTGCTCATCTCCGGCCTGGTGCTGGGCGGCTTCAACCAGTCCACCCCCTACGTGCTGTCCTTCCTGGGCTCCGCGGGCGCCATCACCACGGTGAGCCTGCTGTGGGAGGAGAGCGTGGACCGGTCCGCCCTGCGCAGCTCGCGCGGCGCCAAGGACCGGCCCTACAAGAACGTCTGGTGGTAGACGGCCTGGAGGACGGGCGGGCAGGCGTCATGGCACGGGGGAGGGTGCGGCATCACCTTTCCCCGGTATGGCGCGCGTCCTCCCGTTCTCGGCCCTCCTGACGTCGCTGGACTCCTCGCTGGAGACCGGGGACGGTCCTCCTCGCGGCAACGCGGCCCCGCTGCCCACGCACGTGCGGCCCCTGCTGGAGGCCGCGAACCCGAGCGCGGAGCTGCGCCGGATGCGGGACTCCGGCGGACTGCTGAAGGACGCGCGTCCGGCCCTCTACGTCGTCGAGCTGCATGGCCCCGCGGGCGCCTTCTCCGGCCCTCCGGTGCGCTACCTCTTGTGCGCGCTGACGCCGGACGCGGTGCCGTCGCTGGAGCAGGACCCGTACCGGCCCCGCGCGTGGGAGGTGGAGCCCGCCGTCACCCTGGTGGCGGATGACCACGGCGCGCTCCGGGCCCTGCTGGCCGAGGCCGCCGGGCGCGGCATCTCCGTGTGGAAGGGGCAGTACGACGGCAACCCGGTGTCGCTCCTGCGCATCGAACCGTCGCCCGTGTCCAAGCGCCTGCAGGCGGTGCTGGATGAAGCCCCCATGCGGCCCCTGGCGGCCCTGAGCGAGCAGGGCCGGACGCTGGCGGCGGTGGTGCCCTTGTCCGAGCCGGGCCTGGAGCTGTGCCCCATCCACCGTGCCCTCAAGGGCGTGGAGACGTTCCAGGAAGAGACCTTCCTCACCCTGGTGGCCGCCTACGCGCGCGTGACGGAGCTGGACGCGCCCCTCACCACGCCGCAGGGGCTGTCGGCCGCGCGCGAGCGGCTGGCCACGCTGGTGCCCGGACAGCACGCGGTGCTGCTGGTGCTGCCGGGAGGGCGGGGCCGGATCCTGCGCTTCCGGCAGGGGTTGGACCTGGCGCACCTGAAGGGCGCGCCTCGCAATCCCACGCTGCGCAGCCTGGACCTGGCGCTGCTCAACGCGCTGGTGCTGCGCACGGTGCTGGGCATCCAGGAGCCGGAGGCGTCCGGACATCCTCAGGTCTTCCCGGTGCACGGCCTGGAGGCGCTGGTGGCGGGCGTGGAGTCCGGCACGTTCCAGGCGGGCTTCGCGCTCAACCCTCCGCCGGTGTGGGAGGTGCGGGCGGTGATGGAGGCCCAGGCCACGCTGCCACCGCGCACGCTGAGCGTGGAGCCGCGCGTGCCCGCGGGGTTGCTCTTCCTGGATCCCGAAGCCTGACGGCCCCGCGTGCGTGCGCTGCCCGGCACCGCGCAGGACTGGCCCCAGCGGGTGCGGCTGCGGTTGGAGCCCGGCCCGGGGGAGACGCTCGACGCCATCTGCGGTGGTGAGGTGCAGGTGCTCCAGCGCCGCCTGGGCTACCGCTTCACGTTGGATCCGGTGCTGCTCGCGCACTTCGCGGTGTTCGACGCGGGAGCGCACCGGGGGCGGCTGCTCGACCTGGGCACCGGGTGCGGCATCATCCCGCTGGTGCTGGCGCGCAGGCTGGGCAGGACGGACATCACCGCGCTGGAGCTGCAGCCGGGCCTGTTCTCCCTGGCCGAGCGCAACGTGTACCTGAACCGCTGCGAGGGCGCGGTGTCGCTGGTGCAGGGCGACCTGCGGCACGTGGCGGAGACGTTCCCCGCGAGCAGCTTCGGCCATGTGCTGTGCAACCCGCCGTACCGCGCGCGCACCGCGGGCCAGAGCAACCTGTCCCGGGAGAAGGCCATCGCGCGGCATGAGGTTGCCTGCGAGCTGCCGGACGTGGTGCGCGCCGCGGCGTACCTGCTGGTGCCCCGGGGCGGGCTGTGCATGGTGTACCCCGCGTCGCGCTTCAGCGAGCTGGTGTCGGTGCTGCGCACGCTGCAGCTGGAGCCGCGCACGGTGCGCATGGTGCACCCACGCGGGGACCGGCCCGCGAAGCTGGTGCTGCTGCACGCGGTGAAGAACGGCCGGGCGGACCTCACCGTGCTGCCGCCGCTCGTCGTCCACGCGGACGAGGACGCGGCCTTCACGGACGAGGTCACCGCCATGGTGGGCTGACACACCCCACGTCCTTTTCGCTTCACCCCGGGTGGGGCAGGGCAGGGTAGACTCCCGGGCCCCGGGGCCGGGACCGGCCGCCCCGTCTTCTCGAAGGCAGGGTGTGATGCGCGTGGACTTCCGCCGCGCCGTGCGAGGCTGCTGGGCCGTGGTGGTGTTGCTGCTCGCGGCCCTCCCGGCCCGGGCGCAGACCCAGGCGGACCGGCTCTACCTGAGCTATGGCCTCTCCGGAGGTGGCTCGCTGGACGCGGGTGGCACCCACATCAAGGAACGGCAGACGCTGGAGCTGCGCGTGCCGCTGCCGCCGGTCGTCGTGGGGCGCACGTACCTGCTGCCATCGGTGGGCTACGAGACGCGGTGGATGGGCGCGAGCGCGCCTGCCCTGGAGGACGAAACGGTCGAGTGGCAGTTCCACCGCATCCAGCTGGGGCTCACGGCCGTGCGGCCCGTGGCGCCGCGCTGGTTGATCGTCACGGGCGTCCTGGCCAGCACCCGCACGGACTTCAAGTCCTCCTTCGACCTCTCCCTGGACACGTCCTGGGTGGCGTTCGCGATGGCCCGCTACCAGTTCCAGGACACGCCGGGGCTCGGGCTGACGTTCGGCGTGGTCGCGCTGTGGCCCTTCGACAGACTGCCGGTCATCCCCATGCTGAGCCTCACCTACAACCAGGGGCCGTACATCCTGGAGGTGGGCCTGCCCCGGCTCACGCTGCTGCGCAAGCTGGGCGACACGGTGGAATTGGGGCTGGTGGGGGCGCTGGACCTGCAGGTGCTGCGCACCCGCTTCGACCCGGAGCTCCAGGCGCTCAACGCCAGCTACCTGCGCGAGACGCAGGTCCGCGTGGGGCCCACCGTGAACGTCCACCTGGGCCGCGACCTGTGGCTGAGCTCGTCGGTGGGCCTGTCGCTGATCAACGACTACGCGCTGCTGGACCGCGAGCGCGAGAGCCTGAACGTCCGCGGGCTGGACATGGGGCCCGCGCTGTATGGCCGCGTCGTCCTGGGGTGGCGGCCCGGGCGTCCCCAGGCGAAGGCCACGAGCCCGAGCCCGGCGCCCTGAAGCGCCGGGCTTGCGTGGAGGGGGCCTACTGCCCCGCCGGCGCGTTGGTGGTCCGCGGCGGCTCCTGCTCCGGCGTCCCGTGCGGGGGCGCTCCTTGCGCCTCGACATCCCCCAGGAAGGGCTCGGGGGCCTGGGCCAGGAAGCGCTCCAGGTCCTCGCGCGCCGCCTCCGCCCGGGCGTCGCCCCGGCGGGTGTAGCACTCGGCGCGCGCCAGCAGCAGGGCGCGGTCCCAGGGGACGTGCGGCTCCAGGGGGGCGAGGCCCTCCGCGCACTTCTCCACGCCTCCCGCCGCGACCGCGAGCTTCGCGCGGATCAACTTCCGATGGGCGGTGGCCACGCTGGCCGCGAGGGGCTGCTCGAGCGCCGTGTAGAGCCGCCAGGCCAGCTCCGGTGAACGCGCGCCCACCCGGAGTGAGGTGTCCAGGGCCGCCTCGATGAGCGGCCCCGGGGGCCAGGGATCCTCACGCAGCCGCGCGAACGCGCGCTCCAGGGTCGCGGCCGCCGCGGCGTCCTGCCGCTGGGCCTCCAGGTACAGGGCCTCCAGCATGTCCGCCTCCGCCGGGAGGCTCTCCCTCAGGGACCGCAACGACGCGAGCGCCTCCGTGTGGCCGGTCATCACCCGGGCGCGCGCCAGCGCGTACTGCTCGCGCGGGTCGCGCGGCTCATGCTTGACGCGCTCCCACTGGGACAGCACCGCGGCGTCCCGGCCCGCCTGCGCGGCGCTGACGAAGTCCTTGTAGACACGGACCTGCTCGGACATGGGGCCGGGGGCGTTGAACCCCAGCCACACGCGCAGCTCCTCCACGCGGTTCCAGTCCGGAGTGCCCCCGGTGAACGGCAGCCGGTCCGCCCCGAGCCGCCGCGCCGCGCCGCGCAGGTCCCGCGTGGAGAAGAAGGCGGTCCGGCCCAGGCTTCGCGCGAAGGCGAACTCCATGGAGGACAGGTCGTCCGTGTTGATCATGTCCGCGCCACCCTCCGCCGCGCGCTTCGCCAGCGCCGGGGTCGCGACGAAGTGCGCCAGCACGCCCTCCACTTCGTTCGTCCGCCACACGGAGCGCAGCGCGGAGCGGTAGGGCTCCTGGGCGATGCGCTGGCGCATGGCCGGCAGGTCGTAGGCCGACGGCTGCATGGAGGCGACGAGCAGCAGGTCGCCGCTCAGCGTCTGCCAGGTCTCCACCGCCGTGAACTCCGAGGACAGCGTGGCATAGGCGCTCTGCACGGTGAGGGCGTCCACCTCGTAGGCCTGGAGCCACTGCAGGAACAGGCCGCCTTCGGCCAGCCGCTGCTTCGCCGCCTGGTAGAACTCGCGGGTGAAGAGGCTGGAGATGCCGGCCCGGTACGGGTTGGACGGCTCGGAGAAGATGATGTCGTAGCGCTGGGGCGTGGTGAGCAGCACCTCGCGCGCGTCGCCGAAGGAGGTGTGCACCTTCGGGTTGTTCATCACGTCGGCGTTCACCGCGTGGCAGCGGCGCGCGACCTCCAGGATGGCGGGTTCGATCTCCACCACGTCCACGCGCTCCATGTCCGGCACCTTGCCCAGCCAGCCCGCGGTGCTGCCCGTGCCCAGGCCGATGACGAGCGACGTGCGCGGCGCCGGGTGCAGCAGCGCGCCGACGAGCCCCGACATGACCTGGGTGGGCGCGTCGCCAATGGAGTTGCCGTCCACCTTGCCGTTGACGATGAAGCTCAGGCCGTCCTCATCCGAGAGCGCGACGCTGCTCTCCACGCCCTCGTGCTCCCAGACGACGCTGGCGCGCTGGGCGTTCTCGAACCGGTCGATCTGCTGGGAGTCGGGCTCGTGCAACCCCGAGCGGCCCGCGCCCACGCCGGAGTGGCGCCACACGGCCGTGGGGCCCTGCGCGGTGAGCAGCAGCACGGCGAGCACGGTCGCCAGCACCGGCGCCACCAGCGCACCCCGCTGGCGCTCCCTCTGGAAGGAGAGGATGGCGGCGCCCAGGCCCAGCGCGGCCAGCAGCCCCGCCACGGCCTGCCACGTCACCGGCGCGGTGAGCAGCGGAATCACCCCGAAGCCGCCCGCGAGCGAGCCCACGATGGAGCCGCCCGTGTTCCACGCGTACACCTGGCCCACCTGCCGGCCCGCGTCCTGCCGGCCCCGCCCGATGAGCGCGAGCAGCAGCGGGAACTGCACGCCGGACACGAACGCCGCGGGCAGCACCACGATGGAGGCGATGAACGTCCAGCCCAGCGCCATGCCGCCCAGGCCCAGGCCGCCCAGCGGACGCAGGAGCGCGGCGAGGATGGCCAGCCGGTCTCCCAGCGCGAACGGCACCGCCATCAGCACGGCCTCCGCCGCGCAGGTGAGCGCGAAGCCCTGGAGCGTGGCGGCGCGGTGGCGGAAGAAGACGGTGTAGGCGGTGCCGCCCAGCCCGATGCCCAGCAGCGCCAGCGCGAGGATGAGCCCGAAGGTGAACGTGGTGCCACCCAGGAGCGGCCCCAGCATCCGGTACCAGACCAGCTCCATCAGCAGGAACGCGAAGCCCACCACGGCCGCGGCCACCAGCACGAAGTTCCGGGGCGGCAGCGCGCCCGCGTCAGCGGCAGGAGCGTCCGCCACCGGCGCGGCGGCGGGAGCAGCGGGCGTGGCCGGAGCGTCGGACTCCATGGAGCGGCTCACGGAGCGCGCGGTGATGGCCACCAGCGCGTTGAGCAGGCACGCGCTCCAGAGCGTGGTGCGGTTGCCCAGCACCTCCAGCAGGAGGAACGTGGACGCCGCCGCGCCTGTCACGGCGCCCAGGGTGTTGACGCCGTAGAGCAGCGCGAGGTCCCGGCGACGCGGATCCTCATCGGAGAGCACCGCGCGCGCCGCGGCCGGCAGCGTGCCGCCCATGAGCACCGTGGGCACCGCGAGCACCAGCAGCGACAGCACCAGCCGCACGGCGGTGCCCAGGCCCAGGCCCATCACCGGCGTGCCGCCCAGCGCGATGTAGATGGCGCGCACGGCCTCCACGAGGAAGGGGCTCAGCGCGGCGCTGCCGGCGATGAGCAGCTCCAGGTTCGCGTAGAAGGCCAGCGGCTTCGCCTGCCGGTCCGCCCGCGCGCCCAGGAGCGCGCTGCCCAGCCCCAGCCCCGCCATGAAGATGGCGAGCACCGCGGCCGACGCGGCCGTCGAGGCCCCGAAGATGAGCCGGAACTCCCGCAGCCACACCGTCTGATAGACCAGCGCGCAAAGCCCCGAACCGAAGAGGAGGGGTGCCACCCTCCCGACACGTGCGTTCATCGGATCCTCGAGGAGCCCGCGCCCGTCCTGCCCATGGCGGGTCGCCGCTCCCTGTTGGACCGCAGTATCCCGTGAACGGTGTCCGCTGGAAAACAGCGAAGCGAGGCCTGGCTGCCCGTTACGGCGACGTCTTGGCGCGCTCGGCGGCCTGGCGCTCCTCGCGGCACCAGGCCAGCTGCTCCTGGAGGGTGGCGAGCGGCACCGCCAGCTCCAGCTTGAAGGACGTGCCGTCCGGCCGGACCTTCGCGAAGTCCAGGAGCTGGGCCAGGTCCTCCTTGCCCTCCGTCTGCGCCTTCATGCGCGCCATGGACAGCGCGCCGCCCAGGGACTTGCCCAGGTCCGTCATCTTGTCCGCGTCCAGGCCCGTGACGTTGGCCACCATGGCCACGTCGCCGCTGGTGTCCAGGTGCAGCTCCACGTTCTGGGCCACGTCCGTCAGCCGCTGCGCCAGCTCCGCCTGATCCGGCCCCAGGAGCTTCGCCAGGGTCTGCACCGCCAGCACGCCGTACATCTCACCGTAGGTGCTGTTCTCATCCAGCAGCGGCGGGCCGTCCTCCTGGCCGCGCCCGTCCATGCGATCCAGCACCGTCTTCACGGAGTCCGGCGACTTGCCGAACACGAGCATCTGGTTGTTCCAGGTGCCCACCGCGGTGTCCATCCGGCCGCGCTGCGTACCGCCGTCCGGCAGGGTGAACGTCGTGTCGCCCGGCTCGTACACGCGCGCGCCCGGGCCATGGTCGGACGCCACGCGCTCGCCCAACAGCTCCTGGTACTTCGCCTTGCTGAAGTCGCCGGAGAGGATGACGCCCTCGTCGGTGACCACCAGCCGGTCCAGGTCCTGGAGTGGATCCACGCCGCTCAGCGCCTTGAACTGCTCCAGGTTCTTGCCGCCGTCGCGCAGCAGGCAGTCCATCAGCAGCTCGCCCACGGGCGAGTAGCGCAGCGCGTTCGCTTCGATGACCACCGCCGTGCGGCCCGGGCCCCGGGGCAGCGCCGCGAGCAGCGGATCCCTTGGCTTCACGGGCGCGGCCACGCCCGCGTCCACCGCCGCGGGCATCACCCAGGTGCGGCGCTTCTCCGCGCGCGCATGGTCCTGCGACCGCATGCGCCGGGGGAACTCCACGTCCTTCTCCGGGGCGGGCGCCGTGTCACCCTGGCCCGTGAACATCAGGACCGCGCCCGCGGCGAACAACAGCAGCGCCCCCAGCAGCCACACCCTCCTGCGCCCGCGCGATTCCATGACTCAGCAGTCCTTTCCCTCGAAGTGCCAGAAGCCCACGGAGAGGGCCCCCAGTCCGAACACCAGCACGCCGCCCAGCAGCATGCCCAGCGAGCCCTTCTCCAGCGGCGTGGAGCTGGCCAGGTCCGCCGCGCGCGTCGCCAGCGCGGACAGCCGGGGCAGCACCAGCGTCACCGCGTCGAACGCCGTGCGCCCGAAGCCCGACTCCAGATAGCGCGACACGTCCTGGCGGAAGCCCGCGAGGATGCCGCCCACCAGCAGCACGAAGCCCGCCGCGGAGCACAGCGCGGCGCTGCGCACCAGCGTCGCCGTGGTGAGCATCACCGCGTACACCGCCGCGAACCCCACGCACGCGAGGCCCCCGGCGATGAGCGGCCCCATCGTCCAATACCCCGCCTTCACCCCGAAGATGAGCGTCAGCCCGCCCGCCGCGTACACCGTGCCGCCCAGGGCCAGCGTCATCACGCCCAGGAACGTGCCGGCCAGCAGGTGCCAGCGCTGCAGGGGCAGGGCGAGCAGGTGCTCGATGCGGCCGGGCGACAAGAGCCCCGGCGCGAAGTCCGAGCACGCCACGATGCCAAAGAGGATGCCGCCGTAGAACACCAGGTACGCCGCCGCGCGGTAGATGGGCCGGAGCGCCACGTCCACGGACATGATGTTGGAGCGCATCACCTCGCCAAACAGGCGCGTCGCCGCGAGCGCGCCGTCCACGACCTCCAGCTTGAGGCTGAGCGCCACGGTGGCCAGCACCAGCGTCAGGCCCACCATGAAGGCCAGGATGAACTTGCGCGACGCCGCCTCGCGCAGCACGTAGCCCGCGATGACGAAGACGGGGCTCTTCACGCCGCCACCCCCGGTCCACCGACGGCGCCCACGAGCACCGCCTCCAGGTCCGCGCCCTCGCGCTTGAGCTCCGTGAGCAGCGCGCCGCGCGAGCGCGCCCGGTCCAGCGCCGCGTTGAGCACCGCCACGTCCGCCGCCTCCACCGTGTACACGCCGTCCTCCCGTCCACCGCCGGCCGGCACGAAGCCCTCCGCCGTCAGCGCCTGGGCATCCGCGCCGGGCGCGAAGCGCACGCGCCAGCGGGCCCCGGCCTTCGCCAGCTCCTCCAGCCGTCCCTCGCGCAGCACGCGCCCGTCCGCGAGGATGGCCACGCGGTCGCACACGCGTTCCGTCTCCGCCAGCAGGTGCGAGTTGAGGAACAGCGTCACGCCCTTCTGGACCTCCTCCTGGAGGATGCGGCGCACCTCCAGCCGGCCCATGGGGTCGATTCCGTCCGTGGGCTCGTCCAGGACGAGCAGCGCCGGCTCTCCCAGCAGCGCCGCCGCCAGCCCCAGCCGCTGCCGCATGCCCTTGGAGTAGCCGCCGATGCGCCGGTCCACCGCGTCCGAAAGCCCCACGCGCTCCAACAGCCGCGCGTGCGCACCGGCATCCACCTTCAGGCCCTTGAGCCGCGCCACGGTGGCCAGGAACGCGGGGGACTTCCACGTGCCGGGCAGGTGCAGCCGCTCCGGCAGGTACCCGATGCGCGCGCGGATGGCCGGATCCTCTGGCGACCCGCCCAGCACGCGCACCGTGCCCGCCGTGGGCCGCACGATGCCGAGCACGCTCTTGATGAAGGTCGTCTTGCCCGCGCCGTTGGGGCCAATCAGCCCGAACGCGCTGCCCGCCGGGACGTGGAGGTCCATGCCCCGGAGGGCTTCATGGCCGCCACGGCCGAACGCTCGGCGATACGTTTTGCGCAGGCCCTGCACTTCAAGGGCGGGAGGTGAAGTCGTCACGGTCACGACTGTAGACGACCCGGTGGGCGGATGATTGCACCCGCATGAAAGCAGGCGGCCCTCGAGGGAGGGACGGGCGGCCCTGCATGCGGGCTTCCCAGCGCGTTCCCGTGTTCGCGCCCATGGGAAACGGCTTGCGCACCCGGAGCGCGCGTGGCGCGCCGCGACACCTCGTCATTCCCGGGCGTTGCACTCCTGGGGGTTCCAACGGAGCCCCTGGTCCAACCCCTGCAATGCCTGTCAGCACCCGCGGGACACCGGAAAAGCCAACCCCCGCGGGCTCACCACACTGGAGACATGGCATGACGTGGGCAAACGGGACCGAGCAGCAGCTTCAGGACGCGCGCCGTGAGCTGGAGGCGGCCGAGCGGGAGCTGGACACCGGGACCGAGGCGGCGCGGGTGCGCTACGCCCGGGCGCTGTACGAGGCGGACCTGGCCGGGCGGCGGGCCGACCGCATGGCGCGCGATTCCCGCCGCCATCAGCGGACCTGGCGCCCCGTCGCCGGCTGAGCAGGCGATTCCCAGGCGATTCCACGACGCGCAAAGGGGTGAAGCGCGGGGCCCGGCGGTTTATACCGGCGACCCATGGCCCACCCCGTCCACCGTCCCCGCAGGCTCCGCCGCTCGGCGGCGCTCCGTGACATGGTGAGAGAGACGCGCCTCTCGCCCACGGACTTCATCTATCCGCTGTTCGTCGTGGAGGGCCGGGACGTGCGCCGTCCCATCTCCTCCATGCCGGGCGTCTTCAACCTCTCACTGGAGCACGCGGTGAAGGAGGCGAAGCTCGCGAAGTCGCTGGGCGTGCCGTCCGTCATCCTCTTCGGCATCCCGGACCACAAGGACGCGCGCGGCACCCAGGCGTACGCGACGGACGGCATCGTCCAGCGCGCCATCCGGGAGATCAAGGCCGCGGAGCCGGACCTCCAGGTCATCGCGGACGTGTGCCTGTGCGAGTACACCGACCACGGCCACTGCGGCGTGCTGGACGGCAACCACGTGGCCAACGACGCCACGCTGCCCCTGCTGGCCCAGATGTCCGTCACCTGCGCGCAGGCGGGCGCGGACATCATCGCGCCCTCGGACATGATGGACGGCCGCATCGGCGCCATCCGCAAGGCGCTGGATGAGGTGAAGCACCAGGACACGCCCATCATGTCGTACTCGGCGAAGTACGCCTCCGGCTTCTACGGTCCGTTCCGTGAGGCCGCGCAGAGCACGCCGCAGTTCGGCGACCGCCGCGGCTACCAGATGGACCCCGGCAACGTGCGCGAGGCCATCCGCGAGACGGCGCTGGACGTGGACGAGGGCGCGGACTTCATCATGGTGAAGCCGGCGCTGTCGTACCTGGACGTCATCCGCGCGCTGCGTGAGAACTTTGATTTGCCGCTCGCCGCGTACAACGTCTCCGGCGAGTACGCGATGCTCAAGGCCGCCGGGCAGAACGGCTGGGTGGACTACGAGCGCGTGATGATGGAGGTCCTCACGTCCATCAAGCGCGCCGGCGCCGACCTCATCATCACCTACCACGCCCTGGAAGCGGCCAAGCTCCTGTAGGCGACACCCGGGCGTGCGTGTTCGGCGGAAGGCTTGATCGCTTCCGCCGCTTGCGCCCAAATGCTCCCCACAACGATGCCCACCCAGAAGAAGCGGCCCGGACGCAGAACCGAGAAGCCTCCGCCCAGACGGGGCGCGCCGCCCAGGGCCCTCAAGGCCCCCGCGTCGCGCTCCAGGTCCAAGCAGCGCCCCGGGAAGGGCCAGGTCCCCGTCGTCCGTGAGCCCGGGCCGTTGCAGTACAAAGTGGTGGAGCTGTCCACGGTGGACGAGGGCGCGCTGGAGCGCACCCTGAACGAGTGGACGGCCAAGGGCTGGAACCTGGACGGCGTGCAGTTCGCGATGCGCGAGTCCTCCAAGCGCCCGGCCATGGCCTTCGTCTTCTTCACGCGGGAGGGTGAGCCCGCGCGGCACGAGGAGGACGACGCCCGGCAGAAGCTCCTGCGCATGTCGGAAGGCGGCAGCCCCACCGCGCGGCTCGCGGCGGAGGCGGCCGGAGAGCACGCGCAGACGGTGGTGCCCTTCGTCCACCCGCTGTCCGCGCACGAGCGGCTGGCGAAGCTCGCGGGGCTGGACGAGCCGGAGCCCACCGAAGAGGGCCTCACGCTGGAGCCCGAGGAGTGAGCACCGCCCCTGAACGCAGCCTGATGACGGAAGGCCGGAGCGCACCCCGCGTGCTTCGGCTGGTGCAGGAGGACGCGGAGCCGGATTCACCGTACCCGAAGGCGTCGCTGCTGTTGCGGCTGGGCGCGCGGATCATCGACTGCGCGGTGGCCTGGGGCCTGTACGTCGTCTGCGGCGCGGCGGGCGCGGTGGTGGCGCTGCTCTTCCTCCTGCTCGCGGACGGGATGCTCCAGGGACAGAGCGTGGGCAAGCGCATCTGCGGCGTGAAGGTGATGCACCTGCCCACGCGCTCGGCGGCCCGGCACCGCGACAGCACGCTTCGCAACGCGCCGCTCGCGCTGGTGGTGCTCTTGGGGATGATGCCCGCGCCGCATGGCGTGGTGGCCGCCCTGGCGGGCTTCGTGGTGATTGGCGGCGTGGAGGCGTGGCGCGTGCTGCGCGACCCGCTGGGCCTGCGGCTGGGAGACACCTGGGCGCAGACGCAGGTGGTGGACGGGAAGGTTGTCGCGGGCGCGACGGTTGCAGCCCGCACGCCGGTGGGCGCCACGCGCGCTCCCGGACGGTTGATGTCCGCGGCCAAGGTGCGCCGTGGAAAGGCATTCAGGAAAGTGAGACGGGGCAAGCCATGCGCATCGCGCTGACCTACAACCTGCGGCTTTCGGACTCGGAAGAAGAGGCGGAGTTCGACACGCAGGAGACGGTGAACACGCTGGCGGGAGCCATCGAGCGGCTGGGCCACCGCCTGGAGCGCTTCGAGGTGAGCGGCCCCGCGTCGCGCACCGTCGCCCGCCTGGAGGCGTACAGCCCGGACCTCATCTTCAACACGGCGGAAGGCCGCCGCGGCCGCTTCCGTGAGGCGTTCTACCCGGCGCTCTTCGACGAGCTGGGCTTCGCGTACACGGGCTCGGACGCATACGCGCTGGCGCTGACGCTGGACAAGCAGCTCACCAAGCTCATCGTCTCCAAGCACGGCATCCGCACGCCGGGCTGGCAGTACGTGGAGAAGCTCAACGAGCTGCAGCCGGAGAACCTGCGCTTCCCGGTCATCGTGAAGCCCAACTTCGAGGGCTCCTCCAAGGGCATCACCCAGGACTCCGTCGCGGAGACGCTGGAGCAGGTGCGCGAGAAGGTGGCGAAGGCGCTGGAGAAGTACCCGGCGGGCGTGCTGGTGGAGGAGTACATCAGCGGGCGCGACCTGACGGTGCCGTTCCTGGCCGCGGTGGACAACGACTACGACGGCGTGCTCGCGCCGGTGGAGTACGTCATCGAACCGGAGGCGTCCCAGGGCCGCAAGTACGCCATCTACGACTACGAGCTGAAGACGCGCCGGGAGAAGTCCGTGTCCGTGCGCGCGCCCGCGAACATCCCGACGAAGATGTCCGAGGACGTCCGCAAGATGGCGCAGAAGATCCTCCAGGTGCTGGACTGCCGCGACCTGGGCCGCCTGGACTTCCGCGTGTCCGACGCGGGCGTGCCGTACTTCCTGGAGATCAACGCGCTGCCCAGCCTGGAGCCGGGCGCGGGCATCTACGCCGCGGCGGAGCTGGAGGGGCTGCACCTGGACGGGGTCATCAACTCCATCATCCAGAGCGCGGGCAAGCGTCACAAGATCCGCGACAACAAGAGCCGCCAGGGCCGGCCCGCGCGCAAGTCCGGACCGCTGCGGGTGGGCTTCAGCTTCAACGTGAAGCGCGTGAAGCCCAGCGCCACGGCGGAGACGGTGCAGGAGGACAGCGAGGCCGAGTACGACTCGCCCAACACCCTCCAGGCCATCCGCGAGGCCATTGCGTCGTGGGGCCACGAGGTCATCGACCTGGAGGCCACGGCGGAGCTGCCCACGGTGCTCTCCAGCACGCCGTTGGACATCGTCTTCAACATCGCGGAGGGCTTCAAGGGCCGCAACCGTGAGAGCCAGGTGCCGGCGATGCTGGAGCTCCTGGACATCCCGTACACGGGCAGCGACCCCGCGACGCTGTCGCTCGCGCTGGACAAGGCGCTGGCGAAGAAGATCGTCCGTCAGGCGGGCATCCTCACGCCCAACTTCCAGCTGATGGTCACGGGCAAGGAGCGCCTCAACAAGGAGTTCACCACCTTCCCGCTCATCGTGAAGCCGGTGGCGGAGGGCAGCTCCAAGGGCGTCGTCACCAAGAGCGTCTGCTACTCGGAGGCCGAGCTGCGCGACGTGGTGAAGGAGATCGCCGGCAAGTACCAGCAGCCCGCGCTGATTGAGGAGTACATCGGCGGCCGCGAGTTCACGGTGGGCCTGTTGGGCGAGCGGCGTCCGCGCGTGCTGCCGCCCATGGAGATCGTCTTCCTGGACAAGGCGGAGAAGAACCCGGTCTACAGCTTCCAGCACAAGCTGGATTGGACGGACCGCATCCGCTACGACGCGCCCGCGAAGATCGAACCGGCGCTGCTGGAGAAGCTGCGCACGGCGGCGCGCAACTCGTTCATGGCGCTGGGGTGCCGCGACGTGGCGCGCATCGACTTCCGCATGGACGACAAGGGGCGCATCTACTTCATCGAGTGCAACCCGCTGCCCGGCCTCACGCCCGGCTGGAGCGACCTGGTGCTCATCGCGGCGGGTGCCGGCATGGACTACCGGACGCTGATTGGGGAAATCATGGCGCCCGCCATCCGCCGCTACAAGGAGCGCGAGGCGCGCCGGGCCCAGACGGAGAACCCGGCCGGCGCCCACACGCCGCCGCTCAATAAAGTCGTGCAGCGGATCGAAGAGCAGACCGCGCAGGCCAACGCCGCGGCCCCCGCGGAGGGCACGCCGCGCCCGGAGCTCAAGTCCTGAGCTGAAGGGGACGGTGCCCGAAAGGCGCCGTCCCCGTTTCATTTCAGCCGTCGTTGAGCGCCTGCGCCCAGCCCTTCTCGAAGTTGTCGTGGTACGCCTGCCACAGCGTGTCCGAGTAGAACTTGGCCAGGTTCTCGTCGTTGTAGCGCAGCGAGTTCTTGGACAGGTTGTGCGAGCCCGTCAGCACCATCTTGCGCACCGTCCCGTTGAAGTTGCCGGAGTAGACGAAGTGCTTGCTGTGCGTGAGCACCTCGCGCGGCGTGCCGTCGCTCGTCTTCACGTTGTTGGCGGAGACGTCGTAGAGCTGGCGGAGCGTGATGTTCGCCGCGCCGCTGAGCTTCGTCTTGATGCCCGCGTCCATGTCCGTGTAGAGCACGCGCACCCGGCAGCCCAGCTTGCCAATGCGCACCAGCTCCGTGGCCACGATGGCGCGGCTGTCGTTGAAGTGGTTCTGGTTCACGTCCAGCGTGCAGCCGGACACGTACGTCCGGATGTAGTCCGTGAAGTTGTTCGTCACGGTGTCGCTGGACAGCTCGTTGTCGTTGCCCTCGCGCGGGAAGAAGTAGACGGTCCACGGCGCGTTGGGGGAGTTGTAGTAACCCTGGCCCGTGGTGGGGTTGTAGTAGTCCGTCGTCTTCGTGCCGCCGCGCAGGTCGTTGTGGTAGCCGACCCAGTAGTCGTACCAGTCCCAGTCCTCGTAGCTGACGACCATGTCGTTCCAGTAGTTGTTCTGGGAGTAGGTGTTGTTCCACGAGCCCTGCACCACCACGCGCTGGATGCGGTTGCCCTGCGGATCCGTCGTCGTGGAGAAGGTGAAGATCTTGTCGTGCATGATGGTGCCCTCGCGGTCGAAGCCCGCGATGCACGCGCTGCCCGCGCCCGTGCCGTTGCACCGCGTGAGCTCCAGCCGCGTCGCGTCCGGGCAGGTCGCCGCCGGGGGCACGTAGCTGCTGATGTCGTGGATGACGCCGCCGGAGGCGAACTCCGAAGCGGCGCCGCCGTTCTGCTCGTCCACCACCAGCCGCACGATGACGCCCCGGCACAGCGCCGCTTTGATCGCCGCGTTCAGGTGGTCCGTCGTCCACAGGAACATGGCGATGCGGATGTACGAACCCTTGGGGCTGTTCTGGATGAGCCGGGCAATCTCATCCTTGATGCGGTAGTCCCGCGTCCCCGTGTTGTCCGGCTGGTTGAAGACGGCGTAGAGCCCGGGCACGTTCGTCGCGCCCTGGGCCTGCGCCACCAGATTCGGATCCGTCTGCGCCTCGGGCTGACAGCCCACCAGCGCCACCACCAGTCCTGCCACTGCGAGCAGCCGTTTCATGACCTGCCTCCCGTTTCCTGATTTCCAACCATTTAAGCCGAAATGGTTCGGAAATCAGAGAAAGCGGGAGCCGGTGTCACTTCCCGGGCGCGAAGCCGCCGTGGAACGTGGGGGGCAGGGCGTGGTCGAAGTGGCAGCGCGCCACGGGCCCGTCCTCCATCCGGCGCGCGTCCAGCACGGCGACGTGGGACGTGTCCGTCTTCGCGTCGAACACCTGCGTGAGCACCCAGCCGTCGTCCTTGGCGGTGGCGCCGGGGCGGGGGACGAAGACGGGCTCGGAGGGGTAGGTGCCCTCGCCCAGGTCCGCGGTCGTCAGCTTGCCCGTGGAAATGTCCATGCGCGCCACGCCGTCGAAGAGGCCGCGCCGGGCTTCGTTGCCCCGGTGCACGCCCAGGTAGAGCGTCTGGTGCTCGCGGCCCACGACGTTCGGGGACACGCGGGGGAACTCGCAGCTGACGTCCGAGCGCTGCTCGGTGCTGAAGGTGCCCGCCTTCACGTCGATCACCGCCCGGTGCAGCATGCCCGCCGCGTCCGTGGACGTCGTGCCGCGCACCAGCTCTCCCAGCCACTGGTTCGTCGTGAAGTCGGGGTAGCGCACGTAGTCCACCACCACCGTGTCGCCCTGCTCGTACGCGTTGCCGAAGTGCCACAGGTAGAAGGCGTCCGTGGTGATGCGCACCGGGTGCTCCACGTCGTCGATGGGCACCACCAGCACGTCCGTGCCCGCCTCCGGCTTCCACCGCAGGTTCTCCGAGTACGAGCCCACCTGCAGCAGCGCGCGGAAGAGGTTCAAGCGCAGCGGTGACAGGAAGAAGACGAGGTAGCGATCCGTGGCGATGAAGTCGTGCACCATCGTCGCGCCCGGCAGCTTCACCGAACCCAGCCGCTGGGCCTTGCCGCCGTCCGGCAGGACGAAGAGGTCCGCCAGCGTGAAGCGGCCGTAGCGGATGCCGAAGTTGTAGGACGCCTTGCGCGACGGCACGCGGTGCGGGTGCGCGGAGAACGTCTCCACCACCGTGCCGTCGAAGTCCGTCTCGCCCAGCGTGGACAGGTCCTCCGGGGACACCTCCACCGGGATGCTGCCCTCGAAGAGCGCGTACAGCTTGCCGTTCCACGCCATCACCGACGTGTTCGCGGAGTTCTTGCGCACCTGGCTCAGCTTGTGGAGCAGCGGGGTGGGCGTGCCGTAGCCGCCGTAGCGCTGCGAGGACGCCTTGCGCTCCGTCACCATGGTGGGCGAGTCCAGGAGCCGCGACGCCCCCTTCACCCCGTCCGCGCCGAAGCGCACGCCCAGCATCCCGCCGTCCCCGTCGAACCAGTGCTGGTACGGCCGGCCATGCACGTCGAACGTCCACGGCCCCACCCGGTACAGGGAGCCGCGCAGCCCTTCCGGCACCTGGCCCTCCACGCGCAGCGGCTCGAAGCCGTGCTGGCGGGGGAGCGTGCGGAACGCCCGCAGCCAGCCCGGCGCGGAGGAGGACATCGTCTGCTTCGTCGCGGTCGTCATGACGGCTCCCTTTCCAGCTGAAACGTAACGACGCGAGAGGACCCCGCGCCGCCCATCGTGTTGACACTGTAAACATCGCATGTTGCCGGTGTCAACATGCATGTTGACGCTGGTAACTTCGCACGGCGGATGGTCAAGTCACGCAGGCGGCAGTGGGCGCGCGAGGAGGCACGGACGGTGGCGACGCGGGGCAAGCGGAAGCAGGCGGCGGAGGCACCGGAGGACAAGGGCCGCTACCACCACGGGGACCTGCGCCAGGCGCTGGTGGACGCGGCGGTGGTGCTCATCGCGGAAGAGGGCTTCGGCGCGCTGTCCCTGCGCGAGGTGGCCCGCCGGGCGGGAGTCACCCACGCGGCGCCGTACCGGCACTTCGCGGACAAAGAGGCGCTGCTGGAGGCGGTGGCGCACGAGGGCTTCCGCGCCATGGCGCGCGAGATGCGCGAACGCATGGCCCCGCACACCGGCCCGCTGGAGCGCCTGTACGCGGCGGGCGAGGCCTACGTGCTGTTCGCCGTGCGGCACCCGCCGCACTTCCGGGTGATGTTCGGCCCGCACTTCACCCGGCCCATGTCACCGCCTCCGGAGCCGGAAGGAGAGCAGGGCGCCTTCACGCTCCTGGTGAGCACCATCGAAGCGGCGCAGGCGGCGGGCCTGTTGCGCCCCGGTGAGTCGCGGCCGCTCACGCTCACCGCGTGGTCGCTGGTGCATGGGCTCGCCTCGCTGTTCGTGGACCGGCAGCTGGGCGAGTCCCCGCAGGGCGTAGAGGGCGCGGAGGCGCTTGCAAGCGTGCAGACGCGGCTGCTCGTCGAGGGACTGAGGGCGCCCGCGCGCGGCTGAGGCCGAGCGACACTTGGTAGGGAAGCAGGGTTGACCGTCGGAGATTGTCGGGTACGGTCGGCCCATGGTGTCGAAACCGGGAGAGACGGGGCCAAGGGTCCGGGCGCGGGAGCTGGGGCTTCCGCTGGGGCGCTTCAAGCCGGGCAAGTACAACGCCATCACGGACGTGGAAGGCGTGCTGGTGGGCCACACCACCCTCATCGAGGGCTCGGGGCCGCTCAAGCCCGGCTTCGGTCCGGTGCGCACGGGCGTCACGGCCATCCTGCCCAACCTGGGCAACATCTTCATGGAACGCATGAGCGGAGGCGGCTTCGTGCTCAACGGCGCGGGCGAGGTCTCCGGCATGACCCAGCTCATGGAGTGGGGCCTCATCGAAACGCCCATCCTCCTCACCAACACCATGGCCGTGGGCGCCGTGTCGGACGGCGTGGCCAACTACCTGGTCCAGCGCTACCCGGGCATTGGTGACGAGCACGACGTCATCATCCCCGTGGTGGGCGAGTGCGACGACTCGTGGCTCAACGACATCTCCGGCCGCCACGTGCGCCAGGAGCACGTCGTCGCCGCCATCAACGCCGCGAAGTCCGGCCCGGTGCAGGAGGGCAACGTCGGCGGCGGCACCGGCATGGTGACGTGCGACTTCAAGGGCGGCATCGGCACGTCGTCGCGCAAGCTGCCGGAGGTGCTGGGCGGCTACACGCTGGGCGTGCTCGTCATGTCCAACTTCGGGAAGATGCACAACCTGCGCGTGGGCGGCCTGCCGGTGGGCGAAGTGCTGGTGGAGAAGTTCAAGAACACCCCCCACCGGGGCAAGTCCTACGGCTCCATCATCGCCGTCGTCGCCACGGACGCGCCGCTGCTCAGCCATCAGATCAACCGCCTGTGCAAGCGCGTGGGCCTGGGCATTGGCCGCGTGGGCAGCTACGCGGCGCACGGCTCGGGTGAGATCGTCGTGGGCTTCTCCACCGCGAACATCATCCCCAGGCGCACCCAGAAGATGGTCTACAAGATGAAGATCCTCCTGGATCAGCGCCTGGACCCCCTCTACGAGGCCGTGATGGAGGCCACGGAGGAGGCCATCCTCAACGCCATGTGCATGGCGGAGCCCATGACGGGGGTGAACGACAACTACTCCCCGGCGCTGCCCCTGGACGAGGTCCGCCGCTTCGTGGACGCCTGCCGTCCCATCTTCGCCTCGGTGAAGAAGCGCCCCCACCAGACGAGCGTGCCGGCCTCCAAGGAGCGCCCCACCGACGAGGACCGGGAGGGGGACGTCACCCTGGGCGCCGCCCAGCCCACCCGGGTCCGCAGCGCGGAGGGCATTCCCTTCCCGACCCGTCCGGCCC
>NZ_RAWM01000110.1 GCF_003668875.1 Corallococcus interemptor | reverse complement strand
TTAAGTCGTCGGCAGCGTCAGATGTGTATAAGAGACAGCCTTGCGCGTGGACCCCACTCCGACGAACTCCTCCCTGCCCGCCCTCGCACGTGAGGCCGCCGAGGCACCGGCCGCTGCCCGCCGGCAGCTCGAGCGCTGCCGCGACACCTTCGCCTACCTGGGCGCCCGCCTGCGCCGCACGCCTCCCCGCTTCGTCGTCACCTGCGCCCGGGGCAGCTCCGACCATGCGGCCGTCTACGGCAAGTACCTCATCGAAACCACGCTGGGCCGCGCCGTCGCCTCGCTGGGCCCCAGCGTCGCGTCCGTCTACAACACGCGCTCCCTGGAGCTGCGCGACGCGCTCTTCATCGCCGTGTCCCAGTCCGGCCAGAGCCCCGATCTCCTGCGCATGACCGAGGCCGCCCGAGCAGGAGGTGCCGTCGTGCTCGGCTTCATCAACGACGAGACGTCACCGCTGGCCGCGCTGTGCGACGTGCGCATCCCGCTGTCCGCCGGCCCCGAGCACAGCGTCGCCGCCACCAAGTCCTATCTGCTCTCCGGGCTCGCCTTCCTCCAGCTCGTCGCGCACTGGTCGGACTCCGCGGAGCTGCATGACGCCGCCCGGCGGTTCCCGGACGCGCTGGAGGCCGCAGGGAAGCTCGACTGGTGGCCGGCGCTCGCGACGCTCAAGGACGTCAGCAGCCTCTACGTCGTCGGCCGGGGCAGCGGCCTGGGCGCCGCGCTGGAGATGGCCCTCAAGCTCAAGGAGACCTGCCGTCTGCACGCGGAGGCCTTCAGCACCGCGGAGGTCCTCCACGGTCCGCTCGGGCTCGTGCGGCCGGGCTTCCCCGTGCTCGCGCTGGGACAGGAGGACAACGCCGCGCAGGGCACGCGCGACGTCGTGAAGCGCATGGTCGAGCTGGGCGCGAACATCCACTCCGCCCTGCCCGTCCCCGGCGCACAATCCCTGCCCACGCTGCCGGACCTCCCCGCGGCGCTCGCGCCCCTGTGCCAGGTGCAGAGCTTCTACTTCGCGGTGCACCAACTCGCGACGGCGCGAGGACTCGACCCGGATGCGCCCGCGCACCTGCGCAAGGTCACGGAGACCGTGTGATGCCCACCGTTCTCCAGGGCGCTCGCGTCTTCACCGGGGACCAGGTCCTCGAAGGTCACGCCGTCGTCATCGAGGACGGCACCGTCCGAGCGGTGGTGCCCCAAGCCGAAGCTCCCACAGGGGCCACCGTGCACACGCTGCCAGGTGACACACTCCTGGCCCCCGGGTTCGTGGACGTGCAGGTCAACGGCGCGGGCGGCGTGCTCTTCAACGACACGCCCACCGAAGAAGCCGCGCTCGCCATCGCCGCCGCCATGCGCACGTGCGGCACCACGGGCCTGCTCCCCACGTTCATCACCGACGACGCCGCCCGCATGCGCGAAGCCTGCGAGGCCGCGATAGCCGCCACCGCGCGCCCCGGCGGCGGCGTGCTCGGCATCCACCTGGAAGGCCCCTTCATCAGCCGCGAACGCGCGGGCGTCCACGTGCCGTCCTTCATCCGCACGCCCGACCCGCGCGACCTCGACTACCTCACCGCCCTGCCCCGCCGCTTCGCCGCGCACGGAGGCCGGGTGCTGATGACGCTCGCTCCCGAGTGCGTGGACGACGCCACCCTGCGCCGCCTCGTCACCTCCGGCGTCGTGCTCAGCGCGGGCCACACCGCCGCCACCAGCGAGCGCACCTCGCAGGCCCTGAACGCAGGCGTGCGCGGCTTCACGCACCTGTTCAACGCCATGCCCCCGGTGATGAACCGCCAGCCCGGCCCCGTCGCCGCCGCGCTCACCCATGACGACGCGTGGTGCGGCGTCATCGCGGACGGCGTGCACGTGCACGCGGACAACCTGCGCCTGCTGCTCAAGGTCAAACCGCCGGGCAAGGTGTTCCTCGTCACGGACGCCATGCCGCCCGTCGGCACGCCCGTCACGTCCTTCACCCTCCAGGGACGCACCATCCTGCGCCGCCACGGCCGCCTGGAGACCGAGGACGGCACGCTCGCGGGCGCGGACATCGACCTCACGGCCGCGGTGCGCCACTGCGTCCACGCGCTCGGAGTTCCCCTGGAGGAAGCGCTGCGCATGGCGTCGCTCCATCCCGCCACGTTCATGGGACTGCATGGCCACCGGGGCCGCATCGCTCCCGGCCATCGCGCGGACCTCGTGCTGTTGATGCCGGACCTTTCCGTCCACAGCACATGGGTGGGCGGACAGCCGAAATCCAAAGCCAGCCATTAACCCGGAAAAATGGGTGCGTGACTCCTTCCGCGTGTACCGCAGGCGAGGAGAATACGAATGCGTCGTAGCAAGTGGATTGTGGGCCTGGTGGCGTCCGCGCTGACCGTCGCTGGCTGTGGTCAGGAGTCCTCCGCTCCCGAAGCCGAAGGTCCGGGCAGCGTGATGAAGGCACCGCTGGAGGCCGCGTGGGCCGTGGGCGTCGCCTACTCCGTGGGCACGCGCGTCACCTATGAAGGCCGCGTCTATGAATGCCGTCAGGCCCACACGTCCCAGGCGGACTGGACGCCCACGGCCGTGGCGGCGCTGTGGCTGGACCTGGGCCCCGTGACGGGCGGCGGCGACACCACCGCCCCTGTCGTCACCGCGTCGAGCAGCAGCACCAGCGTCACCGCCGCGGGCTCCATCACCATCTCCGCCAGCGCCACGGACAACGTGGGCGTGACGAAGATTGAAATCCTGGAGAACGGCACCCTCGTCGCCACCGCGTCGTCCTATACGCGCGGGTTCTCCGGCTCCGGCCAGAACGGCACGTACACGTACACCGTGAAGGCGTACGACGCCGCGGGCAACGTGGGCACCAAGACCGTGAGCGTCGAGGTGGAACTGCCCGGCACGCCTCCTCCGCCGGGTGGCAAGAAGATCGTCGGCTACTTCACCGCGTGGGGCATCTACGGCCGCAACTACCAGGTGTCCAACGTCCCGGCGTCGAAGCTCACGCACATCAACTACGCGTTCTCCAACATCTCCCCGGACGGCAAGTGCATCCTCGGCGACCCGTTCGCGGACATCGACAAGGGCTTCGGCTACCCCGGTGAGTGGGACCCGGGCGCGCTGCGCGGCAACTTCCGCGCGTTCAAGGAGCTGAAGAAGACCAACCCGAACCTCAAGCTGCTCATCTCCATTGGCGGCTGGTCCTGGTCCAAGTACTTCTCGCAGGTGGCCGCCACCGCCGCGTCGCGCACCGCGTTCGTGAAGTCCTGCGTGGACCTGTACGTGAAGGGCCAGTTCCCCGGCGTCACCCCGGCCAACGGCGTGGGCGTGTTCGACGGCATCGACGTGGACTGGGAGTACCCCACCGGCGGCGGCCTGCCGGACAACATCAGCAGCCCCGCGGACAAGGTGAACTACACGCTGCTCATGCAGGAGTTCCGCACCCAGCTGGCCGCCGTCACCTCGCAGACGGGCCAGCCCTACCTGCTCACCATCGCGTCGGGCGCGTCACCGGACCTGCTCGCCAACAAGCAGGAGACCGTGAAGCTGGCCGGCATCCTCGATTGGATCAACGTGATGTCCTACGACTACCACGGCGCCTTCGAGAGCACGGTCAACTTCCACTCCGCGCTCAACCGCGTGACGGGCGACCCGGGCGCCAACGACGGCTTCTACACGGACGGCTCCATCGCCAGGATGCTCCAGCTGGGCGTGCCCGCTTCGAAGATTGTCGTCGGCGTGCCCTTCTACGGCCGCGGCTGGGGCAACGTGCCCAACGTGAACAACGGCCTGTTCCAGTCCGGCGTCCCCACCAAGGGCACCTGGGATGACGGCCAGTCCGGCCTCACCGGCGTGTTCGACTACAAGGACCTCAAGGCCAACTACGAGCGCGCGGGCTCCGGCTACTCGAAGTTCTTCCACCCGGAGAGCAAGCAGGCCTACGTCTACAGCCCCACGACGAAGGTGTGGGTGGCCTACGACGACGTGCAGAGCATGAACGCCAAGTCGGACTACATCCTGGCCAAGGGCCTGGGCGGCGCGATGTTCTGGGAGCTGAGCGGCGATGACGGCAGCCTCGTCAACGCGCTCTACGACAAGCTCCACTGACGCCGTCCCTCACGGGGACGCACACCCACCGGGGCCGGCACGGGCATCCATGAGCCCGCGCCGGCCCTGTGCGTTTTCGCGCGCGGGCCTTCACGGGCCCACCCCGCCCCACACCGGTCCGGCATAGAGTGGGGCGCGGATGGGTTGCCTGCCCGCCGTCCGGGGCCACATGCAGGGGAAGGCCGTGACGGGTCCGCCTGTTCACTGGCGTCACCGCCCCCTGCCTGCCCCCGGGCGCCGTCGAACTTCGAGGAGAACGGATGTCGCGTTTCACATCGCTGGCCGCACTTGTCGTGCTCACCTGCCCCGTGCTGGGGCTCGCGAAGCCGAACGCGGACGACCGGGCCCGCGAGTACGCGGCCGAGGCCGTCAAGGCCGCCAACTCGCCGCGCGGCGCCGCCGCCCTCCTGCGCATGCACGCGCTGGTGGATGACGTGGAGGACCTCACCCCCCTGGTGAGCACCTACCAGCAGATTGCGTCCCGCCGCACGTCGGACGTGAACACGCGCACCACCGCCCAAATCCTGCTCATGGACGCGGAGCGTTCGCGCGGCCGGATGGTGCGCGCCAACGAGGTCCGCCAGTGGCTGGGCTTCGTCAACGACTACTACGTCGTGGGCGGCTTCGAGAACGAGGGCAAGGCCGGCTGCGACACGGACTTCGGTCCGGAGGCCGCCAACCTGGACCTCACCGCGCGCTACCCCGGCGCCAAGGGCCACGAGGCCACCTGGCGCAAGCTGTCCGTCAGTTCCGCGGACGGCTACGTGGACCTGGCCACCGCGGTGCGCCCCAACAAGGAATCCGTCGCGTACGCGCTCACCTGGCTGGAGGTGCCGCAGGACACGCGCGTGCCGCTGGCGCTGGGCACCTCCGGCGGCTACCGCCTGTGGGTGAACGGGCAGCTGGCCTCCAAGGAGGACCGCTACAACCTGCCGCGCCCGGACCAGACGCGCGTGTCGGTGAAGCTCAAGAAGGGCCTCAACCGCGTGCTGGTGAAGGTGTGCCAGGAGTCCGGCCCGCTGGGCTTCTACCTGCGCTCGGAGTCCGCGTCCGCCCGCGCCTCGCTGCCGGCCAAGGCCCCCGCCCTGGAGCGCATGCCCGCGCCCGCGCCGCAGCCCCTGCCCACGCTGACCTCGTCGCTGCGCGCGCTGGTGGAGAAGAACCCGGACGACGCCCAGCTGCGCGGCGACTACGCCCAGGTGCTGTCCTTCTTCCGCGCGTATGACGAGCGCGAGCACACCGCCAGCGCCGAGGCCGCGCTCGCGGCGGAGACCGCCCCCAACGACGCGCGCCTGCAGCACCTGGCCGCCAACACCCAGACGGACGACCTCAACGAGCGCCGCCGCTTCCTGGAGGCCGCCGTGAAGGCGGACCCCACCTACGCCCCGGCGCGCCTGGCGCTGGCGGACCACGAGCTGGACCGCGGCCACCCGGAGCGCGTGCAGCCGCTGCTCGCCCCCCTGATGGAGGTGGAGGACGGCCGCAACGTGCCGGGCGCGCGCCTGCTGCTCGCCCGCGCGGCGGAGGCCCTGGGCGAGCGCGCCCGGGCGCACGCGCTGGTGGAGGAGGCCTTCCGTCAGCAGCCGCGCGTGCCCCGCGTGGTGCGCGTGGCCGCCGCCGCGTCCCGTCAGCTGGGCCGCGACCAGGAGGCCATGGACCGCATGCGCGTGGTGCTGGCGCTGCGCTACGACGACGCCAACACCCGCCGCCAGCTGGCCTCCATGCTCGCGGACGCGGGCAAGGTGGACGCCGCCGAGCGCGAGTACGCGAAGCTCACCGACCTGAACCCCTTCGACAACGGCAGCCGCGTGCGCCTGGCGGAGCTCAAGGCCGCCAACGGCGCCGTGGAGGAGGCCGCCGTCCTCTTCACGGAGGCCAAGGCCCTCTCCCCGGACGAGCCGGAGGTCTACGAGCGCGAGGGCCGCGCGCTGCTCGCCGCCGGTCAGCGCGAGCCCGCCCTGGCCGCCTTCGAGAAGTCGCTCCAGCTGCGCCCGCAGAACCCCGGCCTCAAGGAGGCCCTGCGCACGCTCAAGGGTGAGTCCGAGAGCGCGGGCACCCAGTACCTGGTGGACGCGAAGCCCCTGTCCAAGGAGGCCGAGGGCTACATGAACGAGGACGCCCTCTACCTCGTCGACAACACCTACGTGCGCGTGCAGAAGAGCGGCCTGTCCAGCCGCATGCAGCAGATGGTGGTGCGCGTGTACAACCAGCGCGGCGTGGACGCGTTCCGCAGCGTGCCGGTGACGTACTCGCCGGACCGCCAGGAGGTGCGCGTGCTGCGCGCCCGCGTGACGAAGCCGGACGGCTCCGTGGTGGACAGCTACGGCGACGCGGACCGCAACATCAACGAGCCGTGGACGGGCATGTACTACGACGCCCGCGCGCGCATCCTGTCGTTCCCGTCGCTGGCCGCCGGTGACACGCTGGAGCTCACCTACCGCCTGGACGACACCGCGCAGGACAACCTGCTGTCGGACTACTGGGGTGACGTGGAGAGCGTCCAGGGCGTCTACCCGAAGGTGCGCTTCCAGTACGTCGTGGACATGCCCAAGGAGCGGCCGCTGTACTGGAACAAGAGCCGCCTCGCGGGCGTGGAGCAGCAGCAGGAGGCGCCGGAATCCGGCCGCACCGTGTACCGCTTCGGCGCGAAGCACGTCTCCAAGGTGGTGCCGGAGCCGGGCATGCCGGGCTGGGCGGAGGTCGCGCAGAACCTGCACATCTCCACGTACAAGACGTGGGACCAGGTGGGCCACTACTGGTGGGGCCTGGTGCGCGACCAGTTGCAGCCCAACGCGGAGCTCAAGACGACGGTGGACCAGGTGCTCACCGGCGTGGACCGCAAGGACCAGCTGGCCGTGGTGCGCGCCATCTACTCGTTCGTCGTCACCAACACCCGCTACGTGGCGCTGGAGTTCGGCATCCACGGCTTCAAGCCTTACAGAGTCGACCGCGTGCTCGCGCGCCGCTTCGGTGACTGCAAGGACAAGGCGAGCCTCATCCACTCCATGCTGAAGGTGGCGGGCGTGGACAGCAAGCTGGTGCTCCTGCGCATGCGCAACCTGGGCGCGCTGGACGCGGAGCCCGCGTCGCTGGCGGCCTTCAACCACGCCATCGCGTACGTGCCGAAGTTCGACCTGTACCTGGACGGCACCGCGGAGTTCCACGGCGCCAAGGAGCTGCCCTCCGCGGACCGCGTGGCCAACGTGCTGGTGGTGGACCCCAACGGCACGAGCAACTTCCTCACGACGCCGGAGGCGAAGGCGGAGGACAACAAGACGACGCTGGCCATGGACGTCGCGCTGCGGCCTGACGGCGGCGCGGACGTGAAGGGGCAGAGCAGCGTGTCCGGCCAGTCCGCGCCGGAGTACCGCCGCGCCTACCGCCCGGAGTCCACGCGCAAGTCCACCTTCGAGCGCGCGTGGGCGCAGAGCTTCCCCGGCCTCACCGTGCGCGAGGTGAAGCTCAGCGACACCACCCGCCTGGACGACGACGTGACGCTGGACTTCGGCATGGGCATCCCGCGCTACGCGGAGGTGCTGCCCGGCGGCAGCCTGCGCTTCCTGCCCTTCGGCACGGGGCGCACGTATCAGCAGGCGTACGCGTCGCTCGCCGAGCGCCGCTTCGACCTGGTGATGCAGAGCCCCTGGGTGAACACCTTCAAGCTGCGCTACACGCTGCCCGGCGGCTACACCGTGGCGGAGATGCCGCAGGCGGTGGAGGAGACCACGAAGTTCGGCCGCGTGAAGCTCAGCTACCGCGTGGAGAACGGCGCCCTCATCGCCGACGGCGAGGTGGCCCTGTCCGTCGCCCGCATCAAGGCGGACGAGTACCCCCAGTTCCGTGAGTTCCTGGGCCGGGTGGACCGCGCCTTCGGCCGCCGCATCCTCCTGCAGGGGCCGGGGCAGAAGACGGCTTCGCGGTAATCGCGGACACTCGCGTCGCCTGCGGGTGTCACATGCGCACGGAGGGCTTGACCCGGACTCGGCCCTCCGTGCTTTAGCAGGGACATGCACCCTGCACGCGCGCTCGTCCTTGGCTGCCTGCTGCTGGCGACGGCCGCCACCGCCTCCCCCGTCGTCCAGGTCCCCGAAGGGGGACGGGCGGTGGAGGTCATCCCCAAGGGCGTGCTGTGCGGCCCCGTGCGCGGCGGCTGGGTGCTGGAGGGCCGCACGCTCAAGCCGCCCACGCGCGCGGATGACGCCAGCCGCACGCTGGAATTGAAGGTCGCCCCCGACGAGGCCTCCTGCGCCACGGCCACCGACACCGTGGTGGTGGTGGCCACCGGGCCCTTCCCCCGCATCGACAGCGGCTCCACCACGTTCTACCCGGACGACGGGCGGCTGGAGCTCAAGGGCGCCGGCCTGAAGAACGTGGCCATCGCCTGGTCCGGGACGCCCCGGGGCGTGGATCCGAAGGTGTCCTCCCTGGACGGCCAGGACGTCTGCATGGAGCCCAATGGCCCCAGCGAGTGCGCCGTCCCGCTGACGCCCGGCCTGCCCACGGACGCGGCGCTGTTCTGGATCCCCGCCTACGGCCGCAGGGGCGCGGACGTGTCGACGTACGACGCCAACGGGCGCTTCCTGGACGACGAATTCTTCCGCCTGCGTCCCGGCCGCACCGTGCTCACGCGGCCCCTGGTGCAGTCCTCCGGCGTGGACCTGTCCAAGGGCCCCGGCTACGCGGCGGTGACGCACTCGGAGGCCATTGCGTCCGTGGACTGCGGCACCGCGCGCTGCGAGGTGACGGAGGGCGCCGTGTCCATCCGCAACGTGCCGGGGTTGAACCCCACGGTGAGCTTGCGCCTGAGGCTGGTGCCGCGCGTGTTCTTCGCGAAGGGCGACGCGCTGGAGACCTCCTTCGCGGAGACGCTGCCCGTGCTCGCGTGCCCCATCACCGCGGTGGAGGGCACGGTGCTGCGCGACGCGGAGAACTCCGGGCTGGTGATGCGCCTGGACCCGGCCTGCGCGCACGACCCGCGCGGCCTCCTGTGGACGGTGAACGGCGCGCGCGTGCGGGTGGAGCGCGTGGTGAAGGCGCAGGACGGCACCTACGTGCTCTTGCGCACCAGCGGCACCAACGAGCCCCAGGTCGTCGTCACCGCCATCACGTCGCGCGTGGACGGCACGGTGGTGGCGTCCGACACGGCGGACACGCAGGCCGCGCCCGTCCCCCGCGCGACGCTGGAATTGCCCGGCCACGGCTCCATCGACTTCGTGCCCACCAACCGCCCCGCGGAGGTGACGGTGGCGTCCAACGGCGGCCTGGGCCGCTTCGTGCTGCGTCCGCTGGGCGGGGCCTACACCGTGACGGTGCGCGAGTCCGCCACGCTCATCCAGGGCGAGGCCACGTCCGGCGGCTTCGTGTCGCTGCGCTTCGGCTACCGGCTGCCCACGCTGCCCGCGGAGCTGGCCACGTCCGATTTGTTCCTCACCGACGAGCGCGTGCAGCGCGCGGTGCGCGAGGCCAGCGTGCCCACCAACGTGGAGAACCTGGTGGAGCTCATCTGCGCGGACAAAGAAGGCAACGACGAGCGGCTCTCCCCCAGCCGTCCGCACCGCGTGGAGTACGCCATGCGCAACACCTGCCGCGTCGTCGTCCACCGCGAGCGCCTGACGCCGGAGGAGGGCAACCAGGAGATCACCCTGCGCATCACCGTCACGAAGTCGGACGGCTCCGTGCGCGGCGAGAGCAGCGTGGACCAGCGCCTGTTCCTGCGCCCCAAGGGCGAGATGCGCGTCATCCCCGTGCAGGGCAACCTGGGCCAGTACGACCGCATCCTCGTGCAGGTGGCGCACGTGGCGGATGAGTCCCGCTATGCCCTCTCCACGGTGGACCGCACGGGGCTGCCGTCCGCACAGTGGACCGCCATCGTGCGCGGCGGCATGTTCCGCCTCTACACCATGGCCACCATCCCCGCGGGCCTCTACCGCGCGACGCAGCCCACGGGACAGCTGGCCATCAACTTCGGCGTGCTGTCGCGCCTGGCGCTGCTCAACAACGAGGGCCAGGAGCGCCTGCTGGGCATCGAGCTGGGGCTGATGGGCCTGGGCCTGGTGCCGCAGTCCGGGGACATCCAGTTCCCGCCCACGCTCGCGGCCGTGCTGGGGCTGGGCCTGCGGGTCCCCATCGGCCCGGGCGCGGCGGTGGGCGCGCAGGCGTGGATTGCCCGCGAGTTCCGGGGCGACATCACCCGGCGCACCAACGGCGACCCCAGCACCGACACCGTGGTGCCCTCCAGCAAGTGGTCCTTCATCTTCGGACCCAGCATCTCCGTGGGCAACGTGGGCTTCAACCTCTGAAGCCCCAGCGTCCTACTTGCCGAGCAGCGCCTTCAGGAACCGCCGCACCTCCGGAGGCCCCTCCACGCGGTAGCCCGCGCGCGAGTGCTTGTTGCCCGCGTGCACGGTGATGCCACCCGGGGGCACCGCGGCGAAGAGGTCCTCGTCCGTGACGTCGTCGCCCAGGGCCACCACGCGCACGTCCGGCGCCTCCCCCTTCAGGATTTCCGGCACCACGCGGCCCTTGTTGACGCCCTTGGGACGCACCTCCACCACCCGGTCCCCGGGCAGGATGTTCATGGGCTCATCCCCGAACTTCTCGTGGAGCAGCAGCCGCAGCTCGCGCGCCTGGAGCGCGCCGAACTCCGCGTCCACCTTGCGGTAGTGCCACGCGAGCGACGCCGTCTTCTCCTCCACGAAGGAGCCCGTCACCCGCGCCGCGAACGCGTCCAGCACGGGCCGCACCTTCGGCTTCCACTCGAAGGACACGCCCGGCAGCGCCTGCCACGCCTGGCCCCGCCGCATGCGCGACCACAGGCCGTGCTCCGCGTGCAGCCCCATGGGCAATTCGCCGAACCACGCGTCCAGCGTCTCGCGCGGGCGGCCGCTCACGATGTGCACGGACAGGTCCGGCCGGGCGCACAGCTCCCGCAGCAGCGTCATCAATTCCTCGTCCGGCGCGGCCAGCTCCGGCGTGGAGGCGAAGCCCACCAGCGTGCCGTCGTAGTCCAGGAGCAGCACCTTGCGCCCCGGCCCCTTGAGCGCGTCCAGGGCGGTCATGCCGTCCGGCAGCGGCGGCTTCTCCGCCACGGAGGGCAGCCCCTGGAGCCGGTCCAGGAAGCTGGCCACCCACCAGTGCACGTCGCGGGACTTCACGCCGGCGCGCAGGCAGCGCATGCGCTCCTGGCGCTCGGGGCCGGGCATCTCCAGCGCCTGCTCAATGGCGTCCGCCATGCCCTCCACGTCGTAGGGGTTCACCAGCAGCGCGTCGCGCATCTCCGACGCCGCGCCCGCGAACTCGCTGAGGATGAGCACGCCGTCGTCGTCCGGGCGGGACGCGCAGAACTCCTTGGCCACCAGGTTCATGCCGTCACGCACGGGCGTCACCAGCATCACGTCCGCGCCCCGGTAGAGGCTCACCAGCTGCTTCTCGTTGAGCGACCGGTAGAGGTAGTGCACGGGCGTGCTGTGCACGGTGCCGTAGAGGCCGTTGATGCGGCCCACCAGCTCGTCCACCGTCTCGCGGTATTCGGCATACGCCTGCACCTGCGTGCGGCTGGGCACGGCCACCTGGATGAAGCGCAGGCGCCCGCGCAGGGACGGCTCGCGCTCCAGCACGCGCTGCACCGCCAGGAGGCGCCGGGGGATGCCCTTGGTGTAGTCCAGCCGGTCGATGCCCACGAGCAGCCGCTCGCCGTGGGCGCGCTCCTTCAGCGTCTTCACCTCGTCCAGCACCGCGGGCTCGCTGGCCAGCGTCTCGAAGGCGGTGGCGTCGATGCCCATGGGGAAGGCGCCCACGCGCACCTCGCGCCCCTGGAAGAGGACGCGGTCCACGTCCGTGTCCAGCCCCAGGTGCCGCAAGAGCGTGCCGGAGAAGTGCCGCACGTAGCTCACCGCGTGGAAGCCGATGAGGTCCGCGCCCAGCAGGCCCTTGAGCAGCTCCACGCGCCGGGGCAGCGTGCTGAAGATTTCCGACGACGGGAACGGGATGTGGTGGAAGTACCCGATGCGCGCGTGCGGCAGGCGCTGGCGCAACATCCCGGGCACCAGCATCAGCTGGTAGTCATGCACCCAGATGGTGTCACCGGGCTGATAGTGCTTCGCGGCCAGGTCGGCGAAGCGCTCGTTCGCCTTGCGGTACGCGTCCCAGTCCCGGTCCTGCCGGGGGATGCGGTCCAGCATGTAGTGGCACAGCGGCCAGAGCACCCGGTTGGAGTAGCCCTCGTAGAAGCGGCTGACCTCGCTGGCGGACAGGTACAGGGGCACGCAGCGCAGGTCCGACAGCTGCTTCTCCACCTGCCCGCGCTGGGCGTCCGTCAGCCGGGAGACATCCCCGGGCCAGCCGATCCACAGCCCCCCGGAGCGCTCGTGCGGGCGGCTGAGCCCCGTGGCCAGCCCTCCGGCGCTGCGCCCCACGGAGACGGAATCCTTCTCCGCCTTGACGGTGACGGGAAGACGGTTCGAAACGAGCAGGAGTCGAGCCATAGACCCACTAGCTCTATTCACCCTCTCCGGGAATGGCTACCACCTTGTGCGCCTGGCTGACGTTTGAGGGCCCCGGGGCCGCACGCGTCCAGCCGAGCCTGTCCAGCAGCGCGGGCTCCCGGCCGGCCTTCCAGATGAACGCGTCCAGCACGTAGTGCGTGGCCTGCGGCAGCGCAAGCAGCGGCACCACGAGCGCCAGCACATCCGCCTCCAGCGCCGGTGCGCCGTCGCCAAACAGCACCGGCCGGTCGTGCCACACCAGCACGTCCCACAACCCCTCCTCCACCAGCGCCAGTCCCACGAGGAACAGCAGGAAGCCCGGCAGCCCCGCGCGCAGGAGGACGCCCAGGCCACCGAAGCCCCCTTCCGCGTGGCGCCCGCGTGCGTAGCGGAACAGGAGCGCGAAGTACGGCACGCCGTGCAGCACCACGTTCATCACCGTGAACGCGAAGTCGTCCCGCGCCAGCACGATGCCGCCGAACCACGCCACCCACGTGGCCACCACCAGCAGCACCTTGCCGGCCTGCACGCCTTCGCCCCGCGCGATGCGCAAGCCCTGGAAGCCCGCCCACAGCGTGAGCACCGCCGCGTGCGCGCCCAGCGCCGCGGTGCCCATCCACCGCGGCAGGCCGGAGAGGAAGTCGTTCTCCACGAACCACCAGAAGGCGCGCGGCAGGTTCGCGTGCCACCAGACGACGGGGCCCAGCGTGGCGGCGTAGATGGCCGCGGCGTCCAGGCGCCGCTCGAACGCGGACACGCGCGCCTTGCGGTCGTAGAGCGCCGCCCAGCCGTACTGCTGGCGGATGAAGTGGAACAGCGCCACGTACGCGAACAGGCTCCAGAACGCGCCGGGAGACGCCATGTACGCGAACACACCGGCCGCGTACGCCGCGAGCGGCGCGCCCACGTAGAGGCCCGGGCGGCGCGACACCTCCTCGCCGTCCAGGTACGTGCGGAACAGCGTGGACCACACGTGCGCCACGTCCACGCCCACCACGAACAGCAGCCACGCCCACGCGGGCGTGTCCCCCGCCGCCCCCAGCCACGGCGCGGCCAGCACGAAGGCCACGGACACGAGCGCACTGCCAGCGAACACGGAGAGGTCCACGCCACGGCCGAACAGCCAGGCCTGCGAGGGCGAGAGGAGACGGGGCATCGGGGCCCGGGAGCCTACCAGCAGCCCCTCCCATGCGGGTTTCCACAGGGGGTCCGTCAGCACCGCGACTTTCTGCCTGATCAGAAAATGCGACCCGGAGCGGCGCGCGCGAACAGCTGTCGTGAAAACTTCCTGAGACAAAGAGTCTGTTTAAAGACAGCAACCTGAGACGTGGGACTAACTTGCAAGGATTTCCTTCCTGGGCGTTATCATGGCTGACGACACACAGGCGCAATGCCGACCGAGGAGGCTTTCATGTCCGGAATGGCGATGATGGATGCAATCGTTCACACCGCGGACCTCGAGTGGAAGCCGCTCGGCCCGGGAACCTCCTACCGCCTCTTGCGCGTGAGCGCTGAGACGGGCGTGTGGAGCGCCATCCTGAAGATGGAGAAGGGCGCTGTCTTCGCGCCGCACAAGCACCTGGGCCCGGCGGAGGTCTTCATCCTCTCCGGCTCGACGCAGGACCGCCTGGGCGTCACCCGCGCCGGGGACTACGAGTTCGAGCCGCTGGGCGCCGAGCACCCGGCCACCACCGCGCTGGAGGAGTCGCTCATCCACTTCACCGCGCACGGCCCCATCGCGTTCCACGACGACAAGGGCCGCATCGTGATGCTGCTGGACTCGGAGTTCTTCCTGAAGGCGCAGGCCCAGGAGCCGCAGTACAGCATCAAGAAGGCGGCCTGACACACCGCTCCGGCAGTGTTTACACGTCGGGTGTCTGACATTGACACCCGACGTCAGGGTTGGCGGCCAGACGTCAGGCCGCCTCCAGCAGGCGCAGGAAGGCCCTGGCCGCGTCCGCGTCGCTGATGGAGCCCAGCCCCTCGCTCACCTGCAGCTCCGTGGACACGACGCCGGGCACGCGCGTCTGTCCGAAGCCTCCCGCCACCCAGACCCGGTCCTCGCGCGCGATGCGGTCACGCTGCGCGTTGTAGGCCTGCGGTGAGCCGCGCAGGAACACGTGGAACATGTTCGTCTGCACGGGCTGCGGCAGCACCGTGACGCGCGGGTCCGCGGCGATGAGCGTGGTGATGGCCTTGGCCCGCTTCACGTAGCCGGGGATGGCGGCCAGCGCCGCGTCGAGGCGCATGGCGGCGGAGGCCACCAGCGGGGCCAGGTGGAACAGGTTGCCGCCGTGGCGGTGGCGCCACACGCGCGACTCCTTGATGAAGTCCCGGTTGCCCACCAGCATCGCGCCGCCGATGCCGCCCACCATCTTGTAGAAGGACACGTAGACGGAGTCGAAGCCCTTGCAGAGGTCCGCGTAGGAGCGGCCGTAGAAGGGCTGGCTCTCCCACAGCCGCGCGCCGTCCATGTGCAGCTTCACCTTCCGGTCGCGGCAGGTGCGCTTGAGCTCCTGGAGCTGCTCCCACGTCTGCAGCTGCCCGCCCAGCCAGCGCACCGGCAGCTCCACGCTGACGCTGCCCAGCGTGTCGGGGGACTTCGCCACGTCGTCCGCCAGCAGCGGCCGCGTCCACGGGCCCAGGTTCACCGTGCGCAGCTGGTGCAGCACGGAGCAGGCGTCGTCCTCGTGCAGCACGTGGTGCGACGACGGGTGCACGCCCACGGTGCGCACGTTGCTGGCGTCCGCGTAGATGCGCAGCGCGATGAGCTGCGCCATGGTGCCCGTGGGCATGAAGCACGCGTCCTCGAAGCCCAGCAGGCCGGCGATCTTCTTCTCGAAGGCCTGCACGAAGTCGCCGTTGCCGTAGAAGTCGCTGGTCAGCTTCTGGCGCTGCATCCACTCGCCAATGCGCACGTACTCCGCGCCGTCGTCGGACGTGGAGGCCACCGGCAGCGACGCGGTGCAGGCCTTGCGCAGCTGTTCATACTCGGCCGGAGAGGCGGGCTTGGGCGCGGCGGGGACGCTGACCAGCCCCGGCGACCTGGTGGTGCGCAGGGAGGGCGTGCCCCCGTCGGCCGCGGCCTCACCGCGCGAGGGAAACAGCGTGGAGCCCGCGAGCAGGCTGGTGAGTCCAAGGAACTCCGCGCGGCTGAAGCGACTGTCCTTCATGTGCCCTTCCCTCCCGCTTCCGGTGGCTACAACCAACTGGCGCTCTTGAGGCCCATTCCCGCCAGGGCCCGCTCCGCGGCCTGCACGCCGAACCAGTTGGCCTCCTCGAAGAGGGCCATGCCGCCCAGGTCCGTGTGCGCGAAGTGCAGGTGCCGTCCCAGGCTCTGTTGCGCGGAGCGGCGGGCTTCCCCCCAGAGGAAGCCGGGCTGGGGCCGGACCATGGCGTGGCCCCAGCGCTGCACCTCCAGCCGCTGCGCGAGCGCGCCCACCCCGGGGTGCGCCGGCATGAGGTCCGCCATCACCAGCGCCTCCCAGTCCCCGTACGTCGCGGAGAGGGCCTGGTTGCGCTCCGCCTTCACGTCCCCGCCGGCCATGGGCAGGTACCAGGTGAGCACCGTGGGGCCGCGCGCGTCCTGGCGCAGCGACTGGTGCGTGGCCACCACGTAGCCCAGGCTCCGGCTCTCGTAGAAGACGTTGTCCCAGGCCAGCGGGAAGCCTCGCGACGCCGGGGGCGCGGACACCGTCAGGTTGGCCACCACCCACGGGCTGTAGACGAAGGCATCCATCCACTCCGGGCGAGCCTCGCGCCACGGCGCCACCACGTGCGCGGCGACGAAGCGCGGGCACGCCAGCACCACCTGCCGGGCCCGGAACGCCCGGGGCGCCCCGGTGCGAGCATCCAGCGCGTGCACGCGGCAGCCGTCGTCCCCCGGCTCCACCGTGTGCACCAGCACCTGCGTCTCCAGCTGGCGCGGGCCCAGCGACGACGCCAGCTGCTTCACCAGCCGGCCATTGCCCTCGGGCCAGGAGAGGAAGCCGTCGCTGCGCTCACCCTTCCCGTTCTGCCGCGCGGCGAAGTACCAGATGCCCGCCCAGGCGGAGACGTGCTCGGCGGTGGTGCCGTAGTCATCGCGGCACGCGTAGTCCACGAACCACTTCAGCCGGGGCGAGCGGAAGCCCTCCGCCTCCATCCACCGCGCCATGCTGAGCCGGTCCAGCGCGGTCCACTCCGCGTCGTCGCTGGAGAGCGCCCCCGGCACCGCGAACGCCTTGCGCCCCTTCGCGTCGCGCGCGGCGGCGAAGGCGTTCATCCGCGCATCGAAGCGCTCCAGCTCCGCCAGGTCCTCGGGGCTCGCGCCCGCGCGCAGGTACAGCCCTTCGTACCAGTGGCCCTTGAAGAAGACGCGCTCGTCGGGCTCCTGGATGAGCAGTTCCTCCGCGAAGGACGGGTGCCCTTCCGCGTCCACACCGGTGACGGCGTCCATCTCCCGCAAGAGGCGCATCACCGGCCCTCTGTCCTCCAGGGGGGAGGGCAGGTAGTGCGCGCCCCACGGGAACGCGGACACGGCGTTCCTGCCGGAGCGAGACGTGCCGCCGGCCTCCGTCTCCAGCTCCACCACGCGCACGTCCTTCACGCCCGCGGCGGACAGGCGCCACGCGGCGGACAGCCCGGCCGCGCCCGCGCCCACAATCAGCACGCCCACCGGTTCGAAGTCCTGCGCGCGCGGCAGCGGCCCTGTGCGCAACTTGTGGCCGGTGTCCACCGCCCGGTCCACGATGGCGCCCGGCACCGGCGCTCGAGCGGCCTGCCGCGTACAGGCGCTCGCCACGGAGGCGCCCAGGAACGCGGCCACCAGCTCGCGCCGCGTCAGTTCCACCGGCGCCACTCCTCTTCGTAGTAGTGCACCAGCACCTGGTTGTTCAGCCGGTTCACCTCCGCCGGCAGCGGCGCCATGTCCGGGGAGAAGCGCGTGAGCCCCTTCAGCGTCTCCTCGTCCAGGAACGCCAGCCCCTCCGGCAGCGCGCGGTGGCGGCCGGGCGGCTCCTGCGCCACCAGCACGTAGCCCCACTCACCAAACGACGGCACCAGCGCGTGGTACGGCTGCGTCCAGAAGCCCGCCGCCTTGAGCGTGGTCTCCACGCACCAGAACGAGCGCCGCGCGAACAGGGGGCTCGTGCTCTGGATGACCGCCACGCCGCCCGGCGCCAGGCGCTTCTTCAAAATCTTGTAGAAGCCCGTCGTGTACAGCTTCCCCAGCGCGAAGTTGTTGGGGTCCGGGAAGTCCACGATCACCACGTCCCAGGCGTTGGCACCCTCCGCCAGGAACTGCATGGCGTCCGTGTTGATGACGCGCATCTTCGGGTGCGTCAGGGAGTGGTGGTTGAGCGCCGCCAGCTCCTTGTAGCCCGTGGCCAGCCCCGTGATGGCCGGGTCCAGGTCCACCAGCGTGACGGACTTCACCTCCGGATACTTCAGCACCTCACGCGCCGCGAGCCCGTCCCCGCCGCCCAGGATGAGGACGTTCTCCACCTTCTGCGCGCGCACCATGGCCGGGTGCACCAGGGACTCGTGGTAGCGGTACTCGTCAATGCTGGCGAACTGGAGGTTGCCGTTGAGGAACAGCGAGAAGCCCCGCTTGCCGCGCGTGACGATGATGCGCTGGTAGGGAGAGCTGGACGCGTGGACGACCTCGTCCGCGTAGAGCTGGTCCTCGTAGAACGTGGTGAGCCGGTCCCCCATCGCGAAGCACACCAGCAGCCCCGCGCACAGCAGCACGGCCTTCACGCGCAGGCGCACGGGGTTGGCCAGCACGGGCGCCAAGAGCCACGTGCTCCACAGCCCCACGCCCGCGTTGAGCAGGCCGAAGAGCAGCGACGTGCGCACCAGCCCCAGCTTGGGCACGAGCAACAGCGGGAACGCCACGCTGGCGGCGAGCGCGCCCAGGTAGTCGAACGTCAGCACCTGGCTGACCAGGTCCTTGAACTTGAGCTGGTCCTGCAGGATGCGCAGGAGCAGCGGAATCTCCAGCCCCACCAGCGTGCCAATGGCCAGCACGCTGCCGTAGAGCACCACGGGGAACACGCTGGTGAGCGTGAAGGTGAGGAACAGCATCGGCGCGCACAGCCCGCCGAGCAGGGCCACGGCCAGCTCTATTTCCACGAAGCGCTGGGCCACCCCGCGCTCCACGAAGCGCGACAGATAGCTCCCAATGCCCATGGCGAAGAGGTAGCCGCCGATGACGGTGGAGAACTGGGTGATGCTGTCCCCCAGCAGGTAGCTGGCGAGCGTCCCGACGATGAGCTCGTAGATGAGCCCGCACGTCGCGATGACGAGGACGGTGAGGAAGAGCAGCGTCTTGTTCAAAGCGTCACGTGTTTCAGCCGCTGATGGCCGCCGCGATGATGATGGCCAGGCCCAGGATGAACGAGCCGATGACGATGCCCAGCGCGGTGTTCTGGTCGACCTCTATCTCCTTGTGCACGTCGTACGGGAGGATGAGGCGGATGACGTAGAAGCCGGCCACGAACACCACCAGGCCGATGAGCGAATAGATGACGCTCGCCAGCACTCCCTGCAAGGTGACCACCACTCCGAGCAACAGCATCACTTGCCTCCCATGAATCCACCGGTCCACAGCAGCACGCCACCAGGACCGCGCTTCACGTCGCCGGTCACCTTGCCGCGCTCCTCGTCACTGAACGGAGCCCAGCCCGTGAACGTGGCCCAGGCATAGGCCAACAGCACCAACCCTCCCAGAAACCGCATCGTCCACCTCCAGGCCCTACAGGTTGCTTTCCTTCCAGCGTTCGGTCTCGAAGCTGTTGGCGCTGAAGAACGACAGCGCCGGGATGATGATGAGCAGCACCAACGCGATGATGAACCAGCTGCCGTTGGGCGTGTCGTGCGTGAGCACCACCTGGTAGCTGACCACGGGCCCCAATTGGGGCCCCGTGAGCTTCAGGGCCGGATCGAACGACGTGGTCGTCCGCAGCACGTACCTCCCCTTGGGCAGCGTGGACAGGTACACGCTGCCGCTCTGGCCGCCCTCGCTCCAGGAGCCGTCGCTGTCGCGCCCGTGGTAGTAGCTCACCTCTTCGTAGAAGCTCACCACCTCCTGCGTGTCCTGGTTCACCAGGTCGCCCTGCACGCCCACCCAGGCGTTGTCGATCGCCTGCGACATGATGATCTGCGCCCGGAGGTTGCCGGCCCGCTGGAGCTCGAAGGGCTGGCTGAAGTGCATGGCGTCCGGGGTGCCGGAGTGCGCGCTCCGGGGCAGTGTCACCCGCAGGTCCAGCACCTGGGCATTGAGCGCGCGGGCGTTGAAGAAGCCGGCCAGGACGAACAGGCCCACCAGCCACACCAGCGACCAGAGCATCGTCTGCTTCATGGCCGCGTTGCGCGCGTTGGGCTGGCTGGGCGCGATGCCCCGGGGCCTGGGCAGGGGCTCCTTCAGCTTGAACGCGTCGCGCACCGTCTCCGGGGAGAGGTACTCGCCATGCGTGTACGTCACCTCGTTGTCGGTGGCGTCCTCGTTCAGCGAGTACGGCGGCGAGACGTACTCCGTGGCCCGCGCCTTCTCGCCCTGGAAGACCTTCCAGTAGAACTCGCCCACCACCGCGTCGGTGACGGCGGTGACGGACTGGAAGGCCTTGTAGCGGCGCTTCTCGTAGAAGGCGGACACCTGCGGCACGACGCTCGCGTCACCGGCGGCCAGGGGCTTCAGGAACACCCAGTGGCCGTTGGACTCCATCAGCCAGGTGAAGCCGCGCGCCGGGTTGTAGAGCAGGTACTCCATCCACGGGTAGCGCGTGCCCTCCACCACGCACGAGCGCTCCTGGTACCCGATGCAGATCCACTCCGTGCCGTCGAGCGTGCCCTTCTGGCCCAGCTGGATGGCCGCCGGCAGCTCCGGCTTCTGGAGCAGCTTGAGGAAGGCCAGCTTGCCCTGGGACACGTTCATCAGCGCGCCGCAGTACGGACACGCCACGCGCATCGTCTGGTCCGGCGCGCGCAGCTCCAGCGGGCCGTTGCAGTGGGTGCAGCGCGCCTGCTGGAGCTGGGCCTTGCGCACGCGCGGGCGCAGCTCCCCGGCGGGGATGCCCAGCTGCGACAGCTCCAGCTTCTGCCCCAGGAACACCTCCGGGTCGCGCTCGCGCGTGCCGAAGTCCAGGGTGACGAACAGGCCGCGAGGCCCGGTGGCGTCCACGTAGTAGCTGTCCGCTTGCGGATCCACGTCGCTGGGGAGCTGCCCTTCGGCGGCGGTGACGCGCCCGTGGCCGCGCTCCTCCACCACCAGCGGGCGGTTGCGCAGGCGCAGGCGGTCGCCGGGGTGGAGGTTCTCCAGCTCGATGCCCTCCTCCACGCCCGCGTCGAAGAGCAGGTGGAAGGCGCCCTCGGACTCGCTGAGCCAGCCGGTGCGGCCGTCGGCCATCTCCACGTACCACTCGTCCCAGGGGCCGGCGCCGTGGTCCTTCTGGAGGTGCCCGACGATTTGATACGCGGCGCCGTTGACGCGGCCCTCCAGCCCCAGGCGCAGCGGAGAGTCCGTCTCCACGATGCGGGCCACGCGGCCGTGGTCCTCCAGCTCCGCGCCCACGCGCGCGACCATGGTCTGACAGTGGGCGCACACCACGACCTGCGCCGACCCGGCGGAGAACTCCACGCTCGCGCCACACGACGGACACGCCCCCTGCGTCACGCCTCCACTCCTCTCGGCAGCTCGCGCACGCGGCACGACGTGGCGCCCAGGTGCTTCGCCGCCAGCGCGTCGAAGTCCGGGCGCGCGCGGGTGCGGCAGCAGTAGACGTTGAGCGCGGCGAAGCCGTGCTCCGGGAAGGTGTGGATGGCCAGGTGGCTTTCGGCCAGGAGCGCCAGGCCGGTGACGCCGCCGGGCTCCGGGAAGACGTGCCACTGCGGCTGGCCCACGACCTTCAGGTCCATCAAGACGACCAGCTCCTCGAAGAGTGCCGCCAGCGCGGCCGCGTCCTTGAGCCGCTCCGGCGCGCAGCCGCTCGCGTCAACCAGCCATTCCTGTCCGGTTGTCACAGGGGAAACCTCCGGGGATGAAGCCCCTCTTTAACACGCTGGAGCCGGGTCGAAAGCCGCTAGGATGCGCGCCCCATGCGCACCCGATTCCTGACCGCTGGACTCCTCTGCCTCGCCCTGACCGCGTGCTCCAAGGACAAGGAGCAGCCGCCCGCGGCGAAGGCCCCCGCCGCACAGCCCTCCAACTCCGCCGCGGCCACCCGCACGGTGAGCTTGCAGACGGACGCGGCCTCCGCGAAGGGCTTCCAGAAGAAGGCCCTGGAGGGCCAGGACCTCTGGGCCACGATGGAGACGAACCAGGGCACCCTCGTGCTCAAGCTCTTCTCCAAGGACGCGCCCAAGACGGTGGCGAACTTCGTGGGCCTGGCCACCGGCGAGCAGCCGTGGATCAACCCCCGCACGGGCGAGCGCGTGGAGGGCAAGCCGCTGTACGACGGCGTCATCTTCCACCGCGTCATCCCGGACTTCATGATTCAAGGCGGCGACCCCACGGGCACCGGCCGGGGCGACCCGGGCTACCGCTTCGAGGACGAGTTCAAGAGCAACCGGGACTTCGACAAGAAGGGCCTCCTGGCCATGGCGAACGCGGGCCCGGGCACCAACGGCAGCCAGTTCTTCATCACCACGTCCCTGCCGCAGTTCCTCAAGGGCCGTCACACCATCTTCGGTGAGGTGGTGAAGGGCTACGACGTGGTGGAGAAGATCGCCAACACGCCGCGCAACCGGCAGGACCGGCCGGACACGGACATGATCATCCAGCACGTCACCATCAGCGACGCGCAGCCGTGAGCCTCCGTCCGCGCCACGTGCGCACGAAGCTGGGAGAGTTGAACTGCCACGTGGTGGACGCGCTCCCCGAGGGCGCGACGCCCCAGCTGGTGGTGGTGCTGAGCCACGGCTTCGGTGCGCCGGGCACGGACCTGGTGGCGCTGGCCCCGGAGCTGATGATGGCCGCGCCCAGGCTGGCGCAGGCGGTGCGGTTCGTCTTCCCGGAGGCCCTGCTGTCGCTGGACGCGCTGGGCATGCCGGGAGGCCGCGCCTGGTTCGAGATCCCCGTGGCCATCCTGATGGGCCAGGGGCGCGACTGGGCGCAGTACTCGCAGACGGTGCCGGCGGGGATGCCGGCCGCGCGCCGGGCGCTGATGAGCGTGGTGGCGGCGCTCCAGGTGCCGCTGAATCGCGTCGTGCTGGGAGGCTTCAGCCAGGGCGCGATGATGTCCACGGACGTGGCGCTGCGGCTGGAGGAGTGCCCCGCCGGCCTGTGCCTGATGTCCGGGGCCATGGTCGCCGGCAAGGAGTGGGAGCCCAAGGTCCGTGCGCGGACGTCGCTGCCGGTGTTCCAGGGCCACGGCCGGCAGGATCCGGTGTTGCCCTACCAGGAGGGCGAGCGCCTGCGCGACCTGCTGACGGGCGCGGGGCTGCCGGTGGAGTTCCTGCCATTCGACGGCGGGCACACCATTGTCACCGAGGAGCTGGAGCAGCTGGCGGCGTTCCTGGTGAAGCGGCTGGACGGGCGCTGACCGACGGAGGGCTTTCCGCGTGTATCAGGCGAAGGAGCTGACGGTGTCCACGCGGGGCCGGGGCCTGGTGGACATCACCGCTGAGGTGCGGAAGGCGGTGAAGGGCACGGGCATCCGGGAGGGCCTGTGCACGGTGTTCCTGCACCACACCAGCGCGTCGCTGATCATCGGAGAGAACGCGGACCCGGTCGTCCAGCGCGACCTGGAGGCGTTCTTCTCCCGGCTGGTGAAGGACGGGGACCCGCTGTTCCAGCACGACGCGGAGGGGCCAGACGACATGCCGGCGCACGTGCGCACGGTGCTGACGCAGCTGTCCCTGAGCATCCCGGTGAAGGCCGGCGAGGCGGACCTGGGCACGTGGCAGGGCGTCTACGTCTGGGAGCACCGCACGTCGCCGCACCGCCGCCGCGTCACGGTGTCCGTGCTGGGCGGCTAGAGCGCGGACCCGGCCTCCCCCTGACTGCCCGGAAGCAGTTGATCCGCGAAGCCTCCCCCATTATCTCGTGCGCTAGATAATAGCGAACGAGATAATTGGGCCTTGGAACCGAAAAGCGTCGGCACGCAGCTGTCTTTCGCCCTCTATGGGGCGGCCAACCGGATGGTGCGGTTGCACAAGCCGTTCCTTGAGCCCTTGGGCCTGACGTTCCCCCAGTACCTCGTGGTCCTCGCGCTGCTGGAGGGTGCGCCCCTCCCCGTCGGCGAGCTCGGCGCCCGCCTGGACATGGACACGGGCACCATCACGCCGCTGGTCAAGCGGCTGGAGGTGGGGGGGTTCGTCACGCGGAAGCGCGACCCGGCCGACGAACGCCGGGTGCTGGTGGACCTGACACCCCGGGGACGCGCCCTCGAACCCAAGGTCCGGGGCATCCCAGGGAAGATCAAGACGGCATGCCGGCTGACCGACCGGGGGCTGGACGACCTTCGTCGCACGCTCGAAGCGCTCGCGCACCCGGCAGACGAGTGAAACCCTCAACCCGCAGCAGGAGACTCCATCATGAAGATTGGCATCGTCGGCGTTGGACACATCGGGAAGACCCTGGCGCGCAAGCTGGGTGCGGCCGGACATGACGTGAAGGTGGCCAACTCGCGCGGCCCGGAGACGATCGAGGCCGATGCGCTGGCCTCCGGCGCACGCGCGGTCACGGCCGCGGAAGCGGTGGCCGACGTGGACGTCGTCATCCTGTCGATTCCCCTGAACCGCCTCCCCGGGATCGCGCCGCTCATCGCCAGCGTTCCCGCCAGGACGGTCGTCATCGACACGTCGAACTACTACCCCGCCCGTGACAGCAAGATTGCCGCCATCGAGGCCGGACAGGTCGAAAGCCTGTGGGTGGCCGAGCTGCTGGGCCGGCCGATCGTCAAGGCGTGGAACTCCATTGGCTCCGCGTCTTTCGCGACGAAGGGCATGGCACCGGGGAGCCCGGGGCGCATCGCGCTCTCCGTGGCGGCGGACCGGGACGCGGATCGCAAGGTGGGCATGGCGCTCGTCGAGGACACCGGATTCGACGCATTCGACGCGGGCACGCTCGCGGAGTCGTGGCGGCAGCAGCCTGGCGCGCCGTGCTACTGCACGGACCTCACCCGCGAGCAGCTGCCGGCGGCGCTGGCGGCTGCCGAGGCGGCGCGCCTGCCCAAGCGCCGCGACCTGATGGTGGCGGCTGTCGTGGAACGGGTCGGGGACGGCACCACGAACCCCGATGCGGAGTATGGGGTCCGCCTCAGCCGCGCCTTGTACATGTAGCCCGTCAACCGCCGGCTAGAGGTCGCCCACGGCGGCGACAACGGGGGCGCCCTTGCGGCGCTTCTTCGGCGGCTCGTGGGCCTGGCCGCGGATGCGCACCCAGGTGCCGGGGTCGTCCGGCATCGCGTGGACCATGGACCAGCCGGTGGGCACGTCGGGCGTGGTCCACCCGTAGAGGGCGCGTGCGTCCTTGGGGGCCAGGTTGATGCAGCCGTGGCTCACGGGTTCGCCGAAGCGGTCGTGCCAGTAGGCGGTGTGCAGGGCGAAGTCGCCCTCGAAGAACATCGTCCACGGCACGGTGGCCACGCGGTAGCTGGCCTTGCCCATGGTGCCCGTCATGTCGGCCTCCGCGAACTTCACCCAGATGCGGAAGAGGCCTTCCGGTGTGTCGGTGCCGGGTTTGCCGGACGAGATGAGCGTGGCGTAGACGGGGCGGTCGCCCTCGTAGGCAATGAGCGTCTGGGCCTCCAGGTCCACGTCCAGCCAGCGCGCGCCGGGCTCCACGATGGACGGCGACGCCAGCGGCCACGCGACGTGCAGGTCGTCTCGCGCCACCCAGTGGTCTTCCGCGATGCGGACCCACTGGCCGTCGGGGGACAGCTCGCGCACGGAGACGAGCGTGCGCGGCGGGAGCACGGTCTCGCGCCGAGCCTTCGCGTCCGGGGCCTTGCGCACCACCACGTCCGTGCGGGGCGCGGCGCGGGACTGGGCCCAGGCGAAGGGCATGGGCAGCGACGCGAGCGCCTCCGCGTCCAGGCCGCTGAAGTCGGAGGGGCGGTGCTCGCGCAGCACGCGCGCTTCGAAGTACTGGCCGTCGGAGGTGCGCCAGAAGGTGCGACGGCCGACCTTCACCTGGCCCAGGAGCTTCACGGTGACAGAGCCCTTGAGCAACACGCCCTGCTTCCGCTTCCGGGCGAGCGCGAGGCTCGGATAGGCGCGCACGCGGTGGCCCACGACGCGGGCATAGATGCCCGGAGTGAGCGCACCCTCTTCCACGCGGGGCAGCGGACGGACGCGGGGCTCGCGGAAGTTCTGCTCCAGGTAGCGCTCGCAGACCCAGCCACGCGGTTGCAGTTGCACCCAGGTGTCGCAGTCCGGTCCGCGCATCGCGCCCTGCCACTTCACGCGCATGTCCTGGGCGATGGTGCCCAGTGACGGCGAGTCCTGCCGGGGCTCGGAGCGCACCGTGATGGAGCGGCGCACGCGCAGGGAGCCCGCGTCCGGTGCGTACGGGATGGCGTAGGGCTCCATGCCCGCGTCGAGTTCCATGGACGGTGCTTCGGCGACGGCGTCCTCGTCATCGTCGGAGCCTACGGCGCTGCCTCCGTCCAGCGCCTGCGCGATGGCGTCGTCGTCCGCGTCGATCAACGGCTCACCGTCCGGGCCCAGTTCCAGCACGGGGACTTCGGACTCGGTGATGACCTGCGGCTCCTCTTCGCCGGGCAGGGCTTCGGAGTTCGAGCCGATGGAGACGGATTGGGACAGCGACAGGGAGAGCGCACTGCCCGCGTCCTCGGACTCCTCCACCCCTCCGAGCAGTGCCGACGCGGTGGCGTGCGTGACGCCTCCGTCATCGGACAGTTCGGGCGCGGTGGCCTGCCATGCGGAGCGCAGCGCCTCCGCGGACTCCCCAGGCACGGCCTCGGGTATGGGCGCTTGTGCCGCCACGGTGCCCGCGTCCACCGGGACGACGGGAAGGGGAGGCTCCACCGGAGCGCACGCGAAGAGGATCAGGGGGAGTCCGAGGGGGAACCAGCGGCGGCGCATACAGGCCGCAACGCTACGGGTCCCCGCTGACATCCTCAACGTCGGCCCAGGTGCGATCTCCTGCGCGAGCAAGCGCGTGGGTGGGCAGGGCTTGCGCTCCGAACGGCGATTGCCGCGAACGGCGGAAAGCGGATCAGCTCCGCCCCTCCGCGGGTGGAATCCCTTCCGGTGCCTCCGGCGTCTCCAGGAGCTTGTAGAGCGTCTTGCGGTCCACGCCCAACAGGCGCGCGGCCTCGCTCTTGTTGCCGCCCACGTGCTGGAGCACGTGCGCCGCGTAGCGCCTGGACAGCTCCGCGAGGCTGGGCAGATCCCCCGCGAGCCCAATCAGCCGCTTGGGCGCGTCACCGATGGGCTCCGGGAAGTCCGGCGGCCCCAGCACGCCCGTCACGTTCAGCGCGAGCGCCCGCGCCATCACGTTCTCCAGCTGCCGCACGTTGCCCGGCCAGTCGTACACCGTGAGCCGCGCCATCGCGTCCGCCGTCACCACCGGCCTCACCCCGCCCCGCGCGTGCAGCGCCGCGAAGTGCTCCACCAGCGCCGGGATGTCCTCGCGCCGCTCGCGCAACGGCGGCAGGTGCAGGTGCACCACGTCCAGCCGGTACAGCAGGTCCTCGCGGAACAGCCCCTCCGCCACCCGCGCCTTCAGGTCCTTGTTCGTCGCCGCCAGCACCCGCACGTCCACCTTCACCGGGACGCTCTCGCCCACGCGCCGGATTTCTCCCTCCTGAAGCACGCGCAGGAGCTGAGACTGGACCTTCATCCCCACGTCGCCAATCTCATCCAGGAACAGCGTGCCGCCGTTGGCCTCTTCAAACAGGCCCCGCCGCGCGCCGGACGCCCCCGTGAAGCTGCCCTTCGCGTGGCCGAACAGCTCGCTCTCCATCAGCGACTCGGTGATGGCGCCGCAGTCCACCGGGATGAACGCCCCGGACGAACGCGCCGAGCGCTTATGCAGCGCCCGCGCCACCATCTCCTTGCCCGTGCCCGTCTCACCCGTAATCAGCACGGGCACGTTGCTGGTCGCCGCGCGGGCCACCTGCTTGTAGACCTCCAGCAGCGCCTGGCTGCGGCCCACCAGCGACGTGCGCTCCACCTGCTTGCGCAGCGTGCGGTTCTCCTCCACCAGCCGCTTCTGCTCCAGCGCGCGCTTCGCCACGCGCATGATGGCGTCCACGTCGAACGGCTTGGACAGGTAGTCGAAGGCGCCCTGCTGGATGCTGTCCAGCGCGCCCTCGATGTTGCCGAACGCCGTCACGACAATCACGGGCGTGTCCGGCAGGTTCGAGCGCACGAACTGGAGCACCTTCAGACCGTCGCCCGGGTCGGGCATGGCCATGTCCGTGAGCACCAGGTCGAAGGACTGCTCGCCCATCCGCTCCGCCGCGCCCTTGGGGTCCGGCGCCTGCGTCACCGGGCCCAGCACGCCCAAGAGGCGCTGCAGCAGGTCCCGCGCATGAGGATCATCATCGACGACGAGGATTCGGGCTGTGCTCATGAGGCCTTGCGGATGGAGGGGGCGTCGCGCTGCGCCCCGGACTCCACCACAAGCGGCGCCGGAGTGCGCGCCACTCGTGCGAAGCGCACGCGGATCCGCGTGCCCTTGCCCTCTTCTGAATGCACCGTGAGCGTGCCGCCGTGCGCCTCCACCACGCGCCGGGTGGTGGCCAGCCCCAGGCCGTGGCCCGGAATGCCCCGCACCTCCGCGGCCCGGAAGAACGGCTGGAACAGCGACGCCTGCGTCGCCGCGCTCATCCCCAGCCCGTTGTCCGTCACCTCCACCACCGCGTCCGCGCCCTCCGTCGCCACCCGCACCTTCACGCGCGGATCCGGCCGCCCCGCCGTGTACTTCACCGCGTTGGACAGGAGGTTGCGCGCCACCACCTGGAGCAGCTGCGCCGGGCAGTCCACCAGCACGCCCGGCTCCAGCTCGCGCTCCAGCGACACGCCCAGCGCCGTGGCTGTCTGGCTCACCTCCAGGAGCAGCGTGCTCACCGCCGTGTCCAGCTCCCCCATCGTCCCGTCGCCCCGGGTGCCCGCGCGGCAGAAGCGCAGGAGCGCTTCAATCAGCTCGCCCATGCGCACCGCGCTGGATTCGCACTGCGAAATCATCTCCAGCGCGCCCGGGTCCTTCACCGCGCCGGAGCGCCGGATGAGCGTCAGGTAGCCCTTGAGCGGAGACAGCGGGCCCATCAGGTCGTGCGCCACGCGGCGGGTGAACGCATCCAGCTCCTGGTTGTGCCGCCCCAGCTCCTCCAGCTGCCCCTGGATGGTGGCGTCCTGGCGCTTGAGCAGGGAGATGATGTGCCAGCCCACCACCATGGACAGCAGGATGGCCAACAGCGTGGTGACCGCGCCCAGGGCCGTGTTGCGCACCCGCAGCGTGCCCAGCCTTCCCACCAGCACGCGCGCGTCGGACGCGTTCTCCGTGGCCAGCTTTCCCGCCAGCTGGTCCACCTCCGCGGCCAGGGGACGGATGCTCTCCACCAGGTGGCGCCGGGCGCGCTCCGCGTCGCGCTGGCGTGAGAACACCGCCGCCGCGCGCACCTGATCCGCCAGTCCCTGGCACGCGCCGTTGAAGCGCAGCCAGACCTCCTTCTCCCCGGGCGGCAGGTGGCGCATGTACGCCTCCGAGGACTGGCGGATGCTGTTGAGGATGTCCTCCATCACCGCGTCGGCTTCCTTGCGCTCGGCGTCGCCGCTGGAGCGCACGTGCGCCTCGATGGCGGACTCCAGCGACATCACGTCCACGCGGATGCGGCCGATGAGGCTCGCGCGCTCCAGGGCCTCCAGCACCAGCGCGTCCACCTGATGGCCGGTGCGCACCTCCGTCCAGAGCATGAAGCCGGTGACGCCCGACAGGAGCATCACCACGAAGAAGAATCCCGCGCGGTAGCCACGGATGGGGGTGCGCGAGTTCATCGCCACGGGCACGCTCCTTGGGTCATCACGACATGAATGAGAAGGCGTCCCACTCAGGGCGCCCTCGGGAAACTCACGGCACCGGCGCGTTGGCTTCCTTGGCGGAAGCACCCGGCAAGGGCGGCTGGGTGCGACGGCGCGCGCGCTCCAACGCGGACTCGTACCAGACGTCCGACAGCTCCTCGTGCAGCGCCGCCAGCTCGCGCTGCCGCGCCAGCAGCTGCGCGTTGTGCTCCTCCAACGTGTGGCGCTCCGCCTCCAGCCGCGCCAGCTCCTCCGTCGCGGTCGCGCGCGCCTGCTCCGCCTCCGCGCGCGCCTGTTCCGCTTCCGCGCGCTCCTGCGCCAGTTCCTCCAGCGCGGACTCCACCGCGGCCAGCTTCGCCGCGAGCGCTTCGGTGCGCTCGCGCTCGGCCTGGTACTCGCGCTGCCAGCGCTCCGTCTCCGTCACCTGTGCCTGGAGGCGCTCGGGCGGAATGGTCGCGGCGCATCCCACTCCCAGCCACGCCACACTCCATGCCACCAGCAGGTGCCGCATACGCCATCTCTCCCGGCAACCTGGCCGCGCGACATGCACGACGAGGACACCCGGGCTCCGTGCTCGCTTCATGTGCCGGCGCGTAGCGCTCGGAACGGAAGGTTGCGGTGCAGCTTGCAGAAGAGCGTGGTTGCCGTCAAAGCAACGTGCGCCTGCCTGGGGAGCTTGCACCCATTGTTGCAATCGCAACTGAGGAGATTCTCCCCATGGCGGATCCGCTCCCACCCGGAGAACCCCGCGAAGTTGCTTGAAACAGCCACTGGCACGGCGGGTGCTCAAGGGTCATGGCAACAACCGATGCAATCCCGCGTCGGCGTGTCGTCCCCGGAGCCATCCATGAAGACCGTCATCGTCGCCGCCCTGTTCGCCGCCTCCGCCGCGTTTGCCAACACCCCGGCCCCGGC
>NZ_RAWM01000010.1 GCF_003668875.1 Corallococcus interemptor | reverse complement strand
GGCAGGGGCCGGCGTGGCGGAGGCCTGGGCCTGCGGCGGGGACTTCTCCGCGGGCGCGGTGGAGGCGCACGCGGTGATGAACGCGGAAGCGCAGACGCCGAGCGTCATGCGCGCGGCGCCAAACTTCGGTCTGGAACGGAACGACATGGAGGCTCCTGGATGTGCCCGTGACGGGTGGCGCACTCTGGCGCACGCGGGCGTGTCGCCAACAGCGCAAACGGCGGTTTCATCCCAGCCATTGCGTTCTGGACGCCACGCGCACTCGAAGTCCCGGGTTGGGACCCCGGGACAATGGCGCGGCGCGGTGTCCCGCCGGCCTCAAGCCCTGACGGTGCCGCCCCGGGGCGTGACGTCCCCACGGCCCGCGCGGATCAACGCTCCGCCCGCGAGCAGCAGGGCCAGGCCGAAGAAGAGGAACCCCACGTCCCAGGCGACCTGGGACGGGCCGGTGCGCACGTGGTGCACGCCGAGCAGCTGATGGTCGATGAGGCCTTCGACGACGTTGAAGAGGCCCCAGCCTCCCAGCAGGCACCCGGCGAAGGTGCGCGAGGACCACGGCACGTCCGTCCTCAGGCCCGCGCGCCAGAGCAGCACCAGGCCGCTGAAGGTCATGAGCCAGGTGAAGGCATGGAAGAGGCCATCCCAGAACATGTTCACCTTGGCGTTCACCAGCGTGTCCGGCGGCAGGTGGCTGGAGAGCATGTTGTGCCATTGCAGCAGCTGGTGCAGCAGGATGCCATCCACGAAGCCGCCCAGGCCCACGCCCAGCATCACGCCCGCGGAGAGCAGCGGTCCCCGGTTCATCGCTCACGCCCCAGGAAGTGCAGCGGAGTAACGACAGCGAGGATGACCCCGAAGGGCAGCAGGGTGATGGCCAGCCGGCCCCAGAAGTGTTCGTTGAAGATGCCGGCCTCCACGGCGGGCCGGCATGTTTCACAGGCGAACACCGCGCTGCTGACGAGCAGGACGCTGGTGAGCGTGAGTGCGTTGAGCCTTCGCATGGCGGGACTGTGCGCCAGGAAAGCCCCCGAGTCCGTCACGCGGATCGTCGAAGCGCTCTCCAATGAACGTCGCGCCGGGATGACGAACATTGTGTTTGATTTGGAATCCTGGCTTTCCGCGTCTGTGTATTGACTCGAAAATCAGCGCCTCGCATATTGGCGGCACGTCAATCTTCCCCGCCGCCCCCCAGGTGTCTCCATGACGAAGCGTTTGCCAGTGGTCCTGCTGTTGCTGCTGCTGCCGCTCACGAGCTTCGCGGTCCCGACCACGGGCTTCCGGTTCGTGGACATCCCCGGCAGCGACGGCACCGTCCTCAAGGCCAACTACATCGCACCCACCACGCCCGGGCCGCATCCGGCCGTGGTGTTCATCTCCAGCTGGGGACTCAACGATCTGGAGTACCTGGCCCAGGCGAAGGTTCTGGCGGAGAAGGGGTACGTGGCGCTCTCGTACACGCCGCGCGGCTTCTGGGCTTCCGGCGGCGGCATCGACACGGCCGGGCCGGTGGACATCGCGGACACCTCGCGCGTCCTGGACTGGATGCTCGCCAACACCACGGCGAATCCCTCGCGCATCGGGCTCGCGGGTGTCTCGTATGGCGCGGGCATCGCCCTCATCACCTCCGGCTTCGACTCGCGCGTGAAGGCGGTGGCGGCGCTCTCCGGCTGGTCGGACCTGGTGGCGTCGCTGTTCGGTGGCGAGACGCGCCGTCCGCAGGCCGTGGCGCTGTTGAACCTCGCCGCGACCCTGCTGGGCCGGCCCAGCCCTGAATTGACCACCACCATCAACGACTACTTCGCCAACCGGAACATCGAGTCCATCAAGGCCTGGGGCCGCGTGCGCTCGGCCGCTACGTACATCCAGCGCATCAACGCCAACAGGCCCGCCATCCTGATGGCCAATGCCTACGGCGACAGCCTCTTCCCGCCCAACCAGCTCGTGTCGTTCTACGGCCAGCTCGCCGGCCCCAAGCGCCTGGAGTTCGCCCCGGGTGATCACGCCGTCGTGGAGGCCACGGGCCTGCTGGGGCTGCCCAACGGCGTCTGGACCAGCGTGACGCGCTGGATGGACCAGTACGTCGCGGGCGTGGACACCGGCATCTCCCGCGAGGCGCCCGTCGTGCTGCGCACCCATGACGGCGACACGGAGGGCTATGCGTCGTGGGCCCAGGTCTCCACCGGGACGCAGCGCTACGGCCTGGGCGCCATCCGCCTCCTGGACGGCACCGGCACCCTGGGCGGCACGCCGGCCTCGAGTGCTTCGCGGACCGTCTGGTCCGGCTTCGACACCAACGCCGACGCCGGCGTGGCGCTCCTGACCAACGGGCTCCAGGCGTTGACGGGCATCCCGCCCATCGTCTGGCTGCCGGGCGTCAACCGCCTCAACGCGGGCGTCTGGACGTCGTCCACCACCCTGAGCGGCATCTCCATCCGTGGCTCGGCCACGCTCCGTCTGCGCGTCACGCCCTCCACCTCATCGGGCACGGTCGTCGCGTACCTGTACGACCTGCTCGGCGACTACGGCGGCCTCATCACCCACGTGCCGCTCAGCTGGAAGGGCGCCACGCCGGGCGTGCCGCTGGACCTGGACCTGGCGTTCCCCGCCACGGCCTATGACGTGCCCGTGCTGCACCGGCTGGCGCTCGTCGTGGACACGGAGGACCCGCTCTACCTGGACGCGAACACCACCGGCGCCACGCTGTCGCTGGGCGCGCCGTCCTGGCTGGACCTGCCCATCCGCTGAAGCGCCCCTCGCGGCCGTGACGGAGGGCGTGCTCTCCAGACGCCCTCCGTCGTTCCAGCGAACGTGCCCGGTGTGTTAACGCTCCCGGCGCTCATGGGAACCGCCGTCTCGGAACGCACCCGCGCCGTCCTGCTCATCCTCGCCGGTGGCGTGCTGGCCCTGTTGCTGTCGCACCATCCCGCCCTCCTGTCCGGGCTGCGACTGGTGCAGGGCGACGAGGGCGACGTGCGCTTCAACCACTACATCCTGGAGCACGGCTGGCGCTTCGTGTCCGGAGACCCGGCGCACGCGCGCTTCTGGGACCCGCCGATGTTCCACCCCGAGCCCAACGTCGCCGCGTACTCCGACGTGCTCCTGGGCGTGGCGCCGTTCTACTGGATGTGGCGCGTCCTGGGCCTGGGCGCGGACCTGTCCTGGCAGGCGTGGGCGCTCACCATGGCCGCGCTCAACTACGCCGCGGCGGTGTGGCTCCTGCGCCGGGGCTTCGGCCTGCGCGTGTTTCCTGCCGTCGTGGGCGCGGTGCTCTTCACGGCCGGTGCTCCGCGCATCAACCAGCTCAACCACCCGCAGCTGGAAGGACAGTTCTTCGCGCTCGTCGCCATGGGCGCGGTCATCGCGCTGACGCGGCCGGAGACGGACCGGCGCCGGGGCATCGCCTGGTCCGCGCTGCTCGTGGGCGCGTTCGTGGCCCAGCTCTACGCGGGCTTCTACTGGGGCTGGTTCCTCTTCTTCTTCCTGCTCCTGGCGTTCATCGCCGGGCTCGCCGTCCGGGACACGCGCGGCCCGCTGCTGACGGCGCTGCGCCGCCACCTCCCGGCGCTCGTGGGCTTCGGCATCGTAGGGCTGGTGGTGCTCGCGCCGCTGGTCCTGCACTCGCGTCAGGCCATTGGCACGGTGGGCCTGCGCAGCTTCGGGGACGTGTCTCCCATGGTGCCGCGCTTCTGGAGCTGGTTCTTCGTGGGCCAGGACAGCTGGCTGTACGGGTGGACCAACGGCTTCTCCCATTTCCAGCGCATGCCGGTGCCGTGGGAGCACCGGCTGGGCTTCGGCTTCGTCACGCCCGTGCTGGCGGGCATCGGCCTGTGGCAGGCGCGCTCGCGGACCTCGGTGCGGCTGCTGCTCGTCCTGGCGGTGGCCACCTTGCTGCTCGCGTCGCGCTACACCGGCGGCTTCACGCCCTGGTGGCTCGTCTTCCACGGCGTGCCCGGCGCGGCGGCCATCCGGGCCCTGTCCCGCATTGGCCTGTGGCTGCTGGTGCCCGCGGGCGTGGGGCTGGCCCTGTACCTCCAGCGGCAGTGGGACTCGGGGCGCGCGGCGCTGGCGGTGGGCCTGGGCGCGCTGTGCCTGCTGGAGCAGGGGCTCACCGGCCCCGTCTATGACAGGCACGAGGCCCGCGCGGACGTGGAGGCGGTGGCCGCGCGCATCGCACCGGGCTGCGCGACCTTCTTCTACGCGCCGACGTCCGGGGAGGCGCAGGAGTGGAAGTATCACCTGGACGCCGTCTGGGCGTCCGGCGAGCACGGCGTGCCCACGGTGAATGGCTACTCGGGCAACTACCCGCAGGGCTGGAAGCTCCAGGACAACCGCCGCTTCAACGCGGAGGCGGCGGCGCGCATCGACCAGGAACTGGAGGCCTGGATGCGCTCGCGGAGCCTGGCTCCGGAGAGCGTCTGCCGCATCGAGGTGCCGGCGCGGCGGTAGCGTTCCGCCGCGCGGGCCGCCTCTCGGGACTACTTGGCGATCGTGGCGTAGTCGCCCTTGAGCGCGACGCCGGTGACGAAGCTGCCGGCGTGGCACTCGATCTCGGTGGCGCTCTTGGACTCCACCTTCTTGTAGTAGCTCACGATGTGGACCACCGCGTTGGCGCCGTTCTTCTTCGCGCCGTCCTGCAGGGCGATGAGCGCGGAGAGGGCGGCCCACTTGCAGGCGTAGTCGTCGGACTTGCCCACGCCGTTGGTCTTCTTGTTCGTGGTGTCGCTGCCCAGCGTCTTCAGCACGTTGGGCGTCTTGGCGCCTTCCAGGTAGAACTTCACGGAGCCGTCCAGCTTCTCCTTGGCCTCGGGCAGCGCCAGCACGTCCGCGAGCTTCACCTTGGTCACGGTGTCGCGCGCCAGGGCGGGGCTCGCGGCCGTCAGTGCCAGCAACAGGAGGGCTTTCTTCATGGCGGGGTCTCCAGGCATCAAGGCCAGCGGCGGAAGATCAACGACGTGTTGATGCCGCCGAAGGCGAAGTTGTTGGTCATCACCAGGTCCGTCTGCAAAGCACGTCCCTCGCCCATGACATAGTCCAGGGGCGCGCACTTGGGATCCACGGAGTCCGCCGTCAGGTGCAGCGTGGGCGCGAACCAGTCCGAGCGCATCATCTGGAGGGTCATCCACGCCTCCAGCGCGCCGCAGGCCCCCAGCGTGTGGCCCATGTAGCTCTTGAGGCTGGAGATGGCGACCTTCTCCCCGAAGACGGCCTTCGTCGCCGCGCTCTCCGCCACGTCGCCCGTGTCCGTCGCCGTGCCGTGCGCGTTGACGTAGGGGATGGCGGAGGCCGGCACGCCCGCGTCCTCCAGCGCCAGCTTCATGGCCTCCGCCATGGTGTCCGCGTTGGGCTGCGTGACGTGCCGCCCGTCGCTGTTGGTGCCGTAGCCCAGCAGCTCCGCGTGGATGGTCGCGCCGCGCGCCTTCGCGTGCTCCAGCTCCTCCAGCACCAGCGTGCACGCGCCCTCACCCAGCACCAGCCCGTCACGCTGGGCGTGGAAGGGGCGGGGGGACTGGTGCGGCGCCTCGTTGTGCTTCGTGCTGGTGGCGAACAGCGTGTCGAACACCGCCGCGCCCGTGGCGTCCAGCTCCTCCGCGCCGCCCGCGAGCATCGCCACCTGGCGGCCCAGCTTGATGGCCTCATACGCGTAGCCGATGCCCTGGCTGCCGGACGTGCACGCGCTGGAGGTGGTGATGATGCGCCCGGTGATGCCGAAGAAGACGCCGATGTTCACCGCCGCCGTATGGGACATCATCCGCAGGTACGTCGTCGCGGTGATGCCCTCCGTCGTCTTGTGGGTGATCATCTTCCCGAAGTCGCCCATGTTCTCCGGCGTCCCCGCGGAGGAGCCATAGGCGATGCCCATCTTCCCGCCCTTCACCAGCGGGTCACCCAGCAGGCCCGCGTCCTGGAGCGCCAGCTCGCTGGCCCGCGTCGCCATCAGCGCCACGCGGCCCATGGTGCGCGTCGTCTTGCGCGAGTACGCGGACGGCGGCAATTCAAACGGCAGGGCGGGCGCGCCCAGCCGCGTGTTCAGACCTTCGTATTCCTTCCAGGGCTCCATGACCTGGACGGCGTTCTGGCGAGCACGCAGCCGCGCCTCGACCGTCTTCCAGTCGTGACCCAGCGGGCTCAGCGCACCGACTCCGGTGACCACTACGCGCTTCATCCGATCATCCCCCCGTTCACCGAAATCACCTGCCGCGTGATGTAGCCCGCGTCTTCCGCCATGAGGAAGCTCACCGCGGCGGCGACCTCCTCGGGTCTGCCCATCCGGCGGGCGGGAATGATCTTCAGCGCCTCCTCCAGCACCTCCGGAGGCACCATCTCCGTGTCGATGAGGCCCGGCGCCACGCAGTTGACGGTGATGTTGCGCTTGGCCAGCTCCACCGCCAGCGCCTTCGTCGCGCCGATGATGCCCGCCTTGGCCGCGCTGTAGTTCACCTGGCCCCGGTTGCCCATGAGCCCGGACACGGACGACAGCGTGACGATGCGGCCCGGCTTCTTGCGGCGCACCATGGGCATCGTGAGCGGGTTGAGCACGTTGTAGAAGGCGTCCAGGTTGGTGTGGATGACGCCGTCCCACTCCTCGGCCGTCATGGCGGGGAACGCGTTGTCGCGAGCGATGCCCGCGTTGCACACCACGCCGTAGTAGCAGCCGTGGGCCTCCACGTCGGCGAGCAGCGCGGCTTGCGTGGCAGCTCGGTCCGACACGTCGAACTGGAGCACGCGCGACTCGCGGCCGGCCTCGCGCACCTGGGCGGCCACGGCCTCGGCCTCCTCGCGCTTGCTCTTGCAGTGCACCACCACGTCGTAGCCGTCGCGGGCCAGGCGCAGCGCGATGGCGCGGCCGATGCCCCGGCTGGAGCCCGTCACCAGCACCGTCTTGTCACCCATCTGTGTTGCCCCTTCCCAGGTCCTGCCCCGGTTGCGGCTCGTAGACCGTCAGCGCCGCCGTGGCGACCTTCTCCGTCCCGATGCTGAGCGTGCAGTCGAACTGGCCCAGCCCGTTGTCCGCGGAGAACTGGCGTTGGACCTCGATACGCAGGGTCTCGCCCGTCTTGAAGACGGGGCGGCTGCACTCGTAGCGGCGGGTGCCCAGCAGGAAGCCCACCCGGGGCGTGCCGCCGCGCTTGCGCGAGTGCCACCCGGCCCACGCGGCCACGGCCTGCGCCATGTACTCGATGCCCACCCAGCCGCCCACGGCGCCGTCGGAGCAGAAGAGGCTGTCCTCGCGCACGGTGACCTCCGCGAGCAGCGAGTCCGCGTCGCCCTCCAGGGCGCGGTCGAGCAGCCGCATGCGCCCCTCGTGGGGCACCAGCTCTTCAATGGGCTGATCAATCACGATGCGCATCATGCGCGCTCCAGCACGAGGGCGGCGTTGCTGCCCCCGAAGGCGAAGGAATTACTCAGCACGCTCTTCACCGGGCGCCCCAGCGACTCTCCCGGCTTCACCAGCGACAGCGCCGGCAGCGAGTCGTCCACGGCCCCGTCCCAGAAGTGTCCGGGCAGGTGGCCCTCCGGGTTGTCCACCAGCGTGAGGTACGCAAACGCCGCCTCCAGCGCGCCCGCGGCGCCCAGCGTGTGGCCGGTGAGCGGCTTGGTGGAGCTGGCCTTCACGCCCGGCCCCAGGAGCGCGTGCACCGCGCGCGTCTCCATGGCGTCGTTCTGCACCGTGGCGGTGCCGTGCAGGTTCACGTAGTCCACCTGCTCCGGTGCAAGGCCCGCGCGCTTCAGGGCCTCCTGGATGGCGGCCATGGCGCCCTTGCCGTGGGGCTCCGGCGCGGAGATGTGGTGCGCGTCGGAGGACTCGCCCCAGCCGGACAGGCGCACCGGCCCCGGCTCGCGGGTCATCAGGAAGAGCGCGGCGGCCTCGCCGATGTTGATGCCGTGGCGGTGGGCGCTCATCGGGTTGCAGCGCTCCTCGCTCACGGAGTCCAGCGCGCGGAAGCCCGCGACGGTGAAGCGGCACAGGGAGTCCACGCCGCCCGTCAGCACCGCGTCCACGCTGCCCGCGCGCAGCATCCGCGCCGCGCTGGCCAGGGCCTTGGCGCTGGAGGAGCACGCGGTGGAGATGACGTAGGCGGGGCCTTTTGCGCCCACCACGTGCGCCAGCGCCAGCGCTGGAGAGCCCAGCTCCTGCTGGTGCAGGTGGAAGCGCGCGGGCAGCTCGCCCGTGGCCAGGTGGCTGGCCATGGCCTTCTCGCTCTCGCCGATGCCGGAGGTGCTGGTGCCCAGCACCACCGCCACGCGCGCGGGGCCGAAGCGGGCGAGGGCGGCGTCCACCTCCGGACGGATCTGCGCCAGCGCGGTGAGCAGCAGCGCGTTGTTGCGGCTGTGCTGCGAAGGGGGCAGGGCGTCCTGGGCCGCGAGCGGAGAGGTGACGAGCCCCACGTGCAGCGGCCGGTCCGCGAACCCGTCATGGGAGGCGACGCCGGAGACGGTGTCCGCGAACAGGGCCCGGGCCACCTCCTGCTTCCCGGAGCCCAACGCGCAGACAAGGCCCAGCTGGTTGAGGAAGACAGGAGGAGACATGGGGTGTCACTCGGCCGAGCGCGATTCGATGGTGAGCTGGTAGTGCTCGGAGTGGTTCGTCAGCTGCGTGCGCCCTTCCCAGCGCGGCGAGCCATCGTAGCGCACCGTCACCCATTCCCTGCCGTTCTTCGACAGGGTCCGCTGCGCCGGGCCGTCCTCCAGCGTCCACCCGGCGGGCAGGGCAGCGCGCACGGCGTCGGCCGGCCAGTAGACGAGCTGCACGTCCCGCAGCACCAGGGCGGAGTTGAACTGGGCGGGTAGGCGGGGGTCGCGCTCCTCGTCCAGTCTGCTGCCGTCCCAGCGCAGCGTGAGGATGCGCTGCCCCAGGGCCAGCCCCGCCAGCCGCAGCTGGGCCGGGTCCACCTCCAGGAGGGCCTCCAGGGAGCGGGGGCCGCCCGGGTCCTGCTCGTGCGCGAACACCAGCTGCTGCGCCAGGCTCACGGACGCCCCGAGAGCGGCGGGAGCCAGGCGCAGCTCCGGCAACGGCTCGCCGGGAGGGGCGGGCCGGGGCCGGGGCGTGGAGGTACAGGCCACGAGGCCCGCGACGAACAGGGCGGGGATCAGGCGGCGGGCTTGCACAGTCCCTCGAGGACGGTCAGGCGCCGCTTGCTGTCCGAGACGTAGGGGTTGTTCTTGTCCCACGCGTAGCCCGCGAGGATGGCGGAGATCATCCGGCGCACGTCTTCCGACGGGTTCGGGTGGAAGATGATGTCCTGGAAGCCGCCCTCGTACCAGGACTCCACGAAGGTGCGGAACGTGTCCACGCCCGCCTTGAGCGGCTTCGCGTACTCGTTCTCCCAGTCCACCTTCTCCCCCGCGAACGCGCGGGCGATACAGGCCGAGGCGAGGCTCGCGGACTTGAAGGCGATGGTGACGCCCGAGGAGAACACCGGGTCCAGGAACTCACCCGCGTTGCCCAGCAGCGCGAAGCCCGGCCCCCACAGCGACTTCACGTTGGCCGCGTAGCCGGTGAGCTTGCGCGCGGGCATGCTCCAGACGGCGTCCTTCAGCAGGTTCCGCAGCGACGGGGCCTCCTTCACGATGGCCTGCAGCCGCTCCGTGTCCGTGCCGGTGTACTGGTCCAGGAATTCCTTCTTCGCGACCACGCCCAGCGAGCAGCGGCCGTTGGAGAAGGGGATGGTCCAGTACCAGACGTCCACGTGCTCCGGGTGCGTCGTCACGCGGATCTTGTTCCGGTCGAAGGTGCCCACCGGAATGTTGTCCTGCACGTGCGTGAAGATGGCGCCGCGCACGGGGAAGTTGGACGGGGTCTCCAGGTTGAGCATGCGGGGCAGCACGCGGCCAAAGCCGCTCGCGTCCAGGACGAAGCGCGCCTTCACGAGGTACGTCTCGCCTTCGGGGGAGCGGACCGTCACCTCCGGCTGCTCGCCGGAGAAGTCCACGGACAGCACCTCGTGGCGGAAGCGGACGGTGGCGCCCTTCTTCTCCGCGGCCTTGGCCAGCACGTGGTCGAAGGTGCCGCGCTCCACCTGGTAGGTGGTGCCCCAGCCGGGGCTGAACTTGTCGCGGAAGTCGAAGTCCGTGTACCTGCCGGCGCGCTCGAAGGCCGCGCCGTTCTTGAACTGGAAGCCCGCCTCCACCACGTCCTGGAGGAAGCCCGCTTCCTGGATGTACTCCATGCTCTGCGGCAGGAGGCTCTCGCCAATGGAGAAGCGCGGGAACTGCTCGCGCTCCAGCACGAGGACGTCACGCCCCTGCTTGCGAAGGAGACCGGCCGCGACGGAGCCCGCGGGGCCCGCGCCAATGATGAGGATGTCCGCAGTTTCAGTTTTCAATGTGTGGCTTTCCCGGGTGGTAGACGGAAACAAGGGGTGAGGATCCAGATGGTGACCTCGCCCAGCAGCATGGCGAGGCCGAACGACCGCAGCGCGGGCGTGGCGGAAAGGCCCAGCAGCCCGAAGGACAGGAGCGTGCTCACACCGGCCAGCGCCACCGCGAGCCACGCGGAGCCGTCACCGGGGTGCTCCAGGAGGAAGATGCCGTAGTCCACGCCCATGCCCAGCAGCAGCACCAGCCCGAGCACGGTGAACAGCTGCAGCGGCGCGCCCGCCCATCCGAAGATGGCGAGCGTCAGGAGCGTGCCCAGCACGGACGGCACCCACGCGCGCCACGCCTGGCGCCCGAAGCGGGCCACCAGCGTGAGCAGCACCGCGAGGTAGCCCGCGACGATGAGGCCGCCCATGATGCGGCGGTAGCGGCTGAGCAGGCCTGAAATCTCGGCCGTCTTGTCCACCCAGCGGACGCCCTCCAGGCCCTGCGCCACCTCTTCCAGGCGCGGCAGCACCTTGGGGTCGTTGAGGCCGCGCAGCATGAGGACGCTGTACTGCGCCTTGCCCAGCGTCCCCAGCCACTGCTGCCGGATGGCCGCCGCGGCGGGACCGGAGAGGAAGTGCTGGAGCGTGAGCGGCTCCTGGGAGAAGGCGGCGCGCGTGGGGGCCTCACCCGTGGACTCGCTGACGGCGGCGACGGCCAGGCCTTCCGCGCGGGCGCTCAGGGCCGCGTCCTCGCGCTGCTGCGCTTCGGATGGGAGCCAGTCGGACACGGCGCGGTAGCCCGCGAAGACCTTCTGGGCCACCAGCGCGTCCAGCTTCGTCTTCAGCACGGCCTCGCGCGCGAGCACCTGTTCGTCGCTGTCCCCCTGCACCAGGAAGAACTGCGCGGGGCTGGGCAGGCCCAGCAGGCGCCCCAGTTCGCGTTGATCCGCGATGAGGTTCGGGGGCGCGCCCTGCAATTGGCGCAGGTCGTCCCGGGGCTCCAGCTTCCAGAGGCCCACGGCCACGAGCACCGCGAGGACCGCGCCCGTCCCCCACCAGAGCGGCGTGGACGTGATGCGCGGCCAGCGCGTGATGGACGCGGAGAAGCGCTCGGAGAAGGACGTGATGGGCAGGGCGCCCGTGTCCAGCGACGGGAACCAGCACACGACGGTGAGGAACGCGGCGGTGAGGCCGGCGGCGGAGAAGACGGCCATCTGCCGCAGGCCCGGGAAGGGGGCGACACCCAGCGCCAGGTACGCCACCACGCTGGTGACGAGCGCCAGCACCATGCCGGGCAAGAGCGCGCGCATCACCGGGCCGCGCTCCGACGGGGCCTTGCCCTGGCGCGCGGCGAAGTAGTGGAAGCCGTAGTCCTCCGCCACGCCCACCAGGCTGGAGCCGAAGACGAGCGTGAGCAGGTGCACCCGGTCGAACACGAGCGCGGTGACCGTCAGCGCCACCGCGCAGCCCAGCGTGAGCGACACGCCCACGAGGAGGATGGGCCGCAGCGACCGGAAGGTGAGCCATACCAAGACGAGCACCGCCGCCAGCGACCCGAAGCCGATGGTGGACATCTCCCAGCTGGCCTGAGCGGCGGCGGCCTCCGCGTACAGCGGCACGCCCGCGGCGACGAGCCGGCCTCCGGGCACCGCTGCCTCCACCGTCGAGCGCGCCCGCTCCACCGCGGCGGTGACGCGCGAGCCGTCCCCCAGCGCGAAGGCGGACACCTTGCTCTTCCACATCAGGAGCACCCACTCGCGCCCCTCGCCGGACAGCCACATGCGTCCGTCGCGGGGGCGGGCGGACGTCTCCGCCGCGCGGGCCTGCCACCAGTCCTGCCACAGGCCCAGCGGATCCGCGTTCCAGTCCGTCAGCTGCGCGCCCGCGGGCTGGTACAGCTTCATCAGCGCCGTGCCGCCCAGCTCGTCCGGCGTCGCCTTCGCCAGCCACTGGCGCTGCGCGGGCGTGAGCAGCCGGTCTCTGTAGGGACGGTAGAACTCCACCGCCTGGTCCAGCGTGGAGGTGTCCACCACCGCCGGCTCCAGCAGGCCGGAGGCCTCCGACAGCACGCGCGTGGCCTCGTCCGCGGCCTTCTGCGCGGACGGCCAGTCGTTGGCGCCCACCAGCAGCACCAGCTGCCGGCCCGCGTCGTCCGCGAGCTTGCGCGTGGCGGCGTCCACCTCGGGCGCCTGCTCGTCCTCCGGCAGGAGCGCGAGCACGTCCGTGTCCAGGCTCGCCGAACGCCAGAATCGCACCTGGTGCACGCCCACCGCGAGCACCACCAGGGCCCAGAGGATGGCCAGCTTATTTGCCAAGGCGCTCTGCTTCCGTCGCGTCGGGGGGAGGCGTCTGGGCCAGCTGCTCGAAGGTGATGACGCTGCTGTCGCCGCGCGACTCGTCCAGCTGCACCTGGCGCACGTAGCCGTCGCCCTCCAGGTGGATGTGCTTGAAGACGCGCGCGAGCCCCGCGTCCGTGGGCGTCAGCTCCAGCTTCCAGCCCTTGTCGCCGACGAGCTCACCCTCCACCTTGAAGCGCTTCTGGAGCGCCGCGACGTCGCCGGACAGGAGCGCGAAGAGCAGCTCGTTCACCGCCGCCAGCGCGGGCTCCTTGGTGGAGTCCAGGTGGTAGGCCGCGCCGCCGGTGGCCTGCTGCGCGCTCAGCGACTTGCGCGTGAGTGTCAGCGTGGACGCGAACGGCGTGCGCGTGTTCCACAGCACGCCCTGGTCGCGGGCGAGGAGGAAGTCCCCCTTGGACACGAGCGGCTTCTTGAAGCCCGCCACGGACTTCTTCTGTTCGAACCGGCCGCGCACCAGCGGCGCGTCCACCAGCCGTGCGCGCACGTCCTTCACCAGGTCCGCGGCGTGGGCGCTCAGGGACACGAGCGCGAAGGTCAACACGAGGAAGGGCTTCATTCCGGCCTCACTCCCAGCTTCTGCCAGAGGACTTCCGGGCAGACGTATTCCATCTCACCCGTCTTCAACGACACGGCGACCTGGATGGTGTGGGCCTGGTTCACCTTGCGGCCGGTGTCCGCGTCGCGCAGCAGGTAGTCGAAGCGCAGCCGGTTCTCCCACTCGGTGATTTCGGCGCGCACGATGATGCGCTGCTTGTACCGGATGGGGGAGACGTACTTGAGCTTCATCTCCACCACGGGCCAGCCGTAGCCGGACTCGCGCATCTGCGGCCAGTCGTAGTCGTGCTTGCGCAGGATGACGGCGCGCGCCAGCTCCAGGTACTTCACGTAGTGGCCGTGCCAGACGATCTCCATCATGTCGAGATCGTGGAACGCCGGGTCAATCAGCAGCTCGCAGCTCAGGTCAGGCTTCATGAAGCCTCCACTCCTGGCGGCGGATGGCGGTGAGCAGGCCCTGCAGCTCGACGTCCAGCGCCCGGTCCTCCACCAGCAAGGGGATGCGCGCTTCCAGATCCGCCTGCATCGCGGCCAGCGCGGGGCCCGGCTTCGCGTCCGCGTCCAGCCGCTGGCGCAGGGTGACGCCCTGGCGCGCGGCGATGAGCATGGCCGCGGCCACCTGCTCCGTCAGCTCCAGCACGCGCAGGCAGTCGCGCGCGGCGATGGTGCCCATGCTCACCTTGTCCTGGTTGTGGCACTCGGTGGAGCGGGAGAAGACGGACGCGGGCATGGTCTGCTTCAGCGCTTCCGCGGTCCACGCGGAGACGCTGATCTGCGCTGCCTTGAGGCCGTGGTTGATGGCCGCGCGGGCGCCGGTGGACGCGGACAGGTTCGCGGGCAGCCCGTGGTTGAAGCGCGGGTCCACCAGCAGCGCCAGCTGCCGGTCCAGCAGGTCCGCCACGTTGGCCACCGCGGTCTTCAGCCCGTCCATGGCGAAGGCGATGTGGCCGCCGTAGAAGTGGCCGCCGTGCAGCACCCGCTCGCCATCCGGGTCGATGAGCGGGTTGTCATTGGCGCTGTTCAGCTCGTTCTCGATGAGCGTGCGGAAGTACGGCAGCGCGTCCTCCAGCACGCCGATGACGTGCGGCGCGCAGCGCAGCGAGTACCGGTCCTGGAGCCGCTGCTCGTTGCGCGGAGGCCGGTCCGTGACCAGGTCCGCGCGCAGCCGGGCCGCCACGCGCTGCTGGCCCGCGTGAGGCTTCGCCGCGAAGAGCGTCTCGTCGAAGTGGTGCGCGTTGCCGGCGCTCGCCAGCACGTTGAAGGCGGTCAGCCGCGTGGCGAGCCGCGACAGGTACTCCGCGCGCTCCCACGCCAGGCACGCCAGGGCCGTCATCACGGCGGTGCCGTTCATGATGGCCAGGCCCTCCTTCGGGCGCAGCTTGAGCGGCGCGATGCCCAGCGACTGGAGCACCTGCGCCGCGGGCCTGCGCTCGCCCCGGTACCAGACGTCGCGCTCGCCGCAGAGCACCGCCGCCACGTAGGAGAGCGGCGTCAGGTCTCCGGACGCGCCCACGGACCCTTCCGCGGGAATCAGGGGCAGCACGTCGTGCTTGAGCAGCAGCTCCAGCTGGGTGAGCAGCGGAATGCCCACGCCGGAGAAGCCCTGCGACAGGGACGCCAGCCGCGTGGCCAGCACCGCGCGCGTCTCCTCGGGCGTGAGGAACCGGCCCGCGCCGATGCCGTGGTACGTGTAGAGGTGGTGCGGCAGCTCCGCCACGAGCGCGGGCGGGATGGACACCGTCACGGAGTCACCGTAGCCGGTGGTGACGCCGTAGATGACGCCGTCCTCCGCCAAAAGGCGGTCCAGGAACGCGGCGCCCTTGGCGATGCGCTGGCGGAAGGCCGGGGCCGTGCCCAGCTCCGCGGGGCGCTCGCGCCGCGACAGGGCGGCCACGTCCTCGAGCGTCAGCCGGGTGCCGTCGAAGCGGACCGGAGTGTCAGAGAGTTGGGGGCTTCGCGGAGACATGCACCTGATCCCAGAAGGGAAAGAAGTTGAACCAGTCGTAGGGGGCGCGCTGCAGGAGCGCCGTCACCCGGCCCGCGTAGTGCCGGGCACAGTCGGTGAGCGCCTGCTCGCGCTTGCCCCGGGGCAGCACGACGCGCTCGAAGAGGCGCTCGAAGTGGATGGTGTAGCCGTCGCCTTCATGGATGCAGCCCAGCAGGTAGAGCGGGCACTTGAGCAGCGCCGCCAGCACGTAGGGGCCCACCGGAAATGGCGCCGGGTGCCCGAGGAAGTCGACGCGCACGGTCTGCGCGGAATTCACCGGGATGCGGTCGCCCGCGATGACCACGAACTCGCCGGCCTCCACGCGCTCGTTCAGCGCGACGGCGGTGGCCGGGCCCATGTCGGTGACTTCCATCAGCCGGAAGTCGTTCTCCGGGTTGAGCCGCTTGAGCAGGCGGTTGAACTGCTCCGCGTGCAGCGTGTGCACCAGGATGTTGAGCTTCACCTCGCCCCGGCGCTCCGCCATGGTGCGGCACAGCTCCAGGCAGCCCATGTGCGCGGTGACGATGACGCCGCCCCGGCCGGACGTGGCCACCTGGTAGAACTCCTCGCGGCCTTCTGTGCGGACGCGCTCGAAGCGGTAGCGCCCGCTCACCGCGAGCAGCTTGTCCAGCATGGTCTCCGCGAACATCAGCACGTGCCGCACGCTGTCGCGCCGGCGGGGCGCATGTCCCAGGGCCCCGGTGGCGGCCTGCACCCGCTCCAGGTACTGGCCGGACGCCTGACGCAGCGCGGGCCGCCTCAGCCAGTTCACCAGCACCACCGGGTAGAGGCAGAGGCGGAAGGGCCAGCGGCCCAGCAGACGGTGGATCCAGTAGAGGATCCAGATGCCCGCGACGAAGGTGGTCTCCCCCATCTCCGCCCAATGGCGGGACTTCATCTGGCCACCTTCCGCCAGAGGAGCACGGGCAGCCGGCCCAGCATCCCGAAGAAGAGCCGGGCGTGCATGCCGGAGATGCGCACGTTGTCCCAGAGCACGTCGAAGTGGGAGATGCCGTCGGTGGGGTAGCGCACCTGGGTGGGCTGGTTGAGGATGCGCATGCCGCGCCAGAACAGGCGCACCAGCACCTCCACGTCGAAGTCCATCCGCTTGCCAATCCTCACCGAGTCGATGAGCGCCACGGTGGGCTGCAGCGGATACACGCGGAAGCCGCACATGGAATCGCGGATGGCGAACGACAGCGTGTTGATCCACACCCAGATGTGCGTGGCATAGCGGCCGTACAGCCGGCCCTTGGGCACGGACTCGTCGTAGACGGGCGTGCCGCACACCAGCATGTCCGGCTGCGCCTTCGCCAGCGCGAGGAAGCGGGGGATGTCGCCCGCGTTGTGCTGGCCGTCCGCGTCGATTTGAAGCGCGTGGCTGTAGCCCCGGGAGAGGGCCGCGCGCAGGCCCGCCATCATCGCGCCGCCCTTGCCCTCGTTCTGGGGCAGGCGGACCACCTCCACGTGCTCGCTGTCCTCGCGCGCCAGGCCGTCCAGCACCGCCGCGCAGCCGGGCTCGCTGCCGTCATCCACCAGCACGCAGGGCAGCCCGTGGCCCCGGACGGCCTTCACCACCGCGCCCACGGCCTCGCCGTGGTTGTAGACCGGAATCACCGCGCAGACCTTCATCCTGCCCCTCCGCCCAACACGATGCGGCCGCTGGCGTGCGAGCCCGCGGCCGACGTCAACTTGAACCCCAGCCGCCCGGACTCCTTCGCCCAGGTGAGCTCCAGCGTCAGCTGCGCGCCGGGCGGGATGACCTGCTGGAACTTCAGCGTCTCGATACGCTGGAAGTCCGGCGGCAGCGCGAAGTGCTCGCGGCCCAGCATCAGCGCCCAGTCCAGCTGCACCACGCCGGGCAGGATGGGCGAGCCCGGGAAGTGCCCGTCGAAGTACGGCGAGTTGGCGGGGACGTCCACCGCCAGCAGCGCGCGTTCGCCGGAGCGCTCCAGCACGCGGAACGGGGGACGCTTCGGATCGAAGAGCGCGGCGAGCGCCGCCTCGGTGGATTTGCCCTGCGAGTTCACCGGCATGGCCTCCAGATACCGGAACCGGCGCGGCAAGGCACTGGACTCGAAATGCGGGGCCAGCTTCTCGCGCAGCGCCTGACCCAGGGACCGCCTGCCGCCCGACTCCTGGAGCTGCCAGCCGTCCGCGGAGGGCACCCCCACCACCGCCAGGATCACGCGGTGCCCTTCGGTGAGGGGCAGCACCCGGGCTTCACGCAGGAGGCCACTGGCCACGAGCGCGCGCTCCATGGCGGAGAGCGACACGCGCTTCTCCTCCAGCTTGAGCAGCCGGTCGCGGCGCCCCAGCAACTCGAAGCCGCCGGGCACGGGCCGCGCGCGGTCCTCCGTGGTGAACCACTCGCCCGGGGGCAGCGCCAGGTGGGGCGAGCGGACCCAGAGCGCGTCCTCCTCCGCGCGCACCTCCACGCCCGGCATCGTGCGCCAGGAGGCGCCGTCGTCCGTGTCGCGCCGGCGCCACGCGACGCCGCCCGTCTCCGAGCTGCCGTACACCTCCACCGGCGCCCGGCCCAGCAGGTCCCGGCAGGCCTGGAGCGCTTCGGGGGTGAGCGGCCCGCCGGAGGAGAACAGCCCGCGCAGGTTCCCGCGCGCGGCCGCCCAGTCCAGCGTCGAGGGCAGGCGCTTCAGGTGCGCGGGGCTCGCCACCAGCAGGCCGGGGCCCGTCTGGAGCGAGGCCAGGATGTCCTCCGGATAGGGCAGGACGTGCGTGTCGAAGGGGCGGCCCGACGTCAGCGGCCAGAGCACCCGGAACAGCAGGCCGTAGATGTGCTGGTGCGACACGGTGGCCAGCACCGGCACGTCGCCCACGTCCGCGTCGAACAGGCGGCCCAGCGTGGCCACCTCGCTGGACAGCTGCGACAGGCGCTTGGGGATGGCGGTGGGCTCGCCGCTGGAGCCGGACGTGTAGACGACCAGCGCGGCGAGGTCCGGTGAGAGCGCCTGGAGCGCGGCGGGGGCGACGTCCTCGTTCCCCGCGGGCGCGAGCGGCGTCTGGCCTTGCGGGGCCCGGCCCGCGAAGCCGTCGACATGGGCCTTCAGCGCGTCCAGCGTGGCGGGGCGCGCGTCCGCGGGCAGGTAGACGCACGCGCCCGCGTGCCAGGCGCCGAAGAGCGCGGTGGCGAAGTCGAAGGTGTCCTCGGTGAAGAGGGCGAAGCGCTGGCCTCCGTGCGCGGTGAAGGCCGCGCGCCAGCGGGCGACCCGGGCGCGGAACGCACCGGCGTCCCGCACGCCGTCCTCGCCTCGGGCCACGGGGTGCCCGGCGGGACGGCCGTGGACGAGGAGGGTTTCGAGCGCGAGCGGCTCAGCCATGGGCGTGCCGTGCGCGCACCCGCTGCCGCACCACCCATTCGCCGGCGAAGAGCAGGCCCATGAGGCCGTAGGCAATGAGGCCATTGTAGAGCGCCCAGGCCGCGTCGCTCGCGAAGAGCGCCGTGGTGAGCGCGAGCGCGCCGTTGAGGACGAAGAAACCGCACCACACCTGCGTCACCTTGCGCGTGTAGGCCACGCCCGACGGCGGCAGGTCCTTCTCCCGAAGCCGCGCCAGCCGCTCAATCACGCTGGGCGGATAGGCCAGGCTGGTGGCGAAGACAGCGAGGAGCACTCCGTTCACCAGCACCGGATAGAGCTTCAGGGGCAGGGCGTTGTTGCCCAGCATGCTGGAGCCCGCGAGCACCAGCGCGCCCACCGCGGCCGCGAGCCACATCTTCTCCCGCGTGGCCACCGCGCGCACCACCGCCATGGCCGCCAGGGGCAACGCCATCCAGCGGGGCTCGAAGTGGCCCAGCCCCAGATAGACGAGCGGCGGGTAGGCGAGGCTCAAGAGCCCCAACAGCACCGGACGCAGACGCTTCACGCCGCGGCGGAGTCGCTGCCGAGCAGGCCGTACAGCGCGTCCACCACGTCCTGCAGCGTGCGCACGGAGCGGAACACTTCCGGCGGAACGCGCTGGCCGGCGATGGGCTTCAAGCGCACCAGCAGGTCGATGGCGTCAATGCTGTCGATGTCGAGGTCGTCGTGCAGCCGCGCCTCCGGGATGATGCGGGAGGGCTCGATGTCGAAGGTTTCCTGGAGGATGGCGCTCAGGCGCTCGAACAGCTCGTGCTTGGTCATGGGGTTTCCTCGCTTTGTTTTTTGGACGGCGCTGTCAGGACTTGGTGCGGTGGCTGCTGACGAAATCCGCGAGCGCCCGAACGCTGGCGAAGTGGCGGCGGTTCTCCTTGGAGTCGCTCGCCAGCACGACGCCATAGGACTTCTGCAGCGCGAGGCCGAGCTCCAGGGCGTCGATGGAGTCCAGCCCCAACCCCTCGACGAACAGCGGCGCGGCCGGATCGATGTCGTCCGGCTTCACGTCCTCGAGGTTCAGCGTCTCGATGACCAGACGCTTTATCTCCTGCTCAAGCTCCAACATGTTCCTGGCTCCCCCTTAGAAAATGGTCGTGCAAACGGGTGGTGAGCTGGCGCGCGGCCTTCGCGGCCTCGCCGGCTTCCGCGTCCTGGGCCGACACGTGGATGTCGTCCTCCACGCGAATGACGTAGTGCATGGGCCGCTCCGGCACCTTCCACCAGGGCATGCCCTTGGTGAGGCCTCGCGGCTCGCAGCGGATGATGACGGGCGTGATGTCACACGGCCCGCGCACCGCGATGTTGGCGGCGCCGCGCTGCAGCTGCATGTTCCCGTCCAGCGGCGTGCGCGAGCCCTCCGGGAAGATGATGAGGTTGTTGCCGGCCTTCACGGACGCGATGCAGTCCTGGATGAGGCCCGGACCGGAGTCGTTGCACAGGTAGCGCGTCGCCCGGATGGGGCCGCGCGTGAAGGGGTTGTTCGCCAGGCTCGCCTTGACGACGCAGTCCGCGTTGGGCACCAGCGAGATGAGGAACACGACGTCGATGAGCGACGGGTGGTTGGCCAGGATGAGCAGCCCGGAGCGCGCCAGCTTCTCCACGCCCTGCAATTCGTAGCGGAGCACGCCCAGCGCGCGCATGTAGCCGATGAAGAAGCGGAACGTGTGGTGCACCGCCAGGCGCGCCAGCCGCTGCTGCCGCTTCGGATCGCGCACGAAGAGCGTGAGCAGCGGGAAGAAGAGGAGGCGCAGCGCCAGGCCCCCCAGCCCGAAGGTGGCGAAGGACAACCCGGTGGCGAAGATGCGCCACGGCCGGTCGAGCTTCTCAAGCATTGCGTGCCCACCGCCAGCGCCGGCCGCCCGTCGCGTGCTCCCACCGCGAGGCACCGGAGACGAGGAAGCGCAGGGCGCGCAGGTCCGCCGGGAGGTCCGCTGCTTCCGGCGATGTGGCAGGCGCATCCGCGCAGTCCAGGTGGATGGCATCCGCGCCCGTGCTGGCTGAAAGGAGGCAAGCCCATGCATGAGGAAACGCCACATCCCGGGAGAAGTGTTCCCACGGCGCGGGCACGGGCTCGTCGTAGACGACGACCATCACCCGGGGGACACCGTCCGACAGCAGGCCACACGCCTCCGTGAAGGCGGCCTCCACCGTCTCTTCCCCCGCGGCGATGGCGCCGTACGCGGACGTGTCTCCGCGCGCGATGGAGTAGAGCGCGCCAATGGCGTTGTGCACCGACAGGCTGAACGACGTGGGCGACAGCGGCTCCGGGCGCGCCAGCTGCGTGAGCAGCTCCACCGAACGGCCCAGGTCGCCGTAACGCGACGCGAAGATGACGGGCGCGTCCGGCGCGTCCACGTGCGCGTCGTACGCCGCCTGCAGCGCGATGCGGCCCAGCCGGTCCACGCGGCGGCGCATCATCGCGGGCATCGCCGCGAGCGCGGGCGTACCTTCGGCGGGGAGCGGATGCGGTGTCGCGAGCCACGTTTCCCAGGAGGCAGGATTGACGAGCCCGGGGGCCCAGGCGGCCCAACGCTGTACGGAGAATCCCATCATCGTGACGGAGAGGCCCCAATCGCCCCCAAAGACAACCTTTACCAAACCATTCACAGGGTGACAATTGGACGCCCCGGCCAAGCGGGCCGGGTGCCGGAAGCCTGCTCCTCCGCCTGCCCGGTGTCGCTTGCAACCCTCTGTTGTTGCTGAGGGAAGACGCACGGGGGGCTCGGCCTTCATGTTCTTCCGGGTTTGTCCAGGGAGATGACGCGCGCGGGCGTCACGCGGAGCGTGAAAAGCCTCGTGAGTCATTCGAAGCGGGCAGTGGAAACGGGTTGTGAGCGCGGCCTGCGTGACGTGTCGGCGGACACACGTATTCACGTGGAGCGCGAACTTCCTTGGGTGTTTCAGGGTTCGGCGGGGAAGAGCGCGCGCAGCTCCCGCAGCGTGCGGGGGCTGGCGCCGCGCGGGCCGGTGACCCAGATGCGCTCGGGCTCCAGCGCGAGCTCGCGCCAGGACACGGCGCCGCCGTCCGGCAGCAGCACCTCGCCGTCCAGGCGCACCACCGAGTGGCGCCGGGACACCGCCTCCAGGCCGAAGAGCAGCCGCTCCACGTCCGACCAGCGCGCCGGGGCGAACAGCAGGTCCACGTCCGACAGCGGCCGCACGTAGGGCGCGCCCGAGCGGTGCTGCCAGGCCAGCGAACCGAAGACGCCCACCGTCAAATCCAACGCGCTGCCCAGGGCGATGACGTCATCCAGGGCGGGCCCCCAGGCGGCGGGGGCGGAGGCGCGCACCTCCTGCACCGTGGGCGGCGGCAGGTGGCGCTCCACGGCGGACAGGGCCACGTGCAGGGACAGGTGGCGGCGGCCGGGCAGGGTGAGCCCCAGCCGCAGCGTGTCGTCCGCGTCCTCTGGCTCCTGGCGGGCGACGGCGAAGGGCCGGCCCTGCTCGCGCCAGGCCGTCACCTGCGTCACCACGTCCGGGCCCGGCGGGGAGCGCACCTGGTCCGCCCAGCCGGCGCCCAGGTACACCCAGTCGTGCCGCACCGGACGCGCTCCGTCCATCAGCGGGCCTCTCCTCGGGCGTCTCCTCGGGACGGAGTCATCCCGGGGCTCGCGGTGGCGCAAAGGGGAACGGAGGACCTCACCCGTTGATTCATTACCCGGATTCGCGCGTCCGGTGGGGGCGAACCTTCAGGATGCGCCGCGGGAGCCCGGCGCCCAACGCTTCTTTCCGGAAAACCGGGTGGGAGCCGAGCGCACGCATCAGGGATTCCCCAGTCTTCCGGGACACTAGCGGGGCTTCTGGAGGATGGGGCTTACGGCGCTCACGTGCTGGCGGCGCATGTCGATGAGGATGTCGTAGTTGCGCGGCTCCGGGGCCACGGGGCCGGCGGCGAAGCGGTAGAGGCCGCTCACGTCGCGCTCGCGGGGGAAGCGCTCCTTCACCAGGGCCTTGAGCATCTCCTTGGCCACCCACTCCGCGTCCACGGAGACGGAGCCGAACTCGTCCAGGTAGTGGAACGGCGCGGTGGAGTCCGACTGCTTCGCGGTGAGCACGAAGACGCGGGGCTTGCGGTCCGGGACGACGAGGTTCGCGCCCTCTTCCATCACCGCCAGCTCCCGGCCCTGGGGCAGGGCGAACAGCTCCAGGGACTGCTCGTGCGCGAGGAGCGCGCTGAAGGCCACGAACACGCTGAGCAGGCCCATGGCCATGCGCGGACCATGCCTGGGCCAGATGGTGCCCAGGTTCACCAGCGACGCGGCGAAGAACACGGCCCAAACGCCGGTGAGCGCGTTGAGCGTGCGGTAGGTGGGCCACCGCTCCCCGGCGAGGAAGCTCACCGAGTACGCCGCGCCCGACAGCGTCACCAGCGCCAGCAGCCAGCGCCCCACGCCCACCAGCCCCGAGCGGCGCCCCTCCACCGCGACGCCCACGCCCAGCAGCGTCAGCGTCAGCACCACCATGGCCCGGTAGCCGTCCATGTCGCCCACCGGCGCCTCGTTGAGCGCGGACAGCGCGAGCGCGTTGGGGAACACGTGCGTGAGCGCCCAGACGGTCTTGTCCACCCAGTGCTTCTCGAAGCTCAGGCGGGGCGAGGGCGGGAAGATGCCCGCCTTGAACAGCACCTGGGTGACGGCGTACGCGAGCGCCAGGCCCGCGCCCATCACCAGCAGGTGCTTGAGCATCCAGCGCGCGGTGTCCTTCAGCGACACGTCGCGGTGCACCACCAGCGACGCCGCCAGCAGCACCGCGGAGAACAGCCCGCTCACCTGATAGATGAGCGTCGCGGTGGCCATGCTCCCCACCGCGGCCAGCGCGTACGGCCACCGGACGGGTGCGTCCGTCCCCGGCGGGCCCATGGCGCGGCGGGCGAAGGCGAACGCGCCCAGGCCCAGCATCAGCGCCACCGCCTGCGGCCAGCAGATGCCCCAGTTGGCGATGACCTGCGCGGACGGCGTCACCGTGAGGAAGGCCGCGAGCAGCGCGGCGGAGCCCGGCCTCCAGCCCTCCTTGCGCAACAGCAGGAACACCGCCGCCGCGAGCACGCCCAGCCCCGCGACGCCCATCAGCCGCAGCCCCATCAGCCCGTCGATGCCGCCCGCCGCCTTCGCGGACGCCTCCAGCATCCAGCCGTAGAGCGGGCGGCCCTGCGACGCGCAGACGCGCAGAATCTTGCCCGGCTCCTCGCGCGCCTCGCGCAGGATGGCGTAGTCGTCCCGCAGGCCGTAGCGGTGGATGATCGCGCTCCAGTAGATGAGCCAGGGGAGCAGGAGCAGCAGGGCCACGGTGCCGGGGACCGCCAGCGCGCGCGGCGTGGGACGCTTCATCAACGAGAAGGCCATCGAAGTTGACGCAACGTAGCAGAAGCCTCCCCACGACTCCCGGAGGAACCGGGACACGGCAGCGTTCCAGTCACGGTGAGATGGGCGGGGCTCCAACCACCTGCGGCTCCTGCTCCTCACCGAACTCCGGGCCCCGGGGCGCTCTGACGACATTGAGCACGGGGCGTGCGTCCGCCAGGGACGGGGTGAAGAGGGAGGGCTGGTCGGGGTCCGCGAACACCGTGGCGAAGTCCTCCGGGGCCAGGCCTCGCGCGAGCCGGGCCGCGAACGAGTCCTTGAGCAGCCGCACGTAGTACTCGACGTCGTAGTCGCGCGCGTCGTCGTCCGGGCTGGGGCGCGCGGCGGGCTCGCCGTCGTCGGCGTCCGCTTCCGGGAGCAGGCCCGCCCGGCCGCCGGTGGCTCGGTAGATGCGGATGCGCTCGCCCAGGGACCAGTGCTCGCGGCCGTTCGTGAGCAGCGCTTCGTACGGCAGCTCCCTGCGCTGCTTGCGCGTGGCCAGGTACTGCGACGGGGACTTGGTCAGCCGCACCTGCGCGGAGACCTCGAAGGTGGGCACCTGGCGGCGCCTCAGCGCCATCACCGCGTCCACGTAGGTGTCGCGCACGGCGCGCACGTCTCCGGCCAGCAGGTGCTGGAGGGCGCGGCGCAGGAAGCCCTCTCCGTAAGGCTCCGCGCGGCTGGAGCGGAAGGCCACGCCGCGCAGCAGGAGGGGGCCGTCGTAGGGCTTCAGCGCGTAGTTCTTGGGTTCGTGCGACAGCATGGCGGCGTAGCGCCCCTCGAACTCCAGCTTCACGCGCGGGGGCAGGAGGCTCGCGACCTCCGACACCACGCGGCGCTCGTCCACCTCCGTCCAGGACTCCGGCACCGCGAAGTAGACGCCATCCGTGTCCGCCTCCAGCAGCGTCACGCCCCGGTCCGCCAGCTCGCGGCACATCAGGCCCAGCAGCTCGCGCCCCCGCCGCGTCACCTCGTTGGCGGCGTGCACGTCCGAGAAGCGGGTGAGCCCCACCGCGCCCAGGTAGCCGTAGGCGGAGTTGATCAGCAGCTTCATCGCCGCGGAGATCGCCTCTTGCGTGTGGCGCTCCGCTGAGCCGGGCGGGGCCTTCTTCGCCTTCGCCTTCGCGTCCAGGCGCTGATCCACCAGCCGGTCCACCAGCGCGAGCAGCGCGTTCAGCCGGTCTCGCCTGGGCCCGATGCGGTAGTGGCGCATCAGCGACGGGTAGAGGCTGGCCACGTCCGCCTTCACGATGTGGCGCGCGACGCCGGTGGCGAACAGGTGCAGCGCCGCGCCGCTGTGGGACGTGCCGTCGCCGGTCTCGTGCCCGGGCAGCGCCGCTCCGGAGCGCACGTAGGCGCGCACCAATAGCGGATCCAACACGCCCGTCGCCGGGCCCGCGTCCGCCAGCCGCTCGTAGCGCCGGGGGGCCATGCGCGCGAGCGCGAACGGCGCGCCGCCCAGTAGGTGCGCCAGCCCCGCGGCTTCCGTGACGTCCTCGCGGGCGTAGCGGCGCACGCGCTCCGGGTCCTTCAGGAAGACGTCATGGATGCGCGCGCCGGGGATGAGCTCGCGCTCGGGCCCGGACAGGCCCAGGTGCTTCGCCACCGCCTTGAGGCCGTGGCCGGGCAGGTCGCGCGCGGAGAAGTCGTAGCGGCGCACGGCGTCCAGCGTGTCGATGAACTCGCGGCCGGGCACGGTGTAGCGCGCGCGGCGCATGGGGTCCGCGTCCCGGCCTCCGGGCCCCCGGTTCAGCGCGGCGCCCCGGGCGGAGGGCCGGTGGCGCAGGCCCGGCAGCCCCGCGCGGCCCAGGGCCAGCGGCACGTTGAGCCGCTTCGCGCGCTGGTCCAGGAAGGGCAGGTCGAAGCCGTGCAGGTTGTGGTTCTCCACCACGTCGGGGTCGGCTTCCCGGATGCGCGCGACCAGCCGGCGCAGGAGGTCCGCCTCGCCCGCGTCGCCGTCCGCCGTCACCTCCAGCGTCTCCGCGCGGCCCTCCGGGTCCCTCAGCGCCACCAGGAAGATGCGGTCCCGGGAAGGGTCCAGGCCGGTGGTCTCCAGGTCGAACTGGAGCCTGCGCAGGTCGTCGAAGACGAGGTCGCGGAAGTACGTGCGGCCGGTGGCCACCAGGTACTGCTCCTCGGGAGGCAGCACCAGCGCCGTGGCCGGGCCCAGGTCGCGCAGGTGGCCCACGCGCTGATCCAACCGCTTCGATGCGCCCTTGAGCACCGCGGACGCCAGCGCGCGCCCGTCGTCCGCGCTGACGAGGAAGCGCAGCGCGCCGGGGCCCTCCAATTCCCGGTACGTCACCGCGCCTGGCGTGGGGGCCGGGCCTTCGGGCCGCAGCACGTCCCCCAGGTGCTCCAGGTCCTGGAGCGATGAGAGCAGCACCCAGGGCCGGTACCGGGCGTCCTCGCGCTGCCTCACGTGCGTGCCGGGCTGCCGCTTCCAGACGAAGGCGCGCCCGTCCGGCTCCGCCCACACGGACACGATGCCCGGCGTGGGGTCCCATCCCCACAACCACTCGTCCTCCAGCGGATGGGGCGGCGGGACCATGGGCGGGGACTCGGGGGACGGAGGGCGCTTCGCGAGGGCGCTGCTCCGGGTGCTCATAGGCGCGCGGGGGCCGGCTTCGCAAGGGTGGGCGGACAGGAGCAACGTGGCGCTGTCGGAAGGGCTTCGCATCGCGGGGGCCTTTCGCCCCAGCTTGAGGCCCCTGACTGACAGCGGTATGTCAGGATTCATCGTCATGCAGCGCACCGAGCGACTCTTTGCCCTCGCGGAGTACCTGAGAGGCCGCCGCACCGGCGTCACCGCGGAGGTGCTGGCGGAGCGCTTCAGCGTGACGGTGCGGACCATCTACCGGGACCTGGACGCATTGCGCGCCGCGGCGCTGCCGGTGGGCGCGGAGCGGGGGCGGGGAGGCGGCTACGCGCTGGACCGGGGCTACAGCCTGCCGCCGGTGAACTTCACCGCTCGCGAGGCGGCGCTGGTGGTGGCGCTGGGCCGCTTCGCCATCGACATGCGGCTGTTGCCCTTCACGGGGACGCTGGAGTCGGCGCTGGACAAGGTGCGCTCCGCGCTGTCCACGTCCGCGCAGCGCGAATTGCTGGCGCGGCTGCGCGAGCTGACGTTCCTGGGCGTGCCGTCGCTGCCCACGCGCAAGCCCGTGCGTGAAGCGTTGGAGCGCGCGTGGTTCGAGCGCCAGCCGCTGCGCATCACCTACGTGGACAGCAACTTCCTGGAGACGGTGCGCGAGGTGCGCATCGAGTCCGTGGTGATGGACCGGCACGAGACGCGGCTGGACGCGGTGGACCTCGCGTCCGGGGAGCGGCGCCACTTCCGGTTGGACCGCATCACCCGCGCGGAGGTGGTGGGCGCCTGACCCGCGTGCGCCTGCCTCCCCAGGAGGTGTCCCCGGTGTCGTCCCATCCTCAGCAACACGTCCGCGTCGCCATCGTGGGCGCGGGCTTCGCCGGCCTGGGCATGGCCATCCGGTTGAAGCAGGAAGGCCTCGGCGGCTTCGTCGTCCTGGAGCGCGCGAAGGACGTGGGGGGCGTCTGGCGGGACAACGTCTATCCCGGCTGCGCGTGTGACGTGCAGTCGCTGCTGTATTCGTTCTCCTTCGTGCCGAACCCCGGCTGGTCGCGCGCCTACTCCCCGGGCTGGGAGATCCAGGAGTACCTGCGCGACTGCGTGCGGCGCTTCCAGCTCGAGCCCTTCCTGCGCCTGGGGCACTCGGTCCTCCGCGCGGCGTGGGACGTGACGGCGCGGCGCTGGGTGCTGGAGACCTCCCACGGCACCCTCACCGCGGACGTGCTCGTGTCGGCGGTGGGCACGTTGAGCGAGCCCGTGATTCCACCCCTGCCCGGGCTGGAGCGCTTCCGGGGCAAGGTGATGCACTCGGCGCGGTGGGATACGGGCTACCCGGTGGCCGGGCGCCGGGTCGGGGTGGTGGGCACGGGCGCATCCGCGGTGCAGATCGTCCCGGCCATCCAGCCGGAGGTGGGCCGGCTCGTCCTCTTCCAGCGCACGCCCGCGTGGGTCCTGCCCCGGTGGGACAAGCCCAACAGCGCCCTGCGAAAGGCCCTGTACCGGCGGGTGCCGGGCGTGCGGTGGCTGCTTCGTGGGGCGCTCCGCATCCTGCGCGACAGCCTGGCCCTGGGCTTCCAGCACCCGTGGATCTTCCGGCTCGCGCAGCGATGGGTGCTCCGGCACATGCTGAAGACGGTGGAGGACCCTGCGCTCCGCGACCGGCTCACGCCCCGGTACACGATGGGGTGCAAGCGCATCGTCGTCTCCGACGACTATCTGCCGGCCCTCACGCGCCCGAACGTGGAGGTCGTCACCGCGCCCATCCGCGAGGTGCTTGAGGACGCGGTCGTCACCGGCGACGGCGCCGTCCACCCGGTGGACACGCTCGTCTTCGGCACCGGGTTCCAGGCGACGGACATGCCCCTGGCGCACCACCTCCAGGGCCGGGACGGACGGACGCTCGCGCAGGTATGGGCGGGCAGTCCCCGGGCCTTCCTGGGCACCACCGTGAGCGGCTTCCCCAACCTCTTCCTGCTTCAGGGGCCCCACACCACCCTGGGCCACACCTCCGTGCTGTTGATGATGGAGGCGCAGGTGGAGCACGTTCTGGGGGCGCTGCGCTACCTGGAGGCCCGGGGCGCCGCCGCCGTGGAGCCGGCTCCAGGCGCACAGGACGCCTTCGTGCGTGAGCTGGATGCACGGCTGTCCCGCACGGTGTGGAACCAGGGGGGATGCCGGAGCTGGTACATGGATGCCACGGGGCGCAACTCCGCGCTGTGGCCCGGCTCCTCCACGGCCTTCCGCCACCGGGTGGAGCACTTCGAGCCGTCGGACTACGTCACGCTGCCCCGGGTGGCTGCCCCTCGCGCGCTCCGGCCATGAGGCGATGAGGGGGGTTCAGGAGCGCTTCGCGCGCTCCTGCGCCGCGTGGTAGCGCTCCAGGAGCTTCGTTCCCTTGGCGGCGAGCCGCTTCGCGCCCGCGTTGTCCTTGGGCACCGGCTCGCCCCAGGCGCGGGCGGAGAGCGCGAGGCGCGTGGGCTCTCCCTTGTCATCCACCATGGGGCCGCCCTTCGGATCCTTCAGGCGCCGCGTGCGCGTGACGCTCCTGCGGGTGGGGGAACGGGTCGGCATCGGGCGTGCTCCTCTGGAACGGCGTATGGACTCCCGAGAGGAGAGGTAGGACTTCCCGGACGGAATGGCACGCGGTGGAAGGCCGCCTGCTTCCTACGGCCTGGGGGGCACCAGTGAGTCCGCCAACGCACGCAGGGCCTGCGCGTGCGAGTGCCACAGGTCCTCGCTCTTGAAGATCTCCAGGGGACGCTGGGGCGGCAGGCCCCGGGCCTCGTGGTCCTGGCCCCGCGCGTCGGCGTAGTGCTCGTTGGACAGGTGCACCGTCCACCCGTTGGGCAGCGGCTTCATGAGCATGTCGGAGAACGCGCCCCGCGTGGCCGTGCCCACGTGGGTCACGTTCGGGAGTGCCCGCAGGGCGAGCGTGAGGACCTCTCCCGCGCTCACCGTGACGTCGCTCGTCACCACGTACACCGGCCCGTGGAAGGCCGGACGCGGCGAGGGCTGGAGGGTGAACTCCTGCGGCGGGACGTCCTTCGCGCCCGTGGCCCACTTGGAATACGCGCGCCGGGGTCGGGCCGTGAAGCGCTCCGCGACGGCGCGGGCCACGGCGTCATGGCCGCCCCGGTTGTTGCTCACGTCCAGGATGACCGCGTCCGCGCCCGCGAAGGCGGTCAGCGCTTCGTCCAGCACCGGCTCCAGCGCGGCCAGCTCCTGGGCCAGCGTGGGCGTCTGGCCTTCCTCACCGGCGACGAAGCCGCCCATCGTCAGCAGGTTGAGGTAGCCGACGCGCGGCGCCGCGAAGCCCCAGAGGACGCGCTGGTTTCCAACGTGGTGTCCCTCTCCGCGCAGCACCGTCTGGAGGATGCCGTCGCGGTACGCGCGCATCCATTCCCGCTGCACGTCCCGCACGGGGCGCTGCATGGCCCGCGATGCCTGCTCCAGCAGCTCGAACGTCCCCGTGGGGCGGGGCTCGTACGTCAGCGTGTCCGCCATCAGCCCCACGTGCGCGTCGTTCAGCGAACGCAGCGCGTCCGCGAAGAGGGTGAACAGCGCGCGGCCGTCCATGTCCGGCGTCACCCGCGAGCGCTGCGCATCCAGCCGGGCCAGCCAGTCCGGAGCCCGCTGGGGGAAGGCGGCGTAGTGCTCCGCGAAGGTTGCCCGGAACACATCGAACAGCTCCAGCGCGTTCCACGTGCGCGGCGTGTCGCAGCCGGCGGGCAGGGCTGACAAGCGGTCGAAGCGGTAGCGCGTCTCTCCCGGCGCTCCGAAGAAGTCCCGCACGTCCGCCGACGGCCCCGGCTCCTGGAGCCCGAACATCTCCTTCAGCTCCGCCGTGGAGGACGGATCCGCATAGCACCCCGCCGCCGTCTCCTGGTGCAGCCGCATCCCCTCCGGCGTCACGGACAGCAGCCAGCCGTAGCCTCGCGAGCGCCACACCCCATCCTCGTCCCGGGTGCTCGCCTTCGAAGTGCCGTGCGGCGTGGCGCACGCGGTGAGCAGGCCCGCGAGGACGAGGAGAACGCCCTTGCGCCAACTTCCTCCACCACTCGACACGACATCATGAGTGGGGCGGGGCGCCGCGAGCGGTGGGCTATAAACCTCGCGCGCGGTGGGGAGGGCCTGCCCGCTGATGGGAGACATCATGGGTGGAGTCGCTCGGAAGTTGGGGTGGGTGGCCCTGGCGCTGGCCGGTGCCTTCTGCCTGGGCGTGGTGGCACTGCACCGTGGGGAGTCCATCAGCGCCATCTGGCTGGTGATCGCCTCGGTTTCGGTGTTCATGCTGGGATATCGTTTCTACGGCCGTTTCATTGCCGAAAAAGCGCTCCAGGTGGACCCTTCGCGCGCGACCCCCGCCGAGCGCCGCAACGACGGCCTGGATTACGTGCCCACGGACCGCTGGGTCGTCTTCGGCCACCACTTCGCGGCCATCGCGGGGGCGGGGCCGCTGGTGGGCCCGGTGCTGGCGGCGCAGATGGGCTACCTGCCCGGCACGCTCTGGATTCTGGCGGGCGTGGTGGTGGCCGGCGCGGTGCAGGACTTCGTGACGCTGTTCCTGTCCGTGCGCCGCGACGGCAAGTCGCTGGGCGACATGGTGCGCATGGAATTGGGGCCCGCGGCCGGCGTGACGGCCATGGTGGGCGTGCTGATGATCATGATGATCATCCTCGCGGTGCTGGCCCTGGTGGTGGTGAAGGCGCTGACGCACAGCCCCTGGGGCACCTTCACCGTGGCGATGACCATCCCCATCGCCGTGGCCATGGGCCTGTACCTGCGCTACGTGCGGCCCGGCAAGGTGCTGGAGGTGTCCATCGTCGGCTTCGTGCTGCTGATGCTCAGCATCTGGCTGGGCGGCCAGGTCTCCGAGTCCGCCACCTGGGGCCCCTGGTTCACCTTCGACAGCCGCACGCTGGCGTGGCTGCTCATCGGCTACGGGTTCTGCGCGGCGGTGCTGCCGGTGTGGCTGCTGCTCGCGCCGCGCGACTACCTGTCCACCTTCCTCAAGATTGGCACCGTGCTGCTCCTGGCGGTGGGCATCGTGCTGGCGGCGCCGCACATGAAGATGCCGGCGGTGACGCGGTTCGTGGACGGCTCCGGGCCGGTGTTCTCCGGCAGCCTCTTCCCGTTCCTCTTCATCACCATCGCGTGCGGCGCGGTGTCCGGGTGGCACTCGCTCATCGCGTCCGGCACCACGCCGAAGATGCTGGCGACGGAAGGGGACGCGAAGCTCGTGGGCTACGGCGCCATGCTGATGGAGGCCTTCGTGGCCATCATGGCGCTCATCGCCGCGTCCGTGCTGGAGCCGGGCGTGTACTTCGCCATGAACTCGCCCGCGGCGCTCATCGGCACCAGCGCGACGCAGGCGGCGGCGACGCTCAGCCAGTGGGGCTTCGTCATCACCCCGGAGGTGCTGGAGCAGACGGCGCGCGATATCGGTGAGACGACCATCCTGTCCCGCGCGGGTGGCGCGCCCACGCTGGCGGTGGGCATGGCGCAGATCCTCCATGGGCTCGTGTCCGGGCAGGGGATGATGGCCTTCTGGTACCACTACGCCATCCTCTTCGAGGCGCTCTTCATCCTCACCACCGTGGACGCCGGCACGCGCGTGGGGCGCTTCATGATTCAAGAGCTGGCGGGCCTGGTGTACGCGCCGCTCAAGCGCACGGAGTCCTGGGGCGCCAATCTCTTGGCCACCGCGCTGTGCGTGGCCGCCTGGGGCTACTTCCTCTACCAGGGCGTGGTGGATCCGCTGGGCGGCATCAACACGCTGTGGCCGCTGTTCGGCATCGCCAACCAGATGCTCGCCGCGGTGGCGCTCACGCTGGGCTGCGTGGCCCTGGTGAAGATGAAGCGCGAGCGCTACGTCTGGGTGCCCGGCATCCCCGCCGCGTGGCTGGTGCTGTGCACCGTCACCGCCGGCTTCCAGAAGGTCTTCGGCGGCGACGTGCGCGTGAGCTTCGTGGCCCACGCACGGGCCTTCTCGCAGGCGGTGACGGAAGGGCGCCTCATCGCCCCCGCGAAGTCCGTGGAGGAGATGGAGGCCATCATCCGCAATGACTATCTGGATGCGGGCCTCACCGTGTTCTTCATGATCGTCGTGGTGGCCACGGTGCTCTTCGGCGTGCGCGCCGCGCTCCAGGCCCGGAAGTCACCGGTGCCCACCTCGCACGAGACGCCCTACGTGGCCGCCGCCCTCCCGGTGAAGCCGTGAGGCGCGCGTTCATCGAGGCGCTGCGGCATGGCTGGCGCCAGGCCGTGCGCACGGCCCGGTCGATGATTGGCGTGCCGGACTACGACACCTACGTGGCCCACATGCGCCGTCACCATCCGGACCGGGCGGTGATGACCTACGCGGAGTTTTTCAACGACCGCCTCCAGGCCCGCTATCGCGGCGGTGGCGGCCGGTGTTGTTGAGTCTTTCGGATAAAACTGCTTAGTGGGTTTTACGGGTCAAGCCCGTACAACCCCTTCGCAGGAGTCCGCCGTGTCTCGTACCTCGACGCCGTTCCGCACGTGGGCGCTGGGCGCCGTGTTTCTCGCATCGTTGGGTGGCTGCTCGGGCCCGGAGGAAGCGCCCGACTCCGTCGAGCCCCTGGGGCAGGTGAAGGCGGCCGTGCTGTCCACGCGCGTGGTGGGCTACCTGCCGACGTGGGCGGGGGACGTGAACACGCTGCAGTACTCGAAGCTGTCCCACATCAACTACGCGTTCGCGCTGCCTACCGCGTCCGGTGGGCTCACGGGGGTGAGCAGCTCTGACGCGCGGCTGCGCTCGCTGGTGACGCAGGCGCATGCGCAGGGCGTGAAGGTGCTCATTGCCGTAGGCGGCTGGAACGACGGCAATGACAGTGGCTTCGAGCAGATGGCGGCCAACGCCACCTCGCGCACGGCGTTCGTGAACAACGTGGTGAACTTCGTCAACGCGGCCGGGCTGGACGGCGTGGACATCGACTGGGAGTACCCGGACCCCGGCGCGTCGGGGAACAACTACGCGCTCCTGATGAACCAGCTGGGCACCGCGATGCACAGCCGGGGCAAGCTGCTCACGGCGGCGGTGGTGGCCAATGGCTACACGGGCGGCGGCGTGCCGGCGTCGGTGTTCAACGACGTCGATTTCCTCAACATCATGGCCTACGACGGCGGGCAGCCGCATTCGACGTATGACCTGGCGGTCCAGTCGCTCAACTACTGGAAGGGGCGCGGGCTGCCGGCGTCCAAGGCGGTGCTGGGCGTGCCGTTCTACGGGCGCTCGCCGTCGAGCTACGTGGGGTACTCGGAGCTGGTCGCGCGCGATTCGCAGGCGCCCTACAAGGACAACGTGGGGGACGTCTATTACAACGGCATCGCGACCATCCAGGCGAAGACGCAGCTGGGCAGGCAGAACGGCGGCGTGATGATCTGGGAGCTGTCCCAGGACACGTCGGGGAGCACGTCGCTGCTCAACGCCATCTACTCCGTGGCGCAGGGCACGGGCGGCGGCACGGGCGCGTACCGGCTGGTGAACAAGGCCTCCGGCCGCTGCGTGGACATCAACGGCCCCAGCACGGCGGACGGCGCCAGCATCCACCAGTGGGCCTGCCACACGGGCACGAGCCAGCAGTGGTCCATGGAGGCGACGGACAGCGGCTACTACCGCTTCGTGTCGCGCTACAGCGGCAAGGCGCTGGACGTGCGCGACGTGAGCACGGCGGACGGCGCGAAGCTCCAGCAGTGGAGCTACAGCAGCGGGAGCAACCAGCAGTTCAAGCCGGTGGACCTGGGCAACGGCTACTTCCGCCTGGAGGCCCGGCACAGCGGCAAGGTGCTGGACGTGACGGGCTGCCTCCAGGGCAGCGGTGACGGCACGCTCCTCCAGCAGTGGACCTGGTCCAACAACGACTGCCAGCAGTTCCGGCTGGAAGCGCTGTAGTCCGCACGGCGGCGGGCGCGGGGTGGATGGTATATGGGCGCCGCGATGGCTGACTCCTCCTCCCCGCGCTCGCGCCTGCTCCGCCGTCCCATCGACCTGGGATGGGCGCGGCTGCGTGCTCCCTATGCGACGGCGCTGGGGCTGTGCTTCGCGGTGCTGGCGCTGCGGTCGCACGCCCGGCTTGCCCAGGCGCACCTGTGGGCGGAGGACGGGACGGTGTTCCTGGCGGACGCGCTCGCGCATGGCTTTGGCGCCACGTTCCTGCCCTACGCGGGCTACCTGCACGTCGTTCCCCGGCTGATGGCCTGGGGGCTGTCGCTGCTGCCCATCGAAGCGTTCGCGCTGGGGCTGGCGTTGCTCACCCTGGCCGTGGACGCGGCGGTGTTCGCGCTCATCGCGCGGGCCGGCTACCGCTGGCTGGTGTCCCATGACGGGGTCCGCGTCCTCGCCGCCGTGGCGCTGTGTTTCCTGCCGGGCACGTGGGAGGTGATGGGCAACCTGGCCAACCTCCACTCCGTCCTCTTCTATGGGGTCATGCTGGTGGCGCTCCAGGACCTGGAGCGCCCGCTGGGGCTCGCCGACGCCGGGGTGCTGCTCGCGGCGGCGTCGAGCTCCGGCGAAGCGGTGCTGCTGGCGCCGGTCTTCCTGCTGCGCGGGGCGATGCGGTGGCGCGATGGCCGGCCCCGGCGCGAGGTCGTCATGGAGGCGCTGGCGGCGGTGGCGCTGACCGTGCCCGCGGGGGTGAACATGGTGCTCTTCCGTCAGTCGGGCATGCCCGCTTCGGACTTCGCCACCTGGCCGCTGTCCCGCATGGCCGAGCACCTCTGGAACACGTTCAACGTCCGCTATGTGCTGTATCCCGTGCTGGGGGATGGCGGGACGTTGTCGTACTTCCGCAGGCCGCTCGCGGTGCGGATTCTGGTGGCGTGCGGGTTCGTCGCGGTGCTCGTGCTGGGCCTTCGCCGGGTGCCCGCGCGTCCGCGCGCGCTGCTGCTGGCCTCCTGTGCATGCGTCTTCCTGTTGATTCCGCTCACCTGGTACGTGCGCGCCGGCTCCGCCGAGTACCCCACGTTCGGCGCTTTCCGTGACCCGGGTGTCGTGGAGGATCGCTACATGCTGTTCGCGCTGCCGGCGGGGCTCCTCCTCTGGGTGGCGGCGCTCGCGCGGTTGCGGCTCTCCCTGGCCGCGGGCCTGTGCGTCTGCGTGTGGGTGCTGGCCTTCCCCCGGTGGAGCTTCGAGCCGTGGGGGCCCGAGAGCGACTGGGCCCGGACCGCCCACCTCATCCGCGTGACGCGCGAGACGTCAGGCGCGGAGGCGGGCGTACCCATCAACCCCACCGGGTGGTGGATCCGGGTGCGTGCTGCGCCTTCGCGATAGCGTCACCCAGCTTCGCGGCCAGCACCTGGAGGTGCGGGGGCTTGAGGAAGGAGTAGTGGTCCCCGGGCACGGTGTGCGCGTCCAGCCCGCCGGGCGCGTAGGCGGCCCAGCCGTGGTCCCAGCGTGAGCCCTCCGCTTCGAAGACGGTGAAGGGCCCGCTGGCCGGTGGCGGTTGGTAGACCCAGCCTGCGTTCAGGTGGACCTCGAACGCGTGGCGGAGCTGGTGCAGTGACTGCTCCGCGACGAACAGCGGCCGGCTCGCTTCCTCCAGCACCTCCTTCCACCGGGTGGGGGAGAGCCCTTCGTTCGGTGGCAGCGGTTGACCCGAGGCGCGCAGCAGATCCTCCAGGAAGTTCGCGCTCAGCCGCGCCTTCGCGTTCACGTCGTCCGGGTTGCCGAAGTGCAGGCTCGCGGACGAGTCGAGCAGCGCGACCAGTGCCACCGTCTCACCCTCGCGCCGCAGCTGGTGGGCCATCTCCCACGCGACGGCGCCGCCCAACGACCAGCCGCCCAGCAGGTAGGGGCCGTGCGGTTGGACCTCGCGCACCGCGCGCACGTACAAGGCCGCCATCTCCGGGATGGAGTCGCAAGGCGGCTGCTCGCCGTCGAGGCCCCGGGCCTGGAGTCCGTAGAACGGCTGCGCCGGGCCCAGCGCCCGGGCCAGCTCCGCGTAGGGCACGACGCTGCCACCCACCGCGTGGACGCAGAAGAAGGGCCGCACGCCCTCTTGTCCCTGCTGGAGCGCGACCAACGGTGTCCAGGGCGCGGCGTCCCGGAGCAGGCCCGCCAGGTGCTCCACGGTGGGGTTCTGGAAGAGCGCCGCCACCGGCAGGGACCGGCCCAGCCGCGCGTGGATGGCCGACTGCAGGCGCAACGTCAGCAGCGAGTGCCCACCCAGCTCGAAGAAGTTGTCGCGCACGCCAATGGGATGCACGCCCAGCACCTCCTCCCAGATGCGCACGAGCTGAAGCTCCAGCGGCGTGCGCGGCCCGAGCAGGGCGCCTGACGGTTCGCGGCCCCCTTCCGGCGCGGGCAGGGCCTTGCGGTTCACCTTGCCCGAGGGCGTCAGCGGGAACCTCTCCACCGCCACCCAGCGCGCGGGCACCATGTAGTCCGGCAGCCGTTCCTTGAGGAAGCCGCGCAGCGCCGTGACGTCCAGCGCCTGCCCGGCCGCGTTCACCACCCAGGCCACCAGCTGCTTCTGGCCGCCTCCGTCGTCGCGAGCGTCGACGACGCAGTCACGCACCGAGGGGTGCTGCGCGAGCGCGGCTTCAATCTCTCCCAGCTCGATGCGGAAGCCGCGCACCTTGAGCTGCGCGTCCCGCCGGCCCAGGTACTCCAGCGTGCCGTCCGGCAGGTGCCGCGCCCAGTCGCCCGTGCGGTACAGCCGGCCTCCCGGCGTGGCGCCGAGCGGATCCGGGATGAAGCGGTCGGCGGTGAGGCCGGGCTGGTTCAGGTAGCCACGGCCGACCTGCACGCCTCCCACGTACAGCTCGCCCGTGACGCCCCGGGGCACGGGCTGGAGGTTCGCGTCCAGCACGTACACGGGCACGTTGCCCAAGGGCCGGCCGATGGAGGGCAGCGCCGGCCACGTGTCTGGATCTCCCTTCAGCGACAGCGACGTCACCGCGTGGGCTTCGGATGGGCCGTAGTGGTTGTGCAGCACCGCGCCCATGCGCTTCATGAAGCGGCGGATGGCGGGCGTCATGCGCAGCTGCTCGCCCGCGACCATCACCTCCCGCACACGGCGGGGATGGCGGCCTTCGCGCTCGGCGGCTTCCGCCAGGTTCTGGAGCGCGACGAAGGGCATGAAGAACCGTTCGATGCCCGCGTCCTCCAGCAGGGTCAGCAGCTGGCTGGGGTCGCGGCGAAGCTCCTCGGTGAGGAGCACCAGCTCACCGCCCGCGGCCCAGGTCGCGAAGAGCTCCTGGAACGACACGTCGAAGCTCAGCGCGGAGAACTGGAGCGTGCGCGCCCCGGGCGCCACCGAGTCCCCCAGCTGCCAGTGCAGCAGGTTCACCAGGGCCTCGCGGTGCATCGCGATGCCCTTGGGCGTCCCCGTGGAGCCGGAGGTGAAGATGACGTAGGTGAGCGCCTGGGCGTTGCCCTGGAGTTCGGGCCGCGCGCCGGACTCGCGGGCCAGTGCGTCCGCCCGCGCATCCAGCTCCAGCACCTGCGTCGCGCCCGTCTCCAGGACGCCGCGCAGCTCGCGCGTGGTGAGCAGCACCGTCGCGCCGGAGGCCTGGAGCATCGCGGCCAGCCGCTCCGGCGGATAGGCCGGGTCGAGCGGCACGTACGCGCCTCCCGCCTTGAGCGTCCCCAGCACCGCCACGGGCAGCTCCAGCGAGCGCCGCAGGTGGATGCCCACGCGGACGTCGGGGCCCACGCCCAGCTTGCGCAGGTGGTGCGCGAGCTGGTTCGCGCGGCGCTCCAGTTCTCCATACGTGAGCGTCGCGTCTCCGAAGCGCACCGCGATGGCGTCGGGCGTGCGCGTGGCGGTGGCCTCGAAGAACGCGTGGACGCTCGGCACGGCGGGGAAGGACACCGGCTGGTGTGCCCAGGCCGCCAGCTGCCGCCGCTCTGCGTCCGCGAGCAGGGGCAGGGTGCCCAGGGCCGCGTCCGGCGCCGCGAGCGCGCCTTCGAGCAGGCGCGTGTAGTGGTCCGCGAAGCGCGCCACCGTGGCCTCGTCGAAGAGGGCGGTGTTGTACTCCCAGATCGCTCCCCAGCCCTCTGGCGTCTCGCGCACGAAGAGGGTGAGGTCGAACTTCGCCATGCCCGGATCGAAGTCCAGGGCGCGGATGTGGAGGCCGGGCAGCTCCCAGGTCGCGCCTCCGCTCTGGAAGACGAACATGACCTGGAACAGCGGGGAACGGCTCAGGTCCCGCGTGGGGACCAGCGCGTCCACGAGCTGTTCGAACGGCATGTCCTGGTGGGCATAGGCGCCCAGGCAGGCGTCCCGCACGCGGCCCAGGAGCGCGCGGAAGCTCTCCGCTCCCGAGGCCTTCACGCGCAGGGCCAGCGTGTTGGTGAAGAAGCCGATGAGGTCCTCCACCTCGCGCCGGCCGCGCCCCGCGATGGGGGTACCGATGACGACGTCATCCTGACCGCTGTGACGCGAGAGCAGCGCGTGGAAGCCCGCGAGCAGCAGCATGAACGGCGTGACGCCCGCGTCGCGCGCCAGGGCCTGCACGGCGCCGGGGAACGACGCGGGCAGGGGACGCGGAAGCTGGAGACCCTGGTAGGTCTGCACGGGCGGCCGGGGCCGATCCGTGGGCAGCTCCAGCGTCGGCGGCGCGCCCTCCAGGTGCTGCTTCCACCACGTGCGCTGGAGTTCCAGCGGCTCTCCGGCCAACACCTGGCGCTGCCACCCGGCGAAGTCCGGGTACTGGATGGGCAGGGGCGGCAGCTCCAGCGCTTCGCCCTGCTGATGTGCCGTGTAGAGCGCCTTCAGCTCGCGCACCAGGATGTTGATGGACCCGAAGTCACACACGATGTGGTGCATGACGAGCAGCAGCGTGTGCCGCTCCGGGGCCGTGCGGATCAGCGTGCCGCGCACCAGCGGGCCGTGCTCCAGGTCGAAGGGCTTCTTCACCTCCGCTTCCGCGCGCGCACGCAGCAGCGCGTCCCCGTCCAGGGACTCCAGCGCGAGCGTGAACGGCCGGTGCTCCACGACGTGCTGCACCGGCTGGCCGCCGTCATCGCTGAATGTGGTCCTCAGGGCGTCATGCCGGTGGATGAGCCCATCCAGCGCGCCCTCCAGCGCCGGGACGTCCAGCGGACCGTCGAGGTGGAAGAAGAAGGGGACGTTGTACGCGCTCCCCTGCGGGTCCAGCCGCGCGAGGAACCACAGGCGCTGCTGCGCGAAGGACAGGGGCCTCGGCTTGTCCCGCGATGCCGCGACGATGGGCGCCACCGGCGCGCCATGGCCTCCCTTGTGGAGGGCCTCCAGCCGCTGCGCGAACCCGGCCACCGTCGGGGCCTCCAGCAGCAGACGAAGCGGCACGTCGCGCTGGAGCATGTCCCGCAGCCGCGACACCACCCGCGTGGCGAGGAGCGAGTGTCCGCCCAGCTCGAAGAAGTGGTCGCGCGCTCCCACGCGGGGCACGCCCAGCAGCGGTGCCCACACCTCCGCCACCAGGGTCTCCCAGCCCTCACGCGGCGCCACGTAGGAGCCCGGGCCCGTCTGCGTGTCCGGCGCGGGCAGGGCCTTGCGGTCCACCTTCCCCGACGGAGACAGCGGCATCCGCTCCAGCTTCACGAACGCGGAGGGCACCATGTGCGCCGGCAGCCGCGCGGTGAGCCACGCACGCAGTCCCCCCACGTCCAGGCGCGCGCCGACGACGTAGGCCACCAGCCGCTTGTCGCCGGGAGTGTCCTCGCGCACGACGACGCCCGCGTCCTCCACGCCAGGGGATGCCTTGAGCGTGGCCTCGATTTCGCCGGGCTCGATGCGGAAGCCGCGCACCTTCACCTGCGCGTCGGTCCGGCCCAGGAAGTCGAGCACGCCGTCCGCCCGCCACCGCACCTTGTCTCCCGTGCGGTACAGCCGCGCGCCGGGCGTCGTGCTGAACGGATTCGGCACGAAGCGCTCCGCGGTCTGCGCGGGCTGGTGCAGGTAGCCCCACGCGAGCCCGTCACCGCCCAGGTACAGCTCGCCCGCGACGCCCACCGGCACCGGGGCGCCCAGCGCGTCCAGCACGTAGGCCTGCGTATTCGTGATGGGCCGGCCGATGGGCACGGGGCGGCCGTCGTCCACCGTGCCCTCCAGCGGATGGGCGGTGGAGTAGGTGGTGTTCTCCGTGGGGCCGTAGACGTTGATGACGTCCCGGCCCGCCTCGCGCACCTGCCGGGCGGCCAGCGGCGACATCGCCTCGCCGCCTGACATCACCTGCCGCATGCGTGCGAGCGCACGGGGCTGGAACATCGCCATCTGGTTGAAGAGGGCCGTGGTGATGAACAGCGTGGTGATGCCCTGGTGCTCCAGCACCCGGGCCAGCTCCTCCAGCGAGGGCGGCTGCGGCGGCATGACCACGAGCTTCGAGCCATGCAGCAGCGCGCCCCACAGCTCCAGCGTCGACGCGTCGAAGGAGATGGGCGCCAGCTGGAGCAGGACCTCCTCCGGGCCGAAGCGCGCGTACGTCGCTCCCTTCACCAGCCGCACCACGCCCCGGTGCGGGATGCACACGCCCTTGGGCCGGCCGGTGCTGCCGGACGTGTACATGACGTAGGCCAGTGCGTCCGCGGGCACGGTGACGCGCGGCGCCTGCGTGGGCTCGCTCGCGAAGGCGTCCCATGACGGCTCCAGCGGCACCACGCGCGTCTCCAGCGCCGCGAGCTTCGCCTCCTGTCCGGGCTGGGCCAGCAGCACCGGCAGGCGCGTGTCGCGGGCCATGAAGAGCAGGCGCCCGGTGGGGTAGGCCGGATCCAACGGGACGTAGGCCCCGCCCGCCTTGAGGATGGCCAGCGTGGCCACGACCATCTCCAGCGAGCGGCCCGTGCACAGGCCCACCGGCGTGCCCACGTCCACGCCCAGCGCGCGCAGGTGGTGCGCGAGCTGGTTCGCGCGTGCGTCCAGCGCCGAGTACGTCAGCTGGCGGCCTTCGAACTCCAGCGCGATGGCCTGGGGCGTTCGTGCGGCCTGCTCCTCGAAGAGCGCGGTCAGCGACGCCTCGCGCGGGTAGTCCGCGTGCGTGTCGTTCCAGGTGTACAGCAGCCGCTGGCGCTCCTCGTCGGCGAGCAGCGGGAGCCGGGCCACGGGTTGATCCACTTGAGCGACGGCGGCCGCGAGCAGGCGCGTGTAGTGCTCGGCCATGCGCGCGACGGTCGCTTCGTCGAAGAGGGCGGTGTTGTACTCCCAGACGAAGTCCAGGCCCTCTGCGGACGGCTGGGCGAAGAGGGTGAGGTCGAACTTCGCCATCCCTGTCTCGACGTCCAGCGGCGCCACGGACAGGTCCGGCAGGGGGCTCGCCGCGGCGCCTCCGGCGTTCTGGAGCACGAACATCACCTGGAACAGCGGCGCGCGGCTGGGGTCGCGTTCGGTCTGGAGCTCGCGAACCAGCTGCTCGAAGGGCATGTCCTGGTGCGCGAAGGCCTCCAGCGTGAGGTCGCGCACGCGGCCCACCAGGTCGCGGAAGCTCGCGTCCCTGGGCGCGGCGATGCGCAGGGGGACGGTGTTGATGAAGAAGCCGACCAGTCCCTCCAGCTCCTGGCGCTCACGGCCCGCGAGCGGCGCGCCGATGACGAGGTCGTCCTGCCCGCTGTAGCGCGCGAGCAGCGCGTGGAAGCCCGCGAGCAGCAGCATGAAGGGGGTGGCGCCTTCTTGCTGGGCCAGCGCCTCCAGGGCCCGTGACAGCGCGGGCGAGGCCTTCCGGGACAGGTGCGCACCCTCGAAGGTCTGCACCGCTGGACGCGGCCGGTCCGTGGGCAGGTCGAGGAACGCCGGTGCGTCCTGGAGCCGGGCCTTCCACCACCCGAGCCGTTCCTCCAGCGCGGCGCCCACCCAGGTCTGCCGCTGCCAGCGCGCGAAGTCCGCGGGCTGGAGGGACAGGGGCATCCGTGCGGCCGGACCGCCTCCCGTCGCCTCGCGGTAGAGCGCCGTCAGCTCACGCTCCACCACGCCCAGCGACCAGCCGTCGCAGATGATGTGGTGGAAGGTGACGAGCAGGGCGTGCTCCCCATCCCGCACGTGCACCAGCGTCGCGCGCACGAGCGGCCCCCGGGCCAGGTCGAACGGCGTGCGCACCTCCGCCTCCGCGCGCCGCACCAGCTCTGCCTCCGAGGACACGCGCTCGCGCCGCAGCGGCACCTCCAGCTCCGGGGCGATGCGCTGCACCGGCTGCCCGTGGTGCTCCTCGAAGGTGGTGCGCAGCGCTTCATGGCGCCGCACGAGCGCCTGGAGGCTCCGCTCCAACGCGCCGTCATCCAGCGGCCCGCTCCAGCGCGTGAACCAGGGCAGGTTGTACGAGAAGCCGTCCGGATCCATCCGGGTGAGGAACCACAGGCGCGCCTGGGCCGACGACAGCGGGGGAACCTCATCGCGCGGGCGGGGCACGAGCGGCAGTTCTTCCGCGCCCGCCTTCGTCCGCAGCGAAGCCACGTGCGCGGCCAGCTCCTCCACGGTGGGGAACTCGAACAGGGCGCGCACGGGCAGCTCCACCTGGAGCCGGTCGCGCAGCCGCGCCGTCACCTGGGTCGCCAGCAGCGAGTGGCCGCCCCGTTCGAAGAAGTGATCATGCGCGCCCACGCGCGGCAGGCGCAGGAGCGCGGCGAAGACCCCCGCCACCTCCGTCTCCAGGGGCGTGCGCGGGGCCACGAAGTCCGGGCCCGAGCCCGCGTCGTCGTCCGGAGCGGGCAGGGCCCGCCGGTCCAGCTTGCCGCTGGGGGTGAGGGGGAACGCGTCCAGCAGCAGGAAGGCGGCGGGCACCATGTACTCCGGCAGCCGGTCGCGGAGCGCCGCCTTGAGCTCGCCCGCGTCCACGTCCGCGCCGGGCTGCGTCACCACGTACGCCACCAGGTGCTTGCCCCGCGCCGCGTCCTCCCGCGCGATGACCGCGACGTCCTTCACGCCCGGCAGCTTCGCCACCGCCGCCTCCACCTCCGGCAGCTCGATGCGATAGCCGCGGATCTTCACCTGGGCGTCGCGCCGTCCCAGGAACTCCATCGTGCCGTCCGGCAGGTACCGCGCGAAGTCACCGGTGCGGTACATCCGCGCGCCCGGATGCGGGCTCAGCGGATCCGGCATGAAGCGCTCCGCCGTGAGGTCCGGCCGGTGCAGGTAGCCGCGCGCCAGCCCCGCGCCGCCGATGTACAGCTCGCCCGCGACGCCCACGGGCACCGGCTCCCACCGGGCATCCAGCAGGTACGTGCGCGCGTTGGTGATGGTGCGGCCAATGGGCGGCAGGTCCGGCCACGCGTCCGGGTTGCCCTTCAGCACGTGGGCCGTGGCCGCGTGCGTCTCCGTGGGGCCGTAGTGGTTGTCCAGCACGCACCCGTCCAGCGCGTGGAGCAGCCGCCGCAGCGCGGGCGTCATGCGAAGCTGCTCGCCCGCGGTGTTGATCTCCTTGAGCGACGTGGGCAGCAGCCCGTCCGAGTCCGCCACCTCCGCCAGGTGCTGCAAGGCGACGAACGGAAGGAAGATGCGCTCCACGCCCTGGTCGCGCATCAACGTGAGCAGGGCCCGGCCGTCGCGCCGCGTGTCCTCGGACAGGAGCACCAGCTCACCGCCCGCCGCGAACGTGGGCAGCATCTCCTGGAAGCACACGTCGAAGCTCAGCGCGGAGAACTGGAGCGTGCGCCCCCGGGGCGCGGTGGAGCGGCGCACCTGCCACTGGATGAGGTTGAAGAGCGGGCGGTGCGGCATCGCCACGCCCTTGGGCACGCCCGTGGAGCCCGACGTGAAGATGACGTAGGCCAGCGTGTCCGGGCCGCCCACGGGCGCGGGCTGCGTGTCCGGCGTGGAGAGGTCATCCTCCAGGAACAGCCGCTCCGCGCCGCCCTCCGGCAGCCCCGACGCCAGCGAGCGCCGCGTGACGAGCACCTTCGCGCGCGACGTCTCCAGCATCAGCGCCAGCCGCTCCGGCGGGTAGGCCGGATCCAACGGGCAGTAGGCCGCGCCCGACTTGAGGATGCCCAGCACGCCCACCGCCAGCTCCAGCGAGCGGTCCACGCACAGCCCCACCGCCGTGTCCGGCGTCACGCCGCGCTGGCGCAGCGCATGGGCCACGCGGTTGGCCCGCCGGTCCAGCTCCGCGTACGTGAGGCTCTCCCCTCCGAAGCGCACCGCGATGGCGTCCGGGCTCCGGCGCACGCTGGCCTCGAAGAGGGCGTGCACGCCGGGGTGCACCGGCACGTCCGCGCCGGTGTCGTTCCAGTCCGTCACCGCGCGTTCCCGCTCGCGCGCGGTCAAGAGCGGCAGCGTGGACACCCGAGCCTCGGGCTTCGCGACGGCGCCCTCCAGCAGGCGCGCGTAGTGCGCGGCCATGCGCGCGATGGTCGCCTCGTCGAAGAGGTCGGCGTTGTACTCCCAGCGCGCCTCCAGGCCGCTGGGGTCGTCGTAGAGGAAGAGGGTGATGTCGAAGCGCGCGACGCCGGGCTCGAAGTCCAGCTCCGTCACGGTGAGGCCCGGCCACTTCAGCGCGGCCCACGGCGAGTTCACGTGCACGAACATCGCCTGGAACAGCGGCGAGCGGCTGGGGTCGCGCTGCGGCACGAGCAGGTCCACCAGCTGCTCGAAGGGCATGTCCGGGTGCGCGTACGCGCCCAGGCACACCTCGCGCACGCGGCCGAGCAGCGCCTGGAACGTCGGGTCACCGGACGTGTCCAGCCTCAGCGCCAGCGTGTTGGCGAAGAAGCCGATGAGCCGCTCCACCTCCCGCCGTCCACGCCCCGCCACGGGCGTGCCCACCACCAGGTCCTCCTGCCCGCTGTAGCGCGACAGCAGCACCTGGAACGCCGCCAGCAGCGCCATGTACGGCGTGACGGCCGCCTTGCGGCTCAGCTCGCGGATGCCGGTGGCCAGGGCCTGCGGCATGGGCAGGCGGTACACCGCGCCTCGGGACGTCTGACGCGGCGGACGCGGCCGGTCCGTGGGCAGCTCCAGCGCGGGCGGTGCTCCGGAGAGCCGCTCCTTCCACCACGCGCGCTCGGCCTCCAGGAAGTCACCGGTGAGCGTCTGGCGCTGCCAGTGCGCGAAGTCCGCGTACTGCGCGGGCAGCTCCGGCAGCCTGGGCGGTTCGTCGCGCGTGGTGGCGGTGTAGAGCGCGCTCAGCTCGTTCGCCATCCACCCCAGCGACACCGCGTCGCAGACGATGTGGTGCGTGACGAAGAGCAGGGCGTGCGCGTCGGGCGACAGCCGCACCAGCGTGGCCCGCACCAGCGGCCCGCGCGCCAGGTCGAAGGGCGTGCGCGCCTCCGCTTCCGCGTGCTCGCGCAAGGCCTGCTCCCGGTCGGCCGCGCCCGACAGGTCCTCCCTGCGCAGCGTCAGCGTCAGCGTGGGGGCGATGCGCTGCACCGCCTGGCCGTCCACGGCGGCGAACGTGGTGCGCAGCGCTTCGTGCCGGTCCACGACTCCCTGGAGGGCCCGCTCCAGCGCGCCCGCGTCCAGCGCGCCCGTGAGCCGCACGAAGAAGTAGACGTTGTACGTGGCGCTCGTGCCCTCCATCTGCGCCAGGAACCACAGGCGCTGCTGCATGAAGGACAGCGGCAGCGCCTGCGTCCTGGGGACGAGGGGCAGCGGGATGCGCTTCTTGCCCGGAGCAACCGGCGAGGAGGTCGTCATCGTTGTGGGTCCGTCAGGTTTCGTAGGCAGCGAAGCCGCGCGAGCGCAGCGTGCGCAGCAGGACGGTGAAGAGGAGGAATCCGAACGCCGCGCCCCCCATGACGGCCCGGACGCCCAGCCGGTCCGCGAGCGCGCCCTGCGACCACACGCCCACGGTGAAGCCGACGAAGAGCAGCATGGAGTTGAGGCTGGCGATGCGCGCCTGGAGTTCCCCGGACACCCGCGTCTGGCACACCGTGGCCAGCCCCGTGAGCGTCAGCATGTAGAGCGACCCCAGCAGCAGCACCGCCACCGTCGCGAACCCCAGCGACGGGGCCAGCCAGTACGCCGCCGCCACCGGGCCGATGAGCAGCAGGCTCACCTCCAACAGCCGCGCCCGTCCCAGCCGGTCCGCCAGGGTGCCCGCGCTCAGCGCCGCCAGGAACGCGCCCGCGCCCTGCGCCGTCACCAGCATGGACGTGGCGCCCGCGTCCTGGCCGAACACCCGGATGGCCATCACCGGCGCCAGCGCCGTGAACGGGGCGATGCACAGCGCGATGGCCAGCGTGCCACCCATGGCCATCATCAGCGCCTCGTCCGCCCGCGCCACCTGGAAGCCTCGCGCGATGCCCGCCCACAGCCCCTCCGGCGACGCGGGCTTCGCGGCGGCCGGAGCCCCGCGCACGCCCAACAGCGACAGCATCACCGCGCAGAACGACAGCGTGTTGAGCAGCAACACATAGCCGATGTCCGCGTGCGCGATGAGCAGCGCCGCCAGCGCGGGGCCGCAGATGCGCCCCAGGTTGGCCTGGGCCGAGTTGAGGCTGAGCGCGCTGTGCAGGTCCTCCTTCGGCACCGATACGGCGATGAGCGCGGAGAACGCGGGCATGAACAGCGTCACCGCGCAGCCGTTGAGAAAGGAGATGACCGCCACCCACCGCACCGTCAGCCCGCCGGTGAAGGCCAGCGCCGCCAGCGTCCCCGCCAGCAGCATCTGCACCAGCGCCCCCAGCCCCACCGCGCGCCGCCGGTCGAACCGGTCCCCCAGCGCGCCCCCCAGCGGCGACAACAGGATGGACGGCAGCCACGTCAGCGCCGCCACGCCGCCCGTCCACTCCGCCCGGCCCGTGACCTTCGTCACGTACACGCCCAGCGCCAGCACCTCCATCCACGTGCCGATGTTGGACAGCGCCGCGCCCCCCCACAGGAAGGCGAAGTCGCGGTGCTTCAACGCGCGCAGCGAGGACAGGCGGGACGAAGAAGGCGTGGACACACTCGCTTTCTAATTCACCGAGAGCGCCGGGTGTTCACGGACTTCGAATCTGTTGGGTTTCGCTGGCGTTCCGGTGGAAACGTGCAGTCCTGCTTCAGTTCCTCCGGGGCAGGCGCAAGGTGAAGGTGGAGCCCTCACCCAGGGTGGAGCGCGCGGAGAGCGAGCCGCCGTGCAGCTTCGCGAGCGCGGCGGCGATGAAGAGGCCCAGGCCGTGGCCGCGTCCTTTGTCCTCGTCCGCGCGCTGGAAGCGGTCGAAGACGTGGGGCAGGGCGCTGGCGGGGATGCCCACGCCCCAGTCGCGCACGTGGATGAGGACGAGGCCCGGGTTGAGCGCCACGCCCACCTCCACGTGCTTCGAGGTGCCGCTGTACTTCACCGCGTTGGACACCAGGTTGTTGAGCACCTGGCGCAGCCGCTCCGTGTCCAGCATCAGCGGCTCCACCCGCTCCACGGCGTGGAGGGAGAAGTCCATGTCGGGTTGCAGCTCGCGCCACTCCTGGATGAACTCCTGGAGGAAGGGCGTCAGCTCCGTGGGCTGCAGCTTCAGCTCCAGCTTCCCGTCCGCCAGCCGCGAGGCGTCCAGGATGGACGTCACCAGCCCGTTCATCCTGTCCAGCTGGCGCAGCACGGCCTCCGCGGAGCGGCGCTCGTCGTCGATGCCGCGCTTCTGCACCTTGCGCAAGAGCAGCTGGGTGTTGAGCCGCGCGGAGGAGAGCGGCGTCTTCAGCTCGTGCGCCACCCAGTTGAGCATCTCCTCGCGGGCCAGGCTCAAGGCGTTGGGGGCCTCACGCGCGGCGGGGGCCGGTTCCTGGCGGGCCGCCGCCGCGCGGTACTGGAGCGCCTGGCTCACGGCCTGCTCGAAGGTGGACAGGTCCACCGGCTTCGCGAGGAAGGTCTGGGCGGCTTCACGCCCCTGCGGACGCGCCGCGCTCAGGAGCAGGAAGGGCACGTCCGACAGGGTGGGCTCCGCGCGCATGGCGTGCAGGAGCTGCATGCCCGTCCTGCGCGGCATCATGTGGTCGCTGACCACCAGGTCCGGCGTCTCCGTGCGCGCCAGCAGCAGCGCCTCCTCGCCGTTGTGCGCGCGAATCACCCGGTGGCCCAGGTCCTCCACCACCTCGGAGAAGACCTCCAGCAGTGCCTCTTCATCCTCCGCGATGAGGACCAGGCTCATTCACCCACTCCTCCGACGCTGGCCCCCAACGGCCGGGCCTGCCCGGTGAGCAGGCCCACCGCGGAGCGCATCGGGGCGAGCACCTTCACGCCCGTGTCCTGGATCTGGAACTCGCGCATGTCCGCGGAGTATTCGCTGTCACGCATCTTGAGCACGGACAGCAGGCGGTGCATCTGGCCGTGCAGCTCCACGTAGCGCAGCAGCAGCAGGTTCTCTCCCAGGCTGGCGACGGGCGCGTCGTTGAAGTCCAGCTCCGTGCCCACGATCTTCGACACCTCGCGGGTGAACACGGTGGTGACCCCCCGCATGCGCAGCCGCATCGCCAGCGACGACAGGAAGGTGCGCCGCCGCACGGGGTCCAGGATGGACAGCTCCAGCTCCGTGAGCCCGTCCAGCACCAGCCGCTTGACGCCGAGCGCGTCCACCTGGTCCAGCAGGTCCCGGATGAGCTCGTCCGCCTCCACCTCCGTGGGCGGCAGGTAGCGCAGCGTCAGCCGTCCGTCGTTGAGCAGCGGGGTCACGTCCAGCCCCACGCGCTGGGCGCGGGCCTGGAGCATGGCCGGCGCATCGAAGTAGGAGACGAAGAGCGACTTCTGCCCCTGGCGCGCCCCGTCCGCGGCGAAGTGCAGCGCCACCAGCGTCTTGCCAATGCCCATGCTCCCCGCGAGCATCGTGGTGCTGAGCTCCGGAAGCCCTCCGTGCATCAGCGCGTCCAGCTCCGGAAGCCCGAACGCCATGCGCTTGAGCGTGGGCGGCTCGTCCCGCAGGTGCAGGGGAACGGCCTCCAGGCGCGGGATGAACTCCACGCCGCTCTCGCTCATGAGCATGGTGTGCTCACCGGTGAGGTGGGGCCGGCCGCGCAGCTTGACCACCTCCACCCGGCGCACCCGGCGCGAGCCTTGGGGCTGGATGGACAGCGCCACGATGCCGTCCACCGTGGTGGCCTCCGGCAGCTCCATCAGCCGGCCCAGCGGGTACTCCGTGGTGAACAGGCCGATGCAGTTGGAGGCCGCCAGGCCGATGCCCAGCTCGTAGAGGAACTCGCGCAGCCGCGCCTCGTCCTGCCAGAGGTCCCGGATGGAGCGCAGCCCGTCGATGAAGAGCATGGCCGCGCCGCGCTCGCGCACCGTCTGGAGGATCAGCTCCCGGGCCTCCTTGGGGCCCCGCTTGAGCGCGGAATAGGCGCTGATGAGGAAGAGCTTCTCGCCCAGCAGGTCCGGCTGGAAGAAGGAGAAGGAGGACAGCGACTCCATCAGCTTGTCGTGGGGCTCCGAGGTGACGGTGACCACCACCACGGGGACGCCGCGCGCCGCGGCCGAGAAGGCCACCTGGCTGCACAGCACCGTCTTCCCCGACCCCGGCGTGCCGGTGACGATGAAGGACTGGCGCGGAGGGATGCCTCCGCCCAGGAGGACGTCGAAGCTGGGGATGCCGCTCTGGAAGAGGGGAGTGTTTCGGCGGGTCATACCGGGATCCGTCGGAATGCGAGGGCCAGATGCGCGTGCCTTGTTCGCGAAGCACGCGTCAGGACAAGGGGCTCACGGGGAAGAACAGGGCATGTCCAATGCGCCCTCCGCTTTGCTGCTGGCATAGCCGACCGCCCCGGGGCCGGCCAGCGCCATGACGCCGCTCCCCGCGTGCGCCGCCGACAGGTCAACACCGCCGGCCGCCTGGCGGGCGGCCCACCGGGCGTCAGCGCGACGGGGTTGGATGTTCGTCCAGGGAGCGGGCGCTGAAGCCCCGGAAGAGCAGCAACGACACCCCGAGCCCGACCGCGCAGACGGCGGAGACGTAGTGCGCGGGCGCCAGCGGGCTCTCCTTGAGGGCAAGCGTGACGGCGAGCGGCGTGAGGCCGCCAAACAGCGCGTACGCCACGTTGTAGGAGAACGACAGGCCGGAGAAGCGCACCGCGGGGGGGAAGGCCTGCACCATCACCGCGGGCACCACGCCGGCCACGCCCACGCAGAACCCCACGCCCGCGTAGAGCGGCACCAGGTGCTCCGGCGCGGCCGCCACACCCCGGTAGAACAGCTGCGCGGCGACGAGCAGCATCCCAGAGCCCACGGCCATGGCCCGCGTGGGCCCCAGCCGGTCCGCCAGCAACCCGAAGCAGATGCAGCCCACGGTGAGCGTGAGCGTGGCCACGCTGTTGGCCGCCAGCGCCTTCGCGGGCGGGATGGCGTGCAGTTGTTGCATCAGCGTGGGCGTCATCAGGATGACCACCACGATGCCCGCGGTGAGCACCCAGGTGAACAACATGGACACGATGACGGCGGGCGCATGGCCCTTCAGCGCGGCCTTGAGCGGCAATTCGCGAACCAGCGCCTTTCGCTGGCGCATCTCCTCGAAGACGGGCGTCTCCTCCAGCCAGCGGCGCAGGAACACGGCGAGGAAGCCGAACACGCCGCCCACCACGAAGGGCGCGCGCCAGCCGTACGCCAGCACCTGCTCCGGCGTGAAGGCGGTGTTGACCGCGGTGGCGACGAGCGAACCCAGGAGGATGCCCAGCGTGAGCCCGGAGGTGAGCGTCCCGCACGCCAGCCCCACGCGGCGCTCCGGCACGTGCTCGGAGACGAACACCCACGCGCCCGGTACCTCGCCGCCCACCGCCGCGCCCTGCAAGAGCCGCAGCGTGAGCAAGAGGAGCGGCGCCGCGTATCCGGCCGTGGCGAACGTGGGCAAGAGGCCCATGCACAGCGTGGGCACGGACATCAGGAAGACGCTCAACGTGAACATCCGCTTGCGCCCGGTCCGGTCCCCGAAGTGCGCCATCACGATGCCGCCCAAAGGCCGCGCCAGGTAGCCCGCCGCGAACAGGCCGAACGTCTGCAGCTGCCGCAGCCAGTCCGCCGTCTCCGGAGGGAAGAACAGCTTCCCCATCACCGACGTGAAGAACACGAAGATGATGAAGTCATAGAACTCCAGCGCGCCTCCCAGCGCCGCCAGCCCGAGGGTGCGGATGTCCCGGGCGGACAGCGGACGGGGAGCGGCCAGCGGGGACGGGGCGTCGGAGGGAAGGGTCGCCATGCGCGGAGGACCCGGAGGATATGCCGGACGCCCCGTGTGTCAGCGATCCATCACGTTGTTAAAGTGTATTCCCCGTAAAACAAGTTGACACGTTGTGCGAAACTTGTGGGGAGGTCTCGGCATCGGTATCTTCCGGGAATTGCGAGTTCCGTCCTGGGAGTACAATTTGGACAGGGTTGATACCGTGACACCTCCACCGGCCGCACCCGGAGTGGACATCCTGTTCGGGAAGTACCGCATGGTGCAGCGGCTGGCCACGGGCGGCATGGCGCACCTGTTCCTGGCGACCATCGACGGGCCGGACGGCTTCTCCAAGGCGTGCGTCATCAAGCGCATCCTGCCGGAGTACGCGAACCTGGAGCCCTTCGCGCGGATGTTCGCGGACGAGGCGAAGGTGGCGGCGCTCTTGACGCACCCGAACATCGTGCAGGTCTTCGACTTCGGGAAGATCGACGGCCAGTACTACCTGGCGATGGAGTGGATCCAGGGCCAGTCGTTGGATCGCATCATGCGGCACGCGGCGGCGGCGAACATCCCGCTGGGGCCCCGGGTGACGGTGGACGTGGGCCTGGCCATGTCGGACGCGCTCACGTACGCGCACGCGAAGACGCTGTCGGACGGGACGCCGCTGAAGCTGGTGCACCGGGACATCACGCCGGGCAACGTGCTGGTGTCCCGCGACGGCATCGTGAAGCTGGCGGACTTCGGCATCGTGAAGAGCTCCGTGAACCTGGAGCGCACGGTGGCCGGGGTGGTGAAGGGCAAGTACGCGTACATGTCCCCGGAGCAGATCACCAACCGGGAGCTGGATCACCGCTCGGACCTGTATTCGCTGGGCATCGTGCTCTACGAAGCCTCCACGGGGCGCCGGCTGTTCAAGCGCGATTCGATGGAGGCCACCATCATGGCCGCGTCGGCGGGGGACGTGCCGCCGCCGTCGCACGTGGCGCCGGGCTTCCCGCCGGAGCTGGAGCGCATCCTGCTCAGGTGCCTGGCCAAGGACCCCGCGCAGCGCTACCAGACCGCGCGCGAGCTGCACGACGACCTGGAGCGCTACCGCACGGCGCAGCACTGGACGTCCGGCGGCCGCGAGCTGGCGTCGCTGATGGCCACGCTGTTTCCTCCGGACTCCACCGGCCGCGTGTCCACGGCGCTGTCGGTGCCGGGGTCCATGCCGGGCTCGTCGCCGGGGGCGTCGGTGGAGGCTTCCGGGATGGGCTCCACGCGCACGCCCACTGGCGTCTCCAGCGCGTCAGCGTTCGTGTTGCCGGAGCACGCGGTGGAGCTCCGCGAGCCCAGCGCGCTGGTGCCCACCGGCCTGCTGCCCCGGAGCACCGGGACCGGCTCCACCACGGGCGTCATTCCTCCGCCGGAGCCGGTGGCCCAGGCGTTCCCCTGGGCGCTGGCGGCCGCGGCGGGCGTCGCGCTGGTGGGCAGCGCGGTGTTCTGGCTGTTCATCGCGTGAAGGGCGGGCGCACCGTGTCGTCGTGGGAAGTGGGAATCCGAACGTGAAGAATCAGAAGACCTGGGTCGCCGTCATCCTGCTGGGCACCGTGGCCGTGAACGCCGGGGCGTACCTCCTGGTCCGCTCGCGCAGGGCCGCGCAGCCCGAGCCCGCCCCCGTCGCCACGCGGCCGGCCGCGCCCACCCCTTCTGTCGCTCCGCCTCCGGCCGCGCCCCCTGCGTCGGAGGACGCGAACGCGGGGCTCGCGCGGGCGCTGCGCGCGTCGGGCCTGGCCGCGCTGGAGGACCGCGACTACTCGCGCGCGGTCGAGCAGTTCACCGAAGCGCTCAAGCTGCGTCCGGACGACAAGGACAGCGACCTGACGCGGCTGTTGGGCATCGCCATGGACCTGCGCTCGCGCGACCAGGGCCGCGGCCCGCAGACCGCTCCGGCGCGTGAGCCTGTGCCCTCCCGCACGCCGCCCCGCACGCGCGCCGCGAAGCTCGCCGCCGCGCGGGCCGCCCGCGAGCAGCAGGCCGCGCAGGCCGCTCCGCAGGAGGAGGCGAGGGGCGGCCTGTTGCTGGTGACGTCCACGCCGCCGGGCCTGGTGGTGATGGTGGATGGCAAGGCCCTGGACCTGACGCCGGCGCGGCTGCCGGTGTCCGCGGGCACGCACCGCGTGGTGCTCGCGCAGGGTGAGCGCCGGCTGTACGAGGAGACGGTGGACGTGGACGCGGACGCCGTGCGCTCGCTCAACCGCGACCTCAGCGCGGAGCTGACGCCGGCCGCGCAGAAGCCGGCCGTGGTGGCCGCCGTCCCAGCCTCGCCCCCGGCGACCAGCGTGGTGCCCGCCGCGGCTCCGCGAACCGAGGAGCCCACGACCCCGCCGGAGCCCTCCGTGGCGAAGGCCGCCGTGGCGCAGCGGGGCGACCTGGAGGTGACGTCGCCAGGGCTCTACGGCGAGGTGTGGATCAACGGCCGGCCGTATGGCTTCCCGCCCATCTCCGCGCAGGCCCTGCCCTCCGGGCCCGCGCGCGTGGAGGTCCGCGTCAACGGCGAGGTGAAGCGCCGGATGACGGTGGAGGTGGAGCCGGGCCGCAGCAAGAGCGTGCGCGTGAAGTGAGACAAGGCTGACGCCCGCATTCGACGCAGTGCGCGCAATCCCAGAACTTTCGGACCGCGCTGAACCCAGTACAGTGTTTTTCACGCGGAGGCTGTCTCCCCCCGGGACGGCGCTCCCGCGTTTCCATCTTCGAGAAGGTTGTTGCGTATGGGCTTCACCAGGCACGGGCGTCGTGTGTGTGTATGGCTTGCGCTGATGGGCGCGGGCACTGGCTTCGCGCAGACGGCGCAGGAGCCCACGCTGGACCCCGGACCGCCGGAGACGCCCTCCGCCCAGGAGCAGCGCGAGGCCCAGCTGGAGGACGAGCCGGAGGTGCACAGCCAGGTGGCGTCGTTCGCCATCACCAGGCTGCACGACTCTCCGGCGGTGGTGACGGCCATCACCGCGGATGAAATCAAGGCCTCCGGTGCGCGCGACCTGATGGACGTACTGCTGAACGTGCCCGGCTTCTTCTTCGGCGTGGACGTGCAGGGCACGGTGGGGCCGGGCTTCCGGGGCCTGTGGGGCCAGGAAGGCAAGGTGCTGCTCATCATCGACGGCAAGGAGATCAACGAACAGCTCTACTCCACGATGCAGCTGGGGCACGAGTTCCCGGTGGAGCTGATTGAGCGCATCGAGGTGGTGCGCGGCCCCGGCTCCGTCATCTACGGCGGCAACGCGGAGCTGGCCGTCATCAACGTCATCACGCGGGGCATCCAGGGCAGCACGGACGCGCTGGTGGTAGGCACCTACGGGCAGCTGACGGACGGCCTGGGCCGCCGCAGCCTCACGCTGTCGGGCCGCAAGGTCTTTGAAAGCGTGCCGGGCCTGAGCGCGTTCGCGTCCGCGTCGCTGGGACAGGGGCAGCGCAGCGACGCCGTGTTCGACGACTTCTACGGCGACTCCGCGAGCATGAACGGCGCGTCGGCGATGGACCCCACGGTGGTGCAGGCCGGCGTGGGCTACCGCGACCTCCAGCTCTCCATCCTGTACCAGCGCCAGGACACCACGTCGGTGGTCTCCGTGGACGAGGTGCTGCCCGCGCCCGCGAGCACCGACTTCGAGTCGTTCCATGCCGAGCTCAGCGACCGCTTCCGGCCCACGGACCGGATTGAGATCATCCCCCGGCTGAACCTCACGCTGGGCGAGTCGTACCGGGACTCGGACGAGGACTCGGAGTTCTTCTACGACAAGCGCTACCGGCGCATCCGGGGCCGGGCCCTGGCGCGCTGGGCGGCGTTCGACTTCCTCCAGCTCACGGGCGGCGTGGACCTGGCGTTCGACCAGGGCCAGCTGCGGGGGCCCGCGGGCATCGGTCTGCAGGAGCCCTTCAACGGGGACGAGGACGTCGTCTCCTACCGCAACGTCGCGGCCTTCATGGAGGTGTACTCGGACAACCCCATCGCCACGGTGGTGGCGGGCGCGCGCTTCGAGGACCACAGCGCCTTTGGCAGCTCGTTCGTGCCGCGCCTGGTGTTGCTCAAGTCCTTCGGGCCGGTGAGCGGCAAGGCCCTCTACAGCCGCGCCTTCCGCGCGCCGGGCATCGAGAACATCTCCCTGGGAGACGACGTCCGGCCGGAGCGCACCACGGTGTACGAGCTGGAGGCCAGCCTGCGCCTGGGCGAGGGCCAGACGTTGAGCGCCAACGCGTTCGACGTGGGCGTGACGGACCCCATCATCTATTCGTACGACCCGGTGACGGCGTCGGAGGCGTACCGCAACCTGGGCCGCCTGGGCAGCCGGGGCATCGAGCTGGACTACCGCGTGCGCGGGACGTGGGGCCGCGCGCAGGCGGGCTATTCGTTCTACCGGCCGGGCGGCCGCAACGACGTGGAGGACTACCTGGTGCCCGGGCAGCCCCAGGCCTTCACCGGCCTGCCCACGCACAAGGTCACGCTGACGGGCACGGCGAAGGTGCTGCCGTGGCTGTCCGTCAGCCCCACCGCCGTGCTGGTGGGCCAGCGCTTCGCCGTGGGGGCACCGGACGAGGAGGGTGTGTCGGAGGTCCAGACGCTTCAGCCCCGGCTCCTGCTCAACCTCTTCGTACGCGCGGAGAACGTGGGGACGAAGGGCCTGGAGATTGGCGCGGGCGTCTACAACATCCTGGGCAGCGACTTCCGGGTGGCCCAGCCCTACAACGGCGGCCACGCGCCCCTGCCCGTGTTCAGCCGGGAGTTCCTGGTGAAGCTCACCTACCTCTTCGAGCCGTCGTACGATGACGAGTAGCGCCGACGAGTAGCCTGGCCATCAGCCGGGACGCATCCGACGTTGCGCAAGGGCGTGGCGGGGCGTAGGGAAGCCGCCTGCCATGTCCGAGAACACCCAGCTCCTCGAAGCCGTCCGGAAAGAAGCCAAGCCGGGCCTCTGGTCCAAGGGCGTCAGCCTCGCGCGTGACGGGGCGGTGGCGCTCCAGTCGCGCTCGGCCTCCGAGGTCGAGCTGCGCGTGAAGGTGGCGGGCCGGGCCGTGGCCTTCACCGTCGTCCTCTATCCGGGCGACGAGGCGTGGGAGTGTGACTGCCCCAGCCCGGTGGACCCGTGCGAGCACGTCGTCGCGGCGGCCATCTCCCTGGACAAGGCGGAGAAGCAGGACGCGCCGCTGGAGGCGGTGTCGGAGCGCTGGTCGCGCGTGGTGTACCGCTTCACGCGCGTGGAGGGCGGGCTGCAGTTGCACCGCGTCCTCGCGCACGCGGACGGCACGGAGGAGCCGCTGGAGGACCTCACCGGGCGCCTGGCGAAGCCGCAGGCCGGCGTCACGCTGCAGGTGGAGCAGGTGGACCTGGTGATGGAGCGCCTGCTGGAGCGGCGCACCCGGGGGCCGCTCCTGGCGGAGAAGCTGGACGCGCTGCTGCGCGCCCTGGAGCCCGCGCGCAACGTGCTGCTGGACGGACGCCCGGTGGCGGTGTCCGGCGAGGTGCTGCCCCCGCGCGCGAGGGTGGAGGACAAGGGCCAGCAGTGGGTCATCACGATTACCCGCGACCCGCGCATCACGGAGGTGGTGAGCCCCGGCGTCGCGCTGACGGCGGAGTCCCTGGTGCGCCTGGGCGAGACGGCGATGACGGGCGCGTGGCTCCAGCACCTGCCGCTGGTGCGCACGTATTCGCCGGAGCAGCTGGGCGAGCTGTCCGCGAAGATATTGCCGGAGCTGGCGCGGCGCATGCCGGTGGACATGAAGAGCCGCCGCCTGCCGCCGCTGGACCGCGACCTGAAGCCGCGCATCCTGCTGGAGCTGAACCAGCTCACCCAGGGCCTGTCGGTGCTGCCCACGCTGGTGTACGGCGCGCCGCCGGCGGTGCGCATCGACAACGGGCGCATGGTGTACCTGCGCGGCGCGGTGCCGCTGCGCGACGAGGCCGCGGAGCAGAAGCTGCTGCACCAGCTGCGTGACGAGCTGAACCTGGTGCCCGGCCGCCGGCTCACGGTGCAGGGCCCGGAGATGATGCGCTTCGCGGACAAGCTGCGGAAGTTCCGGGGCGACCTGGGCGGCGACGCGGCGGGCATCGTCAGCCCGGACATGCGGCTCAAGCCGTCCCTGCGCGTGGAGGGCGGCGCGTCCGGCGCGGGCGTGCCGGAGGTGCGCTTCACGCTGGAGTTCGAGGTGGAGGGCGGCAAGGGCGGCGCGCGCACGGTGGACGCGGCCGCGGTGGTGCGGGCGTGGACGGAGGGGCTGGGGCTGGTGCCGCTGGAGGGCGGTGGCTGGGCGCCGCTGCCGCGCGCGTGGCTGGACAAGAACGGGCAGCGCGTCGCGGACCTGCTGGCCGCGCGCCAGGCGGACGGACGCGTGGCGAACCACGCGCTGCCGGAGCTGACCCAGCTGTGCGAGTCGTTGGATCAGCCGCCGCCTCCGGGGTTGGACAGGCTGGCCCCGCTGGTGGAGGGCTTCGAGAAGCTGCCGCCGCCGGTGCTGCCCGCGGAGCTCAACGCCACGCTGCGCGCGTATCAGCAGCAGGGCGTGAGCTGGCTGTCGTTCCTCAAGGGCGCGGGGCTGGGCGGCATCCTCGCGGACGACATGGGTCTGGGAAAGACGCTCCAGACCATCTGCATCCTGGGGCCGAAGTCGCTGGTGGTGTGCCCCACGAGCGTGCTGCCCAACTGGGTGGCGGAGCTGCAGCGCTTCCGGCCGTCGTTGAAGGTCTGCGTGTACCACGGCCCCGGCCGCAAGCTGGACCCCTCGGCGGACATCACGCTGACCACGTATGCGCTGCTGCGCCTGGACGCGGCGGTGCTGGGCGCGCCCACGTGGGAGGCGGTGGTGCTGGACGAGGCGCAGGCCATCAAGAACCCGGAGAGCCAGGTGTCGCGCGCGGCCTTCGGGCTCAAGGCGAACCTGCGGCTCGCGCTCAGCGGCACGCCGCTGGAGAACCGCCTGGACGAGCTCTGGAGCCTGATGCACTTCACCAACCCGGGCCTGCTGGGAGGCCGCCGTCAGTTCGAGGAGAAGACGGCGCAGCCCATCGCGGACGGCAAGCCGGGAGCGGCGGAGGGGCTGCGCCGCCGCATCCGCCCGTTCATCCTGCGGCGCCTCAAGCGGGACGTGGCGCCGGAGCTGCCGCCGCGCACGGACTCCGTGATGCACGTGCAGCTGGATGAGCGCGAGCGCTCCGTCTACGACGCGGTGATGGCCGCGACGCGCGCGGAGGTGGTGGCGCTGCTCAACGAGGGCGGCAGCGTGCTGAAGGCGCTGGAGGCATTGCTCCGGCTGCGGCAGGCGGCGTGTCATTCCGCGCTGGTGCCGGGGCAGGTGGCGAAGACGTCCTCCAAGGTGCAGACGCTGGTGGACGCGCTGGAGACGGCGGTGTCGGAGGGCCACAAGGCGCTGGTCTTCTCGCAGTGGACGTCGCTGTTGGACCTCATCGAGCCGGGGCTCAAGGGAGCGGGCATCGGCTTCGAGCGGCTGGACGGAGCGACGGCGAACCGGGGCGAGGTGACGTCGCGTTTCCAGGGCCAGGACGGCGCGCCGGTGTTGCTGATGTCGCTGAAGGCCGGAGGCACGGGCCTGAACCTGACGGCGGCGGACCACGTGTTCCTGATGGACCCGTGGTGGAACCCGGCGGTGGAAGCGCAGGCCGCGGACCGCGCGCACCGCATCGGACAGGAGCGGCCGGTGATGGTCTACCGGCTGGTGTCCCAGGGCACGGTGGAGGAGAAGATTTTGGGCCTCCAGGAGAAGAAGCGGGCCCTGTTCGAAGCCGCGCTCAGCGAAGCCGGAGGCGCTGCCGCCATCACCCGCGAGGACCTGCTTCAGCTCTTCGCATGAGCCCTGCCTGGGCCAGTAGTTCGCGCACCCGCCGCGCCAGCGCGATGTGCTCGGGGTTCGCCACGGTGAAACGCTCGGGGGTGAGGATGATCAGCGTGCCCCTGTCCTCCACCGGCTCGATGCGCACGGGAGAGGGCAGTGGCGGCACCGTGCCCCGGTGACTGGGAAGGTATGTCACCCAGCCGAGCCACGGATCGTCCTTGCCTTGCCTGCCGTCCAGCTCCCGATACGTTTCGGACATGGCCACCGCCCAGTCGGGTTCCCAGGCCAGCGCCATGCTGCGCGTCACGCCTGTCAGCATGGAGGCCGTGAGCATTCGCTCCGCGCTCTCCCCTTTCGATGGGATTGATAGGACGCACACGTTCGCGGAGCTGTTCTGCGTGTAGCTCCCGCAAGTCATGTTCACGAACACCCTCTCATTGGGAGGACCGTCGTTGTATGCGCTGACCGTCAGCCCCAATTGCTCGAAGGCAGGTCCGCCGGGCTCGCGGTTGACGCCACGCCGGAACGCTTCCGTCAGGGTGGGCAGGTCGGGAGGCATGAGAGGCGTCTTGCGTCCCTTCCCGCGCGGCTTGGGGATCTTGTTCCAGTTCGCCAGCAGGGGATCGCCTGCGGCCAGCAGGTTGAAAAAGGCCGCCGCACGCTGGGCACACGCCTCGGGCGACTCGCGTCGCGGACCCCAGTAGGCACCTGCGTAGTAGGTCTCTGGAGCGGTCCTGGAATCAGCGAGGGTCGTCATGAGGTGTATCTCTCAAGGGTGCACCGGAGTAGGGATGACGATGATCTCCGTAACGTTGTTGCCCTCCAGCAACTTCCGGATGGAGTCTGCCGCATGCTTCTCGGCGACATGCCATTCAATTCGCATCCCCATCCCACGGACCGCTTCGACCTGCCGAACCCCTTGGCTCGCGAGTTCCTCGGCCTTGCCCGAAAGCCTGAACCAGTCCTTGGGTGAGAGGTCGTCATTGAAGAACGCCGCGTAGCCGGGGCCCTTGGCGTCCAGGAGCACGTCATCCCTGAGCCCATCGAACTTGACGCCTCCGGCCTTCGTACTCGTGCCGCCGACCCAATACGCCTCATCCGCCGTGTGTCCGGTGATCTGCTCCTGGTAGGCTCGGGCACGCTGAGACATCGCCTCCTTGGTGGGTGCCCACTGCCCGGGCCCCTTGGACGGAGCCGCGCCACCGCCAGCCGCGTTTGCTCGCTGGAGGACGATGGCCGCCCCGGGGCCGGCTCCCAGTGCCGCCGCCGCGCGTCCTACTGGCATCGAGACGCGCTCCAACGCCAGCGCGCCCTCCGCCGATAGCGAGAGCACCGGCACCGAGGCTTCCGCGCCTACCGCCATTCCCTTCAGCGTCCGCGCCGTGGCCGAGGCCGCTCCCCCGGTGATGAGCAGGCCCGTCGTCAGCCGGGACACTTCGCGGATCTGCTCGCCACGGGTCATGGACTGGAAGCGCTCCCAGTACGCGGGCGATGAAGCGATGAGCGCCGCCACTCCCGCTGGCAGGTTGCTCAGGCTTGCGATGCTGTCCACGGGACGCGAGAGCAACTGTCCCAGCGCGTGGTACAGCTCCACGAAGGCGTCCTCGGCTCCGTCCAGGGTGCGACTGATGACGTCCGCGTCGTCGTACACCTCGGCCAGCGGCCGCCAATCCGAGGCACCGAGCTGCGAGTCCACGGCCCGGAAGACGCCGCCCTTGCCGCTATAGAAGCGGCCCAGTTCGAAGCCATTCGCGCGGAAGGCGCCGTCCTTCCACTCGATGGGGGCCACCTTCTGCTGGGTACGCCCGGTGAGTGCCCACGCCAGATAGCCGTCGGGTCGCAGTACCGCGATCTGCTCCTGGAAGAAGCGCTCCACCCGCCGCAACAGCTCCTTCCGCGTGACTTCGCCTCCCTCCATCACCTCGCGCAGCATGAATCCCGCGGCCATGCGAGGTGGGAGCGTGCTCAAGGTGACGGGCTTGCCCAGAAGCACTCCCATCAGTCGCGCTGCTTGCGTGGGCGTCAGCGCGCCCCCCAGGGTGCGTTCGTCTCTCGCTTCCAGCCCCGCGTTCGTCAGTAACTGCTCCCAGGCATCCGGTTGCACGCCGTTGGAGTGGGTGGCGTTCGCCATGGCCACTGCACGAACGGGACTCGCCCCCGTCACCGCTTCGCGGACGACCTTGCGGCGGTACAGCGGTGGCGCTTCCTTTCGGGACGTGTAGCTCAGCGTCCTTCCAGGACCGGGATTCAACGAGACGCAGCCGGTGAAGAGGAGGGCCACACACCCCAGCAGGACGTCAGCGCGCATTGTCCACCCCCAGGCCCACTGATGCGAAAGCGCCCGGGCTCAGCGTCCCGTCCTCTTCCGGGAACAGCAGCGTGCCGCCCGTGACCACCGCGTAGAGCTTCCCTGCGGCGATTCGCCAGCGCGCATCCACCGCGCCCAGGTAGCGCGCATCGGGTTGGCCCAGGCCCACGCACAGGCCCTTCACCGCCAGCTCCAGGCTGCGTTCCAGGAACTGCACCGCCACACGCCCGTCAGCATCCAGGCGTCCCCAGGAGAAGGCCTCCACGCTCAGCGACGCCGTCAGGTGCCGTTGCAGCCCGCGATAGCCCACGGCATCCCAGCCCACCCGCGCCTCCGCCTGGAGCGAGTACCCGTCTGGGAAGCGAGAGGAAGCCAGTGGCACACCGTCTGAGCCCACTGCCTGGAATCGCGCCAACTCGTAATCCGGGCCGAAGAAGCCTTGCCGGAATCCACCATGCTGCCTGCGCGCTTCGAGGCGCACCGACAGATCCCACGCCGGTGCCACCGCATCCGCCCCCACGCCCAACACCGCGCCCCAGGCACCTCCGACATGCGGCCGGCCTCCCCAGCCCGCCAGCAGGTGCGCTTCCAGGCCCGGCTGTCTGAACACCACCGCGGTCCCGTCCAGGTGCGCCAGCGTCACGGACGGCGCATGCCCTCCGGCACGTCCCCAGTCATGCACTGCGGAGACAGCTATCGTGTAGCGCCCCGGCGGGCCGATGCCCCCGAAGAGAACGCGCCCCACGTCCAGCGCGACTTCCGCCCCCATCAACCGAGCGCCCAGCACATCCGAGGCGAAGGCTTCCGTGTAGAGCGGCCCCACGGTGCCCGTGAGAAATCCGCCCGCCGGGTGGTAGTCCGGATTCGTCCGGTTGGAGTAGCGGCGCACCAGATGCGCCGACAGCAGGCTGTAGTCCTCCAGGGCGCCGAACCACACGCCCACGGGAGTTTCATCCGAGCCCAGCTTGAAGCCGCGCACGAGCTGGCCCCAGTCCGAGAGGCTGTCCCAGTCCTCACGTCGCACGCGGCCCGCCCCGTCCGCGCCGCCCCGTCCACGCAGTCGGACAGGCGCACCCAGATTGAGCCCGAGCTCCGGTCCGCCATCCAGGATGAGTGTGGGCTCCAACTGGACGAAGCCCTCGGCCTCATCGCTGTTCAAGCGCGGGAGGAGCGCGAGCGTCGCCGCCTCCAGCCGTACCAGGGAAGACCACGAGCGCGTTGGCTGTGCGGGCTCGGAGTCGGACGACGCATTGGCCCTCCCTTGCACGGGCAGGAGCCATAGCCACAGCACCGACCACCAGCGGTTACCCATTCCTCACGCCTCCTGGCGGCACTCCGGTCTGGCGTGCGGAGCCCGGTCATAACCTCCAGGTCCGACAACTCGGCCAGGCCGACGGGGCCATGTCAGGAGTCGAGGTGTTCCTCGGCGCAATTAAGTCGCGAACGTCACCGCCACCTTCGCGGCGTCCGGGTCGCTGAAGCGCAGCAGTTCCTCTCCCTCCTGCACCAGCGCATCCTTGTCCGCCTTCTTCACCGGCTCGAAGGGCTTGCACGTCATCGTCACGGCGCCCTTCTTGCGCTCCGCGCTCCATGAACCCGCGACGTGCCCGTCCACCAGGAACACGTTGAGCACGCGCAGGTTCTTCGTGGACAGCTTCTCGCGGTGCTCCTCCGGCACGACGCGGGTGCGGTCCGCGTGGGAGAGGATGAGGTTGTCGAAGTCCGGCAGGAAGCGCACCGGCGCGGGCGTGTCCTCGGCCGGGCGCGGGGCCTTGGGCAAATCGAAGAGGACGCGCTTCTTCTCGTCCCGGAACTCCACCAGCTTGCCTCGCACCTTCTCGAAGGCATCCTTCAGCGGCTTGATGCCGGACCAGGACTGCATGTCCGCCACCGTGGCGGGACCGAAGGCGGCCAGGTAGCGCAGCACCAGCGGTGACGCGTCGTCGTCCGTGGACAGCTTCTCTCCCAACCACGACTCCGCCAGCGTGAAGCCGGCGTTGCCCGGCCAGCCCCACTCCAGCCCCTCCTCGGGGACCTGGACGAGCGGCAGCATCATCCGCGCGGCGAAGCCCATGGCCCGCTCGTCGCCGCCCACGTGGTGCTTCAGCAGGTGCTCACGCACCTCCTCGAAGGTTCGGGGCTTCTCCTGGAGGAAGGGCCTCGCGGTGGCCAGCAGCGCGGGCAAGTCCAACGCCGTGGCGCGCTCCTTCAGCACGGAGCGCATGGCCGCGTCGAGCAGCGGCTGGAAGAGGCCACGGAAGCGCAGGTAGTCCTTCGTGGTCATCAGGTGCAGCGTGCCGCGCATCATCGTGCCGCGCGCCAGCTCGCGCTTGAGCGCAAGCTTCGTCAGCGCGTCGCGCTGGAAGCCCTGGAGTCGCGACCACAGGGCCAGGTACGGCGGGCGCGCGAGCTGGGCCTGGAGCCCCACCAGGTGCTCGATGGCTTTCGGCACCGTCATCTTCTCGCGCGTGAGCAGCAGCTGGCGCGCGAGCGTGGCGCGGTTGAGGGCCTGACGGGACAGGACGTCGCTGGGCATGCGCCCGAGCATACCCAGCCGTCCTCAGCGCGCGAGCGCGGGAAGCACCTTCGCGCCAAACGCTTCGATGAACCCGTCCTGGTCGCGGTTGACGTTGTGCAGGTACAGCCGGTCGAAGCCCAGGCGCAGGTCCTCTCCCAGCCAGTCCACGTGCTGCTGGAGGCTGCTGGAGACGCGCAGCGGGCCGTCCAGGTCGTGCGGCTGCACCACGCTCGCGGCCTCCTGGAACTGCGCGGGCGCGCGCAGGTCGGTGAGGACGCTGTTGGCGAAGATGTTGGACGCCCACTGGTTGTACGCGCCCTCGCGCGCCAGTTCGTCGTCGGACGCGTAGGACAGCTGCACCTTGAGGAACATGGGCTTGCCTTCGCCGCCGCCCTTCCGGAAGGACTCCACCACCGGACGCAGCTCCTCCGGGGGCCTCGCGGTGGTGATGAGCCCGTCCGCCCAGCTCCCCACCCACTCCGCCGTCTTCGGCGAGACGGCGGCGCCGATGAGCAGCGGCATGTCCTTGGGGCGCGTGTAGAGCTTCGCCTCCTCCACGGTGACGAGCCCCCGGTGCGTCACCGTCTCGCCCCGGAAGAGGGCGCGCAGGATGTCCACGCACTCCTTCAGGCGCGCGTTGCGCAGGTCCTTGGCGGGCCAGCCCGTACCGGTGATGGCCTCATTGAGGTACTGGCCGCTGCCGAGCGCCATCCACGCCCGGCCGGGATACATCTCGTTCAGGGTGGCCAGCGCCTGCGCGACGATGGCCGGGTGGTAGCGCTGGCCCGGCGCGGTGACCGAGCCGAAGGACAGCCCGGTGCTCGCGAGCGCCGCGCCCATGAACGCCCAGGCGAAGCCGCTCTGTCCCTGCGCCTCCGTCCACGGGTGGAAGTGATCCGAGTTGAGCGCGGCCTGGAAGCCCGCGCGCTCCGCCTTCTGACAGAGGCGCAGGAGCTCGCTGGGGGGAAACTGTTCGTGCGACGCGTGGAATCCGATGAGGGGCATGCGGGCGCCACCCTGGAGCGGCAGCGCTCCCACGGCGAGGCCCGTCTTCACGCGAGTGTTGGCTGAACGAAGTCCGCCGGCCCCCAGGTGTGGGGTTCCGCACGACGGTCCCATCCGGACGGCCACTGCCGCGAGGGGAGGGCTAAACGGAAGGGATGATCGAGGACCTCTGGTACAAGAACGCGGTCGTCTACTGTCTCGACGTCGAGACGTTCATGGACGGCAACGGCGACGGCGTGGGGGACTTCAAGGGCCTCAAGCGCAAGCTGGACTACCTGGCGGGCCTGGGCATCACCTGCCTGTGGCTCTTGCCCTTCCAGCCCACGCCCAACCGCGACAACGGCTACGACATCAGCGACTACTACGGCGTGGATCCACGGCTGGGGGACCTGGGCGACTTCGTGGCCTTCACCCACGAGGCGAAGCTGCACGGCATCCGCGTCATCATCGACCTGGTGGTGAACCACACGTCGGATCAGCACCCGTGGTTCCAGGCGGCGCGCAAGGACCCGGACAGCCCCTACCGCGACTACTACGTGTGGGCGAAGAAGAAGCCCAAGGACGCCAACAAGGGCATGGTCTTCCCGGGCGTGCAGCCCTCCACGTGGACGTACGACAAGGAGGCGCGCCTCTGGTACTTCCACCGCTTCTTCCACTACCAGCCCGACCTCAACGTCGCGAACCCGGAGGTGCGCGAGCAGATCCTCAAGGTCATGGGGTTCTGGCTGGAGCTGGGCGTGTCCGGCTTCCGCGTGGACGCGGTGCCCTTCCTCGTTGAACTGAAGGGCTTGAAGAACCCGGACGTGAAGAACCCCTACAAGCTCCTGGAGGAGATGCGCGAGTTCCTGTCGTGGCGCAAGGGTGACGCCATCCTGCTCGCCGAAGCGAACGTCACCATGGACGAGGTGATGGAGTTCTTCGGCGACAACGACCGCATGCAGCTGGTCTTCAACTTCCTGGCGAACCAGAACTTCTACCTGGCGCTCACGCGTGGGGACGTGACGCCGCTGGTGCAGGCGCTGAAGTCAGCACCCAAGCTGCCGCACACGGCGCAGTGGGCGAACTTCCTGCGCAACCACGACGAGCTGGACCTGGGGCGCCTGTCGGACAAGGACCGGCTGGAGGTGTTCCAGGCGCTGGGGCCGGACAAGGGCATGCAGCTGTATGACCGGGGCTTGCGCCGCCGGCTCGCGTCCATGCTGGACGGGGACCGCCGCCGCATCGAGCTGGCGTACAGCCTGATGTTCTCCCTGCCGGGGACGCCGGTGCTCTGGTACGGCGACGAGCTGGGCATGGGAGAGAACCTGGCGCTGGTGGAGCGGCAGGCCGTGCGCACGCCCATGCAGTGGAGCCCGGAGCCGCACGGCGGCTTCACGCTGGCGGAAACCCCCGTGAAGCCCCTGGTGGCGGAGGGGCCGTTCGGCTTCCGGCAGGTGAACGTGGCGCAGCAGCGCCGCGACCCGGGCTCGCAGCTCAACTGGACGGAGCGCATCATCCGCGCGCGCAAGGAGTGCCCGGAGCTGGGCTGGGGCGCGTGGAAGGTGCTGCGCACGGGCAACAAGGGCGTGCTGGCCATCCGGTACGAATGGAAGGGCAACGCCATGGTGGTGCTGCACAACCTGTCGTCACGGCCCTGCACGGTGAAGCTGGACGTCGGCGGCGAGGAGCCGTGCACGCTCTTCAACGTGCTCAGCGAGGACCACTCCAAGCCCGCGGACGGCGGGCGCCACGTGCTCACGCTGGAGGGCTACGGCTACCGCTGGTACCGCGTGGGCCTTGAGAACCCCGCGCGCAAGCACCGCACGGAGCCGCTGCCCTGAGGTCCAGGAAAGAGGCTCCGCCGGTGTCACCGCGTCAGCGGCTTCAGTTCAGCTCCACCTTCTGGAAGAGCCGCTCCGGCGGGGCGACGCCGTCGGAGAAGTCCAGGATGGTGGTGTAGTAGGTGGGGTCGCCCCAGGAGCCGTAGAGCACCTGGTCGTGGCCCAGGCCGCGGAAGTCACCCACGAGCATCCGGTTGGCCAGCAGTGTGGGGTAGTAGCTCACGCCCTGCGCTTCGCTGTAGCGGACCTCGGCGGGCGCGACGCCGTCGAAGAAGTCCGCGATGAGCATGGCCGTGCCGGTGGTGCCGTTGTTCACCAGCAGGAGTTGGTCGTAGCCCAGGCCGCGGAAGTCTCCCGCCACCTGGTTGTCGTCCGCGTCCATCAGCCCGTCCAGCACCGTGAAGGCGCCAGAGGCCTCCACGTAGCGTACCTGGGCGGGGCCCACGCCCGCGCTGAAGTCGAGGATCTTCACCCGCGCGCCCGTGCCGGAGCGGTTGAGGCAGAGCACCTGGTCGTAGCCCCGGTTCTGGAAGTCGCCCACGTAGAACCGGTCGTCCGGCTCGGAGCAGTCCTCGAAGGAGTTCGGCGCGCCCCAGGCCTCGTGGTAGCCGGCCTCCGAGGGGGCGGCGCCGTCGCTGAAGTCGGTGATCATCACGCGGCCGCCCGTGCCGGAGCGGTTGAAGAACAGCACCTGATCATGCCCCCGGTTGAGGAAGTCACCCGCGAGCTGCAGGTCCTCCGGGTCGTGCCAGCCGTCGAGCAGCGGGCTCTGCCCCCAGGACTCCAGGTAGCGCACCTCCGCGGGGACGGCGCCGTCGCGGTAGTCGGTGATCATCACCCGGCCGGCGTAGCCGTCGGTGTTGATGAAGAGCATCTGGTCGTAGCCCAGGCCTCGGAAGTCACCCGTCAGCTTGATGTCGCTGGGGTTGTGCCAGCTGTTGAGCAGGGGGGAGGCGGTCCAGGACTCCTGGTAGTGGAAGTGGGGGAAGGCATTGGCGTTGACGTAGCCGGAGACCAGCACGCGCGGGCCATAGCCCGACCCGTCGATGGCGATGAGCTGATCCGCGCTGCCCGGGCCCGCGAAGACGCCCGCCTTGTAGACGGAGGGCATGGTCAGCCGGAACGTCTTGGGGGCGTTGACGAGCAGCGGGCTGTGACGGCCTTGCAGATCCAACGCGAAGACGCGCAGCGTGTGCTCCTGGCCGTCCACGTAGAGGTCCGGGATGCGGAAGGAGAAGCCGACCTTGCCGGTCGTCATGGGATAGGTGTACCTCACGTCGGCGCGGTTGAGGTTCGCCACCACGGTCGTCACGGACGCCGGGTTGCCGTCGATGGAGTAGGAGACCGTGATGGAGGTCGTCGGCGAGTCCAGGTCCAGCGCCCAGCCCGTCACCGTGCCGTCATAGGAGATGTTCTCCAGCGTGCCGAAGGCGCCCGGCAGGTTGAACGTGCGCGGCGAGCCCGCGAGCAGCGGGTTGTGGATGCCCTGCACGTCGATGCCGTAGACGTGCATCGTGTGGTTCTGGCCGTCGCGGAAGTACGCGGGCACGGGGAAGTAGAACCCGTGGTCGCCCGCGATGCCGTCATGCGCGGTGTTGACGTCCGGGCGCGCGACGTTCGCGAGCGCGGAGCCGCCGTACGCGCCGGAGCCCGAGGGCCCGTCGATGTAGTAGTGCACGTCCGTGGAGACCTCCGGCGACGCGGTGTCGAAGGTCCAGCCCTTCACGTAGCCGGTGGAGGTGATCTCCTCGAAGTTGCCCTTCGTCTCGCCCGGGTACATGGACGCGGCGGAGGCGACGTCGCCCGCGCTCAGCTCATAGCCGGCGAGGGTCTCGCCGCCCAGGGAGCGGATGGTCTCCATGGGGTCACCGGTCACGGGGTCGGGCTTGCCGAACGCCGTGCTGTGGTAGTGCATGACGGACGCGAAGTCATACGGCCCGAAGTCGTCGCTGTCGCTGATGTGCTGCTCGAAGTTGTGCTCTTTGCCGTCCTCGATGTTGTCCCAGAGGATTTCCACGTAGGTGTCGCGGTCCTCGCGGCTCTGCTCGTGCCAGAAGCCGATGGCGTGACCCAGTTCGTGGATGACGCCCGACAGCCCGCATGCGCCCTCCAGCGTGATGAACTGCCGGCCGCCCTTGCGCCCCACGTGCGAATAGCAACCCTGTCCCTTCACGAAGTAGACGTGGTCCACGGAGGTGGGCGTGGAGGCGGAGAGGGGCACGAAGCGAAGGCCCGTCTTGCGCTGCCAGTGCCGGATGGCGTCGTTGATGACGTAGTTGTCATCCAGCGACCCGTAGACGTGGACGTACGGGACGACGCCGTTGGGCCAGCGCTTGCTACTGCCGGAGATCTGGATGCTCTCCGCGGAGACGTGGTTGGCGGCCTGGGCCTTGACCTTGGGGGACTCGCGCTCCACGTCCTCCACGGTGCCCAGGATGATGTCGCCCTCGAAGAGGGCCAGGCCGTTGACGGCCTGGTACTTCACTTCACGGGGCTCGGCCTTGGGGCCAATGCGGACCCACGCGGAGCGGACTCCGGAGAAGGCGGGTGATTGTGGCGCGGGCGGGGTGGTGGGTTCAGCGGCGTCTTCCGGACGGCAGGCGGGGCCAAGGCAGGCCACGGCCGTGAGCGCCCGGAAGAGCCGGGCGTGATGGGTGATGCGCATGGGTGATTCCCCCTCGTGGGAGTCGCAATGACTCGCGGTGCATTACGGAGGGACTCGCGGAGGTTGGCTGTGCGGTCGTGACGTTTCCCGCGCTAAGACGGAATTCCGTCATGAGCCCCGCGCCTTCAGAGTTGTCGCCCCCGCGTGTCGCGCTGCACTGCGCGCTCGCGTTCGCCGTGCTGTACGCCTGCTACGAAGCGCCGGAGGGCATTGGCGGGCGGCTGTTGGGGAGCTTCGCGGTGACGGCGGTGCTGATGATCCTCTTCCACGCGGTGGCCTGGGGCGTGGGGCGGTGGCTGGGCTATCGCAATGGCTTCCATGCGTATGCGTTGGAGTGGCGTGGCTCCGCGCTCGCGCGGGCATTGGCGCTGATGCTGGTGCTCAAGCCGGTGTCCGTGCTGGCCGGTGTGGCATTGGGTTGGATGCGCGTGCAGCCTTTGACGAATCCCCAGATGGGGACGGCGCTGCTGGTGGCGGTGCTGGGCGCGGCGGTGTCCACGTTCGTGCCGTCGGTGGCGGAGGACATCGTCGCGCGGGGCTTCTGGTACCGGGCGTGGCCGGTGGCGGGGCAGGGCGCGGGCTACGTGGTCCTGTCCGCGGGCGTGTTCGTGCTCACGCACGTGTACCGGTTGGGCAATGGTCCACTGGAGTGGCTGATGTTGTTCTGCACGGGCCTGGCGTATGCGGCGGCGGTGGCTCGCACGGGCTCGCTGTGGGGCGCCGTGGGGCTGCACTGGGGATGGAACCTGGCGAACGCGCTGCTGGACCTGCAACTGGACGTCAACGCGGTGGGGCAGGGGGGCCGCGTGCTGTCCGCCGTGACGGGGTTGGTGGCGCTGGGGTTGGTGGTGCTGCTGCCGAAGCGACGGGCCGCCTCCGTGTAGGTGGCGGGTTGCCGGGCTTCGGGTTACAGACCACGGGGAGGAGGCTCGCGATGCCCGCTCCCCTGACGCGGCGCCCGGAGACGAAGTCGTTCAGCATCGAGGACCTGCTCGACCGCGTGCGGCGCGGCGAGGTGCGCATCCCCGACTTCCAGCGCCCGCTGCGGTGGACCGCCGAGGACGTGCGCGACCTGCTGGACAGCGTGTACCGGGGCTATCCCATCGGGACTTTGTTGTTCTGGCGCCGGGAGGCTCCTGCCGCCAACGTCAGCTTCGGCCCCGTGCGCATCGACGCGCCCTCCACGAGTCAGGGTCTGTGGGCCGTGGATGGACAGCAGCGCGTGACGGCGCTCGCGGGCGTGCTGCTGCATCCGTCCTATGGCGACGAGGCCGGACGCGATGACTTCCATCTGTATTTCGACCTGGAGACGGAGGAGCTGCATGCGCCTCCCGCGACGGGTGCGCCTCCTCCGCACTGGCTGCCCATGAACGAGGTGCTGGACAGCGAGTCGCTGCTCCACTGGCTCAACCGCTACCCGGGCCGCGAGGCGCACCCGGAGCACCTGCGCGCCGCCATCCGCCTGGGCAAGGCCATCCGCGAGTACCAGGTGCCCGCGTACGTCGTGGACACGGAGGACGAGAAGGTCCTGCGCATCATCTTCAAGCGTCTCAACACCGCAGGCCGGCCGCTCACGGATGAAGAGGTATTCAACGCGCTGTACGTGGGCTCGCGCTCGCTCAGCCTGGAGTCGGTGACGGAAGGGCTGCGGGAGCTGGGCTTCGGCGGCATCCCGGAGCCGCTGCTGCTGCGCGCCGTGCTGGCCGTGCGCGGGCTGGACTTCACCCGGGGCTATCAGGAACAGCTCAGCCAGGACGACGAGCTCACGGAGACCGTCCGCCGCACGGACCGGGCGCTCCGGGACGCCATCGTGTTCCTCAAGCGCGATGCGTTCATCCCGCACCTCAAGCTCCTGCCCGCTCCGGAGAACTCGCTGGTCCTGCTGACCCGGTTCTTCCAGCTGCACCCTGAACCGTCACCGCGTTCGCGCGAGCTGTTGTCCCGCTGGTTCTGGCGCCACATCGTCTTCGGCGGCTGGGAGCTCAAGCCGCCGGAGGCCCTTCAGGTCTTCGCCGCCATCCGCTCCGACGAGGAGCGCTCCATCCAGGCGCTGTTGGGGCAGGTGCCACCGCCGCTCATCCGCTGGTGGATGGAGACGGGGATGCCCGTCATCCCCAATGCCCCCGTGGGCATCCCGCTGGTCCTGCGCATCGCGATGCTGTCCCTCCAACCGCGCCACCTGCTGACAGGCGCGGTGCTGGACCCCGCCGAGTTGCTGGAGCAGCCGGGCGAGGGCTTCCATCCCATCCTCCCCCCTGGGGACATGCGATGGTTCATGCCTGGAATCGTGGACCGCCGCATGGTCCGACGCGTGGTGGAGGGGACCTTCGGCTTCCTCTTCCACCCCCCGGTGCCGGGACGCCCGTTCTTCCAGGTGCTCGGAGCCCAGCCGCCGCTGGCGGAGGAGATCCTCCACAGCCACGGGCTCACCTCGCAGGCCGTGGACGCACTGAGGCGCACGGACGGGTTCGGCTTCCTCTCCCTGCGCCAGGCGGTGCTGGAGCCCGTGCTGCGCCAGTTCATGGAGGCCCGCACGCGCTGGGACGACTCGGACCGGCCTTCGCTCCAGTCGATGATCATCGACGACGATGAGGACTGACATGGAACCCACGCTGCCCGTGTCCACCACCGGCATCCTCGACGTCCTCATTGGTGACGTGCACGTCGGCACGCTCACGCTGCTCGCGGACGAGCGCATCGAGTTCAGCCTCTCCGAGGACTACCGCCAGCGCTACCCGCGCCCCGTGCTGGGACAGTTCTTCGAGGACGACCTGTCGCGCCGCCACACCAGCCGCATGCGGCTGCCGCCGTTCTTCTCCAACCTGCTGCCCGAAGGCCCGCTGCGAGACCTCATCTCCGAGCGTCAGCACATCGCCCGGCAGCGCGAGTTCTTCTTCATCGCCCACCTGGGCGCGGACCTCTCCGGCGCCGTCATCGTCCGCCCCGCGGGCGAGCTCGCCGGCCACGACGCCCCGCTCGTGGACGTCCCCGCTGAACCCGTGTCGGACGGAGAGCCGCTGCGCTTCTCGCTCGCGGGCGTGCAGCTCAAGTTCTCCATGCTCCGGCGCGACCGGGGCATGACGCTGCCCATGGGCGGCCTGGGCGGTGACTGGATCGTCAAGCTCCCGGACAACCGCTACGACCGCGTCCCGGAGAACGAGCTGTCCGTGATGACGTGGGCGCGCGCCACCGGCATCGACGTGCCGGAGCTTCAATTGCTCCCGGTCGCGGACCTGCACGGACTCCCGGAGGGCATCACCCTGCGCGAGGACATGGCGTACGCCATCCGCCGCTTCGACCGGCCGTCCCCCGGCCGCCGCGTGCACATGGAGGACCTGGCGCAGGTGCTGGGGCTGTACTCCGATGAGAAGTACAAGAAGTACAACTACGAGACCATCGCCAACGTGCTGCTGAAGGTCTCGGGGCTGGACGCGCTCCAGGAGTTCCTGCGGCGGCTGGTGTTCATCATCGCGTGCGGCAACGGCGACGCGCACCACAAGAACTGGTCGCTCTACTACCCGGACGGCACGCGCCCCACGCTGTCCCCCGCGTACGACTTCGTCTCCACCATCCAGTACATGCCGCAGGACCAGCTCGCGCTGAACCTGGCGAAGTCCAAGCGCTTCGAGGACGTGTCGCTCCAGAGCTTCGAGCGGCTGGCGAGCAAGCTGGGCCTGGGCGACGAGGACGTCCTCCCGGTGGTGAAGGGCGCCGTGGAGGTCGCGCTCGATACGTGGACCACGCTGCGCGCGGACCTGCCCATGCCGGAGCTCTTCAAGCAGCGCATCGAGGAGCACTGGAAGCGCGTCCCGCTGCTCCAGGGCAACGTGAAGCGCAGCTCCGGCGAGCTGCGCCAGACGGTCAACGCCTTCTTCACCCTCTACAACGAGCTGCCCCGCCTGGGGCCCGGCAGCGACGCCTGCACCCGCGAGGCCCTGCGGCGCCTGTCCCCGCTGCCGCCCTCGCCGCGCGTGCTGGACCTGGGCGCGGGCACCGGACGGCAGTCGCTGGTGCTCGCGCGGAAGCTGGGCACGCGCGTCACCGCCGTGGACCTGCACCGGCCCTATCTCGACCGGCTGGAGCGCGAGGCCCGCGAGCAGGGACTGGCGGACGCCATCGTCACGCGCCAGGAGGACATGAGCGCGCTGTCGCTGCCGCCGGCCTCCGTGGACCTGCTCTGGTCCGAAGGCGCCATCTACGTCGTGGGCTTCGAGCAGGGCCTGCGCCAGTGGCGGCCGCTGCTCGCGCCCGGGGGCTTGATGGCCGTCACCGAGTGCACCTGGCTCACCGACGTCCGTCCTCCGGAGGCCGTGCGCTTCTGGTCCTCCGGATATCCGTCCATGGGCAACCTCGCCCAGAACCGCGCCACCGCGGAGGCCGCGGGCTTCACGGTGCTGGACACCTTCACGCTGCCCGCGTCCGCGTGGTGGGACGACTACTACACGCCGCTCCTCCAGCGCATCGAGCGGCTGCGCCCCACGGCGGACGCGGCGCTGCGCGAGGTCATCGCGGCGGCGGAACAGGAAATCAACCTGTACCGCCGCCACGGGGACAGCTACGGCTACGTCTTCTACCTGCTGCGTTCGCGCGGGGCGTGACGCCTCCCGTGGTGGCGCGGAAGGGGACGAACGGGGAGGATGGGCGGCCCATGTCGGCCCCCGCTTCCCGTGCCGTCCCCGCCGGGGACTCGCCCACCGACGCCTCGCTGACGCTGCTGAGCATCCCCGGCACGACGCAGGCGGAGGTGGACACCTACTGGCTCACGCACGTGTACCAGGGGGACCGGTTGCCCCAGCTCACCCTGCGCGCGGTGGCGCTGGGCGCGGGGCTGGGCGTGCTCACCTGTGCCACCAACCTCTACGCGGGGTTGAAGACGGGCGTGGCGTTCGGCGTGGCCGTCACCGCCGCGCTGCTCGCGTCCGCGGCGCATGGGGCGCTGCGGCGCCTGGGCCCTCGTGCCGCCGGAGAGCCGCTGTCCCTTCTGGAGCTGGGGTGCGCGCAGACGGTGGCGTCGTCGGCGGGGTACGCGACGGGTGGGGCGCTCGTGTCGGTGCAGGGGGCGTGGCTGTTGACGACGGGGCACCACCTGCCCGGGGTGACGCTGCTGGCGTGGACGTTCCTGCTGTCCGCGCTGGGGGTGATGTTCGCGGTGCCGCTCAAGCGGCAGCTGGTGGACCGGGAGCAGCTTCCGTTCGCGTCCGGGACGGCGGCGGCGGCGACGGCGCGTGCGCTGCACTCGGGCGGTGAGGCGGCGGGGCCCCGGCTGCGGATGCTGGGATTGGGCGGGATGATCGCGGGGGCGCTGACGCTCGCGCGTGATGGCTTCGGGCGCTTGCCTTATGCGTTCGCGTTTCCCGGGTCGCTGGGTGGGGTGTCGCTGGAGCGGCTGGGGTTCGCGCTGGAGACGGGGTTGATGCCGGTGGGCGGCGGCGCGCTCCTGGGCGTGCGGGTGACGGCGTCCATGTGGCTGGGAGCGCTCGTCGTCCATGGCGTCGTCGCGCCCCGGTTGATGGCGGCGGGCGTGGTGGCTCCGGAGGGGGATTTCCTCGCGTGGGCGCTGTGGCCGGGCGCCGCGGCGCTCACCACCGCGTCGCTGTTGCAGTTCGCGCTCCAGGCCCGCGTGTGGGGCCGGGCGCTGCGAGGGCTTCGCGGGCCTCGCCAGGCGCCGCATCCCATTGAAGCGCTCCAGGTGCCGGGGCGGTGGTGGGTGGCGGGGATGCTGGTGTTGACGCCCGCGACGGTGGCGCTGGCGCGAGTGGGCTTCGACGTGCCGGTGCCGCACGCGCTGCTCGCGGTGGCGTTGTCGTTCGTGCTGTGCCTCATCTCCTGTCGAGTCACCGGGGAGACGGACGTGAGCCCCGTGGGCGCGTTGGGGCAGGTGACGCAGCTCACGTATGGCGTGCTGCTGCCCGGGGACGTGCGGGCGAACCTGGCGACGGCGGGCATCACGGTCAACGCGGCGTCGTCGTCCGCGGATCTGCTCACGGACCTGAAGGCGGGGCACCTGTTGGGCGCGAATCCTCGCCGCGTGTTCGTGGCGCAGCTGGTGGGGTGTGTCGTGGGGGCGCTGGTGGTGGTGCCGCTGTTCTACCTGCTGGTGCCGGAGCCGTCGGTGCTGGGCTCGGAGCGCTTTCCGGCACCGGCCGCGACGGTGACGGCGGGCGTGGCGCGGGTGCTGGCGTCGGGGCTGGATGCCGTCTCCGCGGACTTGCGCCTGGCGATGGCGTGGGCCGCTGGAGCGGCGGCGATCCTCACGCTGGGGGAGCAGGCGTTGCCGGAGCGCTTCCGCCGCTGGATGCCCTCCGCGGTGGGCATGGGGCTCGCTTGTCTGCTGCCGGCCTCCACGTGCCTGGGGTTCTTCCTGGGCGGGCTGGGGTGGGAGCTGGCGCGGCGGTGGCGGCCCTCGTCGGAAGGGCCGGGTGTGACGCTGGCGGCCGGGCTCATCGCGGGCGAGGGGCTGGTGGGGGTGGGCATCGTCCTGGCGCGAGCGCTCTGGTAGCCTTCGGGGCTCCCCATGCGCTGTCCGGTCTGTCACCGCCGCCTCGCTCCCGGCGTGGCGTGTCCCGTGAATGGCGTCGTCGCCGGGGCCGGTTTCCCCCTGGAGCCGCTGGCGATCCCCGACGTCCCCGGCCTGTCCGGTGCCGCGCTGCTGGGCGTGGGAGGGTTCGCCCACGTCTTCACCGCGGTGAGGGAGGCGGATGGGCGTGAGGTCGCGCTCAAGGTGGGGCTGGGCGCGCACCATGCGCGCTTCGCCCACGAGGCGGAGGCGCTCCGGCGCGTAGGGCCGCCCACGGTGCCCGAGGTGCTGGAGGAGGGGCGCGTCGGGGGCAGGCCGTTCCTGGTGCAGGAGCTGCTGCGAGGGCAGACGCTCGCGGCGTGGATGGCGGCGCTGCCGGGTTCAGGCGCGGCGTCCGTGGCGCGGGTGCGGGAACTGCTGACGGGGCTGTGTCCGGCGGTAGCGCGCGTGCACGCGGCCGGTGTCGCGCACCGGGACCTCAAGCCGGAGAACATCTTCCTGCGCGAAGGTGGCGCGCTGAGCCTGCTGGACTTCGGGCTCGCGCGGTGGGGGGACGCGGGGCCGGCGGAGGAGGCGGGGAACCGCGCGGGCACGACGGTCTACATGGCGCCGGAGCAGTGCCTGGACGCGCGCGAGGCGGGCCCGGCGGCGGACATCTACGCGCTGGGTGTCCTGCTGTTCGAATTGCTCACGGGCACGCCGCCGTTCCATGGCACGCCGGACGAGGTGCGTGAAGGTCACGTGAGCCAGCGTCCGCCGCGCGTATCGGAACGGGCGCGGGTGCCTGCGGCGCTGGACGCGGTGGTGGCGCGGTGTCTGGCCAAGGCGCCTGCGGAGCGGTACGCGAGCGCGGCGGAGGTGTTGGCTGCTTTCGAGGCCGCGTGCGCGGAAGGGCCCGCGCTACCGGTGGTGGGGGCGAAGGACGCGCGGCCTGCGCAGGCGCTGGCGACGTTCGCGGGCTCGAGGCCGGTGGCGCTGCTGGGACTGCGCACGGCCGCGTCGGTGGAGGGACTGGCGGCCACGCTGGAGCCGTTCGGCGGGGTGCTGGCGCGTGTCGCGGCAGGGGGCTACCTGCTCGTCTTCTGTGAGTCGTTGTCCGCGGAAGCGAACGTGCGCGCGGGCGCGCTCGCGGCACGGCGGTTGGTGGAGTCGGGAGAGGCCTCGGCGGTGCTGCACGTCGCGGTGTTGTACGTGCATCCCGGCACCACGTTGCCGCGCATCGCGGGTGCCGCGCTGGAGCGGCCGGAGACATGGTGGGGAAGGGGGCTCGCGCAAGGCGAAGTGCGGGTGACACCGGAGGCGGTCGTACGGCTTGAGCCCGGGTGGATCGAGCCTGCTCCCCGGCAGGACGACAGTGTGGCCGCAGAGGATGCACGTCCGGCGTCACCCCAATCCGTGGACGACGCGCTTGAGCCTGGTGCGTTCTTCCGGCTGCGCCTCCAGGACGAGGAGGGCTCGCGAGCCGACGGCGCGCCTCCTCCGTTCGTGGGCCGCGAGGCGCTGCTGGATGCACTGGTCGCGGACGCGGCGCGGAGCCTGTCGTCGCTGGAGCCGGGCCTGGGTGTGCTCACCGGCGAGGTGGGCCATGGCAAGACGCGGCTCCTCAAGGGGCTCGCGTTCCGGTTGGAGTCCGCGGGCCATGCCCGGGTCGTCCGCCTGCGCGCTCCGCCTCCGGATGCGTCGGTGTCCAACTCCCTCCTGGATGCACTGCGCGCCGTCGTGGGCCGTCCTTCCGCGGAGCCGCGCATCCTGGCCGACGCGCTGCTCGCCCAGGCCCGGGAAGCTCCGCTCGTGCTGTTGCTGGACGATGCGCACCTCGCGGATCCCTTGAGCCTGGACGTGCTGGAGCGCGCCACGCTCGCGGGGCCTCGGGCTCCTCTGTGGATCTGCGTCGCTGGACGCCCGTCGCTGCTGGGCCTGCGCCCCCACCTGGGCGAGCGCAGCGCCCAGGCCTCGCGCCACCTGTTGCCGCCCCTGCCTCCAGAGGCCAGCCGCGCGGTGCTGATCCACCTGCTGCGCCCGGCGGAGCACATCCCGGAGCCCGTGCTCGCGCGCCTGGAACTGCTGGCGCAGGGCGTGCCCCTGTCCCTCGTCGAACTGGCTCGCGCGCTCCGTGCCGCAGGCGCCCTGCGTTCATCGCCGGGTGGCGGGTGGTACGTCGCACCGGATGCGCTGCTGGACGTCTCCGTCACGCCGCTCTTTGAACGGCTGGCCCCACGCGTGCTCGCGGGCCTTCCAGAAGCCCACCGCGTGCTCGCGAGGCTGTGCGCGGTGCTCGGCACGGAGGTGGACGTGGCTCGGGTGGACTCGGCCCTGCGCCACCTGGCCTCCGGACCGGAGCTGTCACGCGCCGCGGCCCTGGACGCGGGCGCCGGCCTGCAACGCCTGGCTCGCGCGGGCCTCCTGCGTCCCACCAGCCCGGGCCGCTTCGCCTTCCGGCACCCGCTCCTGCGCGAGGCCCTGGAGGCCCTGCTGCCCTCCGCGCCCCGCCGCGCGCTGCACGCCGCCGCGCTCAAGGCCAGCGTGGGCGACGACGTGGCCGAACGCCGCCGCCGGGCCCACCACGCGGCCGTGTGTGGCGCCCACCAGGAGGCCTCGCGCGACTACCTGGCGCTGGCGGAGGAGGCCCGCGCCGGTCACCTGCCCGTCGAAGCCGAACAGCACTACACGCGCGCGCTCGCGCTGTTGCCGGAGTCCGACGACGCGCGCCGGGCCCAGGCGCTCGCGGGACGGGGCAAGGTGCGCCACCGACTCCAGCGCTTCAGGGAAAGCCTCGCGGACCTGTCCGCCGCGCGCGCCCTGGCCCGCACCCGGGGCGACGCGGCCCTCGAAGTGGACCTGCTCCTGGAAGAAGCCACCGCGCGCGACTGGATGGAGGATTCGGACGGCTCCGCCGCCTGCACCCGCGAAGCGCTCGACGCCATCGAGTCCCTGGACGCGCCGCGCCTGTCCATCCGCTGTGGCCTGGCCCGGGGCCGTCTGCACGTGCGCCAGGGCGAATGGGCCGCCGCGGCCCGCGTGCTCACCTCCACCGCCGAAGGCGCCGAGCGCGCCCGGGACCACGAGACGCTGGTCGTGTCACTGGCGCTGCTCGGCTCCGCGCTCACGTTCCTGGACCGCGCCCCGGAGGCCGCCGCGCGCTTCGACGAAGCGCTGGAGCGCTGCGAGGCCGCGGGCGACGGACTGCACAAGGCCGCTGTGCTGAGCAACCGCGTCCTGCTGTGGCTCCGCCAGGGCGACGTGTCCCGCATGGAAGCGGACCTGCGCCGCGCCATGGCCCTGGGCCGCGAGCTGGCCCACGCGCAGATGGAGCGCTGGGCCACGTTCAACCTGGCCGAAGTGCTCTACATGCAGGGCCGCCTGGACGAAGCGCTCCCGCTCGCGCAGCGCGCGCATGAGCTGGGCGTGCGCTTCTTCCGCGAACACCCCGTGCCCGTGGATGCGCTGCTCCTCGCCCGCATCCAGGCCGCCGCGGGAGACGAGGCCGCGGCCGCACGGCAGCTCGCCTGGATCTCCGAGCGCTGCCCGCCGGAGTCCCTGCCGCCCACCGCCATCATGCGGCGCCTGGTGGAGCTCCAGGTCCGTCAGCAGGTCACGGGCGCGTTCGAAGCGACGGACTGGGTCGCGCTCCATGCGGAAGCGGACGCGCTGGCGTCGCCGGACGAGAAGGCGGAGATCCTCCTGCAGGCCACCGGCATCGCGCGCCGCACCGGCGCGATGGACGAAGCGCGCGCGTGGCTCGAACGCGCCGCACCCGTCGTGGCGGAGGCGCCACTGTGGTCTACGCGTTTCCACGCACTGCGTGCCGCGCTCACACGCTCCGCGCTGTAACGGGAAACGCTACTCGGCGCCGCGCCCGTAACCTTTCGCGCTACAGGGAGACAAGAAGGCCACGCCTGGGGTTTCCTTTCCTCCCATTTCCAAATCCTGCCCAAGGAGTGTTCGCGCGATGGCCTCCTCCCTCCTCCGAGTCCCCTGGTGTTTCCTCTTGCTGGCGCTGACCGGCTGCGAGTCCGCGCTCCCCGACGACACCCGCGCCGACCCCAGCGCCGACGTGGTGCTCGGAACGAGTGAGTCGGACATCCGCATCGCCAACTCGCTCACGACGCGCGAGCTGGTGCTCAACGCCATCGCCGCGAACCACGACGCCAACGAGGCCCTGGCCACGAACTCGCTGGAGTCGCTCTTCGACCCCGACGTGATGGAGAGCGGCCCGCAGAGCGCGCTCGTCAACCACCAGCTCCGCGACCCGTACGCGCAGCGCTTCATGGCGTACCTGGTGGGCTGTGCGCTGGACCCAGGGGAGAAGCTCGCATGGGTCAATCCCTTGCAGCCGGCCGGTTCTCAGGACAGCGAATGGGAGGGCTCCGCGGGCCTCTGCCCGTGGTGGCGCACGGGCACGCCGGGCGATGAGTGCCTCAAGCGCGTGACGGCGTGCCTCCTGGCGCGCAACAACCTGCTGGGCTACCGCGTGGAGCTGTCGATGCGCGGCGAGCTCCACGATGCCGAGCACGCCATCGCGCAGCCGTTCGCGCTGGACTCGTGGACGGTGCCGCTGGACCACGTGCCGCCCTCGCAAGGGCCGCTGAGCAGCGCGGTGGAGTGCGGCAGCCAGACGGTGGGCTCGGGACGGGACTGCGGCTGGACGATGCACTCGGTGGGCTGGTGCCCCGCGGGTCAGACCGTCAGCGTGGGCGCGGGGGGGCCGCCAGGCTGCTCCTCCGGGGCGCCGCTGGGCTCCAGCTCGGGCGCGCGCATGATGCTGCGCGTGTGCCGGGGCATCGCCGGGTGTGACGCGGGCGACGCGCGGCACGTGGACTCCAGCCAGGGCTGCGCGCTCGGCTCCACGTACCCGCTGCCCTCGCTGGGGACGGACCCCACCGTGACGTTCGCCTGCCCGGCGAACGGCGGGTACTTCACGGTGATGACCGCGCCCTGGGACAGCAGCGCGGAGGGCACGGCGAACGTGGCCTGGTCCTCGGCGGTGCAGGCGCCCCTCTCCGAGCGCGCCGTGTACCGCGTCCGCGAAGGCGCCTTCTACGGCAACCTCTTCGGCCGCGACGCGCTCCGCGACGACATCAACGTGACGGTGACGCTGGCGACGGGGTCGAAGGACCGCTACGTCGTCAACCGGCCGCGCACCCGCCAGGCGAAGCCCATCTTCAAGGACCTCTACGCCTGCTACGACCCGGGTTGGGTGCACGGCATGGCGTACGCGACCTACCGCGTGTGCGCGCTGCCCGGCACGAACGAGGACTGCGCGGCGCAGGTGACCGGACCCTGCTGGGACACGAATCCGCAGGCCACGCACCAGTGCGAGACGCAGGACGGGCCGCTGTTGAACGGCGACGGCGACTTCGAGCGGTGCCGCGACCTGAACAACACCGTCTGGGGCGAGCCTGTCACCGTCTACCTCAACGGCGCGTGCGACCTGGTGGATGAGCAGCACCGCGACCTGTGCAAGCGCTACTCGGAGCCTCCGCCGCCGCAGGACACCGGCCGGGGCAAGGAAAAGCGCTAGTCCATGGCGGGCAACGGAGAAGAAGCCCTCTACGGCGAGGAGCTGCGCCCCGGCGCGCTCGTGGGCGAGTGGGTCGTGGACCACGTCCAGGTGCACGGCCCCGTCTCCGCGTTGTACCGGGCGCGCCACGCGCGCTCGGGAGTGCCCGCCGCGCTGAAGGTGCTGCACCCGCAGGTGGCCGCGGCGGCGGTGGCGCTCAGGCGCTTTCGTCGCGAGGCGGCCACGCTGCAGCGGCTGCACCACCCGCACATCGTCACGGTGCTGGGGTACGGCGAGCTTGCGGACGGCCGGCCCTTCATCGCCATGGAGTGGCTGGAGGGGCAGGACCTGGCGGCGGAGCTGGCCACGCGAGGCCCGCTGTCTCCGCGCGAGGTGCTGGAGGTGATGGAGCAGGTGGGCGCGGCGCTGCGGGTGGCGCACGCGGCGGGCGTGGTGCACCGCGACCTGAAGGTGCAGAACGTGGTGCGGCTCGCGCCCGGCCGGGGGGGCCCCGCCGTGAAGCTGGTGGACTTCGGCGTGGCGAAGGGGCTGGTGCCGGGAACTCCGGGAAGCTCCTCCCTCACGCACACCGGCGTGGTGCTGGGCACGCCGCTGTCCATGGCGCCGGAGCAGATCCGCGGCGAGGTGCCCGACGCGCGCACCGACCTGTACGCCGCGGGCGTGCTCCTCTTCCAGCTGCTCACGGGGATGCCCCCGTTCCAGGGCACCACGCGCCACGAGGTGGAGCAGCAGCACCTGCACGCGCCGCCGCCGCGCCCGGGCGAACACGCGCCGGTGTCCGCCGCATTGGACGCGGTGGTGCTCCGGTGTCTGCGCAAGGCGCGCGAGGACCGCTACCCGGACGTGGACGCGCTCCTGGAGGACCTGCGGGGCGCGGTGCTGGGCGGCGCGGCGCCGGTGGAGGTGCCGCGCGCGGTGGGGCTCTACGTGGAGGCGCGGCTGCCGGGAGAGCCCAACCCGGAGGCGATGGAGGACCTGGACGCGGGCCTGGAGCGCGCGAGCACCCTGGCGCGCGAGGCCGGCCTGGAGGTGCGGCTGATGGGCGGCGCGTGCCTGCTCGCCGTGGCCAGCCTGCCGGATGACGTGCGCCGCGAACGCGAGCTGCGCGCGCGCGTGCTGGACGTGGGGCTCGCGCTGACGGGGAAGGACCCTGCCGCCGTGCACCTCCACGTCACCGTGCACGTGGACCGGCTGACGTCACGCGAGGAGCCCCACGGCTGGACGGACGGCGCGGCCTCCGCGTGGGACGCGGCGGGCGGGGAAGGGGGCCTGCTGCACCTGTCCGGCTGGGTGCGCGACGGGGGCGAAGACGCCACGCCCGTCGTCACCGGCCCGGCGCTGCGGGGACTGGAGGCGGACTTCGCCGCCAGCCCCGTACCGGACGCGCCGGGGCGCTGGCGGCTCTCCTCCCGGCGCTGAAAACCGCCTACGGCTTGATGCCGTGCCTGCGCAGCAGCCGGTAGAAGTGCACGCGGTCCATGCCGGCGGTGACGGCGGCCTGGGCCACCTTGCCCTGGTGCTTCTCCAGGAGCGCCCGCAGGTACCTGCGCTCGAAGTCGTCCACCACGCGCCGGCGCTGCTCCGCGTACGGCCGGGACAGATCCAGTTCCAGCGGGCTGCCCTCCGGACGCGAGTCCTCCTCCGCCAGCGGCAGCGCGTCCTCGAACACCAGGCAGCGCTCCAGGTGATTGCGCAATTCGCGCACGTTGCCCGGCCACGCCGCGTGCCTCAGCCGCGACAGGAACTCCGGCGTGCGCAGCGCGCCCGTGCGCTCCGGATCCGCGCCCAGGGACCCCAGGATGCCCGACACCAGCATGGACAGGTCCTCCGGCCGCTGGCGCAGCGAAGGCATGGCGATCCGGAGCACCGCGAGCCGGAAGAACAGGTCGGAGCGGAAGCGGCCCGCGTTCACCTCCGCGCGCAGGTCGCGGTGCGTGGCCGCGATGAGCCGCACGTCCACGGGCTGGTACGTGTTGCTGCCCACCCGGCGGATCTCCCGGTTCTCCAGCACGCGCAGCAGCTTCGGCTGCAGCTCCGGGGGCAGCTCGCCAATCTCGTCCAGGAAGACGGTGCCGCCGTCGGCCTCCTCGAAGACGCCCGCGCGCCGGCTCACCGCGCCGGTGAAGGAGCCCTTCTCATGGCCGAACAGCTCGCTCTCCAGGATGTGCGCGGGGATGGCGCCGCAGTCCACCACCAGGAACGCCGCGTCCTTGCGCCGGCTGGCCTGGTGGATGGCGAGCGCCGCCTGGCTCTTGCCCGTGCCCGTCTCGCCCTCCAGGAGCACCGTGACGTCGCGCGCGGAGGCCCGCTCCATCATCGCGAAGCAGCCGCGCATGGCCACGGACGTGCCCACCAGCGTGCCGAAGCGCGTCAGCTCCGACAGGGGCAGCCGGTTGCTCTCCGCGCTGAAGTCGAACCGCAGCACCACGCGGCCCAGGCGCAGCAGGCTGCCGCTGCGCAGAATGCCCTCCACCACCTGCACGCCGTCCACGATGACGCCGTTGAGGCTGTCCAGGTCCTTCACCTGCGGGCCCTTGGGCCCGATTCGCACCTCGCAGTGGAAGCGCGACACGGTGGAGTCCTCCACCGCGAAGTCGTTGAGCGGATGCGAGCCCACCGAACAGGTGTCCGCCGTGGACTCCCACACCGTGCCCGCGCCCGGGCCCTCCACCACGGACAGGCGGAAGCGGCGCACCGTGGGCAGGTCCCCCGGACGGCGGGCCTGCTCGTACGGCAGCGTCACGTGGAGCGCGGCATCCGCCCCGTCTTCGTCCGGGCGGGCGCCCTTGTCCTTCGACTCCCCGGGGGGCCCGTCGATGCGGGTTCGATCCGACACAGACATGCCCCTGAAACTACCACGTCCGGGCCACCCGGGGCTGCGGCAGCCGGGTGTCCTCCAGGACACAGACGCGGCACGCACGCATCCGGAGGGACGTCAGCTCAGCGTCACGTCCAGGAACATCATCAGCACGAAGCCCACCATCAGCCCGGCGGTGGCCTCCTTCGCGTACTCCTGGCGGTGGCTTTCGGGGATCATCTCGTCGCTGACGACGTACAGCATGGAGCCGCCCGCGAACGCGAGCGCCCACGGCAGCACGCCTGACGCGAACGACGTGGCGAAGAAGCCCACCAGCGCGGCCACGCCCTCCACCAGCCCGGTGTAGAGCGCCACCAGCACCGCCTGCTTGCGGCTGTACGCCACGCCCATCAGCGCCAGCGCGACGACGAAGCCCTCCGGGATGTCCTGCAGCCCGATGCCCACGAGGATGGGCGCGGCGATGGCCATGGAGCGGCTGCCCACGCCGGTGCCCACCGCCAGCCCCTCCGGGAAGTTGTGCAGCGCGATGGCCAGCACGAACAGCCAGATGCGCTTCAAGTTCGCCGCCTGCGCGTTGCCCTCCTGGCCCTTGATGAAGTGCTCGTGCGGGATGAAGCGGTTGCACAGGTGCAGGAACAGGCCGCCCACCAGCATGCTGCCGCCCACCACCAGCGCGGGGAAGAAGCGCGACGTGGAGCGCTCCTCGGCCAGGTGGATGGCGGGCACGACGAGCGAGAAGGCCGTGGCCGCGAGCATCACGCCCGCGCTGAAGCCCATCAGCACGTCCTTGGTGCGCTGGGTGATGCCGCCCATGGCCAGGGCGGGCACGGCGCCCAGGCTGGTGGAGAGGACGGTGACGGCGCTGCCAACGAGCGCCAGGGCGAGGGTGGACGAGCCGAAACCGCTGTCGGACATGGCCCCCCCAACCTGTCCCACTCCCCACCGCCCGGCCACCTTTTTGGGCGAAGCCGGGCGCGAGGGCTGCCCGCCAGCACGCACTCAGGGCGACAGGCGCTGCTTCTCCCGCAGGATGAGGTGCCACTCCTGGAGGTTCTTCTGGAGCGCGGACAGCCACGCGTCGAGCTCCGGATCCAGGCGCTTGTCCACGCCGCGCAGCGACTCCAGGACCGGGCGGGACTGGGCCTGGCCCAGCCGCGCGATGCCCTCCAGCGACGCCTTGCGCACCGCCAGGTCGCTGTCGCTCCGGTACAGCGAGGTGAGCGAGCGGCGCGCGCCCGCGGACTCGGAGCCCGGCACGCCGCCCAGCGCCTTGGCCGCCGCCGCGCGCAGGCCCGCGTCCTCCGAGCGCAGCTGCCCGGTGAGCTTGCGCACCACCTCCGGGCTCGCGGCCTCCATGGAGACCTCACCCAGCAGGCGCGACGCCACCGCCGGGTCGCCCGAGGCCGCGGCGACCTTCACCGCCGCTTCGGCCAGCTCCGGGTTGTGGCCGAAGTAGATGCCGGAGCTCTCCGTCACCAGGTTCTCCACCACGGCCTTGCGGACCTCCGGGGAGCTGTCGCGCACCAGCTGCTCGTAGGTGACGACGTCGCCGTTCTTCGCCATGAACTCCACGGACGGCGAACCCTGGAGCGCGCGCACGGCGGCGGCGCGCAGGCCGGGGTCCGCGTCCTGGCTCGCGCGGGAGAGCAGCGGCTGGAGCAGCTCCGGCTTCTGCGCGTTGCTCGCCTTGGTGGCCAGCGCGGCGCCCACGGCCTCCAGCACGGCGGGGTCGCGCTCCTCGCTCACCGCGCGGCCCAGGGCCTCCGGCGGCATCGCGATGGCGGCCTCCTTCAGGCGCAGCCGCGCGTACTTCCGGTACGCGGGCGAGCCCGTCTTCATGGCCACGCGCACCTCGTCCAGCATGCCCTCCACCGTGCAGGCCGTCTTGGTGGGGACGGGGAGGGGGGCGCCCTGCGCCAGCGCCAGGCCGGGCAGCAGTGACAGCCAAAGCAATCGCGGGCCCATCAGTGCGGCGCTCCTTCCTCGACCACGCAGTCGTGGTGTTCCTTCTTGCCCATCCAGATGCGCGCGAAGTCCGTCGTGCCGCTGGCGTACAGCGCCTTGAAGTCCAGGTAGTCCTGCCGCAGGCGCGGGTCCTTGCGCGCGAACTCCTCCACCAGGGGCAGCGCATCCGCGCCGGCCGCGCGCACCGCGAAGCGCAGGAAGGCCCAGCGCACGCACAAATCGTGTTCGCCATCGAAGGCGGCGCGGTACGCGGCCAGGGCCTTCTGAGGGTCTTCCGTGACGGCGAGCCGGAAGGCGGCCATCTCGCGCACGTCGCGCTCCTTGTCGGTGCGCATCACCTTCGCCAGCGTGTCGATGGAGTCCGAGTCGAGCAGCGGGTTGGAGTACGACGGCATCTCCAGCGCGAGCAGCCGCACCGCCGTGTCGTCCGACGTGGTGCCGATGTCCAGCAGGTCCTTCCAGTACGGCGCATAGGTGCCGGTGCGCTCGTAGTCCTCCTTCATGACCCGGCCCAGCGTGCGCGTGGCCACCCACGCGGCGGAGTCCGCGGACTCATCCAGCGCGATGGCCTTGATGCGGCCGCGCGTCTCCGGCGTGAAGTGGTGCTGCGTCTCCAGCGCGTCCAGGACGGCCGCGCGGTCCTGCGTGAACAGCGACTTGTTCTCCGCCACCGCCAGCAGCTTCTCCGTCACGCGCGGATGGCGCACGGCGGGCGCGGCCTTCAGGGCCTCCAGGTAGATGGCCGGCTCCGGAGGCGCGGCGTTCACCGCCCACGCCACCAGTTGCAGCGCCCGGTCCGGATCCTTGCCCACGAGCTCCGTCAGGCGCTCCTGGAGGTAGGCCACCAGCGCGGTGTCACGCGCCTGGATGGCGGAGGCCACGGCGGCGTGCAGGGACTCCAGCGTCGCGGATTGGTCCAGCGCGGCCAGGCCGTCCCAGCAGCCGGGGAGGGGAATCTCCTCGCGCGGTCCGGCATGCGCGGCCGGCGGAGGCGCGACGGCCGCGTTGCTTGCCGTGGCCGTGGAGGGAGTCGCCGCGACGGGCGGCGGAGGACCGGCGTCATCGGCCCTGTCCGCGCCTCGCCACCACACGACGCCCAGGGCGACGAGGAGGACGAGGCCGGCGAGCGCGACCTTGAAGAGGGGACGGGAGGTCATGTCGAAAGAAGGCTCACGCGGGAGAGGAAAGGCCGGGCGGGGCACGCACGGCCCCCGCCCGGAAGGACACGCACGGGCTACAGCGTGGGAACGCCCAGCCGGTTGTTGCAGTAGGCGTTGGTGCCGCAAGTGGTGCCGACGCTGGTGTACCAGGCCGACTTGCGCGTGCCGTACTGGCGGTTGTCCGCGTGCACGTGCGGGCCGGTGGCGTTGCCCGTGCCGCCCACCAGGCCCAGCGCGCAGCGGTCACACGTCTTCGTGCCGGCGCTGACGTTGGCGTAGATGTGCAGCTGGCGGAAGTCCCAGCCGTTCGCGCCGGACACCACGTAGTAGTTGCCCGCGCCGCCGTTGCAGGTGGAGCCGTAGCAGGCCGCCGCGCAGCCGCCGTAGTAGTAATAGGAGTAGTTGCCCACCAGCATGCCGCGGTGGTTCCACTCGCCGCAGGTGCCGTTCCCGATATCCAGCGCCGTGTGGCTGCTCCCGGTGCAGCCGTAATACGTGGTCGAGTTCACGTAGGCCGCCGTGTCGCAGATGGGGCCGTTCGCCGTGGCCGCCACTCCCGGTCCAGCCCACGCCGCGGCGGCCAGCGCCACCCCGGCGGACAGCAACGTCTTCAGCTTCATGCGGTGCTCCCTCCCGTCATCCGCCTCCGTTGCCCCGCGAATGGCGGGAGGGGCGGTGAAGCCGTAATACACGAAAGAGCCGTTCGGATCCTGGAAATCGAGAATTGAGAAACACAACGATTCCAAGGGCTTCCGTGCCGCGCCGTGTCGTTTCCGGGAGTGCGACGCAACTGGCCGCGAACGTTGACGACAATCTGGAATGTCGGCGTTCGGCCGACCCTGGCGCCCCGGCGCCGGGACCTTACGGCCGGGTGTCCCCGTCACCTGGGAGAAGCGACATGACCACGATTGGAAAGCCCGGCGCCCGCCCCTCGTCCCCTGTGTCCTCGCAGCCGGTGAAGGCGCCCGCCACGTCCGCGAAGCCCAACGCGGTGAAGGCCGCCGTCACGCAGCGGATGTCGGACGGCTTCGACTCGGGGCCCCGCGCGGGCGCGCGTCCCCAGCTTTCGGAGGTCCGCACCACGGAGACCGCGCTGAAGAAGGACAAGGGCGGCGGCTTCCTGTCCGGTATCGGTTCGGCCGTGGGTTCGGCCATCGGCGGCATCGCCAAGGGCGTGCAGAAGGCGCTCGCACCGCAGGTGAGCACGAACGCGGACGGCCGCACGGTGGTGGACCTGGGCGTGGGCAACAACACCGCGACGGTGTCCCAGGGCAAGGACGGCGGGCTGACCATCAAGTCCGGCAGCGACACCGTGACGCTGACGGCGGAGCAGGCCAAGGGCGTCATCATCAACGGCGGCGCGGGCAACGACTCCATCACCGTGGACGCCAGCGTCACCCAGGACATCACGCTGGATGGCGGTGAGGGCGACGACAAGCTCACCGGTGGCAAGGGCAACGACACGCTCATCGGCGGCGCGGGCAACGACACCGTCATCGGTGGCGAAGGGAAGGACACGCTGCAGGGCCAGGACGGCGACGACTACCTGGAGGGCGGCGCGGGCGATGACCGCATCCTGGGCGGCGACGGACGCGACGTGCTCTACGGCCTGGACGGCAACGACTACGTGTCCGGCGGCAAGGGCCGGGACTACATCGACGGTGGCGCGGGCAACGACCGGGCCCACGGCGGCGAGGGCGACGACCAGGTCATCGGCGGGCGCGGCAACGACACGCTGAGCGGCGGCCGGGGCAACGACGCGGTGGCGGGCGGCGAGGGCACGGACAAGGTCGCGGGCGGCACGGGCACGGACAAGCTCTACGTCGAGGAGAACGAGACCACCGCCGACTCGGAGAAGGCCGAGCGCGAGATCGTCGACATGTCGAACGCGGACCAGCGCGGCTCCTCCGTCTCCGTGACGGGCAGCGCGGAGTTCCAGGCGCGCGTGCAGTCGGACCTGGACGCGATGCGCTCGCTGCCCTCGGGCCAGGAGCTGCTGGGCACGCTGGACAAGAGCGGCAAGAAGACGGTCATCCGCGAGACGTCCGGCGGCAACAGCGCGGGCGGCACGAACTTCAACGACGGCTTCATGAACGCGGACGGCACGCCGGGCAAGGGCACGGACGCGCAGGTGAACTACAACACCACGCGCATCTCGCTGGGCGGCGAGGAGTGGATGAACCGCCCGCCCGTCGTCGGCCTGTTCCACGAGCTGGTGCACGCGTCGGACATGAACAACGGCACGCTGGCGCTGGGCTCCAAGAACGGCACGCGCAACCTGGAGCCCTCCGCGGTGGGCCTGCCCATCGACCTGGACCAGGACCCGTCCACGCCGGACGTGGTGCAGCCCGGCCGTCCCGGAGAGAACGTCCTGCGCGACGATCTGAACCTGCCCACGCGTCCGCGCTACTAGGATGCGGGGGATGAGGAACTTCCGCCGCGCGGGTGCCATCATGGCGCTGGCGCTCATCGTGGGGTGTGCGCGGGCGCCGGAGCGGCCCGTGGCAACCCCAGCGGACCCAGGAGGACAGCGCGTGGCCCAGGCGGACGTGGAGCTGAAGGTGGAATCGGTGGCGCGCGAGGCGGACACGCTCGCCGTCACCTACGCGGTGCACAACCGGACGCCGAAGGCCGTGCTGCTGCTGGACGGCCTGTGGGACGTGGGCTTCAGCGGCCACCTCACGCTGGCGCCCGAGCGGGCCTACGTGGACCTGTCCGGCGGCAAGGTGGTGCTGTCGCGGCTGCTCTTGCCGGTGCCGGAGGACCTGGCGGTGGAGGCCCCGGAGGTGCCCGCGGTCACCCGCGTGGAGCCGGGCGCCACGGCGAACCGCCGCGCGGTGGTGCCGCTGCCCCTGCGCACCGCGCTGCCGTACCCCACGGGCCCGGAGGAGACGCGGGAGCTGTCCGCCGTGCGCGAGGTGTCCCTGCGCGTGGGCTACCTGCCGGACGCGGACGCCATCGCGCTGAGCCAGGGGAAGGACTCGCAGGGCACGCCCATCCAGACGCCGCAGTACGGGCCGGCCGTGACGGCGCAGCGGGTGCTGGACAGCGGGCCCCTGCCGGTGACGGGCGCGAAGTAGGGAGCCCGGGCCCTGGCGGTCGAGGACGAATGCGATGACGGCGCCGGGCCCGTCATCGTCACCGAGGACGCGGAAGGACGCCGCTCCCTGCGCTTTGGCGACGGGGGCGCGCGCCAGAGCGTGGTGTGGCCCGGCGAGCCGCTGCGGCTGGAGCTGCCGTACACCCGCATGTCCATGGTGGCGCTGGCCTTCGTCCCCCGGCCGGAGAACATCCTCGCCATCGGGTTGGGTGGCGGCGCCATCCCCATGTTCCTGCGCGCGGTGCTGCCGGACACGCACATCGACGTGGTGGAGTTGGACGCGGCGGTGGTGGACGCCGCGAAGATGTATTGCGGCTTCCAGGAGGACGCGCTCCTGCGAACGCACGTGGCGGACGGGCGGGCGTTCATCGAAGAGGACGGGCCGCCCTACGACCTCATCTTCCTGGATGCGTACGGGGCGGAGCAGATTCCCGGCCACCTGGCCACGCGCGAGTTCCTGGGCGCGGTGCGCTCGAGGCTGTCCCGGGGCGGCGCGGTGGTGAGCAACGTCTGGGAGTCGGCGGCGAACCCGCACTTCGATGCGATGGTGCGCACCTACCAGGTGAGCTTCCACGGGCTGTCCGTGTTCGAGGTGCCCACCAGTACCAACCGCATCCTGGTGGGGCTGGAGGGGCCGCTGCGGCTGACGCGCGAGGCGCTGGTGGAGCGGGCCCGTCAGGTGGAGCGGGAGCGGAAGCTGCCGTTCCGGTTGAGCCCCCTGGTCTCGCGGCGTTACCGGCCCCTGACACGGAGGCTGGGCCGGGGGCGGGTGTTGACGGACGCGATGCTGGGACCCGGGGGCCTCATCCCGGAGGAGTGAGGCCGCTCTGCTGGCCAGTGAGCACGGCCCCGCCCGGCCGCGGCTGACTCGGGGGGCGGCGCTGCTAATCTTGAAGGCTCGGTACGTCAGCATCCAATCGGGAGACGCGATGAACGGCGCGAACGACGGACGACCCGGCCAGCCCTCCGGCACCTCCGAGGACGAGGCGCCGCTGGCGGACGGCGAGTCCGATGCCGCGGGCCTGGAAGATGGCCCGAAGCCGAAGCCCATCTACGTCCTGGAAGGCAACACGCTGCGGACGCGGCTGACGCGCGAGCTGGGCATCCACTATCCCTTCGTCGGAGCGGGGATGGCGTTCGTGTCCTTGCCGCCGCTGGTGGTGGCGGTGTCGGAGGCGGGCGGCCTGGGAATGCTGGGCACGGCGCCGGAGCCGCCGGGCGTGCTGGAGACGCGGCTGAAGGCCATCCAGGCGGGCACGCGGCGGCCCTATGGCGTGGACTTCATCATGGACCGGCTGGAGCCACACGGCTTCACGACGCGGGACCACGTGGACACCTGCATCGCGGCGAAGGTGCCGGTGGTGGTGTTCCACTGGGACCTGCCGCCGCGCGAGTGGATTCAAGCGCTGCAGGCGGCGGGGACGCGGGTCTGGGTGCAGGCAGGCACGGTGGAGCTGGCGAGGCAGGCCCTGGACGCCGGTGCACAGGGGCTCATCGCGCAGGGGCGGCAGGCGGGCGGGCGCAACCTGGGCAGCACGCCGACGTTGGCGTTGGTGAAGGAGTTCCGGGGGCTGTCGGACGCGGTGCCGGTGCTGGCGGCGGGAGGCATCGCGGATGGCCTGAGCGCGGCGCGAGCGCTGCATCACGGCGCGGACGGCGTCTGGGTGGGCACGCGGCTGGTGGCGTCGGTGGAGGCGTACGCGCATCCGCTCTACAAGCAGCGGCTGGTGGACGGGGACGCGGGGGACACGGCGATGACGACGCTGTTCGGCCCGGAGTGGCCGGGCAAGCGCATGCGGGTGATCCGCAACCGCGTGGTGCGCGAGTGGGCAGGGCGCGAGTCGAGCGCGCCGCGGACGGAAGCGTCAGAACCCATCGGGACGACGCGGCTGTTCCCGGGCGTGCTGGACGTGACGTACGTGATGCCGAAGTTCAGCTCCTTCCTGCCCACGCCGGACACGCAGGGAGACCTGGAGGAGATGAGCCTCCCGGCGGGAGGCGCGAGCATGGCGCGCATCGACACCGTGCAGCCCGCCGGGCAGATCGTCGTGGAGATGATGGAGCGGGCCCGGCGGCTCCTGGAGTCGCCGGAGGGGCTGGATGAGGCGGACGAGGAGGACCGGGGTTAGATGGCAGAGACGCTCTCTCCAATTCGAGTCGAGCCCTCTTTCATTAGTCGGAAAACGTCCAGGTTCGTGCCCGGGTCCACTCGCAATTCAGTCATCCGGATGTGCTGTATCCTTGGTCAGTCACCCAGCATCGTAGTGGCATCTACCGCAGGCCAACTACATGGGCATGGCGTGCCCTCTGTCAGCAGCGTGCCGTAACAGATAGCTCGCATCTCCGAATGGCGCCTCTCGAGCGGAAGCGAAATCTGGGGCTTCCACCCCCTGTCCAAGGTACAGCATTAATATTTCTTCAAGAGAGCTTGCTAAATCTGCGGTGAGTTGAGCCCGCTCTAGATCACCCCGATGACTGAACTGTTCACCGCGTCGCTGTGCGTGGACTACAAAGATACGGATGTATCGCTCTAGTGCGATCGGCACCAGTTGCGTCCGTGAGATTAATGAGGACGTCCACGAGCCCAAGATAAAGACCACTATGGGCGCCCACCATGCGTGCATGAGCGCAACTCCCAAAGCTACGAATCTGAAGATATTGACCCCTGCTACAAGGGTGCTTGGCCAACCGTCAGTAACTGCATTTTGGAGGCCGTTCGGCATGGCTTTGCTGACAATTGGATCGACAAGAACCTTTCCCAGCCATAGGCCGGTGCAATGAAGTCTTAGGCAAAATGGCGCCATTGATGCGCCCGTGACCGCCATCGCCAGTGAAATAACGAGCCACATGGTCTCTCGAGTGAATCGGCTTTGAGGTGGACTTCCTCAAGCATATTGGAAACGAGGGACCAGCGCATCTTGACGCAGAGGTAGCGGACGGCTTTGGCAGATGGATACCGGTACTTTGAATAGCCGGAGGAAGTTGTGGGGTCCAAGGAGTTCTTCGCTAAACCCCCGAGACGACCGCAACTCTCCCTTCAACCAACGATGCGATTACTGCGGCGTGAGCCTCTCCGAGGCAGGTTTACCAACGGTATGATAGCCTTCTCTGCGGATGTCCGTGCTGTGCCCATTGGGGGAGTCAATGTTAGAAGGTGTCAAGTCTGTGCTTTTGTCTGCTGCCAAGACGCTTATCAATTCTTTGCTTGTTGCTGTCGTGGCAATTGGTGCCATTGGTTGGGTCTATAAGGGCTTTAGGCCAAATCCGCTCGCAGGAGGCGATTTGGCTATTGCGCTGGCTAAGCAGAGTATGCAAACAGGCGTTGAGGACTTCGCTGGTATGGCGAAGCGATACTTGAATATACCGGAAGAAGATCGGCTGGATGGTATCGCGCAGTCGCGGTTCCGCGAGGTCCGAGGAATTCTTGCTGTAAAGGGCTGGAGCGCGAAGGAGTTGGGCGAGGGGCTCTACTTGGTCAGCTTTGAGTGGTCCAATCCCTCTGGTGCGGGAGATGTGGGGATTTTCTTTGAGGTCGATACAAAGAATCGGTTCGCCCGCCCCATTGTCCCCGATGATGAACTCTCACTGAAGTACGGGATCCTGACGAAGGAGGAGTTCGAGAAAGCTGAAGCGCTCACGCGCGATGTGATCAAACGAAAGTACCCCGAGGCCGCCATGGAGTATGCCAATCATCTTCTGACCGTGAGTGGGAAGTCCGGCGGTGATTACGATCCGAACGAGGTGGCACAATCCGTTCATCGAAGCCTCAAGGAAGCTTTCGAGCACCGTCAGGATCAGTTCCTCCGCGTGAAGATGGTTAAGGGAACCGCAGTGGGCGAATACTCTGCGAAGTACTAGCGCAGGGAGTAGCCGGCTGATGGAAAGGCATCACTGGCACGCCGCCGCGAGACCATAAGGAACATCGTTGCTCGTTGCCTGGAGAAGTAGGGTGACAATATGAGGCGCCAGGATTCGAGCTGGCGCTTCAATCCATTTGCCAGCCCCGACAGACTGAAACAAGGAGACGGCGAGTGGGTAGGTAACGGTTACTTCAAAGGACAATCGTGGCGCGGGAGCTTCGTTGGCTTCATTGCGGGAAGCGCGTCGTCAGTCGCTCCTGCCACGCATCCAGCGCCTGGTTCACGGTCATGCGCTCGGTGGCGGTGGTGGCGTTCGCCGCGGACTTGTAGATGTCCACCAGCTGCTTCGTGAGCTCCGGCGCGACGTCCTGGTTCTGCGTGCGCTTGCGCAGCTCCGCCACCAGCTTGTCCATGCGCTGGGCCAGGCGCTGCTCGGAGGCATTGCCCTGGGGCAGGTTGGGGAGCCTGGGAATCACGAGCGCCGGAACGCGGGGCGGCTCCTTGGGAGCAGCGGCGACGGTGACAATCGTCGGAGGCGCGTCGTGCAGCGCGATGCGCTGGGTCAGCTCCTTCTCGATGTCATCCAGCGCGCCATGGATGCGCGTGCGCTCGGAGTCTGTCTTTGCCTCGGCGGCGGCGCGGTACTGCTGGAGCAGCCTGCCGCGCAGCGCTCCGTCTCCATCCACGTCCTTCGCCCGCGCGAGTAGCAGCTTGAACAGCCCCGCCTGCCGCTGCTCCATCTTCTTCTCGGAGGGCGTCTCCGCCGGCAGGGGCGGCAGCTTCGTGGACTTCGCCAGGGTCGCTGTCGCGGTCTCCGTCTGCGCTTCTTCCTCGATGACCTCGGGTGGCGCCTCGACAGGGACCGGCGGCGGCTCCACGGGCAGCGTCTCCACTAGCACCGGCGCGGAAGGTCGCGGCTGCACAATCACTTGCGGCTGCTCCGCCTTCTCCGAATGCGCCCCCCATCCATAACCCACCCCCAGCAGCGCCAGCCCTGCGACCGCCGCCAGCGCAATGGACATCCCGCTCCGGCGAACCTGCGGCGCGACGGCCGTGGGCACCTGCGGTACAGCCCGTGACTCCGGCGGTGCTTCCTCGGACGGCGCGGGCGGTCGCGCCAACCCGCGGAGCTTCAGCCGCACGGCCGTCGCGGTCGCGGGCCGCTTCGTGGGCTCCTTCTGCATCAGCTGGAACACCAGCTCATCGAGCTCCGGCGGAATCCCCTCCACCCGCGACGACACCCGGGGAGGGACCTGCTCGACGTGCGCGAACATCACCTGCACGTTGTCACCCGGGAACGGCCGCGTGCCCGTGAGCATCTGGAACGCCATCACTCCCAGCGCGTACAGGTCCGCGGCCGGGCCCACCTCTTCGCCGCGGATCTGCTCCGGGGCCATGAAGTCCGGCGTCCCCAGCGTGGAGCCATCCGCCCGCGCCAGCGCCTCGGGCCCCTGCATCACCTTGGCGATGCCGAAGTCCACCAGCTTGATCAGCGGCGTCGCGTCCGGCTGCTCCACCAGGAACACGTTCGCGGGCTTCAAATCCCGGTGCACCACGCCCGCCCGGTGCGCGGCCGCCAGCGCGGCCAGGACCTGCACCAGCACCCAGGCACAGGTCCCCACGTCCATGCGGGGCTGCTCGCGCAGCCGGTCCGCGAGCGACTGGCCCTGGAGCAGCTCCATCACCACGTACGGCCGGCTGTCCGGCAGCGTCCCGAAGTTGAAGATGTCCAGCACGCCCGGATGCCGGATGGCGTTCACCGCCCGCGCCTCCACCAGCAGCCGCTGCTCCTGCTCCGGGGACACCCGCTCCGCGCGCATCACCTTGATGGCCGCGTGCTTGCCAATCAGCGGGTGCTCCGCCCGGTAGACGACCCCCATCCCTCCAGCGCCCACGCGCTCGTGGATGACGAACTCGCCAATCTTCGACCCCACCAGCGGATCCACGGCCGGTGTCGCCGGAAGCTCCTCGTCCGTCATCACCTCCGGTATCCCCGTCTCTGGCTGTCGTACGCGTTCATGGAAGAAAAACCCGGTGTGCGCCGATGCTACCGGGCCAGCGCCATGACGTCGCGCGTCCAAGCCGGCCATTTGCCCGCCCGCTCGCCAATCAATCCTCGCTGATCAGAGAATCCCGCTCTCCCGAGCGAGAAATGCTGATCCGCGGAGGGGGTCCGGCCTCAAGGAAACCGGGTGGACCCGTTGTAGAGTCAGGTCCGTCCTTTCCTGGACGTTCCCGGGTCGCGCTTCCGGATCCCTGCTCCCCAGGGACCGCACCCGGAGGGGGAACATGGCACCGGCATACGACGCCCTGGTCATCGGCACGGGGTTTGGCGGCGCGGTGGCGGCCTGTCGGCTCGCGCAGGCGGGTTTGTCCGTGCGCGTGCTCGAACGCGGGCTGCGCTACCCGAAGGGCAGCTTTCCCCGCGACTTCGAGGACCCTCGCAACGGCTGGCTGTGGCAGCACCGGCAGGGGCTCTTCGACATCAAGCTGCTCAAGGGCATGAGCGTCGTGCAGGCCGCGGGGTACGGCGGCGGCTCGCTCATCTACGCCAACGTGCACCTGCGCCCGCCTCCGGACGTCTTCGCCTCCGGGTGGCCGGAGGGCTACGGCCGGGAGTCGTTGGATCCGTACTACGACCTGGTCGCGCACATGCTGGACGTGCAGCCCATCACGGCGTCCGCGCGCGGCCTGCCGCCCAAGACCCAGAAGATGCAGGAGGTGGCGAAGAAGCTGGGCCGCGAGGCGCAGTTCTTCTACCCGAACCTCGCCGTGCGCTTCGGCCCCGCGGGCGAGCCGATGCCCAACAAGTTCGGCGTGCTCCAGGAGGGCTGCAACTACTGCGGCGAGTGCGACATCGGCTGCAACCGCCGCGCGAAGAACACCCTGGACCTGAACTACCTGGCCGTCGCGGAGCAGCGCGGCGCGGAGGTCACCACCCAGGCGGAAGTCACGCGCATCGAGCCCCTGTCGCCGGGCTACCGCGTCACCTTCACGGACCACGCCCACGCCGGCATGCAGCGCACCGTGGACGCCCGCCGCGTCTTCCTGTGCGCGGGCGCGGTGAACACCACGGAGCTGCTGCTTCGCAACCGCGACGTGCACGGCACGCTGCCGGACCTGAGCGCTCGGCTGGGGTCCCGCTATTCCGCCAACGGGGACTTCCTCGCGTTCGCCTTCGACACGAAGGAACCGTGGGACCCGGCGGTGGGCCCCACCATCACCACCGGCATGGTGGTGGACGAAGGGCAGGGCAAGGACAAGACCTGGTTCCTCTTCCAGGAGGGCGGACACCCGGTGCAGGCGGCGGGGTTGATGGTGGCCATGGACCCCGACCGGGCCATGACGCTGCCGGCGGACCTGCTCCAGCGCGAGCTGGTGAAGGTGCTGCGCACGCGCTCCAGGGAGATGGCCGCCATCGAGAACGAGCGCGGCCGCTTCCAGGCCGTGTTCCTGGCCATGGGGCGGGACAAGTCCAACGGCCGGCTGACGCTGTCGCCCGTCACCCGCGAGCTCCAGGTGCAGTGGGACGTGCCCGCGAACCTGCCGCTGTACCGCACGCAGGAACAGCTGTGCGAGGACGTGGCCCGCGCGCTGGGCACGCGCGCCGCGTACAACCCGCTGTGGGAGCGGCTGCACCTGCCGGTGTCCGTGCACAACCTGGGCGGCTGCGCGATGGCGGAGGAGGCCGCGTACGGCGTGTTGGACGCGGGCGGGCAGGTGCATGGCTATCCCGGCCTGTATGTGATGGACGGCGCGGCGCTGCCGGTGGGCGTGGGCGTCAACCCGTCCTCCACCATCGCCGCGGTGGCCGAGCGCAACGTGGAGCAGGTCATCCGCCAGGTGAAGGACGCGCCGGGCTGGACGGCGCCGGAGCGCACGCCCGCGAAGACCGCGCCCGCGTATCCGCCCCGCGTCAGCATGCGGATGATGCCGGAGGTGGAGACGGTGTCCTCGCCGGTGGTGCCGGGGACGGATCCGCTGGGCGACGTGGTGATTCCGGCGGGCGGCACGGTCGCGTCCCCCACGCCGGTGGTGGGCCTGCGCTTCACGGAACGGATGAAGGGCTTCCTCCAGCCGAACCACCCGGCGCCGGAGGACTTCGCCGGGGCGGCGCGGGCGGGCCAGCGCGCGGGGAACACGGCGGAGTTCGTGGTCACCATCACGCTGCCCAACCTGGACCGCTTCCTCGCGCAGGAGTCCCACGGTGGCATCGTGCAGGGCACGCTGAACGTGCGCGGCTTCACGCCGCCCGGGGGCGCGCCGGTGGAGAACGGCGTCTTCAACCTCTTCGTGGGCACGGAGCGCTTCTACGAGCGGCGCATGCTGTACCTGCTGCCCTTCACCGGCGTGGACGGCCAGCCGTACCTCCTGGATGGCTACAAGGAGGTCAACGACGACGCGGGCTTCGACGTGTGGAGCGACACGTCCACGCTCTACACGGTGCTGCGCAAGGGGCACGAGCGCACCGGCGCCGTGGTCGCCACCGGCATCATCCGCCTGCACCTGCCGGACTTCCTCCAGCAGCTCACCACGTTCTCCGTGCTGGGCACGTCCTCGCCGCTGAAGCAGGCGGACGCGATGCGGCGCTTCGGCGGCATGTTCATGGGCACGCTCTGGGATGTCTTCGCCCGCGCGAAGTTCGACTGAAGGGGGAACACACCATGGGCATGGCGAAGCGGTACGACGTGGTGGTGGTGGGCTCCGGCTTCGGCGGTTCCATCAATGCGCTGCGGCTGGCGCAGGCGGGCAGGTCCGTGGCGGTGCTGGAGCGGGGCCGCCGCTACAACCCCGGCCAGTTCCCCCGCGACGTCACGCGCGCGGATGAGCTGCTCTGGAACCCCCCGGTGCGCCCGGAGGCGCGGGGGCTCTACGACGTGCGCTTCCTGTCCGGCATCGGCACGGTGACGGCGAGCGGCGTGGGCGGCGGGTCGCTCATCTACGCGAACGTCCACGTGCGGCCGGACCCCATCGTCTTCGACCATCCGCGCTGGCCCCGGGGCTTTTCCCGCGAGGCGTTGGACACGTACTACGACAAGGTCGCGCACGAGCTGGACGTGAAGCCGTTCCCGGCATCCGAGCCGCTGAGGAAGCGAGACCTGTTCCAGCAGGCCGCGAAGCGCATGGGCCGCCAGACGTTCGACCCGGACGAGGCCGTCTCCTGGACGGAGCCCTCCGCCCCGGGCCGCAAGGCGTGTCAGCGCTGCGCGGAGTGCGAGTTCGGCTGCCAGCACGGCGCGAAGAACACGCTGGACCTCACCTACCTGGCGCGCGCGGAGAAGCTGGGCGCCACCGTGTGGCCGGGCCTGTCCGTGTCCCACGTGCAGCGCGTGGCGGGCGGCTACCGGGTGCACTTCCAGGACCTGGCCACCGGGGAGAAGTCCTCCGTGGAAGGCAGCCGCGTGGTGCTGTCCGCCGGGGCGCTGGGCACGGTGGAAATCCTGCTGCGCAGCCGCGACCGGGCCCGCACGCTGCCCCTGGTGAGCGATTGGCTGGGCAAGGGGTACTCCGGCAACGGCGACTTCCTGGGCTCGATGCAGGGCAGCCGCGAGGAGATTTTCCCGTGGCAGGGCCCGGACGTGGCCACGGTGATGCGCTTCTTCGACGCCGCGCCGCGCTTCACCCTGGTGACGGCCACGTTCAACCAGCCGGCGACGGCGGTGCTCGCCGGCATGGGGCAGCCGCAGCTGGGGCCGCTGGGTGGGATTGGCTCCCCGCTGTGGCCCAAGCTGTGGCCGCTGATGCATGGCGCGTTCCGCAAGGGGCTGTTCAGCAAGCCGCTGGGCACCCGCGTGGACCCCGCGCGCACGAGCAACCTGTTCGCCATTGGCCAGGACAACGCCAACGGGCACATGGTGCTCAAGGGCGACCGGCTGGACATCGAGTGGGACTACGCGAACGAGAACGTGGTGCTGGTGAACCGGATGACGGCCGCGATGCGTGAGCTGGCGTCGCAGTACGGCGGGACGTTCGCGCCGCTCGTGACGTGGGAGCTGTTCCGCCGGCCGTTCACGGTGCACTCGCTGGGCGGGGCGCACCTGGCGGAGTCGCCGGCCCGCGGCGTGGTGTCGACGGAGGGCGAAGTGTTCAACTACCCCGGACTGTACGTGGCGGATGGCTCCGTCATCCCCACGTCCATCGGTTTCCATCCGGTGATGACCATCAGCGCGGTGGCCGAGCGCATCGCGGAGGCGGTGGCCCATGGCTTTTGATTACCGAAGCGGCGCGGCAGTGTCCCGGACGCTGTCCCAGGACGTGAAGCTCCAGGGCCTGCCCGTGGCGGAGCGGTACGACTTCCTCGCGGGCGACGGCGTGCCCCTGAGGCTCACCCGCTACGTGGGCGGCACGAAGGGGCCGGTGCTGCTGGTGCACGGCGCGGGCGTGTGGAGCGGCATGTTCATGCTGCCCACGCTGAAGGAGAACTTCGTCCAGTACCTGGTGCGCCACGGCTACGACACGTGGCTCTTGGACTGGCGCGCCAGCGTGCAGCTGCCCCTGCGTCAGTTCACCCTGGACGACGCGGCGGACCACGACATGCCGGCGGCGGTGCGGCGCGTGCGCGAAATCACCGGCGCGGACTCCGTGCAGGCGGTGGTGCACTGCGCGGGCTCCGCGGCGTTCTTCATGTCCATGGCCGCCGGGCACCTGGACGACGTGCGCACCGTGGTGGCGTCCCAGGTGGCGCTGCACCACCACACGCCGGCCTCCACGCGCTTCAAGGCGCTCCTGCGCGTGCCGGAGCTGCTGGACGCGGGCCTGGATTCGCTCACGCCGGATGACGCGTCCCGCACGCCGCTGTTCCAGGCGGCCTTCACGAAGGTGTCGAGCTTCCTGCGGATGGAGTGTGACAGCCCGGTGTGTCACCGGCTGTCGTTCATGTACGGCCGGCTGTACCGGCACGCGCGGTTGAACCCGGAGACGCACTCCCGGCTGGAGGAGCAGTTCGGCCGGTGCAACCTGCTGACGTTCCGCCACCTGGGACAGATGTCGCGCGGCGGCCACGCGGTGAAGTTCGACCACGGCCGCGCGGAGAACCTGCGGCGCTACGGGCAGGCCCGGCCGCCGGACTACCTGGACCCGCAGCCCTTCCAGCGTCCCATCACGTTCGTCTCCAGCGAGCAGAACCGCACGTACCTGCCGTCCTCCACGCAAGCCACCTTCCAGTGGCTGCGCGAGGCCAATGGCGCCCGCTGGTACCAGCGCCGCATGCTGCCGGGCTACGGCCACCTGGACACCTTCATGGGCAGCACCGCCTCGGAGGACACGTACCCGGTGCTGCGCGAGGCGCTGGAGTTCCAGCCCCGCTGACCGGCCGCCGCCGACCAGGGGAGCAGGAGGCCGCGCGTCCGGCCGCGGACGATGGCGGCCTCACCGCGGGTGCATACCGTTGGGCCGACAGTGGATTCCCTCTGGAGGCCCGGATGAAAGCAGTCGTGCTCAAAGGCTATGGGGACGTGGACGTGCTCGCGGTGCAGGACATGCCCGAGCCGAAGGTGGGGCCGGGCGAGGTGAAGGTCCGCGTCACCGCCGCGAGCATCAACCCGGTGGACTGGAAGATCCGCCGGGGTGACATGAAGGGGCGGATGGATTTGAAGTTCCCCACCATCCTCGGGCGCGACGTGGCCGGTGAGGTGGTGGAGGTGGGCACGGGCGTGGAGGCCTTCGAGCCGGGCGACCGCGTGATGGGCCTGGTGAACGCGGGCTACGCGGAGACGGTGGTCGCGCCCACGGAGGCCTGGGCGAAGGTGCCCGACACCCTGGACCTGCGGGACGCCGCGGCGCTGCCGCTGGTGACGCTGACGGGCACGCAGCTCATCGAGGAGCACGTGCGGCCCTCGCAGGGGGACACGGTGCTCGTCACGGGCGCGCTGGGCGCGGTGGGGCGCTCGGCCGTCTTCGCGGCGCGGGCGCGGGGCGCGCGAATCTGGGCGGGCGTGCGCAAGAAGCAGGTGGAGGAGGCCCAGAGCCTCAACGTGGACGGGGTCGTCGCGCTGGATGATCCGAAGGACCTCGCGAAGCTGCCCACGCTGGACGCGGTGGCGGACACGGTGGGCGGAGAGGCCGTGGCCGCGGTGCTCGACAAGGTGAAGCATGGTGGGACGGTGGGCACCGTGGTGGGCGAGCCGAAGGGCGCGAAGGAGAAGGGCCTCGTCGTGCGCAGCTTCATGGCGCATCCCGATGCGCACCGGCTTGAACAGCTTGCCGTGAGCGCGGCGAAGGGCGACCTGGTGATTCCCATCAGCCGGACCTTCAAGCTGGATGACGCGCGTGAGGCCCAGAAGCTCGCGGAGCAGGGCGGCGTGGGCAAGGTGCTGCTCGTCAACTGAGGCGGGCGTTCAGAAGGGGGCGGCGCGGGTGAAGGACACGCGCTGCCCCGTCGCCGGGTGCACGAAGGACAGGGTCTCCGCGTGCAGGTGCAGGCGGAGGCCCGCGTGTCCGTACAGCGGGTCTCCCAGGATGGGCGCGCCCAGGCCCTTCGGGTGTGCCGCGTGGACGCGGAGTTGGTGCGTGCGGCCGGTGCGCGGATGGAAGGCCACGCGCGTGTGGCCCGCCGCGCGGTGGAGGACCTCCCAGCCGGTGACCGCGGGCTTGCCGTGCACGGGGTCGACGATCTGCCGGGGACGGTCGTCCAGGTCCACGCGCAGGGGCAGGGTGATGGTGCCCGAGTCGCCCTGCACGGGACCGTCGATGAGCGCCACGTAGCGCTTGTCCACGTCGCGGTGGAGGAACTGGCGCTGGAGGGAAGCGTGCGTGCGGCTGTCCAGCGCGGCGACGAGCAACCCGGACGTGTCCAGGTCCAGCCGGTGCGCGAGCAGCGGTCCCGTGGCCTGGGGGTAGCGGGCCCGCAGGCGGGTGAGCACCGAGTCCAGCAGGGCGGCCTCCCGGCCCGGCACGGACAGCAGGCCGCAGGGCTTGTCGATGACGACGAGCCACGCGTCCTCGAAGACGATGGACAGCTCTGGCGTCGGCGCCGGTGGTGGGACGAAGACGCGGGGGGCGGAGACGGTCAGGCCTTCCAGCATGAACGGGAGCAGGGGGCCGCACTTGTCGCGGCACGCCGGATAGAAGGCGCCCTGGATGCGGCCTCCGGACGCGGGCGGCGTGCCCCACCAGAACTCCGCGAGCGCCACGGGGTGGAGTCCGTGCGCGAAGGCATGGGCGAGCAGCTTCGCTCCCGCGCAGTCACCGGCACCGGATGGGGGCTCCGCGCCGCCGTAGAGCGAGCGCAGGGGGCGCGTTTCTCCGCGGGCGTTGGTGATGGCGTAGGTGTCGTGGAACTGCTTCATGAAGCCGCGCGAGACGATGCGCCGCAGCCGGTCCAGCGCGCGCACGCGGCGCTCCGCCTTCGCGCGGGCGGGGGCGAGAATGCGCCGGGCCTCTTCCTGGGCCGCGTCCCACCGGCGCTTCTCCGCCTTGTCGCCCCGGCTCTCCTGGTCGAGCGCGTGCAGCGCCTGGGCGCGTTCGGCGTCCGTGAGCCCTTGCGTGGCCATGATGGCGGCGCGGCGTTCGTGCCGCTGGCGCCGCCGGCCGTCGTGGCGCAGGCGCATGGCTTCGCGCTCCGTGGCCTCACGGGACTGACGGGCGTCATCGTCCTCACGCAGGCGGCGCAGTTCATCGGAAGCGCTCCACGCCTCGGCGCGGGCGAGCAGGGCCTTCACCGTGGCATCGGCCACCGGCTCCACGCGGGCGCGTGCCTCGCGGTCGAACACAGGGGGGACGAAGCCTGGGACGTCCCAGCGGCCCGCGAGCATCGCGGAGAAGGCGCGCAGCACGCCGAACGTTCCATCCGGCTGCCGCACCACGAGCACGCCGAACATCTTCCCGCCGTCTGGGCCCTGGAGGACGTCGCTCGGTAGTCCCGGAGCGATGGAACCTTCACGGAGCTCGGCTTGCAGTGCCTCCGCGGCCCGGCGCGCGAGGGCATGTGGGCCCAGGGCGTCGAAGGGGCTGGGGAACGCACCCGGCACTTCATCCGTCGCCGGTTCGAGGGGAGTGACAAGCGGGACCACGGCGCCGGAGTAGCACGAAACGAGGTGAGGGGATGGGCGGGGTGGGAACGTTAGGCTGGGAGCCCTTCTCTTGCGAGGTCTCCCATGACAAGTCCTCTGCGGACGCTGTTGGTCATCCTGGCGCTCCAGCTCCTCCCCGGATGTGAGGACACGCCCCCAAAATCCTCCTTCGACGCGGGGACCCCGGACGCGGGCCCCTTTGTCTGGGATGGCACGTACACCGAGCTGGAGGAGCACGGAGACTGGGTGGATCGGGGACCCTTCGCGCCGTGCGGCTTCGATTCGCGGGACGCGTCCAGCAGCGCCTGCGAGGAGCTGTCCCGCTTCGACGTCTCGAATTGCGACCCGGCGGCGCTCGCCATGCTTCCCCAGGAGGGCATCTATCTGGCCAACACCCGGGATGAGAGACGCCTGGCTGACGGGGGCACCCTCATCAGCACCGGCCCCGTCGGCTTCCAGCTCCGGAGTGACGGAGGCACGAGCACGTTGTTCGACGAGCCGCTCCGCTTCCGGGACACGCAGGACGGGCGCTTCTCCCTCATCGGGACCAACACGCGCACGAGCCTCACCATGACCCTGGTGGGCTGTCAGAGGCCCGCGCCGGACGTCATTACCGGCTGCTTCGCCTCCTGTCGCCGGGGGAAGTTGTCGCAGCAGGGCACCTTCGAGGCCCACCGCGTCGCCAGCTGGGCGGGCGAGCCCGAGTCCTCCGGAGGGCTGACGCTGCTCTCGGAGCGCCAGGCCGCGCAGGGGCAGCCCGTGGATGTCTATGTCACCCTGGGCCACGCCTACGTCGTCTCGCTGCCCTACCAGGGCCGCGAAGGAGGGCTCACCGTCTTCGACGTGCGCGACCCGAGGAATCCCATCCTCACGGCCTCGATCAGCCTGCCCGGGGACAGCTTCTGGAATGGTGTCTGGGCCTGGGGAAACGCCCTCTACGTGGCCAGCAGCGTCAGGGGCGTCCACGTCTACGACCTCTCCAATCCCGCCCTGCCTGTCTTCGTGCGAAGCCTGCCGACGGGGACCTATGGCGCGCACACGGTGCTCGTCGACGGCGGGCGGCTCTACGCCATGGTCCCCAACACCGGCACCTATGTCTACGACGTGTCCCAGCCGCTGGCTCCGGTGCTGCGAACCCTCATCACCATCCCCGGGGACTTCGACTCCGGGGGGCCGCATGACGCGTTCGTGTATGAGAACCGCCTGTACATCAGCAACGCCTTCGGCGGCTACGGGGTGATGGATGTCACCAACCTGGATGACGTGCGCTACCTGGGCCTGTACCCGCGCCCGGATCTCGGCTTCGCGCATCACAGCGCGGTGGGGACCTTCGCCGGCCGCACCCTCGCCTTCGAAGGGGGAGAGTTCCACAGCTCCCACCTGCGCGTGCTCGACGTCACCGACCCGGCCCGCATCGTGAAGCTGGGCGAGTTCCGGATGCGGCCCGTCACGTCCATCCACAACCTCATCCTGCACGGTACCCGGCTCTACGTGGCCTGGTACCACGAGGGCCTGCGGGTACTGGACGTGTCCAATCCCACGCGGCCCACGCAGGTGGCGCATTACAACACCTTCCGCGAGAGCGACCCCTACCGGGGCGACAGCATCTTCGAAGGCGTCTATGGCGTCCGTGTCCCCGGCGACGGGCACGTGTATGTGGTGGACTCGTCGCGGGGGCTGCTCGTCTTCAACGAGCTGTGAGCGAGTTCCGGCCCTGAAGGCATGTCAGGCTGGCTGTCATTGCCTGGCCATGTCAGGCTCTCGGGTCCGTATGCACCTTTCATCCGCGATGCTGCTCTTGACCGTCCTCGCGACGCCCCCGGCGGCCGCCGAGGCGCCACCGTCCCCCAGCAAGGCCGCCTGTCCATCGGCGCTGCGCGTCGTGGTGGATCCCCAGGAGCTGAAGAAGCAGGTGCGCGCCGCGACGACGACCGCCGGGTTGCGCAAGCTCCTCCACCCGCTGGGATTGGACTCCGCGTGGGAGCAGCTGGAGTGCTTGAAGGAGGAGGGGCCGGCGTCCGCGCAGCTCGACGTCTTCCGTGCACGCATCCTGTCCGCGGACACGCAGGACGTCGTCCTCCAGGCCCGGGGACAGCTGTGTGAGGGGAACAAGCTGCTGGCGGGGGTGGTGCTTCATCCGCTCAGCGCCAAGAACACCTTCTGCGCCATCCCGATGGAGTTCCTGCCGGGCTCGGCCGAGGGTGAATCCCTTCGCGTGGTGTTCTCCTTCGAGAACCTCACCGACCCGGTGCGGCAGGTCTTCCGGGTCGAGATGACAGAGACGGACGCGCGCAACGAAGACGAGACGCTGTCGTACTGGGAGGCGCAGGAGGGCAGGTTGCGCTCCATCTTCACGATCAAGTCGACAAGCCACATGGGCTTCGTCCACGGCGGGACCGACGTGAAGGTCACCCCGGTGGGCGACACGTTTCCTCGCGTCCTTGAGATCAAGGAGTCCAGCACGAACTGCGGCAGGTTCACCGACATGCCCTCGGGCGAGAGCGTCTATGACTCCAGTTGCACCGACGCCGCGAATGAGGCGCGCATGTGCTACCGCCGCAAGTCGCCCGGTGAGCCGGGACGCTACGACAAATGCTAGGCCCCTGAGGACGCGGACTGGCTGGCGCGGAAGTAGAACGGACGCCCATCCGCTTCGCCGTGGCCCTGCACCGGGCAGGAGCCGCCAAAGTCACCGCTCCATCCGTTCCCTTCGAGCTTCACGGTACGCTCCGAAGTCCCTTGTGGTTGCCAATAGATGGATTTTTCGAAGAAGGCCGTCGACGTCTTGAGTGAGCTTCGTGGGCGAGGCCTGACCGTGGAACAGGCGTTGAATGAGATGCGGGGGATGAAGCTGGGGCTGATCAACGTCGTGAAGGCGCTTCGTGCCGTGGAGGGGATGGGTCTTCGCGATGCTGTTGACTTGATGGACTCGAGGGGGGACTCCAAAGAATTTTGATTCTAGGCTTCCCGCCTCCATGACAACTGCCCGCTCCTTCGCCACCGGCGTCCTGCTGTTGTCCGCGCTTCTCGCGTGGGAGGTGGACGCGCGCACCGCCATCCTGAAGGCAGGCGAGGGTTGGCAGCTGAGGGTGGACGGCCAGCCCTATGTGGCGAAGGGGGTCACCTTCAGCGGCTCGGGTGGGCCCGCCAACTTCGACAGGGATTGCGAGCAATTGAAGTCCCTGGGCGTCAATACGCTGCGCACCTGGGGCACGGGGGATGAGACTCCCTTGCTGCTTGATGCCGCGCACAAGCATGGCCTGCGTGTCCTCGTGGGCCTGTGGCTGCGGCCGGGCCGTGCGGGCATGCTGTCCGGCACCTCCAAGCGTCCGGCGTGGCACGCGGTGCGAGAGGCATACACAGGCGTGAAGCCAGAGCCCGCGCTGCCGGTACCGGTGCGCCTGGAGGTCCGGGGTGTGGAGAAGGAGTGGGCCAACGTGGCCTTCGACGTCACCTCCGCCACGCCGCTGGACGTGTCCTTCGCCTACAACTTCCGGGGCGCGGCGACCCGGGAGGAGCGCGACCGGGTGACGGTGCTGGAGTCCCGGAAGGGAACCACTCCCGGTATGTGGCTTGTGCGACTGCCCGCCGTGACGGGTGCCATCAAGCTGTATGGCCTGGCGAAGGACGGCGCGGGGAACCTGGTCGCCGCCACCACGTCCGTGGCTCCCTGAATTCTTGCGATAGAGTGCGCCGCCATGCGTTGGCATCTCTTCGTTCTTTCAATTGGGTTGGTGGCGTCTGGCTGCGCGCACCGCGAGCTCGTGGTCAAACTGCCGCCACCCGCCGCGAGCCATGGTCATCTGATCTTGGCCATGGGGTACTTCCTGGAGGACCCCCGCTCCTACGAGAAGGAGATCCAGAAGCCGAACCTCGGGTGGGGCGGCCACCAGGGGATGCCCACGGACACCCCTGTCCTGGAGTTGGATGCCAGCCAGGCTCCAGCGGTCTTCGACGAAGCCGTCGCGGCCCTGGCGGGCCAGCCCTCCGAGTCACAGGTCAGCCGGGCCGCCGGAGACATCGCGGCCGCATGTGACGCGGGCTACGAGAAGGCCTGCCAGTTCCTGAAGGAGCAGACCCGTCTTCCTGAAAGGATTGAAGGGACGGTGCTCCATCCTCAGGGCGCCGGCGCGGCTCCTGCCCGTGCCGAGTACGCAGTGGTCATCGTGAAATGCCGTATCGAAACGGATGAACGGGTCCGGGGCTGTCAGGCCATCGAGGATGGCTCGGGGCGGCCCTCCGAACGCCTCATCCCGCAACTGGAAGAGAGCCGGTACCGGCCCTGGTCCCTGGCGGGACACGCCGTGGCCACCCCATACACCTTCACGCTCAACCTCCGTCGTGGAGGCACGGGTGGGGACGACCTCCTCGTGGAGCAGAAGCTGGGCTGGGCGCGGATGCGGGTGGCCCATTTCCCCCAGAGCACCGGGGCGTGGATCAACCTTGCCATGCAGCTCGCCGTCCACACGCCGGAGGATCCGGACTATCCGAAGGTCCTGGCGCAGGCCTACGCCCTGGCGCCGCTTCAGAAGTGGCTCGCCACGGAGATGGCCTGGCAGCGCATCCAGCAGGGCCAGCACACCGCCGCCCTGATGGCGCTGCGCCCTGTGCTCCGGCGCTCCATGATGGGAAGCCGTCCCAACCCCTATGTGCTGGAGACCGCCGCCGCCGCGCACTTCGGGCTGAACCAGTGCACCGAGGCACTGGCCGAACAGCAGAAGGCCGTGGAGCTGCTGCCCGCGGAGTGGCCCGCGCCGGAACGGGAACGCTTCCAACGCAAGCTCCAGGACTACCGGTCCGCCTGCGCCGTGCCCAAGGACGTCAGCGCAGGGACGGGTCCTCGCTGATCCGCGCCACCGCGCCGTGCAGGATGCCCAGCTGCCGGGGCACGCGCTCCAGCAGCTTCCCCAGCACGGGGTCGTCGCTGGTTCGCGGCAGGGACAGGGCCGGCAGGGGCGGTGGCTCCCGCCTTTCCTGCAACGCCCGGGCGAGCAGCTCCAGGCTGTCACTGGCCCGCTGTGCCAGCTGCTGCGGCAGCACCGAGGTGGTCCTTCCCTCGAGGCGCCCCGTGCCCAGCGCCGTCACCGCCAGCGCGAACCTGCGCGCGTAGGTGAGCAGCGCCATGCCCGGCTCCAGGTGACCGGGCGGGCCCCGGTACTCCGTCATCAACCGCTGGAAGGAGGACTCCGCCTCCAGCAGCGCCTGGTCCAGCAGCCGGCGCTCCTCGTTCACCGCGGGCTCCGTGCCGCTGCGGTGCGTGGCCAGCTGTTGCAGGTACTTCCCGTCCGCGCGCAGGGCGGAGGCCGCCGCGTCCGGGAAGCGGCGCCGCTCCGGACTGGGCCACAGTGTCCATGAGCCCACCAGCGCCAGCGCCCCCGCGATGAGCACGCCCAGCGAGCGCTGCGACGCCACCGTCCAGTCCCCGGAGCTGAGCGTCGCCATCAGCAGGTAGTCCGGCGTGAGCAACACCTGGAACGCGCCGAAGTTCAGCGGCAGCATCGCCACGGAGATGGCCGTCAGCGCGCTGATGACGCCAATCATCATGGGCGGCGTGTGCACCAGCGTGGCGATGAGCGCCGCCAGGCTCGCGCCCACCAGCGTCCCCAGCGTGCGCTGGAGCACGCGCTCCTCCGTGCTGCCCGCGTAGGGCTGGAGGATGGAGATGACCACCAGGCTCACCCAGTGCGCGTCGCCCACCTGCAACGCCCGCGTCAGCCCCAGCGCCGCCGTGGCCACCATCCCCGTGCGCAGCGCGTGCCGCGCCACCACCGAGTCCGGGTGCAGGTGGTCGCGGATGGGCTGCCACAGGGAGAACCCCTGCTGCCGCCGGGTGCCGCCCACCGTGCCCCGGCCTCGCGGCGACACCGGGTCTCCGAAGAGCAGACCCGACGCCGTCTCGTGCGCCACGCCCGCGTATTCGCGCAGCCGGTCCAGCAGCGTGGCGACGTGCGTGGACAGCGGCCCCTCCGCGCCCTGACGCACCGGGGGCGCGGCCATCCTCGCGGGCTGCCGGCGGCGGGGCCTCAGCGCCAGCCGGGGCGGCTCACGCATGCCTTCGTTGCGGTCCTCCCGCAGCGCCCGCGACACCCACTGGTCCATCGCGTTGAAGGCCTCGCACAGCCGGATGACCCGCTCGCGCGTCGCGTGCAGGTGCGGATCCCTCCCCACCACCTGCATCGCCTCCGCCAGCGCGCTGAGCAGCGCCACCATGGGCTCCGCCAGCTCCACCAGCACCAGCAGGTGCTCGCCCCGCCTGGACTCGTCAGGCCGTCCGCGCCGCGTGGCCGCGAGCACGTCGCGCGCCCGCTCGATTTCCGGGCGGATGCCCGCATGGCGCTTGAGCCCCGCCGCCCACGACTCGGACGAGGCTCCGTCCCGCGTGGCGTTCCCCAGGTCCTCCGCCGCGATCGCGAGCGCCGCGTACACCCGCGCGACGGCCCGGCGCGCGGGACGGTAGGGCCTCAGCGGCCACAGGAGCAGCGACAGCCCCATCGCCCACAGGCCGCCCAACAGCAGCGCGGCGCCGCGCAGCACGGCCTCGCGCGTGGAGGCCGCGGGCGCGCCCAGCGACACGACGAAGATGACGGCGAGCTGTCCTCCCACGGAGCCCGCCGTCTCGCCGTAGCAGCGCGCGAAGTTCGCCGTGGTGACGCCCAGGAGCAGCAGCGTGGCGTCCAACCAGTACGTGCGGCCCGCGGGCGCGGCGAGCAGGCCGACCAGCGCCCCCAGCACCGTCACCGTCCCCATGACGCGCGCCCGCACGCGGTAGGAGCCGCCCTTGTCCGCGAGCGTGACGAGCAGCGCCGTGAGGCCCGCCCAGCCGGCCTGGGGCACGGTGAGCAGGAAGGACAGGCACAGGGGCAGGGCGGTGGCGACGGCGGCCCGGATGCCCGCCCACAGGGCCGGTCTCCCGGGCTCCACCCGGAGGAGCGACTGGAGGTGTCTCAGCAGCCGGTGATGGGGCATGGGGAGCGTCGGGCCGTCACCCCAGAGGGTGGCCACGGCCGCCCCCGTCCACACCCTCCCGAATGGCGTGGGCGGGCGGCCCGGCCTTCACCCCGGCGTCAGCCCGTGCCCAGGGCCGGCGCATCCTCGCCGGACGCGTCCTCGTCCGGGACCACGGTGCCGTCCCAGGGGATGTAGCGCACGCCCGGCATTGGATCCGGGCCGTGGAACTCCAGCGCGCCCACGGTGGAGGTGAGCTTGTGCGTGGCCTTCCATGCCGCGAAGGGATGCGGCCGGGAGAAGAGCTGCACCTCGCACCGGGCCACGTCGCTCTGCGCCACCAGCACGTCCCAGCCCGTGGGGTCGCGGTACGCGTAGCCCACCAGCGTGCGCGGGTCGCACCACGCGCGGCCCTCCACGGCCACGGTGGCGGACACGGCGCGGAAGGACAGCTCCCCGGACGCGGGTGACGTCACGCGGGTGAAGAGCATGTTGGGCATTTCGTGGAACGTGTGCTCGGTGCCCTGCGTGCGCAGGTAGATGGGCGAGACCTGGGGGTGGCCCCGCTTGCGCTTCGCGCGCACCGCCATGATCTCCAGCCGCGCGTCGTCGTCCTCGCGGAAGCGCGGGCAGTACAGCCACGTCAGCTCCTCCAGCCGCCGGTAGCCCCACAGGTGCTTCTGCAGGCCGGGCGCGCCCTTCACGTCGATGCGCTCACCGTCCACCGTCACGGTGCCGTCGAAGAGGACGTCGTCGTGCACGTGGGCGACCTGCGTGGGCAGGGGCAACAGCCCGGTGCCTCGCGGCTCGCGGCGCACCGGCCCCGGATGGCCGCCCTGGAAGCGCAGGTCCCACGCGATGGAGTGCCCGCCGCTGGCGACCTGCCCGTGACAGTGGCCGGGCGTCAGCTCCGAGTCCGCGATGCGCACTCCGCCGGAGCGCAGCGCGGTGAACTCGGAGGCCGGGTGGATGGCCTTGAGCGCCACCGCGGGCCGGTCCTGGGACGCGCAGTCGAACGCCGCCGCCCACAGCGTGGCGCGAGGCTCCCCTCCGCTGCCCGGCGCGGGCGTGAAGAGGGTGTAGCGCAACCACCAGGCGCGGTCGCCGCCCGGGTCGAGCACCACCAGGAACCAGATCTCGAAGAAACCCCGCTGTTGACCGTTCCAGCGCGGCAGGTTGGCGCGCTCGCTCGACGGCATTGGATGAATCCCCCTCTTCGCGCGGCCGTCCTCGGCCCGACCGCCGCGCGCAGGGGCTCACGCTCGCAGATGGGGCCCGGTGCGAGCAAGGGCCCTGGGGTCGCGGATCCGTGGCGACAGGGGGACGCTTCGCGGCTCAGGAACCCGGAGCGCCCCAGGACACGCGGTACGTGACGCTGTCGTCGTCGAACTGGACGACGTCCACCTGCGTGGCCGGGCCGCTGGCGGCGCGCACCGTGGCCAGCATCACGCCCTGCTTGAAGTAGCGCAGCTGGCCGGGCTCGTTGAGCCAGAGGTCCGCCTCGCGCTCGCCGCGCTCGGTGATGCGCACCTCGGTGTAGTTGTTGCCGGTGCGGAAGCTGTGCTGCGCGCGCATGAGCATCCGCTTGGGGCCGATGAGCCGCAGCACGCCCAGCAGCGCCCGGCCCACCATCGTGTCGCGGTAGCCGTCGATCATCCGCTCGCCGAGCATCCGCCACGCGACCGGATCCGGCTGGTCCGGGTGGAGCGTCTTCGCGGTGAGCGCCACGCAGCGCGTCCACGTGTCCAGCGAGTACGCGGGCTTCAGGGGCCGGTCCAGGTCCAGCCCCTCCTTGCGCAGCTGCTCCTTGAGGGCGAAGGGCACCTTCCCAGAGAGTCCCCGGACAAAGAGTCCTTCGACGATGGTCGGGAAAACGAGCTTCTCGGCGGTGGCCATGAGGTCCATTCCGCCCAGCACCGCGCGTTCTGGTCAAGACCTACCGCCCGGGTGGCGTCCGGCGCCCGAAAGCGCGCTCGCCCTCCGGGGCCATTCCGCCCCGTTCCGGCGCGGTGAAACATCACGTGTATCCATGGAATTCACGCGAAGTGCGTAATCGCTCACGGCCCTCGCCGGGCGCGGGCATCTGGTAGCGTCCGGGAGCCCTGGCTCCCCCTGGCGTGTCCCTGCATCCGATGACGTCCCGAGTCCTGACGTGCCTGCTGTTGTCCGTGCTGTGCGCGCTTCCGGCCCTGGGCGCCCGGCCGGTGCCCGCGACGGCCGCGGAGGGCATGGCGATGCTCCAGCGGATGGACACGGCGCGCGTGCAGGGCAGCCCCAGCACGCTGCGCACGGAGTTGGACGCGCAGCAGGCGAAGGCGCCGAAGGATCCGATGCCCCGGGTGTACCGGGCCTTCCTCGCGCTGCCCTCGGAGGAGAGCTTCAGCGAATTCAAGGCGCTGGCGGTGGTGTACCCGGAGAACCCGTGGCCGCACGTGGGCATGGGCCTGGTGTACGTGCGCTGGGGCATGCTGAAGGACGCGGCCGCGCCGCTGGAGACCGCGCGCAAGGGGGTGCCCGGCTTCGCGCCCGCGCTCTGGGTGGACGGCCTGCGGCTCCAGGCGGAGGGCAAGCCCGCGGAGGCGGAAGCCCGCTTGCGCGACGCGCTGTCGAAGCTGGACATCCCGCGCTTCCGCACGGATCTGGCGCTGCTATTGGCGGGCAGGCCCGGGGGCGCGGCCGAGGCGCGGGCGCTGCTGGTGCGCTCGGTGAAGGAGTGGCCCGAACAGCCGGAGGCGCTTCAAGTATTGTCGAAGCTTGCGCGCGAGGCCGGGGACGCGAAGGCGGGCGCGGAGGCCGGGGCGCTGCTCGTCGCGCTCCAGCCGCATGACCGCGAGGCGCACCGGCGGCAGGCGGAGGCGTGGCTCGCCGCCGGAGACAAGCCGCAGGCCGTGAAGATGCTGGAGCGCTACGCGACGCTCGGGGGCGCGGAGCCCGCGGTGCTGGCCCAGTGGGTGAAGCTCAACGTGGAGCTGAACCGCCCGGAGGACGAGGCGAAGGCCCTGGTGCGCCTGGCCGCCGCGACGCCGAAGGACCCCGAACCGCTGCTGCGGCTGGCGACGCTGGCGGAAGGAAAGCAGGACGTGGCCGCCATGGAGACGCGGCTGAACGAGGCGGCGGCGCTGGCCCCGGAGCGCGCGGACATCCAGGTGCGGCGGGCGCGGCTCTTCCTCAAGCTGGAGCGCTACTTCGAGTCCGTGGCGGCGTACCGCGCGGCGCTCGCCGCTCCGGAGCGCCCGGTACCCGAGGCCGCGGAGGAGTCCGCGCAGCTGAGCAAGAAGCTGCACCTGCCCGCGTCGCCCGCGAAGGGCACGGTGGAGCAGATCTACGACCGCGTGTCGCTGGGGCTCGTCGCGCTGTACCTGGAGCACCTGATGACCCAGCCGGAGCTCAAGGGCAACCTGAAGGTGCGCGTGGACCTGGACGCCACCGGCAAGGCCACGAACGTGGTGGTGCTCTACGACAGCCTCCAGGACGTGCTCATCACCCACCACGCGCACGTGGCCTTCATGGACGCGCAGTACCCGCCCGGCAGCGAGTCGCCGGTGTACCAGTACGTCTTCCGCCCTCCGCGCTGAGGCGGACATCCCAGGAGGCCACCCGTGAACGCCACGACGTTGCTGCCCGCTGCCCTGTGGCCCCGCACGCTGGACGTCACGCGCCGCGCGCTGGAGACCGGGGCGCTCCAGCCCATCGCCACGGACGCGCGCACGCTGCCCATCGCGAACACGACGTTCCAGGTGCGCGTGCTGGGGAAGGTGGCGCTCAAGGAGCGCAAGCGGCCTGCGCCGCCCCGAGGCTCGGAGCCCTCGGAGCCCTCGGAGCCCTTCAACCCGTTCGCGAACCCGGACCCGGACCTGGTGCTGGGGAATGTGCCGCCCGCGCACGTGTGCCTGCTCAACAAGTTCAACGTCGTGGAGCACCACCTGCTGCTGGTGACGCGGGCCTTCGAATCGCAGGACGCGCTGCTGACGCTCGCGGACTTCGACGCGCTCTCCACGTGCCTGGAGGGGCTGGACGGGCTGGCCTTCTACAACGCGGGCGAGACGGCCGGCGCCAGCCAGCGCCACAAGCACCTGCAGCTGGTGCCGCCCCTGGGGCCGGACGGTCTGCGCGCGCCGGTGGAGGGGCTCCTCCCCGCGCTGCCGGGGCCGGGCCGCGTCATCGCCACGGAGTCGCTGCCGTTCGCGCACCTGCTGGCGGGCCTGGGCCCCTGGGGCGCGCCGGGGCAGGGGGCTCGGATGCTGGCGGCGTATCAGCTGCTGCGGGCCGGGCTGGGGCTGGGCGAGCACGCGCCGTACAACCTGCTGGTCACCCGGGACTGGATGCTGCTCGTTCCGCGCAGCCGCGCGGAGGCCCTGGGCGTCAACGTCAACGCGCTGGGCTTCGCGGGCTCACTGCTGGTGCGCACGCCCGAGCAGTTCGACGCGGTGGCCGCGCTGGGGCCGCTGGAATTGCTGCGCCAGGTCGCGGGCGTCGCTCCGTAGGAGAGGTGCAACCGCGCGAGCGGACCGGCACAATGCCCGGGCATCAGTCTCACGGAGCGACCCCCATGGATGTGAACGAGCTGGCCCGCGTGCCGGGCGTGAACCCCCAGGTTCCCGACGCCGCACGCATCTACGACTACACGCTGGGCGGCACCCACAACTTCGAGGCCGACCGGCAGGCGGCGGAGTACATGTTCTCGCTGCTGCCCTCCACGCGGAAGTGGGTGCGGATGCTGCGCGGGTGCCTGCAGGCCGCGGCGAAGCGGCTGTCGTCGGAGGGCTTCACGCACTGGGTGGACTTCGCGTCCGGCCTGCCCACCAACGACCACGTGCACGGCGTGCTGCCGCCGGACGTGAAGGTGCTCTATTCGGACATCAACCCGCTGACCATGGCGCAGGCGCGCGTGCTGTTGGGGAACGACCCGCGCGTGCGCTACCTGGAGTGCGACATCCGCCAGGCGAAGTCCTTCCTGGAGCGCCCGGACGTGCGCGGCTTCCTGGGCGGCGAGCGCAAGGTGGCCCTGGGCGCCAACGGCATCACCGTGTTCCTCAAGGCGGAGGAGAACCGGAAGTTCTTCCGGGACCTCTACGACTGGGCCGCGCCGGGCTCCAGGCTCTTCACCACGTTCGAGACGAAGGACCCCGCGAAGACGACGCCCCAGTGGGAGCAGTTCGTGGGCATGTTCCACAAGATGGGGGAGAACTTCGAGCTGTTCTCCCTCCCGGAGTACCTGGAGCTGTGCCAGCCCTGGACGCCGGGGCCCGGTGGCGTGCAGACCGTGAGCCGGTTCCTCGGCCTGCCGGAGGACGCCATCACGGAAGAGGACCGTCAGGGCGTGGGCATCGAGTTCTACGCCGTCATCCTGGAGAAGAAGTAGCCGCCTTCGCGCGGTAGCGCAGTCCGATGAGCGCCGCGACGAAGCCCGCAGCGGCGCCCACGCCCAGCGCCTGACGCGGACCGAACGTGTCCGCGACCCACCCGACGACGGGCGCACCCAGCGGCGTGCCGCCCAGCGCGATGGCCAGGAGGATGGCGAGCACGCGCCCTCGCATGGCCGGGTCGGTGGACAGCTGCACCAGGCTGTTCGCGGTGGTGGTGAAGGTCTGCGCCGACACGCCGATGACGACGAGCATCACGGCGAACAGGGCATACGCCGGCATCACCGCCGCGAGCGTGAGCCCCGCGCCGAACACCGCGGCCCCCGTCACCAGCAGGCTGATGCGCGGCTGCGCGCGCCGGGCGGAGAGCAGCGCGCCCGTCACCGAGCCCATGGCCATGATGGACGTGAGCAGCCCATAGCCGCTGGCGCCCTGGCCGAAGACGCGCACGGCCATGGTGGAGATGAAGATGGGGAAGTTGAGGCCGAAGGTGCCGATGAGGAAGAACATGATCAGCACCGCCTTCAGGTCCGGCCGCTTCCAGACGTAGACGAAGCCCTCCAGCAGGGCGCCTCTTGAGTGGAGCGCCCGGTCCCTCACGTGCAGCTCATGCACGCGAAGCAGGCTCAGCGACCCGAGCACGGCGCCGAACGACGCCGCGTTGAGGACGAACATCCACCCGGAGCCCACGGCGGAGATGAGCACTCCCGCGATGGCGGGCCCCAGCATCCGCGCGGCGTGGAACGAGGTGGAGTTGAGGGCCACGGCGTTGGACAGGTCCTCCTCCCCCACGAGCTCCGACACGAACGTCTGGCGCGCGGGCGCGTCGAACGCGGTGACGCACCCGAGCAGGAACGCGAACACGTCCACGTGCCACAGCCGCACGTGCCCCCACAGCGTGAGCAGTCCCAGGCCCAGCGCCAGCGCGCCCAGGGACGCCTGCGTGGCGAACAGCAGCTTGCGCCGGTCCAGGTGGTCCGCCGCGTAGCCCGTCAGGGGAAGCAGCAGCAGCTGCGGCGCGAACTGGAGCGCCATCACGACGCCCACTGCGGTGGCGTTGTTGTCGGTGAGCTGGGTGAGGACGAGCCAGTCCTGGGCGGTGCGCTGCATCCACGTGCCCACGTTGGACACGATGGCTCCGGCCGCCCACGTCCGGAAGTTGTAGCCGCGCAGCGAACGGAACGTCCCCGTCATCCCGTCCGGTATCTCACCCGCACGACTCTCCCGCCAGCGCGCAGCGGCCGGACGCACAGGGCGTGAACGGAGGGTTGGAGCCGCAGCCCGAGGCGGCGCAGACGCAGGTGGTGACCCGGTGGGTGGCGGGGCTGCAGCAGGGCTCGTAGCCGTAGAAGGGCTGAGGGCCCGCGTCGATGCCGCCGTCCACGCCCGCGTCGGTACCGGCGTCACCGGGGAGGCCGCCGTCGGTGCTGGTGCCCGCGTCGATGCTGGTGCCCGCGTCTGCGCCGCTGGAGCCTCCGTCCATGGGCTCGCCGCCCGCGTCTTGCGTCGAGGGGCCCGGGCAGCTGTCGTTGCGCGACGCCGCGCAGGTGCCGGACGCGCAGGCTTTGAAGGAGGTGTTGCAGCCGTCGTCGCCGTCGCAGGGGCAGGTGTCCACCTGGTTGCGGACGCAGCAGACGGCCCAGGACACCTCGCCCAGCAGGTCCGGGTCCTCGTAGAGCGGATCGAAGCAGGCGCCCAGGAGCGCGAGGAGGCTGGCGAGGACGAGTCGTTTCACGGCGCTTGGGACACCCGCCGCGGCCGGTCTGGGACATGCCGGCGGGGTGCGACTAGTATCCCACACCCCATCGTGGAAGCGATGCGATGTCCCAGGCCACCGGGGCCGGGTGTCTCAAGGACGAAAAGGAAGGTCGGACCAGGCGGATGGGCAGCGGGCTCGATGCGGAGGAGCTCAGGCAGCTCTACGAGCGCTTCGCGCCCGTGGTGCACCGTCGCGCGCTCGCGCTGCTGGGCCGCGACGCGGATGCCTGGGACATCGTGCAGGAGGTCTTCGAGCGCATGCTGACGGCTGGCGCGCGGTTCCGACGGGAGGCCCGTCCCATGACGTACGTGTACCGCGTCACCACCAACCTGTGCCTCAACGCGCTGCGCTCGCGCCAGCTGCGGGAGCCGGCGCTGCTGGAGGCTCCGGAGGCCGCGGCGCTCACCCCTGGCCAGTGGGAGGCCGCGGACTTCATCCGCCACCTCGTGGGGCGGATGGGCGAGCGCGAACTGGAAGTGGCCACGCTGCACTTCTTCGACGGGCTGACGCAGGAGGAGATCGCCGGGATGCTGGACGTGTCGCGAAAGACCATCGTCCGCGACCTGGACTCCATCCGGAAGAAGGCGGCGGAGCTGGGGCGGCTGCCGGAGCCGCTGGAGGCGGAGCGTGGCTGAGCACCTGACGCGGCTGGAGATGGATGAGTGGCTGTCGGGACTGGACACGACGGGCCACGCGGAGCGGCACGTGGCCGCCTGTCCGGCCTGCGGGATGATCGCCGAAAGGATGCGGCAGGCGCGCGCGTCGAGCCTGGAGCAGCCGCGCGCGAAGGCGGTGCTGGCGAGGCTGGAGGAGAAGCGGGCGCATTCGGCGAAGCCGCGCTGGAGCTGGGCCGTGCCGCTGGTGGCTGCATTGGCGGCGGGGCTCGCGCTGATTGTCTACGTGCCGCGAGGCGCGGAGGACGGCGTGCGGTTGAAGGGGACCGTGGCGCTGCGGCTGCTGTCCGAGCAGGGCGCGCCGGTGATGGACGCAAGGCCCGGTGAGCACGTGACGCTGGCGGTGGGCACGGGGCCCTACCGGAACGTGCTGGTGCTGGCGGTGGATGAGGCGGGGACGGTGGATGCGCTCTGGCCGCCGGAAGGCCGGACGAGCGGCACGGTGGATCCGGGGGCGGAGGTGAAGCTGTCGCCGCCGCTGGAGGTGACGCCGGGCTCGGTGGCGTTGCACGCGTTCTTCGCGGATGCGCCGCTGGACGTGGCGCAGGCGCGCGATGCGCTCACGTCGCGAGTCGCGGAGTCCCGGGCGAAGGGGCAGGGCGCGCTGGATGTGGCGACGCCGGGGGACGTCGGGAAGGCCCAGGCGCGCACGTTGCTGAGGGTCGTGCCGTGAAGTGGGTGCTGGGGGCGCTCGCGGTGCTGCTCATGGTGCTGAGCCCTCTTCCGGGCGTCGCCGCGGAGGATGCTCCGCGCCGCTGGGCTCTGGTCGTGGGCGAGAATCAGGGCCTGTCCGGCGAGGAACGGCTGCGCTTCGCGGAGACGGACGCGCAGCGGATGCGCGAGGTGCTCCAGGAAGTGGGCGCCGTGCCGCCGGAGCGCACGATGGCGCTGCTGGGCACGGATGCCGCGAAGCTTCGTGAGGCCCTGGCGCGCTTCCGTGCGCGGCTGGCCGCGGAGGCTTCGCCGCGAGACTGGCTGCTGCTGTACGTGTCGTCACACGCGGGAGACGGCAGCCTGCATCTGCGCGGCACCGAGCTGCCAATGCGCGAGCTGGTGGACTTCCTCAAGGGAGCGCCAGTGGGCGTGGGGCTGCTCATCCTGGACTCGTGCCGCTCCGGCGTGGCCACTCGACTGAAGGGCCTGAAGCCCGTGGCCGCGCCCGTCACGATGGAGGCCTCGGACCTGGAGGGCCGGATTGTCATCAGCGCGTCGGGCGCTGATGAGTACGCGCAGGAGTCGGATGCGTTGCAGGGCTCCTTCTTCACGCACCACCTGGCAGTGGGGCTGCGTGGCGCGGCGGATGCTTCGCGCGATGGCCGCGTGACGTTGGAGGAGGCCTACCGCTACGCCTACGCACGGACGCTGGAGTCCACACTCGTGTCTCCAGGCGGCCTGCAGCGCCCCACATTCCGCATGGACCTGCGCGGACGCGGGGAGTTGATCCTCTCCGAGCCCCAGCATGCGCGGGGCCGATTGACGCTCGACGTGAAGGCGCCGGGCCGATGGTTGGTGATGGCGTCGGAGAGCGGCGCACTGGTGGCGGAGCTGGAGAAGGGCGAGGGCCCGACGACGCTGGCCGTGGCACCGGGTGCATACCGGCTGCTGCTGCGCGCGGACGAAGGGTATCTGGAGCGGTCGGTGCGCGTGCCGCTCGATGGCGCCGTGTCGGTGGGCGGCGAGCCTCTGGAGCAGGCCGCGCGGCTGAGGCTCGCGCGGAAAGGTGGACCGGGATCGGCGTTGATGGTCGCCGTCGGGCCGTCGCTGACGTCGGGCATCGTGGCGGGCCTGTCGTCGGTCGTGGGCCTGGACGTACGCCTGATGCGCGAAGGGTCGCTGTTGCCCGGCGTGGACACGTCGAACCTGGGGCTCGCGGTGCGGCGGGGAACGGGCCGCGGGGTGGACTTCCAGCAGACGGAGTTGGAGCTGCGGCTGGGCGCGGGGCCGCACTGGGACCTGGGCGCGTGGACGTTCAGCGGAGCACTGGAGGCGGGAGCCCTGGCCGTCTTCCAGTCACGCATCCCGGACGAGGACGCACGCTTCGGAGTGGAGCCGCTGGCGCTCGTCACCGGAGGCGTGCGCCTGGACGTGCGAAGCCGCCTGTCGATGCTCCTGACCGCCTCCGCCGGTGGCGTCATGGCGAAGCGCGACCGGGGCACCGCCCTGGTCCCCAGGGCCTCCGCGTCCCTGATGCTCGGGTACGCGCTCTGACCCTCCGGCCTGACGCGGCAAAAAAACCTGTCCGACAGTCGGACAGGTTCGTGGAGTGCACTGCCGGCAGCGCAGGGTTCATCGGTGGTCGCCAGTGGCGGTGGCTTCCAGGTAGAACGCCCAGCCCGTTCCTCTCCGGAGCCATCCATGACCCTGCGCCGTCATCTTCTGCTGTCCATCACGCTGGGCCTCACCCTGGGCTGCGCTGGCGCGAAGCCGGCTGCTGAACCGGGCGCACTGGAGCGGGTGGCGCTCGTGCATGGTGGCGCGGGGCCGTGGGCGGTGGCGGGCTACCGGATGGGCGATTACGCGCTCCAGCGGCTGGGCCTGCCCCGGGGCAGCTTCAAGCTGGAGGTCATCCACCACAGCCCGGCGCAGGTCCAGTACACCTGTGTCGCGGACGGCGCGGCGGCGGCCACTGGCGCCAGCCTGGGCAAACTCAATCTTTCACTGGTCACGACGCCCGCTCCGGAGGACGTCGCGACCACGTTCCGCAACTGCGACACCGGCCAGTCCCTCACGCTGCGCCCGTCCGCGTCCTTCGTGCATCGCTTCCGTGACGTCCCTCGCGAGAAGCTGGGCGAAGCGGGCCGGACCGTCCTCTCGCTCCCGGACGCCGACGTTTTCGAGCCCGTCACTCCCTGATCAAAGGACCACGAGCGCGATGGCCAGCGCCGGCAGCCCGCCCTGGACGATGCTGGCCGTGAGGAACTTCCGGTTGCTGCTCACCAGCACCACCGCTGCCGCCAGCATGCACGCGCAGCCGAACACCACGGCCGCCACGCCCGACGCCACCGCGCCCGTGTGCACCAGCACCACGCCCACCAGCACGCCCAGCGCGAGGAACAGGTTGTAGAAGCCCTGGTTGAACGCCATTCCCTTCATCACGTCCGCGTCCGCCTGCGACTTCAGCCCGAAGCGCCGCCACACCTTCGGCTTCGAGAAGACGATGCTCTCCATCACGAAGAACAACACGTGGATGAGCGCGGCGATGACCGCGAAGACCTGCGCCAGTAGCGGCATGGTGACTCCCCCTCCGGGGTTGGGATATTCTGAACCAGTCAGTTCCGAATTCATATTGAAACGGTCGGTTCAGAATTGTCAAGGAGGGTGACGTGGCGCGGACGCGTGCGTTCGACGAGACAGAGGCGGTGCGGGCGGCGCTGGGCGTGTTCTGGTCGCGCGGCTACGAGGCGACGTCGCTGTCGGACCTGGAGGCCGCGACGGGGCTGAACCGCTCCAGCCTGTACCAGACGTTCGACAGCAAGCGCGGGCTGTTCGCGCGGGCCATCACGCTGTACCTCCAGGAGGTCATCACGCCCCGCTTGGGTGTCTTCGCGAAGGGCGCTCCAGGCCTCGAGCAGGTGACCGGGTACTTCGAAGCGCTCGCCGCGACGATGGCCACCGCGCCGCAGGCGCTGACGCGGCGGGGCTGCCTGCTGGTGAATACGGCCACGGAGCTGGGCCCCCATGACGCGGAGGCGAAGCAGGCGGTGGAGGACTACCGGGCGCTCCTGCGGGGCCACCTGACGCGGGCGCTGGAGGGCGCGGCGCGGGCGGGCGTGGTGCCTCGCAAGACGGTGGCGCGGCGGGTGGAGCTGCTGGTGGGGGCGGTCATCGGGGTGCTCGTCACGGCGCGGGTGGACCCGGCGGCGGCGGCGAAGCTGGCCCAGGCCACGGCGAGCGAGGTGGCGGGCTGGGCGGGGTAGGCCCTGGCCGGGCTTGTCCGGCGTGTGAAGGCTGCTACAAGGGCGCGTTCTCCCGAGGCGCCCCGTGCCTCCGTCCCCCGAGGCTCCGATGGAATTCTCCGCGCTCGCGCTGTCGCCCCCGCTGCTCCAGGTGCTGGAGGAGCTGGAGTTCAAGACCGCCACCCCCATCCAGGCGCAGAGCATCCCGGTGCTGTTGCAGGGAAAAGACCTGGTGGGCCAGGCGCGCACGGGCAGCGGGAAGACGGCGGCGTTCGCGCTGCCCATCCTGCAGAAGGTGAAGCTCACGCAGGACCGGCGGCTCCAGGCGCTGGTGCTCTGCCCCACGCGCGAGCTGTGCGCGCAGGTGGCCGGAGAGATCCGCCGGCTGGCGCGGCGGATGCCGGGCGTGCAGGTGCTGGCGCTCGCGGGAGGCTCGCCCATCCGGCCGCAGGTGGAGGCGCTGGAGAAGGGCGCGCACATCGGCGTGGGGACGCCGGGGCGCATCATCGACCTGCTGGACCGCGAGGTGCTGGACACGCGGCACCTGGCCACGGTGGTGCTGGATGAAGCGGACCGGATGCTGGACATGGGCTTCCGGGAGGACATGGAGCGGGTGCTCGGGGCGACGCCCGCGAAGCGCCAGACGGTGCTCTTCTCCGCGACGTTCCCGGACGACATCGAGAAGCTGAGCCGCGCGTTCCAGAAGGACCCGGTGCGGGTGTCGCTGGCGCAGGAAGAGGCCGCGCCGGACATCCAGCAGGTGGCCTACGCCTGCCAGCCGGAGGAGAAGCAGTCGCTGCTCTTGCGGCTGTTGCGCCAGCACCAGCCGGCCTCCGCCATCGTGTTCTGCAACTTCAAGGCGGTGGTGGTGGAGCTGACGCGGGCCCTGGTGCAGGCGGGCGTGAGCGCGGACGGCTTGCAGGGAGACCTGGAGCAGTTCGACCGGGACCGGGTGATGGCGAAGTTCCGCAATCACAGCACGCGCGTGCTGGTGGCCACGGACGTGGCGGGCCGGGGCATCGACGTGGAGGCGCTGGACGCGGTGGTGAACTACGAGCTGCCGCAGCAGCCGGAAGCGTACGTGCATCGCATCGGCCGCACGGGGCGCGCGGGGCGGCGGGGGCTGGCGCTGTCGCTGGTGACGCGCTCGGACAGCCGCAAGGTGGAGGACATCGAGGCGACAACGGGCGTGAAGCTGGAGAAGGGAGACGTGGACGCGCTGGTGCCGGAGAACGTGCCGGGCGTGTCACTCATCTCTGGTTGGGAGACGCTGTCCATCTCCGCGGGGCGCAAGGACAAGATGCGGCCCGGGGACATCCTGGGCGCGCTGACGGGTGAGGCAGGCGGACTGAAGGCGGAGGACGTGGGCAAGATTGAGATCCACGACCATCACGCCTTCGTCGCCGTCTCCAAGCGCGTGGTGAAGGTCGCGTTCCAGCGGCTGAGCGAAGGCCGCATCAAGGGCCGCAAGCACCGCATCGAACGGGTGCGGTAGGGAACTACCAATCTGCTGCAAGATTAGTAGTAGATTGGTAGTTCAAGCCCATGCGACTCCCTGCGACGCCTCCTGACCTCCATGCGTTTGTCCAGCGGGTGGCTCAGGAGGGAACGGAGAGGCTTGTCGCTCTGCTGGAGCGCAAGCCGATAGGGCCGGAGGTGGACGGCCGCTACCTCCACTGGGATGAGCTTCGCCGTCATCCCGTCCCCGAGGGTATGACGCATGACGAGTGGTGGTACCGGCTCAAGACTGCTCGCGCCGCGCTTGGCTCCGATGTGCCGCTCCTCGACAAGGCAGGACGACCGTTTTCGTTCGTCCGCCCGAACGGCCTCCTATCCGGCCTGCACCAGATTGATTGGCAGCTTGGGAAGGGGCTGGAGCTGGCTGACCCTCAACTGGCCAATCCAGCTGTCCGGGATCGATACATCGTCGAATCGCTGATGGAGGAAGCCATCACTTCCAGTCAGCTGGAAGGGGCCTCCACGACGCGAAAGGTCGCGAAGCAGATGCTGGAGCAGGGACGTCCGCCTCGGACCAAGGACGAGCGGATGATCTTCAACAACTTCCAGGCGATGGAGTTGATGCGCCGGAATGCTCATGTCCCGCTGACGACGTCGCTGCTCCTGGAGCTTCACGAAACCATCACGCGTGACACGCTTGAGCCTGGCGAAGAGGGGCGCTTGCGGCGCGGCGATGAGCCCGTCACGGTCCAGGACCGGGCGAGTGGAGAGACCCTCCATGTCCCCCCTGACGCTCGTGAACTGCCCGGGCGATTGCGGCAGCTCTGTGCTTTCGCGAATGACTCCGGAGGGGCGGTCTTCATCCATCCAGTCGTACGCGCCATCGTGATCCACTTCATGCTCGCCTACGACCATCCCTTCGTGGATGGCAACGGGCGCACCGCGCGGGCCCTCTTCTACTGGAGCATGATCCGGCAGGGGTATTGGATCGCGGAGTTCCTCTCCATCTCGCGGATCATCCAGCGAGCCCAGATGCAATACAGCCGGGCGTTCCTGTTCACGGAGACGGACCACGGAGACCTCACCTACTTCCTCTTGCATCAGCTGGAGGTCATTCAACGCGCGACCGATGACCTCTACGCGTATCTGGAGCGGAAGGGGCGGGAAGCCAGGCAGGTGGATCTACTTCTCAAGGAAGGATCGGTTCTGAATCATCGGCAGCGAGAGCTGCTGGCGCACGCCCTCCACCATCCGGATGCCAGCTATGACATCCAGTCGCACCGGCGTCGGCACGGAGTCGTCTATCAAACCGCCCGGCAGGACCTGCTCGACCTTGAAGCCGCGGGGCTCTTGAAGAGGGACCAGGTCGGACGGGCCTTCTCCTTCTCTCCCGTGAGCAACCTCGAGAGGCGGCTCAAGAAGTACAAGCCCTGAAGCGGCTTACCCCTGCACGCTCTTGCGCTCGGTCGCGACCGGCGCCTGCGTGTGCTTCGCCAGCGCCTCCATGATCTGCCCGGCCTTCCAGCCTGGGTCCAACACGGGGCAGAAGTAGCCCGGGCCCGCGCGCTCCCTCACGGCCCAGGCGAAGAAGTCCCTGGCCACCGTGTGGACCTCTTCCGGCAGGAAGAGCGCCGCGACGTCGTACTCCGTGAAGCGCAGCAGGCCCGGGACGCGCCACTCGCGCTCCCAGTCGAAGCGGTAGCTGTAGGGCGCGTTGTGCGCGTCACCCTGGATGTCCACGAAGGGCGTCACCGCCCAAACGGGTTCCTTCTGCGGCTCCTTCGCCGCCAGGGCCTGATCCAACTGGTGCTTCATCGCCAGGTGCGCCGGTGAGCCGTACTGGACGTACCAGACCGGACCTCCGCCCTGCGACAGGATGAAGCTCTTGCGGAAGGCGATGCCGTACAGGCTCCGGCGCTGCACCAGCCTCGCGAGCTGATCCAACGGGATCTCGCTGAAGCACACCGAGCGGTGCAGGTTCGCCACCGCCGCTTCCCGCCGCGCGATGCCAAACCCCTCCGCGCCCGGGATGAGCGTGCGCGCCCCCAGGATGCTCATCATGTTCTGGTAGGCGTCGTGGTACGGGGGCCCGGGCTTCGTGAAGTGCACCACGAAGTCAGACATGTCCCGCCACTGCGCATTCGCCTGATACCCGAGCATCGCCTCGCGAGTCTTCCGGCCTGCTCCCCCCTTCGCAACACGACGTGCTGGGTTGTCCCCAGGCCTGCCCGCCCTCCTGACGTGCGAAAGCACTACGGCAGGCGGACGGGCGCTGGCTCCCTCGGCCGCGACAATCGCATCAGCGCCAGCCCCGCGAGCACCGCCACCGACGCGACCGCCGCCTCCCGGGCGCTCGCGCCAAAGGCCACCAGCGTCAGGCCCAGCACCAGCGTGGGCACCGCCAGCAGCGCGTGCACCGGCCGCAGGTTCCGCTCCCGCCGCAGCGACAGCACCGCGAGCGCCGCCGCCGTGACTCCAAATTGCATCAGCACCGCGATGGCGGACAGCGCGAAGAGCTCCGACAAATCTCCCAGGTTCACGAACCCCAGCACCAGCGCCCACGTCACCGCGAGCGCCCGCATGGGCACGCCCGACGCCGACATGCGCTCCAGCCCGAACAGCGAGCGCTCCCCGGCGGCCAGCGCGGACAGGTAGCGCGGCGTCGTCACCATCATCCCCACGCAGATGCCCAGCGCGGACACGCTCGTGCCCGCGCCCACCAGCCGCTCCAGCCCCGCGCGGGCCCGGTGCACGG
>NZ_RAWM01000109.1 GCF_003668875.1 Corallococcus interemptor | reverse complement strand
TGAGCGTCTCGTGGGCTCGGAGATGTGTATAAGAGACAGCTGCTGGGGCGGGGGGAGTCTCCGCAGGTGGTCCAGCACGACGCCGGATCCGCGACATCCATCGAGCCCGAGGTGCCGGTGGTGGTGAATGCGCCTGTCACGGTGGACAGCGGCACGCCAGTCGTCGTGGCCGAGGTGACACCCGATGCGGGGCCGCCCGAGGAGACGCGTGATGCGGGTCAGGTGACGGTGGTGGATCCGCCCGTGACACCGGCTTCGCCCCCCGTGGTCGTCACGAAGCCCGTGACGACTCGCCGGCCGGCGCTCACGGCGCGCCGCGAGCTGCCCAAAGGCAAGGTGGAGTTCCGCGTCCGTCCGTTCGGCCTGGTGTACCTGGACGGCAAGCCCTTGGGTCAGACGCCCTTCGCCGCCGTGGAGGCGACGGAGGGCATGCACAAGGTGCGCGTCGTGAACAACGACCTGGGCAAGGACGTGACGAAGGCCTTCGAGGTGAAGGCGGGGCAGGACAACGTCTTCAAGCTCAACCTCGCGGCGGAGTGATTCGTCGCGGGATCAGGGACGCCATCCCAGCACCACGCCTTGATCACCCACGGATAATAGATGGGTAGGATTGGTGCCCGTGATGGCGCGCAACGCACGGGGGTTTGAGTAGACGTTTGTCCATCCGGCCGAGTTGAAGTGCGCAATGGTTCCACCCTGGGTCGAGGCGTAGAGCCCCTTGCTGGAGAACGCCACAATACCGGTGACGTCGACTCCACCGCTCAGGAAAGGCAGTTGTCGCCAGACGCCGTCTACGCGCTCGAAGACCATTCCTTTACCCCCGGCGGCATAGGCGAAACGCCTGCTCAAGACGTGAACCGACAAGAGAAATTCCGATAGAGCAGCTGAAGGGAGCGGTTCCTCAATCCAGAGACCGTCGGCTGGCGAGTAACGGAGTGCGCTCGGCTTGGGGACAGGAACTCCGAAATCTCGTGCTCCTACAGCGAACAACGTGTCGGCATCGCCTCGAGCGCTGATGGCGCGAAGATTGACGCCTGTTGTTGCAATCTGAATTGGGGCGTTGGGCGGTGTCCATTTGAAGATGAACCCAGCAGATGAAACAATATAGATCGTCGGGGCACCTCCATCCGCATTCTCGATTCCTGCAATCCCAGTAAGGTTCACATTCGGGTCGGGCGTCTGACTTTCGGTGCAGCCAGTGCTGATGCGTGTGGCCAGTTTTCCATTGTCACCGGCGAGGAACATCTGCCCTGTTTTGCTAGACCAAGCGGCGTTCCAGCTACCCGGACAATCGGGTAACAACGCAACGCTGCCATCGCTGTCCACATGGGCTATCTGCCCGGTCTTGCTGACGAGCCACGCTTGGTCAGTGCCATTGGTTGCGGTAGCGATCCATCGCACAGTGCCAGCGCCAGTGCCAACCGGTTCCCAGTTGTAATTGCAAGAGGTGCCTTCATCAATCAAGCCGTTGCAGTTGTTGTCGAGGCGGTCGCAGACTTCCGGAACTCCTTTGGCGACAAATGGCGAACTTTCATCGCAGTCTGCCATCTCTGTGGTAGTGCCCGGCGCTGGCCCCGAGCATGAGACGCCCGCGTCGGCGCCTGCTTTCCCGTCACCGTCCTCATCCATGAAGTACGCAGTCGGTGTAGCGGCGCTCAAACATTGCACGTTGCCTTGAGCCGGGTCGCAGGTCACGACTCCGGGGCACTGAAATGCATTCAAGCAAGAACCGCCCAGGTCGAAGCCTTCATCCTTGATATCGTTGCAATTGTCGTCCTGCCCGTCACACCGAAACTCGGGCTGGTCTGGATGAATCGAGGGGTCTCTGTCGTTGCAATCTCCGGTTCTACTGGCGGTCAGGGCGGTACCGACGCACGCGCGGACGACGACAGGAAGGCGACTGCTTCCATAACCATCCCCGTCATCATCGGGGTACCACGCAATCGGGCCAATGATGTTTGCGTCGGAGTCATTGCAGTCGGTGCCTCCGCTGTCCGGGGCGACAAAGCCGTCCCCGTCCGCATCGGTTGCAAACAGATCGAGAGGGGACTGCCTGAGCTGCCACTTGTTGGGCTGGGACGTGGTGAACGCGTCACTCGTGACAGCCGCCGTGTCGCACGTCTGCTCGAAGGCATCCGCTTGGACCCGCAGGTCATCGCTCCATGCGTCAGACAGTAGGACAGCCACGTGGAGCGTGGACCCCTGACCCGCGCTCGGAGAAGGTCGCAGTTCCAAGGACGGCACGGCTCGCGTTCCGTCCGCCGACCTGAGCGCCACGCGAATGCAGCCTGGATTGAAGCCCTGGCTCCGGATGGTCAAATCCAGTCCACGGTCGCAGGCGTCGGGATCCGCTCGCAGGACACCTGCCAGCTCCTGCGACCCTCGTCCCGCGCAAAGCCGCTCCAGATTGACCTGGTCCGTTCCGGGAACGGTGCACCCGATTCCCATGGCCCCAATAACCAAGGCCATGACGAGCCAGGACTTCACCGGCCACCTTCCGTGGACTCCCCCATCAGGAAGTACGTCGTGACCGCGCCCACTGCCGCCGCCAGCGCCGTGCCGAACAGCACGTTCGCCACGACCGCCTGGCCCCGCGCATCGTCCAGGTGACCGCTCACGTCCGCGGACAGGTCCGCTTCGCGCGCGTTGTTCACGTTGCCGCGTGACTGGAGCCCGAGGATGGATCCCACACCGCCCGCCACCACCCCCGTGCCCAGGAGCACCCACGACACCGTCGGCACACGGCGCGTCCCGCGCTCACGGGCATCCGCCTTCAAATCCACCCCTGGAGCCGGCACCGCCGCGACTTGAGGCGGAGCCAGCACCACCGGCTTCTCCTCCACCACCGGAGGCCGCACCGGCGCATCCACAGGCTTCCGCACCGCCGCGAGTTCCTGGCGCACCGACTCGAAGTCCCCCTCCACCTTGGGAGACACCTTCGCCGGCAGCTTCGCCCCCGGAGCCAGCAGCAACCCCGCCCGGAACGAAGCCCGCGCTTCCTCACGCCGCCCCAGGTCCGCCAGCACCAGGCCCTCATAGATGGCCGCCCGGCTGCGCTCCTCCTCCGTCCGAGCCAGCCGCTTCGCCCGCGTCACCGCCGCCAGCGCCTGCTCGGACTCCAGGTCCTCGTACAGCCGGGCCGCCTCCGCCATCGCCGCGTCGAAGTACGCGTTCGCGGGCCGGGACACCGCCGTCCCGGCCGCCTGCCCGAAGGCCGGACCCACCCCCAGCACCCAGAACCCAAGCAGCCCGCCGAGCATCCGGACCGAGGGCCACCCATGAGGAGTTTTCATGGAAGACCACTCTAACCGGGTTCCTGTTGGCCCTCGAACCGCTCACCCCCAGCAGGCGACCACTCAACACCCGCGAGGGACCGAGGGGCCACGCGCCCGTGGACGCGACGCGGCGCCGCCGCTAGGGTGCGCGGCTTCATGGATCGCCCTCTTACCGTGTTGCCCACCTCCCTCGAGGCCCAGGTCAAGGCTCGGCCGCTCCCGCGCCATGTGGGCATCATCATGGACGGCAACGGCCGCTGGGCGGAGCTTCGCGGCCAGCCCCGGCTGGAAGGCCACCGCGAGGGCAGCGTCAGCGTCCGGGAAGTCACCCGCACCGCGCGCCGCGTGGGCGTCCAGGCCCTCACCCTCTACGCCTTCTCCTCCCAGAACTGGGCCCGCCCGCCGGAAGAGGTCGCCGGCCTCATGGACCTCCTGCGCGAGTACCTGGAGTCCGAGCGCGCGGAGATCCTCGACAACGGCATCCGCCTCAACGCCATTGGCGAGGTGGACAAGCTGCCGCGCTACGTCCGCGAGCCCCTGGAGCGCCTGCGGGCGGACTCCGCCCACAACACGGGCATGGTGCTCACCCTGGCGCTCTCCTACGGCGGCCGCGAGGAGCTGCTGCGCGCCGCGCGCGACCTGGCGCAGGCGGCGGCCCGCGGCGAGCTGGACCCCGCGCACCTGGACGCCGATGACCTGGAGTCGCGCCTGTGGACCGCCGGGCTGCCGCCGGTGGACCTCATCGTCCGCACCAGCGGCGAGCAGCGCATCTCCAACTTCCTGCTCTGGCAACTGGCGTACGCCGAGCTGTGCTTCACCGACGCCCTGTGGCCCGACTTCCGCACCGAAGAGTTCCTGCGCTGCCTGTCGCAGTTCCAGGGCCGCGAAAGACGCTTCGGTCTGACGTCCGCCCAGGTCAACCGGGACGACACCCCCCAGCGGGCCAAGGCGTGAACGAGAAGAACAAGAACCTCCTCATCCGCGTTGTCACAGGCGTCACCCTCCTGCCGCTGGTGCTCCTGCTCCTGTTCCTGGGCGGGTACTACAGCGCCATCCTCCTGGGCGCCGCCGCGGCCGTGTGCGCCGGGGAGTACTACCTCATCACCCAGAAGCGCCTGGGCGCCGCCGCCTGGGTGGGCATGGCCTTCGCCTTCGTGATGCCGCTGCTCCCCTTGAGGGACGCCGCGCGCACCGGCGAGGCGGCCTTCTGGCTGACGTCCGTCTTCTTCTTCTTCGCGTGGATCTACAACCTGTTCCGGGGCGTGCTCGCGGAGGCCCCCACCCGGGCCGCGCACCTCGTCACCGGCTTTCTCTACGGCTCCATCGGCCTCACCGCGCTGTCCGCGCTGCGCCTCCTGCCGGAAGGGCACGCGTGGGTCATCTGCGCGCTCACCATCACCTGGGCCAACGACACGCTGGCGTACTTCGCCGGCCGCTTCCTCGGGAAGCACAAGCTCTACCCCGCGGTCAGCCCGAACAAGACGTGGGAGGGCTTCTTCGGCGGCATGGTGGGCTCCGTGCTGGGCATGTTCATCGCCAAGCTCGGCTTCTTCCCCACCTTCACCGTCTGGGACTGTGTGGTGCTGGGCATCCTGGGCGGACTGCTGGGCCCTGTCGGCGACCTGTGCGAGTCCATGCTCAAGCGCGCCTACGGCGTGAAGGACTCCGGAAAGCTCATTCCCGGACACGGCGGCGTGCTGGATCGCATCGACGCGCTCATCTTCAACGCGCCCCTGGTGTTCGTCTATGTGCAGTTCGTGAGGCACCTGCTGCCGTAAGTGCCTGATTTCGCGCCTGCTCGCCCGGTCTGCACCCTGCGTTGTGCGTTGTCCCTCCCCGGGGGCGCGATTACTCTTCGGCCCATGCTCCAGAACCTCGGGTTCTTCATCCTCCTCTTGGGCGTGCTCGTCACGGTGCATGAGCTTGGCCACTTCCTCGTGGCCAAGGCCTGCGGGGTGAAGGTCCTCAAGTTCTCCATCGGGTTCGGACCGAAGCTCATCGGCTTCACCAAGGGCGAGACGGAGTACCAGGTGGCCCTGCTGCCCCTGGGCGGCTTCGTGAAGATGGCCGGGGACCTCCCCCACGAGGAGCTCCCGCCGGAAGAGGCCGCGCGCGGCTTCCTGGCCCAGCCGCCCTGGAAGCGCGGGCTGATCGTCCTGGCGGGCCCGGCCTTCAACCTGCTGTTCCCCATCTTCGTCTACTTCTTCGTCTTCCTGGGCCCCCAGGAGACGCTGTCCACGCGCGTGGGCATGGTGTCGCCGGACATGGCCGCCGCCGCCGCGGGCATCCGCCCCGGGGACCGCATCCTGTCCGTGGAGGGCGAGCCGGTCCGCACCTTCGACGACATGCGCGACGCGTTCGTGGGCAAGTTCAACCGCCCCGTGCCCATCACGCTGGAGCGCGAAGGGCAGCAGCGCGTGGTGGAGGTGACGCCGGAGAAGAGCTCGGAGGTGTCCCCGGTGGACACCGTCGAGCGCGGGATGATTGGCGTGAGCCCCTACCCGCAGCCGCCGGTGGTGGGCGTGCCGGCCACGTCCCCCGCGGCCGCCTCGGGCCTCCAGAGCTTTGACCGCGTGCTGTCCGTCAACGGCGTGCACGTGCAGGACGAGGCCGCGCTCTTCCGCGAGGTCGCCAAGGTCCCCGAAGGCACCCCCATGAAGCTGAGCGTGGCGCGCCTGGCCCCCGTGGGCGTGGGCGCCGTCACCGGCCGGCTCCCGGAGGTCGTGGAGGTGTCCCTGCCGCGTCAGCCCGGTGAGGGCGCCGCGGCGCTGGGCGCGGAGGCCGCGGACCTCTACGTGGCGAGCGTGGCCGCGGGCAGCGTGGCGGAGAGCGCCGGCATCGTCCCGGGCGACCGCATCGTGGCCATCAACGGCACGCCGCTGAAGTCCTTCAACAAGCTGGCAACGGTGCTCAACGGCCTGCAGGCCCAGCCCTTCACGCTGACGTGGCGCGGGGAAAAGGGCGAGCGCACGGAGAAGCTGGCGCAGGCGCCGCTCAAGACGCGCGACGACTACGGTCAGACGAGCGCCCCGCTGGTGTTCGGCGTGCGCCCGTGGAGCTTCACCAGCGCGGACATCCCGCCGGTGGAGAAGGTGACCATCGACCTGGGGCCGGCCGCCGCCTTCAAGGAGGCCGCGCTCATCGTCCCGAAGATTGTCGGGCAGATGGTGCAGGTGCTGGGCGGGCTGTTCGTGGGCAAGGTGTCGCCCAGCACGATTGGCGGCCCCATCATGATGTACCAGCTGGCCGCCAAGAGCGCCGAGCAGGGCCTGGACAGCTTCCTCAACCTGATGGCCATCATCTCCATCAACCTGGGCGTGATGAACCTCCTGCCCATCCCGGTGCTGGACGGCTTCCACCTGCTGTCCGCGGCGTGGGAGGGCATCCGCCGCCGCCCCATCCCCGTGCGCGTGCGCGAGGTGGCGAACATGGTGGGCCTGGCGCTCCTCATCCTGCTGATGCTGCTGGCCGTGACCAACGACGTGACCCGCTAGCGAGGTGATGATGCGAGGACGGACCGCGCTCCTTTTCCTGGGAGTGGGATTGTTCACCGGCTGCGCGCAGCGCGCGGCGAAGCCCCAGTCGCCGGAGACCTCTTCCGGTGACGAAGGCACGAAGGTGACGCGCCGGGAGAAGATGCCGCGCAACTACCTGGGGGAGGGCCTGGCGTCCTTCTACGGCCCGGGCCTCCACGGCCGGCCCACCGCCAGCGGGGAGAAGTTCAACCAGAACGCCCTCACCGCGGCGCACCGCACGGCGCGCTTCGGGTCGTGCGTGAAGGTGATGAACATGGAGAACGGCCGCGAGGTGGAGGTGCGCGTCAACGACCGCGGCCCCTTCGTGGACGGACGCATCATCGACCTGTCGAAGGCTGCGGCGAAGCAGCTGGGCATGCTGGACAAGGGCCTGGCGCGTGTGCGGCTGTACCGGTGCGCCAGCGACCGCGTGTCGCAGGTGCCGGTGGAGTTCTGGGCCGCTGTGGCCTGAAGCGATTCGAACGAAAAGAAGGGATGTCGCCTGTGTTGCTCGCGCTGGACACCTCCACGCTGACGCTGTCGCTCGCCCTGGTGGAACGCCAGGGGACGGACGTGCGCGCGGTGGAGCACGTCGTGGTTCCTCCGCCGGACAAGCAGAGCGAGGTGCTGCCCGGCGTCGTCGGGGACCTGCTCCAGCGCCACGGCGTGAAGCTGAAGGATTTGGAGGGGCTGGCGGTGGGCCTGGGGCCGGGGTCCTTCACGGGCCTGCGCATCGGCCTGGCCACGGTGAAGGCGCTCGCGTACGCCACGGGGCTCAAGGTGGCCGGCGCGTCGTCGCTGGCGGCGGTGGCGCTGGAGGGGCCGGAGGGCGTGCCGCTCTTCTGCCTCGCGGTGGCGCGCAAGGACGACCTGTACCTGGGCGCCTACCGCCGCGTGGGGCACACCGTGGAGGCGCTGGAGCCGGAGACGGCCATGTCGCCGGAGGAGGTCGCTCAGCGCATGGCCGCCGAGCCCACGGCCGTGGCGCTGGGGCCGGCGCTCGCGGACTACCGCCAGGCGCTGGAGAAGCACGGCGTCGCGCCGCACCGGCTGCTGTCCGGCCCGGCCTTCCCGTCCGCGGTGGAGGTGGGGCGGCTGGCGCGGCTTCCGGAGGCGTACTCGCGGGAGGCGCTGTTCGCCCTGGAGCCACACTACGTCCGCGCCTCCGAACCGGAGCGCAACCCGAAGTTCCCGCCGCTGCCGGGCCCCGCGCCCACGGCGCGGCTGAAGGAAGACTGACGCCTCCACCCGAAGGGCGCTTCGTCGGGCTCGCATGGGCGGGGGCGCTGACGTAAAGGAGCGCGTCATGAGAGAGAACCTTCGGATTGCCGTGGTGGGCGCCACGGGCGTGGTGGGCCGTGAGGTGCTGGCGAACCTGTACGCGCGCGACGTGCCGGTGGAGCAGGTGCAGGCCTTCGGCTCGGAGCGCTCCAAGGGCCTGGAGGTGGAGTACGGCGAGGACACGCTGGAGGTGGAGCGGGCCTCCGCGGACGCCTTCCGGGGCATCCACGTCGTGCTGCTGGCCACGCCCGCGGAGGCCTCCCGCACGCTGGCGCCGGCCGCGCAGTCCGCGGGCGCGTGGGTGGTGGACGCGAGCAGCGCCTTCCGCGGCGACGGCAACGTGCCGCTCATCCTCCCGGGCTTCAACACGGAGGCCCTGGGGCCGGGCTTCAGCTTCAAGGGCCGCGTGGTGAGCCTGCCGGGCATCGTCACCAGCTCCGCCGTGCACCTGGTGGAGCCGCTGCGCCGCGCGTTCGGCGTGGTGCGCGCGCAGGTGACGGCGCTGATGGGCGCCTCCAGCGCGGGCGTGCGCGGCATCACCGAACTGGAGAAGCAGACCGCGGACCTGCTGTCCGGCCGCGAGCCGGAGCCGCAGGCCTTCCCGCACCGCGTGGGCTTCAACCTGGTGCCCCAGGTGGGCGGCTTCATGGTGAACAGCCCGTGGACGGAAGAGGAGGGCGGCTGGACGCTGGAGGCCGCGCGCCTCTTCGCCGCCCTGGGGGAGACGCCCGTCCTGGCCGGCACCGCCGTGCAGGTGCCCACCTTCCACGGCCACGGCCTCACCGTGAACGTGCAGCTGAAGAAGCCGGGCCCCGTGGAGCAGGTGCGCGCCGCCCTGAAGACGTCCCCGTCCCTCAAGGTGCTGGATGCCCCCGGCGAGCGCATCTACCCCATGCCCATGCTGGTGATGAGCGACCCCGCCGTCCACGTGGGCCGCGTTCGCGCCTTCCCCCAGGCCCCGGAGTGGGTGACCCTCTTCGCCTCCGTGGACAACGCCGGCCGCGCCGCCGCCCACCTGGTGGAGGCGGGCCTCAAGCTGGCGGAACGCCCCGCCTGACAATTTGGCAAAGCCCCCGGAGGCACCTTGCCTGTTTGGCGCGCGAAGGCGCCAGAACCGGGGGTTTTCCTTGGGAACAGGCCGTCCGGACGGGGCTTGAGGGTGGCCCCGCCCTTGCTAGCCTCCCTCCCATCCATGCGCCTTCCCTTCATTGGCCTCCTGCTCTTCGCGTCCACGGCCGTGGCCCAGACGGGGCCACAGGTGACGTTCACGAGCTCTTCCACCGCCACGAACAACACCGTCACGGTGCCCAAGAGTGAGTGTGGCCAGCCGCGCCGCTTCAACTGGCAGCGCACCGGGAGCTCCTGCGAGGACCCGCTCTACATCTACGTGACCCAGGGGACCTGCGGCACGCGGCCCGCGGCCACGGACCTGGTCCTGGAGACCCTGGACCCGTCCAGCTCCGTGCTGAACGGCGCCGTGAGCTTCAGCGTGGCGCAGGTGCTCGCCGCGCGCGGCACCGGCGCGGACGCGGGCACCGCGGCGACGTGCGACACCCAGGACACGGAGATCTCCTTCAAGCTGTGCGCGTCCGCGCGGCGGGTGGGCGGCAGCCTGGGGCTGGATTGCCAGGAGACCTTCTCCAACGTGGGCGTGCCCCCCTACGTGGTGAAGTTCGACCCGCAGCCGCCCGCAACGCCCAGCATCGGCAAGGTGATTGCCCGGGACTCGGCGCTGTCGGTGCAGGTGGACGGCGCGGAGTCGAACTCCACCGTCATCGTGGAGGTGGCGATGGTGGCCACGGCGGGCTCCGACGCGGGCACGGACACCGACGCCGGCACGGACGCCGACGCGGGCTCGGACGTGGACGCGGGCATGGACCTGGACGCGGGCACGGACGATGGCGGGGCGGGGCTGGTGGGGTCGCTGGCGTTGGAAGGCACCGCGGGTCCGGTGACGCGCGTCGACAAGGCGTCCGGCGAGGGGAACGTCGTCATCACCGGCCTTACGAATGGCGTGACGTACCGGCTCCAGGCCATCATCCGGGACGCCGCGGGCAATGAGAGCCCCGCGTCCGCCTCGGTGGATGCGACGCCCGTGAAGAGCAATGGTTTGTTCGATGCGTATGTGGAGGGTGGCGGCGAGGAGCGCGGCGGGTGTGCCGCGACCGGCGGTGGTATCGCGGGTGGCGCGGTGCTGGCCGCGCTGGGCATCTGGTTGTCGTCTCGGAGGAAGGTGTCATGAGCAGCAGGGCTGTGGGCCTGGGAGTCGCGGCGCTTCTCTTGGCGGTACCGGCGGTGGCGCAGGAGGTGACCATCCCCACGCGCTCTCCGCGCACGGGCGCGGTCATCTTCCGTGGCGGCGGCTACAAGCCGCGCATCGACTCGGAGAAGGCCCTCCAGGACAAGGGCGCGACGCCGTACAAGGACACCTTCGGTGACGCGTCGCTGCTGCTCATCGAGGGCGAGCTCCAGCGCTTCTTCTACCAGGGCATCGGCACGGCGGGCCTGGGCCTGGGCGTGGGCTACGCGGAGAAGTACGCGGACGCGAAGCTGGACGACGGCTCGACGGCGGCGGACAAGGCGGCGCTGAAGGTGCTGCCCATCCAGCTCAACGCCTTCTACAAGTTCGACTACGCGGCCTTCCGCTGGGGCATCCCGCTGGTGCCGTACGCCAAGCTGGGGCTCATCTACTCGCCGTGGTGGATGACCAAGGGCAGCGCCACGGAGGTCGTCGAGGGCAGCAAGGCCAGCGGCGGCAAGTGGGGCTGGGGAGGCACCGCCGGCGTGTCGTTCCTCCTGGACGTGCTGGAGCCGCGCTTCGCGCGCGACTTCGACTCGGACCTGGGCGTGAACCACTCGTACCTCTTCGCCGAGTACACGCATGCGGATGTGAACAACTTCGGCGGCAAGGGCCTGAACCTGGGCAGCCGGCGCTGGATGTTCGGTCTGGCGTTGGACTACTAACCGAAAGGCCCATGGCCTCCCGTCCCCGCGCGCCCCTTCCTCCGCTTCCGCTGCTGCTCCTCCTGGCCGTCGTGGGCCTGGGGGGCACCGGCTGCCGCAACCTGAAGCCGGACCTGGGGCCGGAGCGCACGCTGGAGGCGGGGGTGCCGGAGGCCTTCGGCTCCTCCGCGCCCAAGGCGCCCGCCGTCACCTGGGACTTCGGTGACGGCACGCCGCCCCAGACGGCGCCGGGCGTGCGCCACGCCTTCTCCACCGCGGGCCGCTACACGGTGCGGGCGCTGGACAAGGACCAGGAGCTGGCCCGGGTGGTGCTCACCGTGGTGCCGCGCCCGGTCTTGCGCGCGGTGCCCTCCGACGCCCAGACGGTGCTCTACGTGCCCCGCCTGCGCGGCAACGTGGAGGGGCTGGTGGACTTCTACGAGCGGCTGGTGGGCCGGGGCAACGCGCGCCGGACGCTGGCGGACACGCCGCTCCTGCCGCTGCTGCTGCGCAGCCTGGGCAGCGGTCCCTCGGAGGTGGACCCGGAGGAGGGCTTCGGCTTCTTCATCCTGCCGGACTTCGACGGCGTGGTGGCGCTCCTGGGCGTGACGGACTCGCGGGCGGCGCTCGCGGCCGTGGCGCGCGAGCTGCGGGATGCCGGCCACCAGGTGCTGCCCCGCGAGGACGGCAGCGCGCGCGTGGAGCCGGTGGACGGCGGCAACGCCATGCTGCTCTTCGCGGACCGGGGCTACGTGTACCTCGCGGTGCCGGACTCACCGGACGCGCCGGAGCCCGGGGAGACGGTGAAGGCGCTGGCGGTGGTGGAGTCCCCGGACGTGGAGCAGGTGCGCCGCAAGGTGGAGGCGCTGTCCGGGCCGGGCCTCTCCGAGAACGCGCTGCTTGAAGAGCTGCGCGGCAAGGTGCGCGACGGCAGCGTGTTCCTCTTCTCCGCGCCGCCGGTGCCGGAGGCGGAGAAGGAGGACATGCCGGTGCGCGGCTTCTTCGGCGCGCTCGCGGTGCAGGCGGATCAGGCGGAGCTGGACGGCTTCCTGTCCTCGTCCCGGCCGCTCTTGGGCGGCGCGCGGGGGCCGGCGTCGCAGCTGCTGGGGCGCGCGGCGGTGGGGCCGGTGGCGGCGGCGCAGCTGTCGGTGCCTCCGGAGGAGCTGGCGCGGCTGGTGTTCGGCTCGCCGGAGTCACCCCGGCGGCAGCGGACGCTGGAGCGCTGGCGCTCGCAGGGGCTGGACGCGGAGCCGCTGCTGAAGGCGCTGCGCGGCGACGTGGCGATGCTCGTCTACTTCGACGCGGCGGCCTTCTTCCAGAGCTTCATCCGGGACCGGCGCCCCGCGCCCAAGGGCACGGTGGTGATGGAGGCGGGGCTCGCGTCCGAGCAGCCGGTGCTCCAGCTCATCCAGAAGCAGCTGCAGGACAACGGGCTCGTCTTCCAGAAGGAGGCGCAGGGCAACACCACGCGCTTCCGCACGCGGCTGTTGGAGCAGCCGGTGTCGCTCACGCTCACCCCGGAGCGCGCCACGCTGGAGGCCGGCGAGGTGCTCACCCGCCGCGAGACGGGGGACGTGGGCGCGACGCTGCGCACGCGCTTCGGCGCGGAGGCGTTCGGGCCGGGCCACCTGTCGCTGATGGTGGACATGGGGCGGCTGCGCGCGGACCTCGCCAGCGTGCGCTCGGTGCCGGGGGTGGGCTCGACGGAGCTGCTGGCGAGCCAGGTCTTCGTCACGGCGTTCCTGGAGCGGTTCACCCCCTTCGAATACGGGTTCCTCGACTTCGCCCCCGCGGAAGGCGGCGGCCGGCTCCAGGGCCGCGTCGTGCTGCGCGAGCGCTAGGGGCCGCACACACCAGGAGGCGCGCCATGGCCGTCACCGTGCTGTACTTCGCCGCCGCCCGCGAGCGCGCGGGCCTGTCCCGTGAGTCGCTGGACGTGCCACCCGGGGCCCGCGTCTCGGACGTGCTGGCGCTGCTCGCCGCGAAACATCCGCCGCTGGCGCCGCTCTTGCCGCACCTGCGCGTGGCGGTGCAGCAGCAGTTCGTCCAGCTGGACTCGCCGGTGGCGCCGGACGCGGAGCTGGCGCTGATTCCGCCCGTGGCGGGCGGGTCTCCGGGCCTCTTCCTCGTGGTGGGCCGGCCGCTCCAGCTGTCGGACGTCGTGGACGCGGTGGCGTCACCCGGCGCTGGCGGGCTGGTGACGTTCTCCGGCGCCGTGCGCGACCACACGAAGGGCCGGCGCGTGCTGCGGCTGGAGTACGAGGCCTACGCGCCCATGGCGGAAGCGAAGCTCGCGGAGATTGGCGGCGAGGTGGCCCGCGCGTGGCCGGGCACGCGGCTGGCCATCATGCACCGCGTGGGGACGCTGGTGCCGGGGGAGCTGGCCGTCGTCATCGCCGCGGCCTCCGCGCACCGCCAGGAGGCCTTCCGGGGCTGTGAGTACGCCATCGAGCGGCTCAAGCAGGACGTGCCCATCTGGAAGAAGGAGTTCTTCGAGGACGGCGAGGTCTGGGTGGGCCTTGGGCCCTGACCTCGCCCTGACCTAGCGCACGCCGAAGCTCGCGGGGACGGTGACGCGCGCGCCGCCGTCCTGCTGCTGGCTGGCGCGCTCGGACTCCGTCAGCGGCTTGAGCGGCTGATCCAGCCCCATCGCCTTGCGCCGCGCCTCCTCCTTGTCGTGCGCCACCTGCAGCGCGCGCGCGTTGTTCGCGGCCATGCGCGCCGGGTCCGGCCCCATGGCGAGGAAGGCGACGGGCGCGCTCAGGAAGAGGATGGCCACGGTGATGATCCACGCCACGTCCCGCACGCGGAAGCGGCCCGCGCGCTCCTTCACCACCGACGGCTGCACCAGCAGGCGCAGCTCGCCCTCCACCAGCCGCAGCGTCATGCCCTCGTGCAGCTCCACGGCGGTGCGGCCCGGCGCGCCCGTCAGCTCCTCCGGGCCCACCGGGTGGAAGTCATGGCCCTTGAGGCTCTTCTCCACGCGCGCGGACGGCGGCACGTGGATGCGCCAGCCCTTCGCGGTGCGCTCGGCCAGGAGGAAGGGCTCCTCCGGCAGCGTGAAGCCGTAGAGGGGCAGGGGGGCCGTCTCGTCGGGCGCGGCGTGGACCTGGCCCAACTCGGGGCCATAGCTCCAGGCCTCCGCCAGGGAGGTGCCCCAGTACAGCTCGCAGAAGAGTCCACCGTCCGCCACGGAGGCGGAGGGCGTGGAAGGCGTGGGCATGTGGGGCCGGAGCATAAGGCCTTCGCGGCCGCCCGGCCTTCGCTTCGTGGGCCGGACGTCCCCTGGACGACGGGCGGCCTGCCCCTCAGGCGCTCGTCAGGTCCTTGAGCAGCGACTCCAGCGTCTCGAAGTGCAGCGGCTTCACCAGGTGCGCGTCGAAGCCCGCGGCCTTGGAGCGCTGGCGGTCGGACTCCTGGCCGTAGCCCGTCACCGCCACCAGCTTGAGGGCGCGGGGCTCCTCCTGCTGGCGCAGCCGCCGGGCCAGCTCGTAGCCGTCCATCACCGGCAGGCCGATGTCCAGGAGCGCGATTTCGGGGCCGAACTCCTTCGCCGCCTCGAGGCCGGTGGGGCCGTCGTAGGCCACGCGCGTCGTGCAGCCCAGGAACTCCAGGGACTCGGAGAGCACGTCCGCCGCGTCCCGGTTGTCGTCCACGATGAGCACGCGCGCGCTCACGGACGTGGGCTCCGGGACGGCGAGCGTGCCGGGCTGCGGCGTGGGCAGCGCGGCCGGGGCTTCCGCCTCCAGCGCGGGCAGGCGCACGGTGAAGGTGCTGCCGCGGCCCCGGCCGGCGCTGTGCGCGCTGATGGCGCCCTCGTGCAGCGTCACCAGGCTCTTCGCGATGGCGAGCCCCAGCCCCAGTCCGCCCTGGGAGCGGTCCAGGGCCTGGTGCTCCTGCACGAAGAGGTCGAACACGCGCGGCAGCATCTCCGGCGCGATGCCCACGCCGGTGTCGCGCACGCTGAGGACCAGCTCCCGGCCCTCGCGCGTGCCCGTCACGGCCAGGAAGCCGCCCGGCTCCGTGTACTTGGCCGCGTTGGTGAGCAGGTTGGCGAAGACCTGCGCCAGGCGCGTGGGGTCGCCGCTCAGGTCCATGCCCCGGTCGGGCAGGTCCACCTCCAGCATGTGCTGGCGCTGGTCGATGAGGCTGCTCGTCTGCTCGATGGCCTTGGCCACCACGTCCGTGAGCGTGATGCGCTCGCGCTTGAGGGTGACCTTGCCCCGGGTGACGCGGCTGACGTCCAGCAGGTCGTCCACCATGCGCACCAGGTGCGTCACCTGCCGTTCAATGAGCGTGCGCTCGCGCTCCGCGGCGGTGTCGCCCCTCAGGCGCATCAGCTGGAGCGCGGTGAGGATGGGGGCCAGGGGGTTGCGCAGCTCGTGGCCGAGCATCGCGAGGAACTCGTCCTTGGCGCGGTTGGCGGACTCCGCCTCGCGGCGCGCGGTGGCCAGCTCCGTCACGTCGAAGGCGACGACGATGATGGACTCCACCTGGCCCTTCGCGTCGCTCATGGGCTGGTAGACGAAGTCGTGGAACACCTCGCGCGTGGACTGGTGGGGGCCGTCGTTGAAGACGACGCGCAGGGAGCGGCCGATGTACGGCTCGCCCGTGGCGTGGACGCCGTCCAGCAGCTCGTAGATGCCCTGGTCGGCCAGGTCCGGCAGGGCCTCGCGGATGCTCTTGCCCTTCACGTCGCGGTGGGCAATCAGCTTCAGGTAGTTCTCGTTGGCGAACTCGAAGACGTGCTCCGGGCCGCGCAGGATGGCGATGCCCACGGGCGCGTGCTGGAAGATGCGCGCCAGGCGCTCCCCGTGCGCGGCCTCCAGCTTGCGCAGGCGGGAGCGCGTCAGCTGCGCGGTGACGCGCGCGAGCAGGTCGCGCGTGGAGAAGGGCTTCACCAGGTAGTCGTCCGCGCCCGCGGCAAGGCCCTCCTCCTGGGCCTCCTCGCCCGCGCGGGCGGACAGCAGGATGACGGGCACCGTGCGGGTGCGCTCGTCGGCGCGCAGGGCCTGCAACAGCGCGAAGCCGTCCAGCCGGGGCATCATCACGTCGGACAGGATGAGGTCCGGGGGCCGGGCGAGCGCGGCCTGGAGCGCGGCCTCTCCGTCCGCCACCGCCTCCACCGTCCAGTGGGCCCCCAGGAGCCGGCCCACGTACTCGCGCATGTCCGCGTTGTCGTCCGCCAGCAGCACGCGCCCGCGCTCCAGGCCCAGCACGGCCGGGTCGATGGACGCGGGCTCCTCGCGCCCGTCCTCCGGCGCGGGCGGCGCCTCCGTCAGCCAGCCCAGCGCGTCGCGCACGTAGGGGTCCGCGCCCGCGGGCTGCGTGCGCTGGCTCCTGGCGGACGTCACGTGCTCCGCCGGCAGGTGCGCGAAGCCCGTGGGGATGCGCACCGTGAAGGTGGTGCCGCGGTCCAGCTCGCTCTGGACATTCAGGGTGCCGCCGTGCAGCCGCACCAGCTCGTGCACCAGCGCCAGGCCAATGCCGGAGCCCTCGTGCGAGCGCGCGCGGGCGCCGTGGACGCGGTGGAAGCGCTCGAAGAGGCGGGGCAGTTCGTGCGAGGGGATGCCGGTGCCCGTGTCGGTGACGCGCAGCTCGATGTGCCCGTCCTTCAGCGCCTGCGCCACGGTGATGGCGCCGGTGAAGGTGAACTTCAGCGCATTGGAGACGAGGTTGAGGACGATCTTCTCCCACATCTCGTGGTCCACCCAGGCCGGCTCCGGCAGGGGCGGGCAGTCCACGTCCAGCACCAGCCCCGCGCGCTCGATGGCGGAGCGGAACGCGCTGGCGAGCCCGGCGGTGAGGGCGGCCAGGTCGGTGGGCTCATAGGTGGCGCGCACGCGCCCGGCCTCGATGCGCGCGAAGTCCAGCAGTGTGTTGACCAGCTTGCGCAGGCGCACGGCGTTGCGGTGCACCGTCTCCAGCGCTTCGCCCTGGAGCGCGCGCTCGGGGCTGGCGAGCGCGTCCTCGGTGGGGCCCAGCAGCAGCGTGAGCGGCGTGCGCAGCTCGTGGCTGATGTTGCTGAAGAAGGCCGTCTTCGCGCGGTCCAGCGCGGCCAGCTCCTCCGCGCGCTGGCGCTCTTCCTGATAGGCGCGCGCGTTGGCCACCGACGCGGCGACCTGCTCGGCGGTGGCCTGGAAGAAGGCGTGGTAGGCCGCGTCCAGCAGCCGGCGGGGACTGACGCCGCCCACGAGGAAGCCGGACGGCCGCGACTGGCCGGGCCGCGTCAGGGCGCGCACCACGGCGAGCGGCGGCGGCGTGTTCCACCGGCCCGCGGGCAGGGCGGACAGGCGCTGCCCCAGGTCCTTCACGACGACGGCCTCACCGGTGCGCGCGGCCTCGGCGAAGGGCCAGTCGGCGCTGGACCCGGCCAGGAGGGACTGCTGCACGGGCAGCGCGGCCAGGACGGCGTCGGGCAGCTGGGTGCCGCCCGCGAGCTGCGCGGCGGTGCCCTTCGCGTCCAGCAGGTAGAGCAGGCAGAACGGCAGGTCCAGGTCGTTGCCGGAGAGCACGTCCAGGCTGGCCTGGCACGCCTGCTCCGGGGACTTCGCGTCGGCGGAGCGCGCCGCCAGGTCGCGCAGCATGCGCAGCTGCCGGTCGTGCTGCACCTCCTGCGTCGTCTCGCGCACGGTGACGAGCACGCCGCCCACGCTGCCCTGTTCGTCGGGGATGGGGCTGTACGAGAACGTGTGGAACGTCTCCTCGACGAAGCCCCGGCTGTTGAGGAACAGCGCCAGGTTCTCGCTCCAGGTGGCGGGCCCGCCGTTGAGCACGCCTCGGGCCATGGGGCCGACCACGTCCCAGATTTCCGACCAGACCTTCTCGCCCGGCGCACCCATGGAGCCGGGGTGCTTCAGGCCGAGCACCGGGCGGTACGCGTCGTTGTAGAGCTGGATCATCTCCGGGCCCCACCACATCAGCATGGGGAACCGGTTGTGCAGGACGACGCCCACCATCGTCTTGAGGCTGATGGGCCACTCGCTGGAGGGGCCCAGCGGCGTCCTGGACCAGTCCAGCGCGCGCACCAGCTCACCCATCTCGCCGCCGCCCGCGAAGTGTCGCTCCTCGGAAGGGGAAATGGCGGGGGGCAGGGGCTGGGGCATTCGGAGCTCGAGGTGCGCGAAGTGGGGGAAAGCCTTCGCTTCTATTGGCGCGCACGCGGCCGTGCAATCAACGAGGTTGGGCGCAAGCGTGCAGCGCCTGCCATCCAACAGGGGCTCCTCTTCCCGCGCGGATGACGGGGGAGCAGGCGGGCGGACGCCTCAGGGAAGCGCGGGCGTCACGACGCGCGGGGTGCCCGCGTCGGCTTCGGCGGGCGGCGTCGCGGCGGCGGGCGGCATGGCGACAGGCGCCTGGGGCGAGGGCAGCGCGCGGACGATCTCCGCGCCCGCCGTGGCCACGATGCCAATGGACAGGAAGAGGAACCCGGCCGTCTGCGCCACGGTCTCCACGCGCGGAGGAATCCGCCGTCCGCTCACCGCCTCGATGGCGAGCAGCAGCACCCGGCCGCCATCCAGCCCCGGCACCGGCACCAGCGTCAGCATCGCCAGCGCCACGGAGGCCGCCACCAGCGCGCGCACCAGCGCATCCGCACCGGACGCGGTGGACGACGCGACGTCGGAGGACTCCTGGCGCATCAGCGCGCCCGGCCCGGCCTTGCCCGCGACCTGGGGCCCGCGCACCAGCGCCAGCAGCGTGGAGACCGTCTCGGACGCCACGCGCCCGGTGTGCACCAGCGACTGCGTGAAGGCCTCGCCGGGTGCGTGCGTGCGGAACACGTACTGCTGGCTCACGCCGATGCGCCCCGCGCCGCGCTCGTCCGCCCGGGGCCGCACCGTCACCGTGCGCGGCTCGCCGTGCCGGTCCACCGACAGCTCCAGCGGTGCACCCACGCCGTCCGCCACGCGCGTGACGAAGTCCGACCAGCTCTCCAGCGGCTTGCCGCCCACGGCCACCAGCTTGTCACCGGGCAACAGCTGCGCCCGCGCCGCCTCCGAACCCGGCACCACCGTGCCCACCGTCAGCGGCACCACCACGTGCGTGCCGGAGGAATACAGCGCGAACAGCAGCCCCAGCGCCACGGCGTAGTTCGCCAGCGGCCCCGCGAGGATGATGGCCATCCGCTTGAGCGGCCCCAGCGTGCCGAACCCGGACGTGTCCTCCTCCGCGGAGCGGTGCGGGTTCATCCCCTGCAGGTTCGCGGACGCGCCCAGCGGCACCGCGCCCAGCACGAACTGCGTCCCGCCCAGGCGGAACGACAGGAGCGGCGGTCCAAAGCCCACGGTGAAGCGCGGCACCCGCACGCCCAACAGGCGCGCGGCCACCAGGTGCCCCAGCTCATGGACGATGAGCAGCGCTCCGAGCGCCAGGAGTACGAACAGGTAGTGCATCCGTGATCCGCCCTACAGCTTGCGGCGCTTCCCGGTGCGCTTGTACGTCAGGTAGTCGGACAGGATGGTGCCGTGGTCGAAGCACAGGTCCTTGGGCAGCGCGTCCACGGTGAACGTCTTCGCCTCCGCCGCGTCGTCCGCGCCCACCGGCTCACCCGTCGCCTGCGCGATGAACACCGTCGAAATCGTGTGCAGGCGCGGGTCGCGGGACGGATCCGAATAGGTGAAGAACTGCTCCGTCAAGAGCACGTCCAGCCCCGTCTCCTCCTTGGCCTCGCGGATGGCCGCCTTCTCCAGCGGCTCGCCCTCGTCCACGAAGCCCCCCGGCAGCGCCCAGCCCACCGGCGGGTTCGCGCGGCGGATGAGCACGATGCGCTCGCCGGACAACTCGATGATGCAGTCCACGGTGGGTTTGGGGTTGCGGTATTCAGGCATGGCGTCGCACTCTACCCAAAGCCCCCTGCCGAGCGCCCGTTCCGGATGCCTCCCGTGGGGGATGGTGCGTGCCGTGTCTACCCTGCGACGTCTCAGCCTCACCGCCGCCCTGGCCGCCACCCTGACGGGCTGCCTGCCCTACGTCCAGAACCAGGGCGAGTACGAGCTCATCCCCACGGAGACGCTGCGCGACGACTGTGACCTGCTGGACCAGTTCCAGGGGAAGCTCCAGCTGAACCTCCAGATCGCGGGGCGCGTGGTGCGCGCGGACTTCGGCGTGCAGAACATGCAGCTGGAGGGCTACGTCCTGGAGGACGGCGAGGCGTTCACCGCCGACGGCAGCGTGGCCAACGTGAGCACCACCGTTGACGGGACGAATGAGTGCCTGCTCGATCAGGTCCGCGTGCACCTGGACGCGACCCCCGTGTGCGCCACCCAGTTCCAGGGCCAGATGCGGCTGGCGTACGAAGCCAACAACATCACCGACTGCACCTGCGAGCTGTGGTTCCGCTTCGATGGCGTTCAGGGGAACAAACGCTGTGAAGGGAACCCTTGAGATAGCGCAAGGGGCTTCCTACAACAGGAGGGCTGTTCCCACGCCGAAGCTGGAGGAACGCCCATGGCAGACCCTCACGCAATCGTCTCGGTCCTGACCGAGTCCCGCGTCTTCCCCCCGCCCGAGGACTTCTCCCGGCGGGCCCGCATCCGCGGCATGCAGGACTATCAGCGGCTGTGGGACGAAGCCGCGAAGGATCCGGACACGTACTGGGGCGACCGCGCCCGCGAGGAGCTGTACTGGAAGGAGCCCTTCCAGACGGTGCTGGACTGGAAGCCGCCCCACGCGCGCTGGTTCGTCGAGGGGAAGACGAACCTCGCGTACAACTGTCTGGACCGGCACCTGCCGAAGCTGAAGGACAAGCCCGCCATCCTCTTCGAGGGCGAGCCCGGCGACCGGCGCGGCATCACCTACGGAGAGCTGTCCCAGCAGGTGAACCGGCTGGCCAACGGCCTCAAGTCGCTGGGCGTGAAGAAGGGCGACCGCGTGGGCATCTACCTGCCCATGGTGCCGGAGGCCGCCGTCGCCATGCTGGCCTGCGCGCGGCTGGGCGCGGTGCACTCGGTGGTGTTCGGCGGCTTCTCCGCGGAAGCGCTCCAGGACCGCATGAAGGACGCGGGCGCGAAGGTGCTGCTCACCGCGGACGGCGGCTGGCGCAAGGGCGCGGTGGTGCCGCTGATGAAGAACGTGGAGGCCGCGCTCCCCAACGCCCCCAGCATCGAGAAGGTCGTCGTCCTCACCCGCACCGGGGACGGCAAGCTGCCGGAAGGCCCGAAGTTCCTCGCGTGGGACGCGCTGGTGAAGGGCCAGTCCGACGTCTGCGAACCGGAGTGGGTGGAGAGCGAACACCCGCTGTTCATCCTCTACACGTCCGGCTCCACCGGGAAGCCCAAGGGCGTGCTGCACACCACGGCGGGCTACGCGGTGATGGCGTCGCTCACCACGCGCTGGGTGTTCGACCTGCGCGACGACGACGTCTACTGGTGCACCGCGGACGTGGGCTGGGTGACGGGCCACTCGTACGTCGTCTACGGCCCGCTGATGAACGGCGTCACCACCATCATCTACGAAGGCGCGCCCACGCAGCCCGGCCCGGACCGCTTCTGGGACATCATCGAGCGCTACAAGGCCACCATCCTCTACACCGCGCCCACCGCCATCCGCGCCTTCATGCGCCTGGGTGACGAGCCGGTGAAGAAGCACGACCTGACCTCGCTGCGCCTGCTGGGCAGCGTGGGTGAGCCCATCAACCCCGAGGCGTGGATGTGGTACCGCGAGGTCATCGGCGGGGGGCGGTGCCCCGTCGTGGACACGTGGTGGCAGACGGAGACGGGCAGCATCATGATCTCCCCGCTGCCCGGCGCCACGCCCACCAAGCCCGGCTCCGCCACCTTCCCGCTGCCCGGCATCCACGCGGAGATTCTGGACCGCGACGGCAAGCGCGTGCCCAAGGGGCAGGGCGGGCTGCTCTTCGTGACCAAGCCCTGGCCGTCCATGCTGCGCACCGTGTACGGGGACCCGGAGCGGTACGTGAACACGTACTTCAGCGAGCTGCCCGGCATGTACTTCACCGGCGACGGCGCGCGCACGGACGCGGACGGCTACGTGTGGCTGATGGGGCGCGTGGACGACGTGGTGAACGTGGCCGGCCACCGCCTGGGCACCGCGGAGGTGGAGAGCGCGCTGGTGGCGCACCCGAAGGTCTCCGAGGCCGCCGTGGTGGGCCGCCCGGATGACCTGAAGGGCACGGCGCTCGTGGCCTTCGTGACGCTCAAGCAGGGCAACCCTCCCTCGGACGCGCTCAAGAAGGAGCTGGCCGTGCACGTGGGCAAGGAGATTGGCGCCATCGCGCGGCCGGATGAGATCCGCTTCGCGGAAGGGCTGCCCAAGACGCGCTCGGGGAAGATCATGCGCCGGCTCTTGCGCGACGTGGCCGCGGGCAAGCAGTCCTCGCAGGACACCACCACGCTGGAGGACCTCAACGTGCTGGCCGCGCTGCGCCAGAACGACGAGTAGCGCTTCAGCGCACCACCAGCGGCCGCCTCCTCAAGCGTCCTTCGGGTCCTTCTGGGGGCGGCCGTACTTGTCCTTCACCTGCTCGCGGTCCGCCTTGCTCCACCAGATGCGGGAGCTCCACAGGGCGGGACCCAGCACCACCGTGAGGACGAAGAACACCACCAGGCCCACCACGATCTCCGTCACGCCGTCCTCCAAAGGGAGCCGGGGTTGGGAGGTCCCCGGGCATTCAAACGCAACCCTAGCGTTCCCCCGGGACAGGTGCCATCCAACGTGGGGGCCGGGAAGTAGCGCGGCGCTCGGCGGCCATCGGCTTCTTGCATGGCGGCGTGCGGCAGGGTGCCTGCGTGCCGGGCAACCTGTCCGGGCGGGCAGCGGGCGGCGGTCCTGCTAGATTGCGCCGCCATGAACCGATTCCCCTCGACCCTCTTCACCGCGCTGCCGCTGACGGCGGTGCTCGTGGCCCCCGTCGTCGCGGACGCCTGCACCAGCATGCTCGTGACGAAGGGCGCCACGACGGACGGCTCCACGTTCATCACCTACGCGGCGGACGCGCACGAGCTCTACGGCGAGCTGTACTACACGCCCGCCCGCCGCCACGCGGCCGGCGCCATGCGCGACGTCGTGGAGTGGGACACCGGCAAGTTCCTGGGGCGCATCAAACAGCCGGCCTCCACCTACTCGGTGGTGGGCAACATGAACGAGCACCAGCTGTCCATCAGCGAGTCCACCTTCACGGGCCGCAAGGAGCTGGAGGGGCCGGCGGGCATCATCGACTACGGCTCGCTCATCTACATCGCGCTGGAGCGCGCGAAGACGGCGCGTGAGGCCATCCAGGTGATGACGGACCTGGTCGCGGAGTACGGCTACGCGTCCACCGGTGAGACGTTCTCCATCGCGGATCCGAAGGAGGCGTGGCTGCTGGAGATGATTGGCAAGGGCGAGGGCCAGAAGGGCGCGGTGTGGGTGGCCCGCAAGCTGCCGGACGGCTACATCTCCGCGCACGCCAACCAGTCGCGCATCCGCCAGTTCCCGCTCAACGACAGCGCCACCACGCTGTACTCGCCGGACGTCATCTCCTTCGCGCGCGCGAAGGGCTGGTACACGGGCGCGGACAAGGACTTCAGCTTCGCGGACACGTACCACCCGCTGGACTTCGGCGGGCAGCGCTTCAGCGAGGGGCGCGTGTGGAGCATCTTCCGCCGCGCGGCCCCGTCCCTGAAGCTGGGCGTGGAGTACGCGGACGGCGCGGACCTCGGCAAGCGGCTGCCCTTGTGGGTGAGGCCGGACAAGAAGGTGTCCGTGCAGGACGCCATGGCCCTCATGCGCGACCACTTCGAGGGCACGCCGCTGGACATGTCCAAGGACGTGGGCGCCGGGCCCTACGCGGTGCCCTACCGCTGGCGCCCCATGACGTGGGACGTGGACGGCAAGAGCTACGTGCACGAGCGCGCCATCTCCACGCAGCAGACGGGCTTCTCCTTCGTCGCGCAGATGCGCTCCGCGCTGCCGGACGCCATTGGCGGCGTGCTCTGGTTCGGCGTGGATGACACCTTCACCACCGTCTACACGCCCATGTACGCGGGCATCCGGCAGGTGCCGAAGAACTTCGCCCAGGGCGTGGCCAGCCGCGGGGAGTTCTCCTGGGATTCGTCCTTCTGGGTCTTCAACTGGGTGTCGAACCAGGCCTATGGGCGCTGGAGCGACATGATTGTCGACGTGCAGAAGGCCCAGGGCGACCTGGAGGGCCAGTTCCTGGCGGACCAGGCCAACATCGAAAGCATCGCGCAGGTGCTCTACAAGCGGACGCCGGAGCAGGCCCGCCAGTACCTCACCGAGTACTCCCTGCAGCAGGGCGACAAGGTGCACGCGCGCTGGCGCAAGCTGGGTGAGCAGCTGCTGGTGAAGTACATCGACGGCAACGTGCGCGACAACACGGGCAAGGTGGGCCACCCGCGCTACCCGGACGCGTGGTACCGCCGCATCGCCGCGGACAACGGCAAGATGCTGGAGTCGCGCGAGAAGCCGGAGCCGAAGCCCGCCGTGGCCCCCGCCGCGCCGGCCCAGCCCGCGGCCCCCGCGCAGCCCGCGGCCCCGAAGCCGACCGTGGCTCCGGCGCCCTGACGTCCCCGGATTCCAGGCGCGCGGTGTCCGTACGAGGAAACCGCGCGCGCTGGACCGCACGTTCTCGCGTGTGTCGGGGGATGGCTTGTGGCAGTGAGGGCGCCGGGTGGCAGCGCGGCGCCCGTTGCCGGAGGACTCAAGCCTTGAGTGACGCCCCCACCCAGACGGCCTCTGCGTTCCGGGATGACGAGCTGGCGGACTTCCTCGAGCGGACCAGCCGCACGTTCGCGCTCGCCATCCCGCTGCTCGACGAGCCGCTGCGCCGCGAGGTGGGCCTGGGCTACCTGCTCTTGCGCGTCGCGGACACGCTGGAGGACGCCGCCCCCTGGACGCGCGACGAGCGCAGAGCGGCGCTGGCCGCCTTCGCGTCCCTGCTCCAGGAGGCGCCGGGCGTGGACGCCGGGGCGCTGTCTCGCGAGTGGCTGTCGCGCCGTCCCAGCGAGAACGCGGGCTACCTGGACCTGCTCGCGCGCACGCCCACGCTCCTGGCCAGCCTGGACGCGCTGCGCCCGGAGGCCGGCGCCATCCTGCGCCACTTCGTGCTCAAGACGGTGCAGGGCATGGGGCAGGTGCTGGAGGGCGCCTCCGAGGGCGGGCTGTTGCAGCTGGGGTCACTGCAGTCCCTGCGTGACTATTGCTACATCGTGGCGGGACTGGTGGGCGAGCTGCTGACGGAGCTGTTCGTCCTGGATCCGCGCCTGGCGCTGTTCGCGCCGAACCTGCGCTCGCTGGCCCCGCTGTTCGGGGAGGGGCTCCAGCTGGTCAACATCCTCAAGGACGCGCGGCAGGACCGGAAGGAGGGCCGGGTGTGGCTCCCGGCCGGCGTGCAGCTCCAGGACGTGGAGCAGCTGGCGGGCCAGGACCTGGTCGCGGCCGCGCGCTACGTGCGGGCCCTGCACCTGGCGGGCGCGCCCCGGGACGTGCTCGCCTTCACCACGCTGCCGCTCCTCCTGGCGCAGGCCACGCTGGAGCTGCTGGTGCGCGACGGCGCGGGCGCCAAGGTGTCGCGCGCGGTGGTGACGGCCCAGCTGGACACCCTCCAGGCCGCGCTCTCCCGGGGCATGCTCCCGGAGGCCGTGGAGGCGCTCGCCGGCCCCATGCCCGGCGGCCCCTGAAAAGCGTTGACCGGGACGCAACTCCAGGGCGCCAGCGCCGGATGATTCCGGTGCAGGTGTTCCCCCTCTGGAGTCGTGCCTCCCATGAACTGCGCCCGCTCGGCACCGGCGGTCATCGTCTACTTCCCCGCGCGCCGGGAGGCCTCGCCGCCGAGGGTGCAGCGCCAGCGGGCCGGGGTGGAGCGGCGGGGTGGGGAGCTGCCCTTCGCCGCCGCGCGTCAGCGCGGACTGTGGACGTTCCAGACGTCGGCGGGGCCGGAGCGGTGGCTGCCGGGCCGGGTGCGGGGCAAGGACCGGATGCAGGCGTTCCTCCTGGACGTGCTGGGCTTTGGCGCGGTCATCCAGGCGTATGACGTGACGGCGGACACGCGCAGCGACTCGCTGCCCGGGCACCCGGACTTCGCGAAGAACTTCGACCTGTTCCTGCACCACTACGCGGGCGCGCTGCTCAAGCGCGTCGCGCCGGAGGCGGCCTTCGCCCGCGCGCTGGGGCAGGTGGTGATGCTCAACGGCCAGAGCTGGGCCGGGCTGGGCTTCACGCTGACGGACGCCGGCCAGCGGCTGGTGGACGCGTGGCTGGAGGAGCAGGGCGTGGTGCTCAGCCCTCCCGCCTGAGCCGATGCCCGCCTGGGCCCGGTCGTCCGCCTGCCTTCGGAGGGGGCTCCTGGAGACCCTGGGCGGATGGCGGGACTCCGGATATGGGTAGGGCGATGACTGCCCTGGCCTACCCCATGCCGCTGTGTGTCGCGCCGATGATGGACTGGACGGACCGGCACTGCCGGTACTTCTTCCGGCTCATCTCCCGCCACACGCTGCTCTACACGGAGATGGTGACCACGGGCGCCGTGCTGCACGGCAAGCGCGAACGCCTGCTGGACTTCAGTCCCGCCGAGCACCCGGTGGCCCTCCAGCTGGGCGGCTCCGAGCCCGCGGACCTGGCCGCCTCCGCGCGCATTGGCGAGGAGTGGGGCTACGACGAGATCAACCTCAACGTGGGCTGCCCCAGCGACCGCGTGCAGTCCGGCCGCTTCGGCGCGTGCCTGATGGCGGAGCCGGACCTCGTCGCCCGCGGCGTCGCCGCCATGCGTGAAGCCGTGCGCATCCCCGTGACGGTGAAGTCGCGCATCGCCATCGACGACCTGGAGGAGTGGCCCACGCTGGAGGACTTCGTGCGGCGCGTGTCCGCGGCGGGCTGCACGCGCTTCATCGTGCACGCGCGCAAGGCGTGGCTGCAGGGCCTGTCCCCCAAGGAGAACCGGGACGTGCCGCCCCTGCGCTACGAGCTGGTGCACCGCCTCAAGGCCGAGTACCCGCACCTGGACATCAGCCTCAACGGCGGCATCAAGACGCTGGACGCGGCGGCGGAGCACCTGGGCCGCGTGGACGGCGTGATGATGGGCCGCGCGCCCTACGAGTCCCCGTACCTGCTGGCGGACGCGGACCGGCGCTTCTTCGGGAGCACGCAGACGCCCCTCACGCGGCACGAGGTGGTGGACGCGATGCTGCCCTACATCGAAGCGCGGATGAGCGAGGGCGCGCCGCTGGGCGCCATCACCCGGCACATGCTGGGGCTCTTCCAGGGCCTGCCCGGCGCGCGCGCCTGGCGCCGGCACCTGAGCGAGAACGCCCACAAGGAAGGCGCCAGCCCGGAGGTCGTGCGCGCCGCCGCCGCGAAGGTGCCGCGCGACGCCGGCCTCCAGCAGGCCGTGGCCTGAGCTAGCGCTTGGGCACGGTGGTGCAGCACCCGGAGCGCGCGCAGCGCACCCAGCCCTGGTTCTGGCAGAGCTGATCATTCGTGCACGCGGGCCCCTGGCCCGGCTGACCACACGAGGCGGACGGTCCGCCTCCGCCCCCGCCGCCGTCGAAGGGCTTCGCGGCCTGGATGTTCACCGTGGGGCAGCGGGGCTGTGAGCCATTGCCCACGCAGTTGTTGCTGCTGCTGCCCGTCACGTTCTGCGGACAGACCATGCGCCCCCCGGGGTGCCCCTGGTCATCCACCGCGAAGCAGGCGCCCACCTCCAGCAGGTTGCACTTCGGGTCGCAGCTGAGGACCACGGTGTCGGCCTGGCCGAAGGACGCGCGCAGCTCCTCCAGCGCCACGCTGCCGCCCACGTTGTCGCCCAGCGCGGGCGGTGTCCCCTGGTCGCCGGGCAATGACAGCATCGCGTCGATGGTGGCCTGGAAGTAGCTGCGCGCGTCCATCCCCGTGCAGCTGCCGTGCTTGGGCCACTCGTGGTTCGCGAGGAAGTAGTTGTCCGTGACGAAGCCCGGGCCGTAGGTGCCCATGGCCTGCGGAATCGTGGCGGGGTCCGGGAAGCAGCGCGAAGGGGCGTTGCTGCCCTGGCACTCGCAGAGCCCGCCGCAGTACGCCGGATAGGTGCACTTGTTCTCGCTCGCCTCCGCGTCGTTGAACTGCGGCCACAGCCCGTGGAGCGTGAGGTGCGTCGCGCCGAAGGTGCCCTCCAGGTGTTCGCACTCCTCCTTGTCCGGGTGGGTCCGGCAGAAGGTGGGCGCCCACGTCATCGCGAGCAGGTAGGCCCCAAAGCGTGGCGTGGCGCACACGCCGCCCTCCTTCGCGGCGGCGTCCGCCTTGAAGCAGTTGCAGGCGGTGGCCTGGGGCCGGCCGAACTCGAACTCGATGGCGTCCGGCTTCGCCAGGTGCAGCGGCCGGGCGGTGGCGGTGGGCGGCGTGGGTGGAGGCGAAGGGGGCGGCTCGTGATGCGAGCGGCATCCCTGCGCGATGAGCAGACATGCCCACAGGACAAGGCGCGACATTGGGCGCATGGCTGGACTCCCTCGGGACCGTTTTGCGGCACCAAGGTACGGAGGTGGAGACGGGCGCTACACCCCGTGCTCCGGTCCACCGCCCGCGTCCGGGCCCCGACCCTTTCCTCCAGTCCCAGGGGCCCCCAGATTCCTCCCTGGGACCCATTCACCGGAAGGGATTGCACCATGGCACGCGCCATCATCAAGAAGGCCGGCGAGGCGGACGAGCGCCGGCCCTTCGTGTCGCACGGAGAGGCTTCCGTCCTGAACATGGGAGCGCTCAGCATCGGACGCGGCTACTTCGAACCGGGCTGGCGGTGGTCGGAACACGTGAAGCCCATCGCGAACACGGAGAGCTGCGAGGTGGTCCACACCTTGAGCGTCCTGTCCGGACGCCTGCACATCCGGATGAACGACGGGCAGGAGCTGGACCTGGAGCCGGGCGACGTCGCCTTCATCCCGTCGGGGCACGACGCCTGGGTCGTGGGGGATGAGCCCTGCCGCGTCGTCGACTTCACCGGCGCCGAGGACTACGCCGTGGCCAGCAAGCAGGCAGAGGAGGAGCCGGCCCAGCCCTCGCTCCAGTAGCGCATGGCCGCGCCGGGTGTCTGTCTTAACCCGGCGCAGGCGTGCGGCACCCTGTCCGAACGGACAGGACGCGGTGTGTTGGATGTGGATGGGATTGAAACATGCAACTCGTGACAGATGAGACATGCTCCATCCGGGGCCGCTGCGCGTCCGACCTGGGACGTCCTGTCTGGAAATCGTGCCACGCTTCCCTGCTGATTCCGACTGTGCGTGAAATCGCCAGTGCGGTTGTGTCTCTGAGATTGTTTCGATACTGTTGACTTGTCGAAACATTCCTCGCCGGGGGGCGGCCCACCTTCACGGCAATGCCTTGCATCCTGAGGAAGGGGGGCGTGCGTCCGTGTCCTTGAAACTCCCTCCACCCATCTCCTTGCGTGTGCCAGCGTCTCTTCGCCCGAGGGGCGGCAGGTGACCTCGGACCCGGAGGACATCCCGTCAGAGACCGCCGCGGAATGGCAGAAGGTGCTGGCCGTCTTCGCGGACGAGGCGGAGGGGCTGGTCTCCTCCATGGAAGAGAACCTCCTCGTGCTGGAGGTCTCGCCCACGGACGGGTTGCTCCCGGCCATCCTGCGCGCGGCGCATACGCTGAAGGGCGCGGCGGCGTCGCTCGGCTTCCAGGCCGTGACGGACTACACGCACGGGGTGGAGGACCTGCTCCAGGCGCTGCTCGACGGGCGCATCGCGCTGGACGAAACGCGGGTGTCGCTGCTGCTGGTCGCGGTGGACCACCTGCGTGAGCTGTACCAGGCGTCGCTCGCGGGCGCGGGCGCGGGCTCGCTGGAGGCGGTGCACCAGCTCCACCTCTCCAAGCTTCGCGAGGGCATCGTCGCGGGCGCCCCCACGGAGGCGCTGCCGCTGCCCGCCGGCCTGCCGCTGCCGCGCGTGCCGGAGGCGCGGAGCACGTCGCGCAGCCGCGTTCGCATGGACATGGAGCGCCTGGACCGCATCGTCACGCTCACCGCGGAGCTGTCCGTGGCGCGCGGGCGGATGGCGCAGTTCCTGTCGCGCGCGGAGGAGATGGGCGCCAGCTGGGAGGACGCGCTCACCCAGCAGCGGGAGATGGATCCGCTCTTCGAGGCGCTCCAGGAAGAGGTGATGAAGGCGCGGATGGTCCCGGTGGGGCCGCTGTTCCGTCAGCACCTGCGCACCGTGCGCGACCTGGCCCGCTCCCAGCAGAAGCTGGCCCAGCTGGAGCTGGAGGGTGAGGACGCCACGCTGGACACCGCGGTGCTGGACGCGCTGCGGGACCCGCTCCTGCACCTGTTGCGCAACGCCCTGGACCACGGCCTCGAGACGCCGGATGAGCGGCGCGCCGCGGGCAAGGACCCCCGGGGCCGCCTGCGCCTGAGGGCCTACCATGACGCGGGCAGCGTGGTGGTGGAGCTGTCCGACGACGGCCGGGGCATCCAGCGGGAACGGGTGCGCGAGCGCGCGCGGCAGAGGGGGCTGGTGGCCGCGCCCGAGCGCCTGCGCGACGACGAGCTGTTGCGCCTCGTCTTCGAGCCCGGCTTCTCCACGGCCACCGAGGTGACGGAGCTGTCCGGCCGCGGCGTGGGCATGGACGTGGTGCGCCGGGACATCGAGGCCCTGCGCGGCTCCGTGGCCATCCAGAGCCAGGAGGGGCAGGGCACCACGTTGACCTTGCGGCTGCCGCTCACGCTCGCCGTCATCCAGGGCTTCGCCATGGGCGTGGGGGACCAGGTCTACGTCGTCCCCATCGAGAGCGTGCAGGAGTGCATGGAGGTCCCCGTCCAGTCGCGCACTTTGGACGCGTCCGGTGTGCTGTCGCTGCGGGGCCAGCCCCTGCCGTACCTGCGGCTGCGCCAGGTGTTCAGCCTGGGCGGGGACGTGCCGGCCCGGGAGAACGTGGTCGTCCTCAAGCATCCGGACGGCGTCATCGGGCTGGCGGTGGATGAGCTCCAGGGGGATGGCCAGCGGGTCATCCGGCCCCTGGGGCGCCTCTTCCAGGGCATCCCCGGCATCTCCGGCTCCACCATCCTGGGTGACGGCCGGGTGGGGCTCTTGCTGGACACGCCCGCGCTGGTGCGCAGGGCCGTCCTCCACGCCTCCGAATCCGCCGTCAGCCCTCCCGCCCCCCTGGAAAC
>NZ_RAWM01000108.1 GCF_003668875.1 Corallococcus interemptor | reverse complement strand
GGGGCGGCTGGGGCGGGCACGGTGTAGTCCGCCGGGCCGACGCCATTGGGCACGGGCGGCAGGTCCGACTGGGCGTGCGGCAGGATGGCGACCGCGGCGTCCAGGAACCGGCGCGTCGGAGGGTCCGCCTCCCCGAACTTCAGGCCCATGCCGGAGATGCCCTGGCCCTGCTGCCCGGTGACGAAGTGGACGATGGCCGCCGTGTAGAGGAGCCGGTCGCCGCTCGCCAGGCGGAGGTCCAGGGTAACGGCCGTGCCAGGGGGGCGCACGGCCTTGGCGCGCAAATAGATGCCGCCCCGGGTGATGTTGCCCCCGTATTTCGCGAGGAACTCCTCGGGGGTGGCGAAGGGCAGCTTCACCACCAGCCCCACCGCCCCCGCTTGATTCAATTCCGCCAAGGCCCGGTCCAAGTCCCAAGAAGTGTTGGTGGGACACCGAGTATCACCTGAAGTCCCCAGGAACGGGCGGCAAAAAACCTTCTTCCGTTGCGCGGCAGCCGCGCAAACCGTATGGACACGCACCCGCCGGGCGCTGGTGCCCCGCGGGGCCTCCGGGAGCCCCCATGTTGAACCCCGATATCCGGCTGGCCCTCACCTTCGACGACGTGCTCCTGCAGCCCGGTGAGAGCGCCGTCACCCCGCGTGATGCCGACCTCACCACCCGCCTGACGCGCAACATCCGGCTGAACGTGCCCCTGCTGTCCGCCGCCATGGACACCGTGACGGAGGCGCGCACCGCCATCGCCATGGCGCAGGAGGGCGGCATCGGCGTCATCCACAAGAACATGACGCCCGAGCAGCAGGCCCTGGAAGTCCTCAAGGTCAAGAAGTTCGAGAGCGGCATGGTGGTGGACCCCATCACCATCGACCCGAAGGCGCCGCTCGCCCGCGCGCTGGAGCTGATGAAGGTCCACGGCGTGTCCGGCGTGCCCGTGGTGCAGGGCAAGCGCCTGGTGGGCATCCTCACCAGCCGCGACGTGCGCTTCGAGAAGAACCTGTCCCAGAAGGTCGAGGACGTGATGACGACGAAGCTCGTCACCGGCCGCGAGGGCATCACCCAGGACGACGCCACGAAGCTGCTGCACGAGCACCGCATCGAGAAGCTCCTCGTCGTCGACGAGGCCTACGAGCTCAAGGGCCTCATCACCATCAAGGACATCGAGAAGCGCCGCACCCACCCGTACGCGGCCAAGGACGCCAAGGGCCGCCTGCTCTGCGCCGCCGCCGTGGGCGTGTCCGCGGATCGCGAGGCCCGCATCGACGCGCTGGTGAAGGCGGGCGTGGACGTCATCGTCGTGGACACCGCGCACGGCCACTCGAAGGGCGTGATTGAGGGCGTGCGCGACACGCGCAAGAACTTCAAGGGCTTCGACCTCGTCGCCGGCAACGTGGCCACCGCCGAGGGCACGCGCGCCCTGATTGAAGCGGGCGTGGACGCGGTGAAGGTGGGCATTGGCCCGGGCTCCATCTGCACCACCCGCGTGGTGGCCGGCGTGGGCGTGCCCCAGGTGACGGCGGTGGATGACTGCGCCCGCGAGGCGGACAAGCACGGCATCCCCATCATCTCCGACGGCGGCATCAAGTACTCGGGCGACATCGTGAAGGCGCTCGCCGCGGGCGCCAGCTCCGTGATGATCGGCTCGCTGTTCGCCGGCACGGAGGAAGCCCCTGGCGACGTCATCCTGTACCAGGGCCGCAGCTACAAGAGCTACCGGGGCATGGGCAGCCTGGGCGCCATGAAGCAGGGCGCCAAGGACCGCTACTTCCAGTCCGACGTGGAGGCCGTGAAGCTGGTGCCGGAGGGCATCGAGGGCCGCGTGCCGTACAAGGGCACGCTCGCCATGAACGTGCACCAGATGCTGGGCGGCATCCGCAGCGGCATGGGCTACGTGGGGTGCGCCACCATCGAGGAGCTGCGCACGAAGGCCACCTTCGTCCGCATCACGTCCGCCGGGCTCAAGGAGAGCCACGTGCACGACGTCATCATCACCGAGGAAGCGCCCAACTACCGGATGGAGTAGGGCAGGGGATGCGCTCCCCCGGGCAGGGCGCCGGGGGAGGACAGCGGACGGCTACTTGCCGCGACGCTTGCCGCCGCCCGTGGACGAATCCTCGGCGGGGGCGGCCGTGGTGGACACGCGCTTCTCCGCCGCGTTGACGCGCTGGAGGAGCGACTCGCGGTCGTCCGGATCCAGCGTCTCGATGGCCTTCTTCAGGGTGCCGAAGTCCAGGCGGGCCACCGTGACGGTGTTGCCGCCCTTGATCTCCTGCACCGTGGGCACGTCCACCAGCTCGCGCAGGTAGGTCTCGAACTCCACCCGGACGTCCGCGGTCTGCTGGATGCAGGTGTCCTTGGCGCTGACCAGGTTCTGGCTGCCCTCGCGGTAGCTCAGGTCCGGGTTGCGGGCCATGGCCTCCTCGAAGGTGTGGGTGCGGTCCTTCAGCGAGGAGTAGAGGTTGACGTAGTCCACCAGCCGGTCGGACTCCGGGCGGTTCACGTCGCGCGCCTTGTTGAGCGGCGCGGAGGTGTCGTCACAGGTGAGCTTGGAAAGCTGCTCGACCCCGGGCGCGTCCTTCACCGCGACGCTGCGGGTGTCCCGCTCCAGGCGCTCGTCGGAGGTGATCTCCTTCACACACCCCGCGGAGGACAGGAGGAGCATGGCTGCTGCAGTGGAAGCGGACAGGCGGCGCACGAACAATTGACGGCCTTTCAGCGTTGATTTCCCGAAGTTTGTAGCGATAAGGGCCCCCACCCGTCAACGACGCCCCCTGGGAGAATCGCCGGTGGACCTGCACTCCGAGAAGATCCTGATCCTTGATTTCGGGAGCCAGTACACCCAGCTCATCGCCCGCCGGGTGCGTGAGCTGGGCGTCTACTGCGAGATCCACCGCCCGGACCTCCCCGCCGCCGACATCCGGCAGTTCGCGCCCAGGGGCATCATCCTCTCCGGCGGGCCGGCGTCCGTGGAAGCGCCCGGCTCCCCGCGCTGCGACCCCTACGTCTTCGAGGCCGGCGTCCCGGTGCTGGGCATCTGCTACGGCCTCCAGCTCATCTCCAAGCTGCTGGGCGGCCGCATCGACCGGAGCGCCCACCGCGAGTTCGGCAGCGCCGCGGTGGAGGTGCTCGCCGCGCGGGGCCCCTTCGCGGAGTTCCGCCCGGGCGACCAGGTGCAGGTGTGGATGAGCCACGGCGACCGGGTGGACGAGCTGCCGCCCGGCTTCGAGGCCATTGGCCGCAGCGGCAACTCGCCCTTCGCGGCGGCGGCCCACAAGACGAACCCCTGGTACGGCTTCCAGTTCCACCCGGAGGTCGTCCACACGCCGCAGGGCAAGGCCATGCTGCGCGCCTTCCTCTTCAACGACTGCAAGGTCACCGGCTCGTGGACGATGAAGGGCTTCATCGACGAGGCCGTGGAGACCATCCGCAAGCAGGTGGGTGACGAAGGCCGCGTCATCTGCGGCCTGTCCGGCGGCGTGGACAGCTCCGTGGCGGCGCTGCTGCTGCACCGGGCCATTGGCCCCCGGCTCCAGTGCATCTTCGTGGACAACGGCGTGCTGCGGCAGGGCGAGCGGGCGCAGGTGGAGGCGCTGTTCGTGGACCGCTTCCACGTGCCGCTGAAGACGGTGGATGCGCGCGAGCGCTTCCTGTCGAAGCTGGCCGGCGTGACGGATCCGGAGCAGAAGCGGAAGATCATCGGCCGGGAGTTCATCGCCGTCTTCGAGGAGGCCTCGCGCGACGTGCAGGACGCGGGCTTCCTGGCGCAGGGCACGCTGTACCCGGACGTCATCGAGTCCGTGTCGTGGAAGGGCCCGTCCGTCACCATCAAGAGCCACCACAACGTGGGCGGCCTGCCGGAGCAGATGAAGCTCAAGCTGGTGGAGCCGCTGCGCGAGCTCTTCAAGGACGAGGTCCGCGCGCTGGGCCGTGAGCTGGGCCTGCCGGACGAGATGGTCTCCCGCCAGCCCTTCCCGGGCCCGGGCCTGGCCATCCGCGTGCTGGGCGAGGTGAACGAGAAGCGCCTGGACCTGGTGCGCCGCGCGGACGCCATCGTGCAGGAGGAGATCCACAAGGCCGGCCTGTACAAGGAAGTGTGGCAGGCCTTCGCGGTGCTGCTGCCGGTGCAGAGCGTGGGCGTGATGGGCGACGAGCGCACCTACGAGTCCACCTGCGTGCTGCGCGCCGTCACCAGCGTGGACGGCATGACGGCGGACTGGGCGCGCATCCCGTACCCCATCCTGGAGAAGATCTCCTCGCGCATCACCAACGAGGTGCGCGGCATCAACCGCGTCGTCTACGACATCTCCTCCAAGCCGCCCGCCACCATCGAGTGGGAGTGACGCGGTAGGGCTTCACGTCACCGCGCGCCGGATGGACTCCTCCACCGGCGACGTGTCCTCCGGGAGCCGGGCCAGGCTCAGGGGCTCCCGGGGAAGCAGTGGCGGCTGCGCCATGAAGCGCGGCCGCGCTCCCTTGTGGGGCTGGGCCGAGTGCACGAGGAAGGGGTGGCACAGGTACACCGTGCCCGCCTCGCCCGTGGCCAGCACCTCCCGGCGGTGGGCGGACTCCGCGAAGCCGTTGGCCGCCAGCTGCCGGAGCGTCAGGCCCGCTTCACCGGCCGGGCCCAGCAGCCTCGCGATGTCCTGGTGCGAGCCCACGCGGATGCGGGTGGGCGCGTCGTCCTCGCCCACGTCGGAGAAGAGGAAGAGCATCAGCAGCGCCCGGCCCCTGGAGGCGACGTTGGCGCGCCAGTCCATGAAGTCCGGCTTGTCGAAGTCGAACCCCACGTCGATGTGCCACCCCGCGTCGCCCGGGTCCTGCGGGGAGGGGAAGCGCACGGGGAAGGTGCCCATGGCCCGGAGCGGCAGCCACCGGCCGGCGCCGACGAGCGCGTCGTAGGCCTCGTGCAGCACGGGGGTGTTGCCAGCGTCCACGAAGGGCTTCTGCGTGTACATGCCCAGGCGGATGACGGGCCGGGTCCAGGTGGCGGGCCGGTCCGGATCGCACCCCGTGTCCTTCCAGAGCAGGGCCCGGGCCTCATCCGCGACCTCACGGGGGAAGGCCCCGTCAATACGAAGGTACCCGTCCCGCATGAACTGCTCCGCGCGCGCGTCGTAGGACATGGGCGGGACGCTACCAAAGCCAAGAGGCTGCCCGGTTCGCACCGGACAGCCTCTGGGGACTTCAGGACTCGGAAGGGGAGAGGACTACCCCGCCGGGTTGGCCTTCACCGGCGGCACCTTGGTGCTGCCGGGGCGCAGCTCTTCCAGGACGCGGGTGGCGCCGTAGACCTTCTGCAGCGCCTCGATGATGGCGTCCGAGTGCACGGCCACCGTGCGGTTCACGGACTCGTCGAAGCCGTACTCACCGCCCAGCGACTGGATGTTGCCGTCGAACACCAGGCCGACGACCTCGTGGTTCTTGTTCACCACGGGCGAGCCGGAGTTGCCGCCGATGATGTCGTTGGTGGTGACGAAGTTCATCGGCGTGCTGCCGGTGATGACCTTCTCCGACTTCACCCACGACTTGGGCAGCGCGTACGGATCCTGGCCCGTGGCGTGCTCGAAGGTGCCGGACATCTGGGTGATGGGGGCGACCTGCTGGCCCTCGTCCATGTAGCCCTTCACGGAACCGAAGGACACGCGCGGGGAGAAGGTCGCGTCCGGGTACTGGCTGGTGCCGTAGATGTCGAACTTCGCCTTGGCGACCAGCTCGCTGTTCTTCTTGATGACGGACTCCACCTCGTCCTCGAACTTCTTGCGGATGGCGCGCGAGTCCGGATCCGCCAGCAGGGCCAGCTGGACCATGGGGTCCTTGGACGCGTCCACGGCCTTCTTGCCGCCGTCCCAGAGCGCCTGGCGCGCCTTCGGGTCGAAGAGCTTCGTGCCCTTCACCACGCGGGTGGCGACCTGTGCCGGGGACTCCTTGCCCAGCACCTTCTTCACGAACGGGTGCTTGGCGCCCAGCTCCTCACGCATCTTGGTGAGGCCGAACGTCAGGCGGGCGATCTCCAGCTCCGCGTAGATGGGCGCGGGGCTGAAGAGCTGCGCCTTGAGGGCGGTCAGGTTGGCGTCGTTGAACTCGCGCAGCCGCTGGCCGTTGTCCTTGGGCAGCTCGTCCGCGGCGCGCACCAGCGCCCGGGCGGTGTGGAACAGGCTGGAGGACAGGCCGTTGCCCTGCTCCAGGTAGTTCAGGTCCTTGCGGAGGGTGAGCAGCTGGGCCTCGGCCTTGGCGATCTCATCCCAGGCGGCGGCGTACTTCTTCTTCAGCTCGGGGTTCGCGTCGACCTTCTTGCGCAGCTCCTGCTCCGCGGCGACCTTGGAGGCGAAGAACTTCTTGTCGAGCAGCGCCTCGTGGCGGCCCTTGGACGCCTTCAGGCCGTTCTCCACGCCGAACAGCAGGTTGCTGGAGATGCGCTTCTGCTCGGGGCCGCGCTTCTGGAACTCGGTGAGCATGCCGCGCAGCTCGGAGAGGTACATGAGCGTCTTGGGCATGGACACGTCGCGGGTGTACTCCAGCTCCGCGACGGTCAGCCCACGCGAGGTGCGGCCCGGGTTGCCGGCCACGAACGTGAGGTCGTTCTCCTTCGCGCCGTGCTCGGACCACTTGAAGTAGTCCGGCGTCTTCACCGGCTGCTTGTCCTGGTAGACGCGCACGAACGTCACGTCCAGGTCGTAGCGGGGGAACTCGAAGTTGTCCGGGTCACCGCCGAAGAAGGCGATGGCGTGCTCCGGGGCGAACACCAGGCGCACGTCCTGGAAGCGGCGGTACTTGTACAGGTTGTACTTGCCGCCCTGGTACAGGGTGACCAGGTCACAGCGCACCTTGTCGTCGCCGTTGGAGCAGGCCTTCTCCAGCTTGGACATCTCCGCCTTCAGCGTGTCCGAGTACTGCTTGCCGGTCAGCGACGCGGTGGCCTTGTTGAGCTGCTCGGTGACGTCGGTGATCTCAACGAGCTGGTTCACCTCCATCGCCGGGCACTGCTTCTCCTCGCCCTGGGTCTTCGCGTAGAAGCCGTTGGCCAGGTAGTCCTGCTTCGCGGTGGACAGCTGCTCGATACAGCCGCGCGCGCAGTGGTGGTTCGTCATCACCAGGCCGTCCGGTGACACGAAGCTGGCGGAACAGCCGCCGGCCAGACGCACCGCGCCCAGGCGCAGCTTGTCCAGCCACTGCTGATCCGGCTGGAAGCCGTACTTCTCCTTCACCTTGGCGGCGGGGAAGTTGTTGTAAGTCCACATGCCTTCATCGGCGAGCGCCGGAGCGGCACCCACGAGTGCGGCAATGACGACCAATCGCTTCATGAATGGGGATCCTTTCGGGCCGCGGGACAGGAGCTCCGCGGGGACGGGGCGTTTGTGAGGGATGGCCCAGCACGGGTCAAGCTGGGAAAACGCCCACGCAAGCCGCAGAACGTCCGGGCGCCCGAACGATTCCCTGGGACGCTCACCGGGCAGGCGCTTTCCACACCCATCGAGTCCCGACGCAGCGCGTCCAGCCCCCCTCAGGCCGCCCGTGCGCGCGCCCACGCGCCCGGCGTGGTGCCCAGCACGGCCCGGAAGTCCGCGATCAGGTGGGCCTGGTCGTAGTAGCCAGCACCGGCGGCGATGCTTCCCCAGTCTGGCCGTGCGCCCTGGGCGCGGGAGGCCTGGAGCGCGCGCTGGAAGCGCACGAGCCGGGCGTAGGCCTTGGGGCCCATCCCCAGCACATCGTCGAACGCGCGGCGCAGGTGCCGTTCGCTCACGCCCAGCGTGCGGGCCAGGTCCGCGACGCGTGGGAGTTCTCCGGCGCCGGTGAGCAGGCGGATGCCGCGCCGGACGAGGTACGCGGCCGCGGGTTCGTAGACGTCGTCCCGGTGGAGCCGGTCCACCAATGCGGCCTCCAGGGTGCGCAGGCGGGCCTGGGGGTTGGGGGCCCGGGCCAGTGACTCGCGGAGCTTCGCGCCGTCCTCCTTGCCCCAGAGCGTGTCGATGGCGAGCGAGCGGTGGGACAGCTCCGACATGGGCAGGCCGAAGAACGGGTACGCGCCGCCGGGCTTGAACTGGATGCCCAGCGTGTCGGGCGGCACCTCCGACGGAGCCTTGCGGACCACCTGCTCGCGGGGACCCAGGGCATGGACGTCGCAGGTGGTGGAGGTGACGCGGACCACCAGCTCCACGGTGCCGTCCGGCACGCGGACGTAGTCGCCGTGGGAGGGGCCGCGCCAGAGCACTCGCACGCGCTGGACGAAGCGGGACAGGTCGGCTCCGGGGGCCAGCGCGGTGTCGGTTGGAGCGGCCATGCGGGAGGAAGCATGGGACGGACGGTCCCTTCGCATCAACCCGGTGCCCGGGCAGGATGGCCGATTCCTCCAATCGGGCGACGGGCCCGGTCCGTACCTTGCCGGCCATGCGAATCCAGCACCTCAACTGTGGAACCCTGTGTCCCGCCAGTGCCCGGTTCGTCACGGGCTCGGGGGGCCTGTTCGAGCCAGCCCGGATGGTCTGCCACTGCCTGCTGCTGGAGACGTCGCGAGGGCTGGTGCTCGTGGACACGGGCCTGGGGACGCGGGACGTACAGGACGCTCGGGGGCGGCTGGGGCAGCGCTTCGTGAGGCGCAGCGCGCCCCGGTTGGATCCGGCGGAGACGGCGCTGGCCCAGGTGGAGCGCCTGGGCTTCAAGCGCGAGGACGTCCGGCACATCGTGCCCACGCACCTGGACCTGGATCACGCCGGGGGCCTGGCGGACTTCCCGGACGCCCAGGTCCACCTCTTCGCGGACGAGCACGCCGCGGCGATGGCGGGCACGAGGCAAGGCTACAAGCCGGTCCAGTGGGCCCACGGGGCGAAGTGGAACCCGTACGCGGTGGACGGTGAGCGCTGGTTCGGCTTCGAGTCGGTGCGGGTGATTCCAGGCCTGGAGGAGGAGGTGCTGCTGGTGCCGCTGACGGGCCACTCGGCGGGTCACTGCGGCGTCGCGGTGAAGGGGCCCTCAGGCTGGATGCTGCACGCGGGGGACGCGTACTTCAGCCACCACGAGGTGGATCCGGTGGCGCCGCGAAGCCCCTGGGGCCTGGCGCTGTTCCAACGGCTGTTCTCCGAGAACAACGCCGTGCGGCTCCAGAACCAGGAGCGGCTGCGAGGCCTGGTGCGCGCACACGGACACGAGGTGAAGGTGTTCTCCGCGCACTGTGCCAAGGAGTTCGACCGGATGCGTGCGTGAGGGCCCAAGGCGGTAGCATGGAGGGACCTTGCGACGCGCTCTTCTCTTCGGGTCCCTCCTGTGGTCGCTGTCCTCCTCCGCCGCTGAACCCACTGCCCGGGTGCAGGTGCTGAAGGCCGCGCGCCTCTTCGACGCGAAGGCGGGGAAGCTGATCACCCCGGGCGTGGTGGTGGTGTCGGAGGGCCGGGTGGTGGGCGTGGGCCCCAGGGCCTCCGTGCCGGAAGGGGCTCAGGTGGTGGACCTGGGTGACGCCACGCTGCTGCCGGGCTTCATGGACGCGCACACGCACCTGACGGTGGAGCCCGGGACGGACTGGCGCAAGGACCTCGTCGACAGCTTCCAGCGCACCCTCCCCGAGCAGACGCTGGACACGCTGCCGTGGGCCCGGGCGACGCTGATGGCGGGCTTCACCACGGTGCGCAACCTGGGCGCGGAGGACTTCATCGACGTGGGCCTGCGCAACGCCACCGCGCGAGGGCTGGTGGTGGGGCCGCGCATCCTCGCGGCGACGTCCAGCCTGAGTTCCACGGGCGGACACTGTGACTACGGCAACTCGTTCCGCAAGGGGCTGCTGGCCCAGGACGCCAGCCGGGGCGTGGCGGATGGTCCGGACGCGCTGCGCGCCAAGGTGCGTGAGAACGTGAAGTACGGCGCGGACGTCATCAAGGTCTGCGCCACGGGAGGCGTGATGAGCCTCAATGCGGATCCGGACGCGCCGCAGTTCACCCAGGCGGAGCTGGATGCCGTCGTGGACGAAGCGCACGCGCACCGGCGCAAGGTGGCCGCGCACGCGCATGGAGCGGAAGGGGCGAAGCGGGCCATCCGAGCGGGCGTGGACTCCATCGAGCACGGCACGTTGCTGGACGATGAGGGCGTGGCGCTGATGAAGCAGAAGGGCACCTGGTACGTGCCCACGGCCTATGCCTTCTTCGGAATCAAGGAGCTGGCGGACCAGGGCAAGCTGCCCGCGGACACCGTGGCCAAGCTGCGCGCCGTGGACAAGCGGCGGGAGCACGTGCTGCGCAGGGCCATCTCCCTGGGAGTGCGCATCGCCTTCGGCACGGACGCGGGCGTGTTCGCCCACGGGCGCAACGCGGCGGAGTTCGCGCTGCTGGTGGAGGCCGGGCTCACCCCGGCGGAGGCCCTGCGCACGGCCACGGTGAACACGGCGGAGCTGCTGGGCGTGGCGGACAAGCTGGGGACGCTGGAGCCCGGGAAGCTGGCGGATGTCGTCGCCGTGCCGGGCGACCCGCTGAAGGACATCCGCGTCACGCAGAAGGTCTTCTTCGTGATGAAGGAGGGCGTCATCCACCGGGATGACACGGCAGCCGCGTCACGCACCGCGCCGTAAGGCTCAAGGCCTCGGGCGCCAAGCCAGCCCGCTCGCGTCACGTCCCGGACCAGAGCCCCGGGCCGCAGGCACCGCGAACCTGTCCGACTGTCGGACAACCGTTCCTCGCGGACCGGCACAGCCCCGGGCCTGAGGGAGCGCAAACCTGTCCGACTGTCCGACAGGTTCAGCCATCCGGTGAACCGGCACTCCCCTGTGCCGTGGGCACGGCGAACCTGTCCGACTGTCCGACAGGTTTCCGTGGGCGTGAGGCCGGTGCTGCTTCGGGCCTCGGGCGACTTGAACCTGTCCGACAGTCCGACAGGTTTTCGCTGGGTGACGGGCCGACGCGACTTTGGGCCTTGAGTGGCACGAACTTGTCCGACTGTCGGACAGGTTTTGCGAGGTCGCCTCCGGCGGGGGCAACCTGGCTCATATGCGGTCAAAGAAGCTTGGCTGCCGCAATGACAACCTGGTGGTTGATTGCGCAGCGCACCGTGAGGCTCACCTCCGCATGAGGATGTCGCTCAGCAGGAAGTCGAGCGTGTCTCCGGACAACCAGCGCTCGCTCACTCCCGCGAAGTCCGGCTCCGCGTCGGCGTCGAGCTGGCGCCACAGGTCTTCCATGCGGTAGCGCGCGGCGGTGCAGTAGACGTCCGCCAGGGCTTCGGCGTGGGTCTTGGCCAGGGACGACGCGTGGGCCAGGGTCACGGACATGGTGAACAGCTCGTTGCACAGCTGGTTCATCAGGATGAGCGTCCGCTGGCGCGCGTACAGGACACCCGGATCCGCGTAGCGGCGCGACAGGTCCAGGCTCCGCTTCGCGAGCCGGTGGACCTCCCGGGCCGTGTGCTGGAGATGGTCGCGGTTGCGCGGGGACAGGTGCTCTTTCACCGGGAGCGGGGCAGGGGGCGACTCCAGCTCCGCCGCGTGCGCGGCCGACGGGTAGTAGAGGGAGAAGAGTCCTTCCCGCGCGGCCTTGTGGTCCACGAGGAAGTCCACGCCGCCCGCGACCCGGAAGGCCCGGGCATCTCGCAGCGTGCGCTCCAGGGGAATCGGTGCGGCGCCCCGGGCGGCCTTGCTCTCCGATGTCTCGTAGCCCTCCGCGGCGAGCAGCGACATCGTCCGGTCCGTGATGCGTGCGCAGGTCAGGGACGCGATGTTCTTGGCCGCCACCTGTTCGAACCAGCGCAGGGGCAGCGTGTCCGCCGTCACGCCCGTGAGACTCCAGCGGGCCACGCTCTCCATGGCGAAGACCTCCGCCGCCGTGGCGGACACCTGACGCTGGATCTCGTCGAAGTCTCCGAGCCTGCGCCCCTGCGCCAGGCGCCGGTGCAGGAAGTCGCGCGACCAGTGGAGGCACTTCTTGGAGAGCGCCAGCGACGCGGCCACGATGATGTACATGCGGCCCAGCGCGCTGAGCGGCTCCAGCAACGGCGTGTTCCGCCAGTGCTCCTGTGACATCGCGAGCATCCGCTCCTTGGGCACCCGCACGTTGTCGAAGCTCAGCGCGGCGATGGGCAGGCCTCGCAGCCCCATCAGGCCGTGCTCGGCTCGGACGTGGAAGCCGGGGCTGGAGGTCTCCACGAAGAAGAGGCTGATCTGCTCGCGGCCGTCCTCCTGGAGCGTGGCCGTGACGTTCAGCAGGTCCGCGATGGACCCGTTGCCAATGAAGACCTTCTCCCCGTTGAGGACGTAGGCCGTTCCGTCCTCCGTGGGCACGGCCGTGGTCGAGGCGCGCCGCACGGAGGCCCCGATGGGCTCCGTGTCGGCCCAACCGGAGATCACTCCGTCGGCGACGCGGCCCCGGACGTAGTCCTTGAGGGGACCGTCCTGCACGGCTTCGATGATGGCTCCCGCGCCCAGGCCGCTGTGGATGGCCAGCGTGTAGCCCACCGGCAGGCACACGCTCATCACGGCTTCGATGACGCGGAAGGTGTTCAGCATGGAGAGGCCCCGGCCTCCCAGCTCCCGCTCCACCTGGAGCTTGTAGTAGCCGCGTGAGCGCAGGGCCTCGCGCAGCTCCGGCGGGATGCGGCCCGCGCGCTCGATCGCGTCCGGGTCCACGTGCTCGCGCAGGAACTGCTCGACCTCGGCGATGACGGCGTCGCCCTGGCGGCGTTCCTCGGGGGCCTGTTCAGGGAAGGCTCGGACGAGGTCCCAGCGGAGCTTCCCCGCGAAGAGCTGGCCCAGGAAGCCCTCGCGGCTGCGGGTGGCGGGATGCAGTGGCTCGTGGCTCATGGGGTCTCCGTGATGAGGCGCAGGAGGGTGGGCTTCGCTTCGGGGTCCCGAAGGTAGAAGTGCCCGCCGGGCAGCAGGTGGAGCGCGAAGGGGCCGGTGGTGTGGACGCGCCACGGCTCCAGCTCCGCGCGGGGGAGGTCGTCCTGGAGGCCTCCCGTGACGGTCATCGAGCACGAGAGGGGTTCTCGGTCCTCGTGCCGGTGGGACTCCACGAGCAGCAGGTCCGCGCGCAGGCCCGGGAGGATGAGCTCGCGCAGCTCTTCGTCCTCGCGCAGCTCGTGGATCAGCTCTCCGTAGGTGGGCTCCAGGGCGGTGAGGAGTCCTTCCTCGTCCAGGTGGCTCGCGGGGACGCCTCGCGGGGGGAGCTGGGGTGCGGGGGCCGCGGAGAGGAACAATGCATCGGGAGGCGTCCGGCCCAGGTCGCGCAGACGGCGGGCCGTCTCGAACGCCACGAGCGCCCCCAGACTGTGGCCGAAGAACGCGAAGGACGCACCGAAGTCCACCGCGCGCACCAGCGCGTCCACCAGTTCATTCAACCGCGTGAACGGTGCTTCCTCCGCCCGAGCCCCACGGCCCGGGAACTGAACGCCCCAGACCTCGAGGTCCGGGAGCAGGTCCGCCCAGCGGACGTATTCGCCCACGGAGCCGCCGCTGTGCGGGAAGCAGAAGAGGCGCACGGGGGCTTCCGGACGCCGGATGCGGCAGGCGAGCCAGGGAGAGGTCATGCTTCAGAGGACTCCGCGATGAAGCGCGTCAGCCGGGCCACGGTGGGTGCGCGGAAGATGGCCTTTACCTTGAGGGGCGTGGCGACATGCGGACGCAACCGCGCGATGAGCTGCGCCGCCATCAACGAGTCGCCCCCCAACGCGAAGAAGTTGTCGTGGAGCCCGACCCGCGCCAGCCCCAGGACCTCCGCGAAGGCGGCAGCGACCCGGCGCGCGACGTCGTCGCCGGGCAGCTCGGGCGCTGCGGGCGCGACGGCAGGGGCTGCTTCGGTCGTGGGCGTGCCCGGTGCCTTAACGAGATAGCGCTGACGTTCGAACGGGTACGTGGGCAGAGGCACCCGGCGACGTGAGGCGCCCCCGTGCAGTCCCTGCCAGGAGAGCTGCACACCCGCGCTCCATAGACGTCCCGCGGCGGTGAGCGCGCTGACCGCATCCGGCGTGTTGTCCGAGGGATGGGGGAGGGTGGCCACCGTGAGGTGCGGCCCCACACCGGGGTTCTGCCGGGCCAGCGTCGCCAGGGTTCGCCCCGGTCCGACCTCCAGGAAGATGCTGGCCGGTCCGGCGAACAACGTGTCCAACGCGTCGCCGAAGCGCACGGTGTGGCGCAGGTGCGCGGCCCAGTATGCCGGGTCCAGGGACTCCTCCGCCGTGACCGCCACACCGGTGCGATCGGAGATCCACGGGACCTGCGGCGGACGCCGTTCGACGCGCTGGACGCAGGCGGTGAACGCGGCGAGCGACGGCTCGACGAGCGGCGAATGTCCCGCGCCCGGAATGCGCAGCAGCTTCGACTCCACGCCGCGTTCGCTCAGTCGCGCCTGGAGCGCTTCAATCTCCGCCACCGGGCCTGACACCGCGCACTGCGCGGGCCCGTTCACGGCCGCGAGCGCGAGGTCTCCGTTCAGCAGGGGCGACAGGTCCGACTCGGGCAACGGCACGGCCAGCATGGCGCCCGCGGGCAGACTCGCGAGGATGCGCGAGCGCTCCAGCACCAACCGCAGCGCGTCCTCCAGACGGAACACTCCGGCCACCGTGGCCGCGGCATAGGCCCCCAGGCTGTGGCCCACCACCACGGCCGGCTGCACGCCCCAGCGCTTCCACAGCCGAGCCACCGCGTACTCGATGACGAACACGGAGAGCTGACCCGTGACGAACTCGCCCATGCGAGCGGAGGCCTGCTCCAGCGCGCCGGCATCCGGATGGAGCACGTCTCCCAGGTCGAACCCGAGCAGCGGCGTCAGGTGCGCTCGGCACGCATCCACCGCTTCGCGGAACGCGGGCTGTGAGGCGTACAGCTCGCGGCCCATGCCCACGTGCTGTCCACCGTGGCCGGGGAACATGAACACCACCCGGCGCTCACCGGCTTCTTGATGCGCGGAGCCGTCCTGCTCCGAGAGGGCCCGAAGGACCTCCTCGGTGTCCTGGCCCACGGCGAACGCCCGGTGCTTGTGCGCGGCGCGGCCCACCTGGAGCGTCCAGGCGGCGTCTCCCAGGTCCACGTCCGGATGCGCACGCAGGTGCCCTCCCAGTCGCTCCACGGCACGGGCCAGCGGGGCGGGCCCGAGGGCGGACAGCACGAGCAACTGGGGCGTATTCGAACGCTTGGAGGAGCCGGGCAGGACGGGCGCCTCTTCCAGCACGGCGTGCGCGTTGGTGCCGCCGATGCCCAGCGAGCTGACTCCGGCACGCCGGGGATGACCGCCGGTGTCCCAGTCCCGCAGCTCCGTGTTCACTCGGAAGGGGCCGTGTTCGAAGTCGATCTCCGGGTTGGGCCGTTCGAAGTTCAGGCTGGGCGGCAGCTTCCGGTGCTCCAGCGCGAGCACCGTCTTGATGAAGCCCGCCACGCCCGCCGCCGCATCCGTGTGGCCGATGTTCGTCTTCACCGAACCCAGCCAGCAGGACCGGGGCTCGCGAGCACCGAAGGCCTTCGTCAGCGCGGCGACCTCGATGGGATCTCCCAGCCGCGTGCCGGTGCCATGCGCTTCCAGGTAGCTGATGCTCGCGGGGTCCACGCCCGCGGCGTGCAGCGCGGTCTCGATGACGCGGGACTGGCCTTCGACGCTCGGCGCGGTGAAGCCGATCTTGCCGGCGGCGTCGTTGTTGACGGCGGTGCCGCGGAGGACGGCGCGGAGGGTGTCCCCGTCCTCCAGCGCATCCGCCAGCCGCTTGAGCACCACGATCCCCGCGCCGTTGCTGCCCACCGTGCCCTGGGCCTTCGCGTCGAACGCGCGGCAGCGGCCATCCGGAGACAGCGGCCCACCCTCGCTGTAGTGGCCGAAGCGGGGCGGCACGTGCACCGACGCACCACCCGCCAGCGCGAGGTCACAGTCCCCCGCGAGCAACGCCTGCGCGGCCAGGTGGATCGCGACCAGGGACGTGGAGCACGCGGTCTGCACCGTGACGGCCGGTCCACGAAGCCCCAGCTTGTAGGCCACTCGGCTGGTGAGGAAGTCCACGCCCGTGGCCAGCCGGAGCTGCCAGTCACTGGCCCCCGCCAGCAGGTCCCTGCGGGCCCGCAGCGTGGACAGGTAGTCCGTCTCACTGCCTCCCGCGTAGACGCCAATGGCGCCCCGGTATCGAGCCGGATCATACCCGGCGTCCTCCAGCGCCTCTCGCGCGCACTCCAGGAACACCCGGTGCTGTGGGTCGAGCATCAAGGCCTCCTGCGGCGACATGCCGAAGGCCTCCGCGTCGAACCGGTCCGCGTCCGCGACCAGGCCGAAGGCGGGCACTGCTTCGCCCACGGCGCGCTCGGTGGGAGGTTCGGCGCAGGGCTGGCCGTCCGGACCGAAGAAGGTGATGGATTCGACGCCGCCGGCCAGGTTGGCCCAGAACTCGGCCGCGCTGGCCGCGCCGGGGAGGCGGCACGACAGGCCCACCACCGCGAGGTGCATGGAGCGGTCCTCTTCCTCCATCACATCGACGGGCGCGCTCATTCCGCGTCCTCGCGCGAACGGTCCGAGTTCAACCGTCCCTGCCGGCCCAGCAAGCGCGCACGGCCACTGCTGCGTTGCTGCTGGCGCTGGGCCTGCGCGGCCTCGGCCTCTCCACCATCGTCGTGTCCCTGGAGATGCCCGGCGAGCGCTCGGACGGTGGGGAACTCGAACAGCGTCACCATGGGCACGTCATGGCCCATGCGGTGCTTCAGCAGGTACTGCACCTGGGCCAACAACAACGAGTGGCCCCCGAGATCGAAGAAGTTGTCCTCCGCGCCCACGCGCTCCAGGTGCAGCGTCTCGCACCAGATGGCGGCGATGCGCCGCTCGTGTTCGTTCGCGAGCGGGACCTGGGGGGCGTGGGTTCCGGGCGTGGGCTCGGGCAGCGCGCGTTCATCCACCTTGCCGGCGTGGGTGAAGGGCAGCGCCTTCAGCTCCACGTAGGCGGAGGGAATCATGTACGCCGGCAGCTCACGGGCCAGGTGTTCGCGCAGCCGCGCCGGTGTCGGCAGGGCCTGACCCGTGACGGGCACCAGATAGCCGACCAGTTGGGGCGACCCACTGGGAGGCGTCCACGCGCGGACGTGCGCCTCCGCGAGTCCGGGATGCGTGCGCAGGCGGATGGCGACCTCCGCGGGCTCCACGCGGAAGCCTCGGATCTTGAGCTGCGCATCCATGCGGCCCAGGAACTCGAGCATCCCGTCCGGCCGGCATCGGACCCGATCGCCCGTGCGGTACATGCGCGCGCCGGGCTGTGCCGCGTACGGGTCGGGGACGAAGCTCGAAGCGGTGAGGTCCGGGCGGTTCAGATAGCCGCGCGCCACACCGGCGCCGCCGACGTACAGCTCTCCCGCGACGCCCGTGGGCACGGGTTGCAGCTCCGCGTCGAGGACGTAGGCCGTGGCCCCATCGATGGGCTGACCGATGGAGGGCAGTGCGGCCTCCGGCCCCGCGGGCAGCACCTCGCCGGAGGTGGCGGTCACGGTGGTCTCGGTGGGGCCGTACTGGTTGAAGAGCCGCCACGGCAGTCCGGGCACGGGACGCGCGTGCAGCCGGTCTCCGCCCGCGAGCACCGTGCGCAATTCGCACGACGCCGGCCATGGCAGGGCGAGCAGGCGCTCCGCGAGCGCGGTGGGCAGGTCCGTGAAGGTGATGCGTTCGGAGATGATCCAGGTCTGGAGCCGTTCCGGAGAGAGGCGCACGTCCTGTCCCGGGACATGCAACGTCGCGCCCGCCGTGAGGGCCGGCCAGAGCTCCGCGACGGATGGATCAAACGCGGGCGAATAGAGCAGCGTGGTGCGGCTGTCCGCCGTCAATCCGAACGCGCGCCGGTGCCACCCGACAAGGTGGGCCAGTGCACCGTGCTCCACCACGACACCCTTCGGCACGCCCGTGGATCCCGAGGTGTACATGACGTACGCCCGCTGTCCGGCTCGCACCGAAGTGGGCAGGTCACCCCGGGGCGTGCCGGGGCCATGGAACGCTTCGATGCGCACGCGCTCCACCGTGGCGGGGAGCCGTTCCGCGAGCAGACCGGTGGTGACCACATGGCGCACGCCCGCATCGCGGAGGATGAGTGCGATGCGCTCGGCTGGATGCTCCGGGTCCAGGGGCAGGAAGGCGGCACCGGTCAGCATGACGCCCAGCTCGGCCGTCACCAGCTCCGCGCCGCGAGGCGTGCAGACTCCGATGACCGACTCCGCGCCTGCGCCGTGCGCCTGGAGCTGTTCGGCGAGCAGCGTCGCTCGCCGGACAAGTTCCGCGTAGGTGAGGGCGCCTGCCTCGTCGCGCACGGCCACCGCATCCGGAGTCCGCAAGGCCTGGGCCAGGACCTGTTGATGCACGGGCGGTTCAGCACCGGCGGCTGTCGCGGTCCCGAGGCGCCCCTGCCGATCCGCGTCCGAAAGCATCGGCAGTCGCGACACGGCGGTGCCAGGGCTGGCCACCGCTGCTTCCAGCAACCGGAGGAAGTGCCCGGCCATCCGCTCCATCGTCGAGCGGTCGAACAGGTCCCGGTTGTACTCCCAGATGAGCGAAATGCGCGCGTCGCCGCGCTCCTTGTCGCCCAGGTACCGGCCCGCGTGCGGAATGGCGACGACGTCCAGGTCCACCTTCGACGAACCATTGCCCCGCTCGAAGATGGTGCACGACGCATCGCCCAGCCGGGGACTCCGCACGGCCGAGTCGTGGAAGCTGAACATGGCCTGCACGAGCGGATTGCGGCTCGGGTCGCGCTTCACGCCCAGGCCTTCAATCAACTTGAGGAAGGGATACGTCTGGTGCTCGGCCGCTTCGACGGTGAGGTCCCGCACCTGACGGACCAGCTCGCGGAACGACGGCGCGCCGGAGACGTCACACCGCAGGACCACGGCGTTGACGAACATGCCGACGACGTCCTCGATGTTCCGGATACCGGCCCGCGCCGCGAACGCCGAACCGATGCACAGGTCCTGCTCTCCGGTGTAGCGATGCAGCAGCGTGGCGAACGCGGCGAAGAGGGCGTTGAAGAGGGTCACGCCCTCCTGCTGACAGAAGGCACGCAAGGCGCCGGGCAGGGCAGGGGGCAGCTCCAACCGGAGCAGGTCGCCGTTGAACGTCTGCACGCGGGGACGCGGATGGTCGGTGCGCAGCGGCAGCACCTCTGGAGCCCCCGCCAGCCGCTTGCGCCAGTAGTCGATCTGCGCCTTCATCGCCGGACCTTCGAGCGCCTCGCGCTGCCACGCCGCGAAGTCGCGGTACTGCACCGGAAGCTCCGGCAGCGGAGAGGCTTCGCCGCGCAGGTACGCGTTGTAGAGCGCGTCCAGCTCCCGCATCAGCACGGAGAACGACACGCCGTCGTGGACGACGTGATGCTCCACGAGGACCAGCTCATGGTCCTCCGGCGTCAGGCGGATGAGGGTCCACCGGGCCAGCGGCGGTTCGAAGAGAGACAGGGGCCGCCGCAGCTCCTGGCGAAGCGACTCTTCGCGCCGGTGTTCGCGTTCGTCCGGGGGCAGGGCGGACAGATCGATCAGCGGGACCTGCACCGGCGTCACGGGGAGGACGCGCTGCCACGGCCGGCCGTCGATCTCCTCGTAGGTCGTCCGCAGCAGTTCATGCCGCCGGGTGATCTCCGTCAGCGCACGTTCGAGCACCGCCAGGTCCAGCCCTCCGAGCACCCGAAGCGTCGTCTGCGCCTGGTAGGAGATGCTGCCGGGGGACAGCTTCTGGAGGAACCAGACCTGTTCCTGCTGCACGGACAGGGGAGCCCGTTCGGGATCGGCGACTTGAGTCACGGGCGGCAACGCGTCCTTCGCCGGAAGGGCCCGGCGCGACTCCAGCACGTTCGCCAAGCGCGAGATGCGCCGGTGACCGAAGAGCTCCGTCAGTGACAGCGGAAGGCCCAGCACCTCCGCGACGCGAGCGGTGATCCGCGTGGCCAGCAGTGAGTGGCCGCCCAGCTCGAAGAAGTCGTCTTCGATACCAATGCGCTCCAGGCGCAGCTCTTCTTCCCACACCCGCACGAGCCCGCGCTCCAGCTCCGTACCGGGAGCGACGTAGGCAGTGCTCCGGGTCGCATGGGCTTCGGGCATGGGGAGCGCCCGTGCGTCCACCTTGCCGGTGGCGCCCAGGGGCAGGGCGTCCATGACGACGAAGGTCCGGGGGATCATGGCCTCGGGGAGCCAGGCGCGGAGGTGTTCGCGAAGCTGCTCCGTCCCCGGAACGGCCCGAGCATCCTTCGGCGCGAACCACGCCACGAAGGAGAGGTCCTGGCCCTCGGTGCCGCGAGCCAGGACGTGCGCGGCCCCGATGTGCGGATGGGTCAGCAGCGCGGCGGTGATCTCCGCGGGTTCGATGCGGATGCCGCGGACCTTCACCTGATGGTCGGAGCGGCCGTGGAACTCCAGCGAGCCATCCGGCAAACGGCGGCCCAGGTCGCCCGTGCGATACAGCCGCTCGCCACCGAAGCGGGAGAAGGGATCCGGAATGAAGCGGTCGGCGGTCAGGTCCGGTGAGCCCACATAACCGCGAGCCAGTCCCGGGCCGCCGATGAACAGCTCCCCTGTTTCGCCAGTCGCCACGGGTGTCAGGTCCGGACCGAGGACGTGGACCTCCACGCCGTCGATGGGCCGGCCGATGGATGGCAGCCCGTCACCGGGAGGGACGACCCCGGACGTGATGTAGATGGTGCACTCGGCGGGGCCGTAGCCGTTCACGAGCTGGAACGGCAGCCCGGGTCTGGGGCGCAGGTGCAACCGGTCACCACCGGTGAGCATCCAGCGCAGGGCGCAGGACTCGGGCCAGGACAGGGGGAGGACACGCTCGGCCAGCGGCGTGGGCAGGAAGACGCAGGTGATGTCCCGGGCGAGCAGCCATTCCTGAAGCCTCACGGGGGACAGGCGGGTCTCCTCGTCGGGAGGCAGCTCCAGGCGCGCGCCCGCGGCCAGCGACGGCAGTAGGGCCATGACCAACGCGTCGAACCCGGGCGAAGCCACCACGCCAATGCGATCCGCTGGCGACAGGCCGAACGTGTCCAGGTGGTACCCGGTGAAGGACGACAGGGCCCGGTGGCTGATCATCACGCCCTTGGGCAACCCGGTGGAGCCCGAGGTGTGGATCACATACGCGAGGTGATCCGGATCGACAGGGACGCCCGGGTTGACGTCCGGGAACGTTTGGGCATCCGGGGCCAGGCTCTGGATGCCGTCCGCCGCGAGCCGGTCCACGGCCGGGCCGGTGCCGATGACGAACCGGGCCCCTGAGGAGACAGTCATGTACCGCAGGCGTTCGGGAGGGGCGGACGGGTCCAGGGGGAGCCACGCCGCACCGGCCTTGAGGACGCCCAGGACGGAGGCCACCAGCTCCACGCTGCGAGGAAGGCACACGCCGACGAGGACATCCGGCCCGGCGCCCCGAGCCCTCAGCGCATGGGCCAACCGGTTCGCCTGAGAATTCAGCGCGGCATGGGTGATGGAGCGGGCCCGGGAAGCGACGGCGAGCTGGGAGGAAAGTTCGGTCGCTCGTCGCTCGACGAGCTGATGGACGGGGGGCAGCAAGAATCCTCCAACCGGCGCCGCACCCGTCCGAATGAAATCAAGCGCTTAGCGGATTTGGGCCGTTTTCGGGATTTTACATGACCCGGTGACGCACCGTGAGACAGGGCTGTCTCATGGCCCGAAGCGTCCCCTGAAACCTCCCCGGCCGATACCTGGACGGGAAGGGTCCGCCGGGTCGTGGATTCGAGCCTCACTTGCCCGCAATGACAGACTCCAATTCCGGGGCCACTGAACAGAACGGGCAGAGAACGGCTTGGAGGCAGCGAATGTCTGTGCATTATTTCAGCCGCGTCGACTCAGTGATGCTGGCAGGTCACGCACGTTCCCGAGGACGGAGCACACACATGCGCATGCTGATGAAGTCCCTGATGGCTGTCTCGGCGGTCCTTACCCTCGCACCCACGTCCGCGCTGGCCCGGTGGCCCGACTGTGACCTGTGGTGCACTGAGATTGAGCATTCGATTGTCCCTTGCTCCTGGCATTGCACGAAGCCCTTTGGCTACGAGTTCACCACCTGCGGTGAGTGGGTGGCCTCCTACGGGTACCAATATCCGGACGCCGTCTGCGCGCCGGGCATCGCGGCCCCCGAAGCGTCTTGCGATGCCATGACGCAGGATTCCGAGGAGGGTTCGGAGGACGTCTGCCGCGCGCCCGAGGAGGGCTGATGAACGGTGGCTGAAGGCGTCAAGCTCACGACGCCCCCCGCGTTCAACGACAGGGATCGCACGGCGGTGACGGCGGCGCCGGAGACGAGCGCCGTCAGCACCAGCAGCCCGAGCAGCGACGAGACCGGAAAGGAGCCAGGCGGGGAGGTCGGGTTGGACCACCGTGGCGCTGGGGCGACTCAGGCGCAACCGCGCGAGCCCTTCCGTAGAGTCCCGCGCTTCTCAACCTGGCGGAGAAGTCCATGGGGCGCGTGCGTCGAAGCGGGCTGGCATGTCTGGCATTGAGCCTGGTGCTGGCCTTGGTGGGTTGTAGTCAAGAGCGGCAGCCGGCCCCGGAGGGCAGCGCGCAGGCGGTGGTGACGTTGCCGCAGGCCTTGAGCGCCAGCGACGTGACGCGCGTGGAGCTCACGGTGAGCGGCACGGGGATGACGACGCGCACGGACGCGCTGGTGAAGACGGGTGGGCAGTGGGGTGGGGTGCTGGGGCAGCTGCCCGCCGGCACCGGGCGCACGTTCAGCGCGCAGGCCTTCGATGCTTCGAACACCGTGCGCTACTCCGGTCAGGCGACCGACGTCGCGATCCAGGCCAACCAGACGACGGCCGTCACGCTGCTGCTGCAGGAGGTGAATGCACCCGCGCCCTTTAACAACTCGGCGCCTCGCATCCTCTCCCTGGTGGCCAGCCCCGGCACCGTGGCTCCGGGAGGGCAGGTCGCGCTGCAGGCCACCGCGGACGACCTCAACTCGGGTGACTTGCTCACGTATGCGTGGACGGCGCCCTCCGGCAGCTTCAGCGCGCCCTCCAGCCTTGTCACCGCGTGGACGGCGCCGGCTTCGGCCGGGCAGGTGGCACTGACGCTGACGGTGACGGACTCCAAGGGCGCCAGTGCTGCGCTGAGCGTCACCATCACGGTGAGCACTGGGAACGGTAGCGCCGCCGTCAACGTGTCCTTCAACACCTGGCCGTGGGTCGCGGGGATGACCGCGGCGCCTTCGTCCGTCACCGTCGGCCAGTCCACCCAGGTGATGGCCTCCGCGAGCGACAGCGACAACGACCCGCTCAGCTACCAGTGGACGGCCTCGTGCGCGGGCTCATGGGCGAATGTCACCTCCGCGAGCGCCAGCTTCACCCCTTCGGCACAACCCGCTGGCGGCATCTGCACGCTCAGCGTGCTGGTGCAGGACGGCCGAGGAGGCAAGGGCACCGGCAGCCTTGGCGTCTACGTGTCGGCCTCGCCCACCACGGCCCAGTTCCCACCGGAGGTGGTGGAAACGTTCCACTCGATCGCCACCGTGCCGGCGCAGGGGGACACCGTCGTCTTCCGGGCCAGGGCGCGAGACCCACAGGGCAGCGCGCTCTCCTTCACCTGGACGGCGAACGCGGCCGGGCTGGGCACGGCCAGCGACGGCACGACGACCAGCGAGGTGCTCTGGACGGCGGGCGCCTGCCTGACCTCGGGCACGTCACTCAAGGTGACGGTGACCGTCCGCAACGCGCTGGGATTGTCCGCCAGCGCCTCCATGGTTTTGGAGGGCGGCACGCCGTGCACTCCTTCTCCGAAGCGCGTGGCCTGGATCGCCGCGGGGGGCGCGCACAGCCTGGTCGTGAGGCAGAACGGCACCGCGGCCGCGTGGGGCCACAACGGCTACGGGCAGCTCGGGGACGGGACGAACGTGGACCGGCTCCTGCCCGTGCCGGTCCAGGCAGAAGAGCTCACGGGGGCCACGGCCCTGTCCGCGACCGCCTACCACACGCTGGCGCTCAAGCAGGACGGCACCGTGTGGGGCTGGGGGTACAACGACTCCGGCCAACTGGGGGACACCGTGGACGTGGTCCGAGTGACGCCGGCGCCGCTGGCCGGTCTCACGGGCGTCACGGCCCTGGCCTCGGGGACGTACCACTCGCTCGTGCTCAAGCAGGACGGCACCGTGTGGGCCTGGGGCCTCAACAACCTGGGCCAGCTGGGAGATGGGACGACCGTCAACCGCACGGAGCCGATGCCTGTCACGGATCTCACCGGTGTCACGGCACTGGCCGCGAGCACGTACCACTCGCTCGCCTTGAGGCAGGACGGCAGCGTGTGGACCTGGGGCTACAACAGCTCCGGGCAGTTGGGAGATGGGACGACCGAGCGCCGCTTCACGCCCGTGCGGGTGCAGGGGCTGACGGGCGTGTCCACCATCGCCGCGGGGCTCGTCCATTCACTCGCGCTCAAGCAGGACGGCACCGTGTGGGCCTGGGGAAGGAACACCGATGGTCAGCTTGGAGATGGGGTGGGCGTGAACAGCCCCGTGCCGGTGCAAGTGCTGGGGCTGACGGGCGTGTCGGCGATCGCCGCAGGGGCCTATCACTCGCTGGCGCTGAAGTCGGACGGCACCGCGTGGACCTGGGGGCGTAACGGCACGGGGCAGCTCGGAGATGGGACGATCGTGGGCAGCCTCACACCGGTGAAGGTGCAGGGACTGACGGCGGTGACGGCCCTGGCCGGAGGCGACGCGCATTCACTGGCGTTGCTGCGCGACGGCACCGTGTGGGCCTGGGGCTTCAACGCCGAGGGCGAGCTGGGCGATGGAACGACGAACGACAGCGCCGTGCCCGTGCGGGTGCAGGGCCTCGAGAACTGAGCGGTAGAGGGAGCGGCACATGCGAACAGAACGTCGAAGCGGGATGGCGGTGCTGGCCCTGGGCCTGGTCCTGGCATTGGCCGGGTGCGGTAGCTCACAGGCAGTGGTGGGTGCACCGGAAGGCAGCGCGCAGGTGGTGCTGACGGTGCCTCAAGCCCTCAGTGCCAGCGACGTGGTCCGCGTGGAGCTCACCGTGTCCGGCACGGGGATGACGACGCGCACGGATGCCCTGGTGAAGACGGGCGGGCAGTGGGGTGGGGTGCTGGGGCAGTTGCCTGCGGGCACCGGGCGCATCTTCAGCGCGCAGGCCTTCGATGCTTCGAACACCGTGCGCTACGCGGGCCAGGTGGCCCCCGTCACGATCCAGGCCGGGCAGACCACGGCCGTCACGTTGCTGCTGCAGGAGGTGAATGCACCTGCGCCCTTCGACAACGCGGCGCCGCGCATCCTCTCCCTGGTTGCGAGCCCTGGCACCGTCGCACCGGGCGGCCAGGTGACGCTCCAGGCAACGGCGGAGGATCCCAACACAGGCGACTCGCTCACGTACGCGTGGACGGCGCCCTCCGGCAGCTTCAGCGCGCCGTCCAGCCTTACCAGCGTTTGGACGGCACCAGCGGCAGCGGGGCAGGTGGTGCTGACGTTGACGGTGACAGACTCCAAGGGCGCCAGCGCTTCTCTCGGCGTCACCATCACGGTGAGCACCGGGAACGGCAGCGCGGCCGTCAACGTCGCTTTCAACACCTGGCCCCAGGTGACTCGGGTGACCGCCCTGCCGTCCTCGGTCGACGTCGGCCAGGCTACCCAGGTGACGGCCTCCGCGAGTGACGCGGATGGGGACAGCCTCAGCTACCAGTGGACGGCCAACTGCGCGGGGACGTGGACGAATGCCACCTCCGCCAGCGCCGGCTTCACGCCCTCGGCCCAACCCTCCAGCGGCACGTGCACGCTCAGCGTGCGGGTGCAGGATGGCCGGGGCGGGCAGGGCACGGGCAGTCTCACCGTCTACGTTTCGACGTCGCCCACCACGGCGCAGTTCCCGCCCGAGGTGGTGGAGACGTTCCAGTCCGTTGCCTCGGTCCCCCCTGGCGGCGGCACCGTTGTCTTCCGGGTGAAAGCAAAGGACCCGCAAGGCAGCGCGCTTGCCTTCGCCTGGGCCACCAGTGCCGGCACGCTGGGCACGGCCACCAGCACCGCCACCACCAGCGAAGTCCTCTGGACGGCGCCCTCCTGCGTATCTTCGGGCACAACTGCCTCGGTGACTGCCACTGTCACCAACGCCCTCGGCCTCTCCACCCACTTCGCGTTCACCCTCCAGGGCGGCGCAGCCTGCGCTGCAAGCAGCGGGGCTCATTTCGTGGCGGGCAGGTTTCATAATCTCGCCGTGAAGCAGGACGGCACCGTCTGGGCCTGGGGAGATAACTCCCAGGGCCAGCTCGGCGACGGGACCACCACCCAGCGCCTCACGCCCTTGCAGGTGCCGGGCTTGACAGGCGTCGCAGCCCTTTCCGTTGGCACTCTCCACTCGCTAGCCGTGAAGCAGGACGGCACCGTGTGGGCCTGGGGCGACAACATCCAGGGCCAGCTCGGCGACGGGACCACCACCGACCGCCTCATGCCCGTGCAGGTGCCAGGCTTGACGGGCGTCGTGGCCCTCGCCGCTGGCAACTACCACTCGCTCGCCTTGAGGCAGGACGGCACCATCTGGGCCTGGGGGAACAACGCCCAGGGTCAGCTGGGCGATGGGACCACCACCCAGCGCCTCACGCCCGTGCAGGTACCAGGCTTGGCGGCTGTCGCGGCCCTTGCTGGTGGATTCTACCACTCGCTCGCCGTGAAGCAGGACGGCACCGTCTGGGCCTGGGGCAACAACACCGAGGGCGAACTTGGCGACGGGACAACCACCGACCGCCGCACGCCCTTGCAGGTACCGGGCTTGACGGGCGTCGCGGCCCTCTCCGCTGGCAACTACCACTCGCTCGCCGTGAAGCAGGACGGCACCGTCTGGGCTTGGGGAAACAACGCCCAGGGCCAGCTCGGCGACGGGACAACGACCCAGCGCCTCACGCCCTTGCAGGTGCCAGGCTTGACGGGCATCGCGGCCCTCGCGGGTGGCACCCTCCACTCACTCGCCGTGAAGCAGGACGGCACCGTCTGGGCCTGGGGCGACAACTCCCGGGGCCAGTTCGGCGACGGGACCACCACCCAGCGCCTCGTGCCTGTGAAGGTGCCGGGGTTGACGGGCTTCGTGGCCCCCTCCACTGGCGGTACTCACTCGCTCGCCGTGAAGCAGGACGGCACCGTGTGGGCATGGGGCGAGAACGCCCAGGGCAGGCTCGGCGATGGGACGACCATCAGCCGTTTCACACCTGTGCGGGTGTCGGGCCTGAACCTCTGACGAGGCGCTGGGCGCTTGCGTTTGGCAGGCGCCCAGATTCAACCGGCCAATCCATCCTCGCCGCGGGTCGTCATGGGTGCGCTACAGCAGACGCGGTCCCATTGGCAGACATCCGCGCAGGGATGTCGGGTTGGACCGCCGTGGCGTGACCTGACTCAGGAGCAGGTTCACGGGTACTGATTGTAGACTCCTGCGGCACCCGGGGGGAGAAGTCCATGATGCAAGAGAGTCGAAGCGGGCTGGCGTGTCTGGCTTTGGGCTTGGTGTTGGCATTGACCGGCTGCGGTGGCCACCAGCAGCCAGTGGCGGAGGGTAACGCGCAAGTAGTGGTGACAGCGCCGCAGGCGCTCAGTGCCAGCGACGTCACCCGCGTGGAGCTCACCGTGTCCGGCACGGGGATGACGACGCGCACCGACGCGCTGGTGAAGACGGCCGGGCAGTGGGGCGGGGTGCTCGGGCAGTTGCCCGCCGGCACTGGCCGCACCTTCAGCGCCCAGGCTTTCGACGCGTCCAACACCGTGCGCTACGCGGGCCAGGTGACGCCCGTCACCATCCAGGCTGCCCAGACGACAGCCGTCACCCTTCTCTTGCAGGAGGTGAATGCGCCGCTGCCCTTCGAGAACGCGGCCCCGCGCATCCTCTCGCTGGTGGCCAGCCCCGGCACCGTGTCGCCGGGCGGGCAGGTGACCCTCCAGGCCACCGTGGATGATCCGAACGCCGGGGACGTCCTCATCTCCGCCTGGACGGCCAGCACTGGCAGCTTCGGCGCCGCCTCCAGCCTCACCACTGCGTGGACGGCACCCGCCTTCGCTGGCCCCGTGGTGTTGACATTGACGGTGACGGACTCCAAGGGCGCCTCCGCGGCCTTGAGTGTCACCGTCGCGGTGAGCACCGGCACCGGCAGCGCAGCCGTCAACGTCACCGTCAACACCTGGCCCCAGGTGGCCACGGTGACGGCGCTGCCGTCTTCCGTGGTAGTCGGACAGGCGACGGCGGTGTCGGCCGTCGCGAGCGACGCGGACGGGGACAGCCTCTCCTACCAGTGGACGACCTCGTGCGCGGGCACGTGGGCGAATGCCACCTCGGCGAGTGCCGGCTTCACGCCTTCGGCGCAGCCGTCCGGCGGCACGTGCACGCTCACTGTGGTGGCCTCGGACGGCCGGGGCGGCCAGGGGCATGGGAGTCTGGGCATCTACGTGGGCCCGGGGACTTCAGGGCGCATCCCGCCCGAGGTAGTAGAGGCCTTCCAGTCGGTGGCCACGGCGCCAGCGGCCGGGGGCACCGTCGTCTTCCGGGTGAGGGCGAAGGATCCGCAGGGCAGCGTTCTCACCTTCGCGTGGACTGCGAGCACCGGCACGCTGAGCACCGCCACCAGCACCGCCTCCACCAGCGAAGTCCTCTGGACGGCTCCCTCCTGTGTTTCCGTGAGCACCACCATCATCGCAACCGTCACCAATGCCTTTGGCTTCACGGTCACCCAGAGCTTCGCAGTGACGGGGCTTCCTGCCTGTGGTCCATCGGGTTGGGCCTCGACGGGCTTCATGGCTACGCATCGCTACGGGCACATGGCGACGCTGCTGCCCACCGGCAAGGTTCTCGTCTCGGGAGGGCAAAGCAGGGTCAGCTATCTGGCGACGGCGGAGGTGTACGACCCGGCCTCGGGCACCTGGAGTGCCACCGGCTCCATGGCCTCACCTCGCTACCTCCACTCCGCGACGTTGCTGCCCAACGGCAAGGTTCTCGTCTCGGGAGGGCAGAGCGGGAGCAGCTACCTAGCGACGGCGGAGGTGTACGACCCGGCCTCGGGCACCTGGAGCACGACAGGCTCCATGGCCTCACCTCGCTACTACCACTCCGCGACGTTGCTGCCTAACGGCAAGGTTCTCGTCTCGGGAGGCTCCAACAGCAGCGGCTACGTCGCAGCAGAAGTGTTCGACCCGGCCACAGGCACCTGGAGCGCTGCCGGTTCCATGGCCTCGCCTCGTGACCAGCACACGGCGGCTCTGTTGCTCAACGGCAAGGTGCTTGTCTCGGGGGGAAGAGACAATAGCGGCGCCATCGCGACAGCAGAGGAGTACGACCCCGCCGCGAACACTTGGAGCACGACGGGCTCCATGACCTCAGCTCGCCGCGTCCACAAGGCGGCGTTGCTGAACAACGGCAAGGTGCTCGTCTCGGGGGGAATCAATTCGCTCACCCGCCTCGCGACGGCTGAAGTTTACGACCCGACCTCGGGAACCTGGAGCACGACAGGCTCCATGGCCTCAGCTCGCCGCGAACATTCGGCGACGCTGCTGCCCAACAGCAAGGTCCTCGCAGCTGGGGGCAATAATACGAGCGGTACCCTCGCGACGGCGGAAGTGTACGACCCGGCCTCGGGCACCTGGAGCACGACAGGCTCCATGGCCTCCTCCCGCGATGGCTACACCGCGACGCTGCTGCCCAATGGCCAAGTGCTCGTTTCGGGAGGGCTCACCGGTAGCAGCCCATTTGCGGCAGCGGAGTTGTACACGCCCTGAAACCTGCGAGGGGCCATCGCTATTCATGTTTCACATGAGCTTGCCCGGGCGGATGGTGCCTCCGCCCGGGCAGGGGATGGGCCCAATGAATCGCAGCCCGCCTCTCTGGAACATTAGGCCGCGACGTCAATCCAGAGCGCGCTGCAGTCCTGCGAGGCGCGCAGAGTCAGGCCTCCCCGGAGCAGCTGCGCCCCCTCGCCCCTGGCGAGGACTCGCCCTTGCCCCAATTGCAACGCGGCATCCAGGGACAGCAGATAGCCGGCTCGTCCCGGGGCCACCTCGAGTGCGGTCTCCTGTCCCACTGCCACGTCCAGCCACCACACGCGCGCGTCGCTCCGAAGGGGCATCGCCTCGTCACCGGCCACCAGGTGGCGGCCTCTTCGGGCGGCCTGCGGTACGGAGCGGCGGAAGTAGGCGGGTGCACCGCCGTGCTGCGTGGGGGCGAACCACAGCTGAAGCATCCGCGTGTCTTCATCCGTCTCGTTGCCCTCTGCGTGGAACATGCCGTCCCGGGCCGAGACCAACTGCGCCTCGCGGGGACGCAGGGTCGTTCCGTGGGACTGATCTCCGTGGTGGCTCAGCTCGCCACTGAGGACGATGCTCAGGATTTCCATCTCCCGGTGCGGGTGGAGCGGGAAGCGCGAGCGAGGCGCGAAGGTGGCATCCGCCAGGACCTGAAGACTGCCGAGCGGGCGTCCCATGCCTGCGCTGGGGCCCACGGTGGCGATGAAGTGGTCGTGCAGGCGCAACCACGACAGCTCCGTGACCGGCAAGGAGGAGAGGGGACGCAGACGGACATCCGCCACGGGCTCAGGCTTCGGAGACGAGGAACAGCCGAGCGCGGCGAGCCCCAACAATCGGGCGCCGCCGCGCACCAGCGCACGGCGGCCGAGCTTCACGCCTTGCCCCCTTCCGGCTTCATCGCTCGAGCCAGCGCCTCGACCATCCGCGGTCCAGTCACGAAGCCGCTCGCGAGCACTTCGACGCCGGCGCCATCACGGAAGAGCACGGTGGGGAACCCGCTCACGCCCAGGGCCCGGACCTCCTGGAGCTCGTTCGCCGTCGCCCGCTTCGCGTCCGCATGGTCGAACCGGCTCAGGAACACCCTGAAGTCGAGGCCGTGCGCGGCGCAGATGCTCTCGTAGAAGGACGCCACGGTCGGGTCCTCTCCCTCGGCGTAGAACTTCCGCTGAATGGCGGCGAACACCTCGTACGCGCGCGTCTCCGGTCCAGGTATCTCCTCGAGCATCCCGCGCATGACGACGAACGCGCGGCACGCAGGCTCGGTGTCGTAGTTGAACGCCGGCCGGTCGAGGAACCGGGTGGAGAACGGCTGCCCGGTGCGCGCGGCAATCTCTTCCCAGTGGTGGCGCAGGAAGCCCTTGAACCGCTCGTTCCAGGGGTCCCCGCCTCCCGGACGGAGCCCGCCCACCCGGATGCGGAAGGGGAGGCCCTGACGGTTTGCCTCCGCCTCCAGTTGGCGGAGCCCGGGCGAGCCTCCCCAGCACCAGGAGCACATCGGGTCCCCCACGTACAGCACCTCTCGCACGAGTTCCTTGGCGCTCGCCTCAGCGCTCTCCAGCTCCGCGCCAGGAAGCGCGCACGTCCCGGTCTCGGGGTCACACAGCGCCTGCGCCTCAAGGGGTGGGCTTGCCCCGATTTCGTGGACAGGTTCGTTAAGCTGCCGCACTTCGGGTTGAGGCGTTCCGCTCGTACTCCTCGGGGCTGACATAGCCGAGTGCGGAGTGCCTGCGGCGGCGGTTGTACCAC
>NZ_RAWM01000107.1 GCF_003668875.1 Corallococcus interemptor | reverse complement strand
TGAGCGTCTCGTGGGCTCGGAGATGTGTATAAGCGACAGGCGCATGTTCCAGAGCCCAAGCTTCCTCCGGCGCCTCGCTACACGTTCAAGATCATCCAGGCCGCCGTGGACCCCAACGCGGTCCGCGCCGCGCGCCTCAAGCAACTGGAGGACGAGGGCAAGAAGGCCATCACCCCGGCGAAGCAGCCGAAGGACCTTCCGGCCATCCCGGACGACCCCACCGGCAAGGCCTCCTCGCTGGTGGACGCGAAGTGCGAGCGGAAGCTGGAGGTCAAGGACGCGAAGTTCCCCGACCTCCAGAAGAGCCCGCTGGGCCACGTGCCGGAGATCGGCGCACAGCTCATGCGCGACGACGGCGGGCACATGCTCATCAAGGGCCCGCTCGGGGACATCGTCTACAAGCCCGGCGGCCCCAAGCCCACCGACCCGGAGAAGCTCAAGGACTGGACGCGCCTCCAGAAGAAGATCACCGCCGCCGCCGACAAGCAGAAGAAGGCGAAGGTCCAACCCAAGGAGCCCGCGAAGGGCATCACCGTCCTCGAACAGGCCGCCCCCGCGCCCATCAACGTCCCGGACTTCGCGCGCGTGGACATTGGCGACGTGCTGGCGCGGCTGCTCGCGGCGCCGGACAAGTACGCCGACACCTCCGTCCAGAAGGCCCGCGAGGCCTATGTCCCGGGCGGCCTGGATGCGTCCTGGGGCGTGGCGCTCGTCGCCGCCGAGCGGCCCATCTTCGCCGCGGAGCTCCAGCGCGTCGCGGAGGCCGCGCAGATCAAGAAGGAGGACCTGGACGCGAAGGTGGAGGCCCGCCGCAAGCAGCTGGTGGACTCGCACGCCGCCACCACCGGCTCGCTCAGCAAGGCCCACGAGGAGGCGAAGAAGAGCCTGGAGGAAGGCGGCAAGTCCTTCGCGGATTCGCTGGCGCGCATGCGCGCCTCCATCGACGCGCAGTCCGAGGCCAAGGCCGCCGCCATCAAGGGCGGCGTCGACCTGACCGAGGCCCGCCGCAAGCGCGACGCGCTCATCGCCGCCGTGGACACCAAGGTGAGCAACTGGGTCGTCCGGTACGACCAGAACGGCAAGCGCTTCAAGGAGGCCTTCGCGAAGGCCGCCAGCGACCAGCTGCACGCCTACGAGCTGGCCGCCCTCCAGGACGAGTGGGAGCTCAAGAAGGACGCTGGCGATGATCCGGTGAAGCTCAAGGCCGCCACGGAGGCCTACCGGCCCACGAAGAAGTGGCTGGACGACCGCCGCAAGGAGCTTGGCGCCGTCGTCTCGAAGGCGAAGCGCGACATCGACCAGAGCGTGGAGCGCTACCAGCAGGAGCTGCGCGACGCAGGCAGGGAGGCGCGCGAAGTCATCCGAGACTGGCACGCGAAGCAGATTGGCTACGAGCGCGGGTTCTGGGACCGGCTGCTCGGGTGGATCATCGACTGGCTGGGCGCCGCCCACGACGAGAGCCGCGCGTGGGAGACCGCCCGGGCGGCGGAGAACAAGACGTCGCTGGACCAGAACATGCTGTTCCTCGCGGAGGTGCGCCTGCGCCAGGGCGAGGAGCTGGACGCGGAGACCCTCAAGGGCAACACCGCCCTCAGCGAAGAGCAGAAGGCCATCCTGCTCTCGTACTACGGCAAGGGCGGCAAGGACCCGGTGCAGGCGCTGGCGGAGGGCCTGGCCGTGCGCATCATCGGCCAGCGGCGCAAGCCGCTCCTGGAGGCGCTGGAGAAGGAGCTGCTGGCCTCCACCGACCTGGAGCGCCTGAAGACCGTCGTCGATCAGCAGGAGCCCCTCTTCAGCAACCGCGCGCGCAACATCGCCCTCAAGGTCTGGGAGGGCGTGGACCAGTGGGGCACGGACGAGAAGAAGATCTTCGACGCGCTCGCCAACCTCAACCCGCTGCAGGGTCACTACATCGAAGTCCTCTACGAGAAGGAGCACGGGGAGAACCTGCGCGAGCGGCTCAAGAGCGAGCTGGACGACTTCTTCAGCACCACCACGCACGACTGGGACAAGGCCGAGGCCCTGCTCTCCGGCAACGCCGCCAGGGCCGCCGCCGTGGAGCTGGACGACGCCATGGAGGGCACGTTCTTCGGGACCGGCTGGGGCACGGACGAGGACGCCATCCTCACCCTGCTGCGCGGCAAGACGCCGGAGCAGATTGAAGCCATCAAGAAGGCCTACCAGGCGAAGTACGGCCGCGACCTCGTCACCAAGATGGACGACGAGCTGCGCAGCGGCGCCATCAAGACGCACGACGTGGATGAGATGCACGCCCTGGTGGAGGGCCGCACCGAGGACGCGCGCGCCATCGAGATGGACCGCGCCATGCGCGGAAGCTGGTTCTTCGGCCTGGGCACCGACCGCAAGGCGCTGGAGGGCGTCTACGACCGCATCCGCAAGGAGACGGAGGCCGACGCGCAGCAGTACGGCTGGGACACCCAGACGTTCCGCGCGGAGCTGCTCAAGCGCAACCAGGCCATCGACGCGTCGTATGAGAAGCAATACGGCAAGGACTGGACCGAGCGCGCCGCCGGGGAGAGCGCGCTCAGCGCCGCGTTCCACGACGAGATGCAGGGCGCGGACCTCAAGCTCATCGAGGGCCTGCGCGACGACAAGGGGCTCCAGGTGGATGCGGCGCGCATCCGCATCGAGCACACCAGCGTCTTCTACGCGGACGACAAGGTCATCCGCGACGCGATGTCCGCCGAGGGCAAGCGGCAGATCGCCGACGCGCGCCGCGACGGCTACCTGGACATCCAGGAGCGGATGGACATCGAGCGCGCGCTGGACGAGGCGAAGGTCAAGCCCGCCAGCGAGGGCCCGCTCACGGAGGAGGACCGCCGCAAGGGCCGCATCAGCGAGCTGGAGTTCCTGGACAAGTGGAGCCCGGAGAAGGTCCAGGCCCGCATCGCGAAGGAACGCAAGGAGGTGGACGTCAAGGCGAAGGCCCAGGCCCAGGCCAACGCCCCCGCGACCATGAAGGCGCTGGCCGCCGAGTACGACAGCGCCTACGTGGAGGGCACGCGCCTGCAGGCCTCCTTCGAGCAGGCCGTGTTGATGGACACGTCCGGCGCGGACCGCGAGGCCGTCGCGGCGATGCTGGCGAAGGGCTACCTCACCGACGCAGAAATCGTTCAGTACGCCGTGCAGGGCGTGGGCACGGACGAGGACGCGCTCAAGGAGGTCTTCGCCGGCAAGACGAAGGCGGAGATTCAGGCCATGGCCGAGGAGTGGGCCAAGGACCACCCCGCCGACCCTGGCGACACGCGCACGCCCTTCGAGCGCTTCCGCGCGCGCATCGAGGAAGAGCTGAGCGGGCGCGAGGCCTTCGACATCCTCGACATGGTGGACTACGGCGAGCCCGTCACGCCCCGCGAGAAGGCGGACCGGGCCTGGCGCCGCGTGCACTTCGAGGCGCGCTCCACCAACGGCATGGCGTCCTCGGAGTACCAGCTGGTGGTGGACCAGGCGACCGCGCTGGACGCCGAGGTGGCCGCGCTGGAGCAGCACGAGCGGATGCGTCCCAAGCCCGGGGACAAGAACTACACCGTCGACGGGCTGCGCAAGTGGCAGGACGACTGGGAGAAGAAGTCCGAGCGCGTGCAGCGCCAGGGCGAATACGCCGACGAGTCGGTGCAGATGCACCGCGAACAGGTGGACTTCATCACCGACCGGCTGGTGATGGTCCTCACCGCGGTGGTGATGGCGGTGGTGATCATCATCGGCGTCGTCGTCAGCATCTTCGCCCCGCCCGTGGGCGTGGGGTTCTGGGCCGCGTTCGGCGGGTTCATGGCCAGCACGCCGGTGCTGGTGGGCGCGGCGGTGGCGACGGCCGCGGTGACGATGATCACCAAGGCCGCCATGAAAGGCAGCGCCTACGGCTGGGAGGAGGCGGCCACCGACGCGGGCATGGGCGCCGTGGACGCCCTCGCCTCCGCGGCCACCGCCGGCATGGGCTCCAAGCTGCTCAAGCTGGGGTTCCTGGCGCGCATGGCGGAGGAAGGCGGGATGATGGCCCGCGTCGCGGCGCACGGCCTGGCCCAGGGCGCCGAGGGCCTGGCGCAGTCCGTGCCCTCCGCGTTCCTGGGCAACGTCCTCAACGACGAGAACTACAAGGGCGGCAACGCGCTCTTCAACGTGCTGGCGGGCACCGCGATGCAGGCGGCGCCGGGCACGGTGATGGCCGGGGCCTTTGGCGCGCTGGGCGGCATCTCCAAGCCCCACGTGCCGCCGCGCACCCAGGACCTGCTCCACTTCCGGGGCACGCCGAAGGAGCGGCTGACCCTCTTCAAGAAGTGGAAGGCGGAGAACCCCGCCGGGAACATGAAGGAGTTCCTGCGCGAGTTCGACGAAGGCCTGCTCAAGCAGATGTCGGGCGACTTCGACCAGAAGCAGCTCCAGCGCGCGATGCGCAAGGAAATGCTGGAGCACATTCCTCCCGCGCAGCGCAAAGCCTTCGCGAACACGCCCATCGAAATGCTCTCCGAGGCGGACTTCGAGTCCGTCACCGGCAGCAAGTCCGCGCAGGCCGTCGCGCTGTTCCGGCGGGGCAGGCCCACCCTCCTCGTCAAGGCGGGCGCGGACCTGTCCGAGCTGGGCGAGGAGGGCCTGCACCTGCTCCAGCGCCACGACAAGGCCACGCGCGATCTGGTCAAGGCCCTGGATGAACGGGCGCTGCGGCACTGGGACCAGCTGCCCATCGAGAAGCAGTTCGAGCTCTACCGCAAGAAGCTGGTGCTGGAGATCGACGCGCAGGAGTCGCTGCTGGCCTCATTGGAGGCAAAGCGCGGCGTGACGCTGGAGCCGGAGGAGGCGGCGCGCCGCATCCGGCGGGGCAAGAGGACGCTGGAGAACCTGCGCCAGCGCATGAAGGAGGTGGATGCGTTCACGCCGGTGGAGCTGGCGGAGTTCGGCCAGGGCGTGCGCTCGAAGCCGCAGTACCTGAACGAACCGCCGCGGCTGTTCAGCAAGAAGGAACTGCCCGTGCCTCCCCCTCCGGCGGCACCCGAGAAGAAGCAACTGGAGATGGAGTTCGGCCCGGCGAAGCCACGAGCGCCGGAGGTGGTCGTTCCGGAGACGAAGCCGCCAGCGGCCAAGAAGCCCGGAGGTGGGAAGCAGAAGGTCCTGGACCTCACCGTGACGGACACGGAGCCCATCATCCGCCAGCCAGGCCGGCCCAACGACGTGTGGCCCAACACCGTGCTGCACGCCGACCATCCGGAGGTGGGGCCGTTCTCGAAGACGCGGCCGCTGGAGAACGACCCCTACATCCGGGACGCGGACCGCCAGGTGTTCACCGAGGCGCAGCGCGCGCGCACCACGCTGAAGCTGGGCAAGGGTGACAGCGTGGCGCAGATCGGCCCCGCGTGGCTGGAGATCAAGCCCGGCGCCTCGGAGCGCCGCTACTACAAGCTGGTGGAGGTGACGCGCGCGAGCGGGGAGAAGGAATACCTCCAGCTCATCATGTCCAAGCGCCCCGGCAACCGCTGGGAGGTGCGCGGCAGCCTCACCAGCAAGGCCGGTGACGCGCTGGAGAAGCAGCAGTCCAGGAAGTTCACGGAGGCGCTGCTCGGCGACCGGATGGGCCCGACGGAGCGGTTCCGGCGACTGGACTTCAAGCCGCTGGGCGAAGCGCAGGGCAGCGGCTTCGATGAGATCATCGTCGAGTTCGACCACGCCGCGGATCCGAAGCTCGCGAAGTTGCACATCGTGGAGGTGAAGGGCGGCGGCAAGGCCCCGGTGCTGGAGAAGTTCACGGCGGTGGGAGAGAACCTCCGCCAGAACCTGGCCGAGCTGCGCGAGAAGCTGGGCGACATGGCCTGGGCGAAGGCGCACGGCCTGGGGCCCGCGCACCTGGAGGCCCTGGCCAACGCCATCGACGAGTGGGACATCTCCATCGAGCTGCGCGTGGGGCCCAAGACGCCCATGCCCGCGCCGGGCCGGGACCTGGTGGGCCGCGTCGAGCGCATCGCGGATGTGTGGCGCAAGCTGTCCCTGGTGCACGCCGCCATTCCCGAGGGAGAGGCGGCGCGGCTCGAAATCGAAGCCTTGATGACGACCTTCAAGGCGGAGCTGCACAAGGGCCGCGTCAAGTCCACGATGAGGGCGTTGGAGGCGACGGAGAAGGCCCTCCAGGGCACGAAGCGAAAGCCGGGCCTGCTGGCGCGGTACAACATCGACCCCGCGGAGCTGAAGTCGCTCATCCACAGCCTGGACCCGAGCGTGGGGCCGGGGAAGATTGCCCGGATTGTCGAACCGTTCGAGGCCGCGCAGCGCGTGCGCACGATTGGCCCCACCGGCAACATCCTGGGCTGGGGGGACTTCGACATCACCGTGTCGACCAGCTGGCGCAGCCGGCGGTTCAAGCCCTTCGAGCTGGTGCAGATGCGCGACCTCCAGGCGCGGCTGGAGAAGATCCCGACGCTGGATCCCGCCGTCTACAACGCGCTGTCCCCGCCGGCCCGTCTGCGGGCCCTGCGCCGCGCGGTGAATGCCACGCTGGATGCGATGGGCGTCCCCGCGTCCCGTCGCCCCATTGTCCAGATCCAGAGCCTGCCCATGCACAACTATGGCGGGATGAAATGGAACTTCACGACGACGCCGCAGGGCCACCTCTCCCCCACGCACCCGCGAGGCTTCATCGTCATCAACCAGAACCACAATGTGGGCGACGCCGTGGGGACCGCCATCCACGAAGCACGGCACTACTATCAGGCGTATCAGGCCTACCAGTTCTCGCTGGGCCGCCAGTCGCACCCGTTCGCACGCCGGTGGTGGCGGAACCTCCCCGGGTCTGGCGGCCACTACTATGGCCCCGGCAATCCCCTCTACTTCCGGCAACCCATTGAAGCGGACGCGGAGAGCTTCGGCCGCCGCGTCATCGATCTCTTGCCTGCCCAATGGCCTCCCCCATGATGAGGTATCGCCATGCGTGTTCTTCCCTCCGCTCCCGTCACCTGCTTCGTGTGTGGCTCCACCTTCACCGTCCAGAACCGGATGGAGATGAAGGACGGAAAGGCGAACGTCCACCCGGAGCCTTCCGCGTGCCCCTTCTGTGAGGCCCCGCTGCTGGCCATCCCGGAGTTGAACGTGGGCATCGCGAAGGGGCTGCTGCTCACGCACGCGGGGGCGCCCGAGGAGAAGAAGGCCTACAGGACGGTGGCGCGATACCTGGAGCAGTTCACGCGGACCGAGGCGGAGATCGACACGTTATTGAAGCTGGCGCGGGAGTTCGACTTCGACGCCTGGGAGGCCCTCAACCGGCGGCTGCTCCAGCACGACAAGGACGCGGGCCTGAAGATGGAGCTGAAGTTCATCCCGAAGCTGCGCAAGGAGGCGGAGGACGGTGGCCTCCTCGAGCAATTGCAGCGTGCCGCCGCGCCCGTCAAGGATGCGTACCGTGCCCGGTGGAACCACCACATGGCCATCTTCCGGCAGCGCAAGCCTTCGTGAGGGATGACATGGCCGGGTCCTCGAACAGCGCTCCGGGTACGTGGGCCGGACTCTTCTCCTCCGAGTGGGGCGAGGATGCCCACGCGCGGGAACTCATGAAGCGCTTCAGTGCGATGGCGCTGGCGAAGCCGAACACCCCGGTGACGCACCTGCGGACGCTGGCGGACGTGCTGGCGTCGCTCGTGGTCCTGACGGGGGCCGGGGAGGCCCGCTCGGCGGCGGAGCCCTTGGTGCCACTGTGCGAGCCCGCGCTGGGACAGGCCGGGCGAGCCTTTGATTCGGTGGATCCGCCGCGCGTCGCCATCCAGGTGCTGTCCTTCGTGAACGCGGCGGAGGTGTGCGGGGCCGCTCGGGGGCTGGTGGAGGCCTCGCCCGCGAAGGCCTGGCTGGAGGCCATCGCGGCGTCGGCGAAGAAGCAGGACGACCTGTTGCTCTATCGCTGTGGACTGGTGGCGCTGTGCCTGGGGGAGCCGGACCTGGCGGCGAAGCTGGTGGGGGGTGGGAAGCTTCCGGCGACGCTGACGCCCGGGGAGCAGTTCGGCTTCAACGTCCAGGGCTTCGTGCGCTACCTGGCGACGGCGATGAAGGTCGGGGCGCCGTCTGAAGCGGTGCGGCCCGCGTGGGAGTCGTTCGTGGAGGGATTTCCGAAGAACAAGGCCGCGGAGCGGGCGTCGTGGAGCGACCTGCTGTGGGCGGCTCGCGCGTACTTCGTAGGCGTGGAGGGGCGGCCGGTGGCGCGGGTGGGTGAATCGCTGCACGCGCGAGTGAAGCCGGCCTGATGCGCTCCCCTACCCTCGTCGCCCTGCCGGAACTTTCCTTCGAGCGGATGGACCGGCTGCTGTCGGCGCGCGGCTGGTTCCTCCAGTCCGAAAGCCAGACGCCTCCGCTCATCCCGGGCGAGCCGGAGCTGGCGACGTACGTGAAGGGCCTGGCCGACACGACGATCCACTACTCGTTCAACCCGGTGCTCCAGCTGAGGGTGCTTGGGTTCACGGGGCGGGATGCCGTGGAGGCGTGGGCCACGGTGCGCAAGGAGGTGCCGGTGGCGGATGCGGCGGAGGTCGCCGCATGGCTGGCGTCGTCGGAGACCAAGACGGTGCTGCTGGGACTGCTCGCGACGGAGGCGCTGCGTGAGCGCTCGTCGATGGAGCGCGTGGCGGCGCTGCGCTTCCATCCGGAGTTCAGCGTGTCGCGGACGGCGGAGCGCGTGCTCGCGTCGCTGGTGCCGGATGGGACGGAGGAGGCGTTCGAGCGGCTGAAGGCGGAGAAGGAGGCGCATCCGGACCGGTCCGTGCTGTTCGCGCATCTGCCGGGTGAGGAGCACCGGCGGCAGGTGTTGCGCTGGCTCATCCATGATTACGCGGCGTCCAATCCAGACATCGACGCGGTGCTGAACTCCGCGCTGGTGGACGCGGACGCGGAGGTCCGGGTGACGGCGGTGATGGCGGCGGCTCGGCTTCAAGCGCGGGCGGTGTTGCCGGCGCTGCAAGCGGCGCGGATGCCCACGTCGACCCGGGAGGGTGCGGACCCGAGGGACCGGCGGTTCTATTCGAACCTGCGGGACCTGGTGGTCCAGGTGCTCTCGGGCCGGCCGCTGCCGCTGAAGCGCGAGCGGATGGAGCCGCTGCTGCGCGCGCTGTCCGGGCCCGCTGACGTGAAGGATGACCCGACGCTGCTGCTGTATTCGCTTTCGACGCCCGTGGATTTGGGGCCTCGTCCGGAGGGATTGCCCGAAGCGGTGGTGGAGCGGGAGGGCACGTACCGGCTGCGGCGTTCCGGGTTGGAGGCGCGGTGGGTGCCGCCAGTGGAGCACTGGCTGGGGACGGGACCGACGCTGCGGCAGGTGAAGTCACCGGGGTTCTTCGTGGCGCGTGTGCCCGTGAGCCGGGCCGCGGCGGCCTGGGCACTGGCGGCTTCGCAGGGGCCCGTGGGCACGGCGGGACCGGACGCGGAGGAGCCTGTGCCCTGCTCCTTCGCGGAGGCCGAGCAGGTTTGCTCGGCGCTGTCGCGCATTGAAGGCGTGGAGCTGCGGCTGCCCTCCAGTGACGAATGGGAGATGGCGGCCCGTGGACCGGATGGGCGGCTGTTCCCGTGGGGCAATTCCATGCGGGACGACGGCGCTTCGCGGGCTTCGCCCTGGGGCGTGGAGAAGCTCGTGGCTTTGCTTCCGCAGTGGGCTCGAGGAAGCCTGCTGTGTGGCGGGCGGGAGCAGCCGTTGTGCTCCTTGCGCCGAGAGGTGGCGGCGGCCCATGCAGCGGCCGTGCGGTGGGTGCTGGTTCCCTAGCGCTACTTCTTCGGCATCCGGACCTTGGGGTTCGATAGAGTCCGGGGCGCGCTCTTCGCCTTGAAGCTGCCTCCGGCCGCGGCCTTCATCGAGGGCCCCGTGGCCGCGGCTCCCAGTTGAGCGCGGGGGCGGTCGGCCTTGGGCTGCTGCGAGGGCGCGATGGCTTTGTTCATCGCGGGTTTGCGTTCGGGTGGCTTCCGCGTCTGGGGCGTCATCGTCTTCATGGATTGCCTCCTGGAATGCGGCCGGCGGGGATTCCTTCCAGCTTGAGCGACACGCCGGGCGGTGCTGGGACTTCCAGCTCCACCAGGCCTCCCGGGCCGGTGCGGTGCACTTCCGGGCCGATCTCCAGGCGGCAACCCACCGCCGGACGTCCCGTTTGATCCTGGGCCAGCAGCCTGCGCCGGTCGTCACTCACCACGACCGATGGCCTCCGCAGCGCGACCTGCGCCTGCGCGATGAGGACGCAGCGCTGGCCCTTCACGCTCGCGCGGACCTGGGCGCGGATGAGGGCGACTCCGGGGGCATGGCCTTCGGGTGGTTTTGCGTGGAGCGTGGCCTTGGACGACGGCGGCCCGGGGAGCACTGCTCCTTCCCAGACGGCTTCGAAGCCTTCATCCAATCCCACCGCCGCGAGCGACAACGGCAGTCGAATGGGCTCCGAGCCCACCCAGATTTCCTCCGGCACGACGATGGCCACTTCGGGATCCAGTTGGACGCCGGCGATCCATGACCAACGCTCGGTGAGCTGGTCCGCGAGCCAGCCGGCCTCTTCGGGTGACATGCGCGCCAGGGCGTTCTCCACGTGCGCGGGTTCCGTCAGCCGTTGAAGCGCGGCGGCGCCGTCGTTGAACCTTGCGTTCTCCAACAGGCCGTCGAGCTGGCCCGGGAGGTGTTTCGAGAGGGAACGCAGCAGGTGCCCCAACCGCTGCTTGGGTGGAAGAGCGCTCATCCCCGCCTCCGCCACAGCGCACGGCCGGCCATCCTGCGCCGCAGCCGCTGTTCCGCTTGATGGAGCGCCTTCGCGTCCTGCGCCGTGATGCGACGGCCGTTCATGAAGAACGCTCGCTCGCTGGTTTCCAGTTCGTAGTCCGGTGACTCCTCTGTCCAGAGGAGTTCTTCAGCCTGTGCTTCCTGTTGGGGCGGGGCTTCGGCTCTCGGTGGAGGAAGCAACGTCTTCACTTCGATGTGCACCGGCCCGGGTGTGGGGCGCCGCACGGTTCCTGCTGGCGTTCGGGTGAACTCTTCGGCCTGTGCGGTGGGAGGCGGAGCTGTCACCGCATCGGGTCGGCCCCGTCGGTCATGACGAGGTGGTCCGAACGCATCCTGGAACGGGGCGGGCTTTCGTGGCTCCGGTGCCTGTGGGTGCTCCGGGGCGCGGCGTGACCTGCTCCGTGGCGTGACCTGAGCAGGCGGCGCCCCAGACTCCATGGGAAGAGCCTGGAGTGGGATGGCGCGCGCGATGCGATGGCGGCGCGTGGGGGACTCAGGGACCCTTGCGCTGACCCTTGGGCGTTCAGTGCTTCTCTCCACGGCAGGCCGCGGCGTCCGCTTTCTTGGTACGTGGGGTGCTTCCACCTGTGTTTCGCCAACAGAGGCGGAGACAGGAGCCTCCGCCTTCACGGGGGGCGCCGTGGTGTCTTCCTGGGAAGGAGCCTGGAGGGCCTGGACTCGAGGACGGCCCGGGCGTGCCTCCGTGACCTTCCGCGTGCGTTCTGGAGCGTTGGCGACCGTGAGAACCACGGGCGCGGGGCGCGGATGGTCCTCAACGACTTCGACGACCGATGAGCGGGGCTCCGGTGGCTCCTTCTCCTTCCGTACTGGCGAGCCTTCGGGTCGCGGGACACGACGGCGAACGGGCGCGACGGTTTCAATCACGGTGGGCATCACGGCGGCCTGAACGGGCAGCCTGTGCTCCGCGGGTGTCACTTCGCGCTGGGTCTGCGGCAACATGGCTCTGAAGCCGGACGGGGTCTTCACCGTGCGGCCTGGCTCCCCTGCCCGCCTCTGGGTTCCTGGCGTTGGCAGGGACGGCGGCAGCGGCGGATCCACCTTGAAGTCTCCGCGCTCTCCCCGCTCCAGGGGATGGAGCACCCGGTCCAGCTCCGCGAGCAGCGCGGCCACCGCGAAGACGTCGTCTCTTGCTTCGCTCATGTCGGCACTCCCAGCCAGGACTTGAGGACCGTGGTCGCGGCCCTCAGCTCCGGGTCCCTCAGCACCGTCTTCGTCACGCCGCCGTCCTGCTCCGTGATGTTCGCCGTGCCCGGATCCAGCTCGATGGGCAGCATCACTCCCGTGGCGAGGCTCGGGCCTCCGAAGCCCTTGAAGTCGCGCCGCAGCGTCACGCCTCGCACCAGTGACTTCGGCAACTGAAGGTCGCGCAGCGTGATGACCACGACCTCTTCATCGTCCTCGCAGCACAGCGGCGTGGGCGTCGTCACCTCGTCGTCCGCTCGGGCCGCTGCTCCTGTGCGCACGTCCACGGTGTCGACAGTGGCCACTCCCTGCCACCACGTGCCTTCGTCGTCCGCTCCGCGCACGAGCAGCAGCTCGCCCGGCCTCGCCACCTGCCCGGACGTGCTCGCCGGCGGGATGCCGTCCAGGAACAGCCGCGTCGCTCCCACCTCCACGGGCGGCAACAGCTTGAACGTCTGTCCCGCGTACGGCGTAGCCACCGCCGGAGGCACCAGCCCCAGCGCACCTCCGCCCTGTCCCAGGATCAGGTTCAGCTTCCCGCCCAGGGCGATGACCTCCTGCACCACGCCGTCCGCTTGCGGTCCCGCCGCCGAGTGCCCGTCCAGCAGCTCCTGTGTCGACACCGACACGGCGCTCCCGTCCACGGACGACCCACTCCGCACCATTCCCGCGACTCCCGGCAGCTTCGCGTCCGTCGCGACGGAGACGTTCAACGGCGCGATGCGCAGCCGCTTCTCCCCGGGCTTCACGTCCCAGCCCAACACCAGCGCCAGCGTGGGCCGGTCTCCTCCCACGTGCGCCACGTGACCTGGCTGCACCTGTCCCAGGTCCACCGTGGGCGTCACGGACAACGTGGTCGCCTGCGTGAGTGCGTCCTTCACGAGCACCACCGGCCCCACCAGCGGTATCCCCGTGGACTGTCCCGCGAGCACCCGCGTCAGGCTGTCGCAGAACGGCTTCAACACCTGCTTCAACATGGGCGTCAGCGCGGCCCGGTTGCGCGCGTCGAACCACCTCTGGCGGAACACCCAGTGGAAGCGCAGCGACCACTCCAGCGTCCGGAGCATCCGCAGCGAACCATCCGGATACGCCAGCCGCGCCGCGACTGCTTCATCCATTCCCTTCCCCGCCTCGATGTCCAACGTCGTCAGCTCGTTGGACAGCTGTCCGGGGATGCCGGGGGAATCCGCTCGCCGCAGCGTGGTCTTCAGCGACGCCAGCCCCGTCACGGACGCAATCACGGTGCGTGGCGGCTGGAGCGCCGTGGCCACCGCGCCGTAGTCCGTCGCCGACGCTTGCAGTGAATCCGCCGCGCGCTGGAGCGCATCCGTCAACTCCGGGGCCGCCCCCTGTTCCTCCAGGGTGGCCTTGGCCTGGAGCAGCGCGTTCCGGTCCGACAGGCACTCGGCCTGTCGAGCCGTGGCCCCCGACGCCACCGGGTCGAAGGCACTGGATGCGGACGAGACGCTCAGCCCGTCCAGCACGCTGCTGAGCGACACCGTCTCCGACGTCGTCTTCAGCTCCGCCCGCCTCGTACCGCGCAGGCCCGTCCACGTCCCCAGCTCCGCGACGCCGCTCTCCGCCGCGTCCTTGCGCTGGTCCGTGGTGAAGAGGCCCGCGTCGATGGCGTCGTCCACCGTGCCGCTCGCCGCCAGCGGACCGAAGTCATACGTGGGCACGCGCACCGCCACCTCGCCGCCGTGCTTTTCGTCCCGGAACGCGAACAGCGTCACCGTGCCCGCGAGCGACGCCGCCCCCGTGAGCTTTCCGTCCCCGTCCGCGCCGATGGTGCCCACCGCGAACTCCAGCTCCTCCACTCCCGGCAGGCGGCTCTCCGTCCCCGCCAGAGAGCCCACCGACACCGACGGCAAACCCTCGCCCCGGGGAGAAGCGGCCAGGGCCGGTGCCAGCGCGATGCCGACCGCGCGACGGCGGGCCCGCTCGATGACGTTGAACACGGGCAGCAGCGCGCACACCGTCTGGACGTTCGGCGCGTCCTGATCCGCCACGCCGTCCATGCGGTCCAGGAACGCCTCCAGCTGCTTCCAGGCCGCCTGCCACCCGTCCAGCTCCGCGCTCAGGCGCGTCACCGCACTCACGGGCCGCTTCCTTTCTTCGACGGGTCCGGTGCCGGCGGCTGCGGGCTCGCTGGACGCTCGGACGCGCCGGGCCCTCCGAGCCCCAACGCCAGCGACCGCGCTCCCCGGCGCTGGGCGTGCTTCGTGGACAGCATCCCCTCCAGGATCTCCTTCTGCTCCTCCACGTGCTCCTTCGACTGATCCAACACCTCCACCAGCGTGGAGCGGCTGCGCTCGGCGGCGGCCTTCAGCTCCTCCGGTGTGCGGCCCACTGCCTTCACGAACCGTTCGGGCGCCTTCTCCACCGCGTTCACGAACTTGTCCGCCTGCTTCTGGGCCGTCGTCTTCAGGTTGCCCCAGGCGTCCTTCACCTCGTCCGTGCTCGCCTCCAGCACCTGCCCGGCCTCGCTCTCCGCCAACGCCTTCTTCACGTCCTGGAGCGTGAGCTCACCCGACGCGAGGTCCATCGCGGCGGACAGGCCCAGCAGCTCCCAGAGCATCGCGGCCTTCGCCAGGTTGGGGCCCGCCGCCAGCAGGCAGATGCCTCCCACGTAGCCGCCCGGTGGCCGGTTCGCCGCCGTGAGGAAGGCCTGCTTCAGCCCCGCCACCCCGCCCGTCGTGGACACCGGCAGCGCGTACATGCCCGAGGACTTGAGCGCGTTCAAAAGGTCGATGATGGCCTGCACCGCCTGCGCCAGCTTCATCAACACCTGCACCTTGTCCTGCATCGCGGCCGCGAGGCTCCTCAGGAGCGTGGCCAGGTTGTCCACCGACAGGAGCAGGGCCCTCAGCGCCTCCGGGAGGATGAGCAGCTTCTCCAGGTCCGGGAACAGGTCGCGCATGCGCGCGGACTTCCAGTCCGGCTTCACCGGCCTGCCGCGCACCCGGCTGCGGCGCGGGTCCAGCGAGCCCTTGGGGTACTTCTCGAACGCCTTCTTGAACGCGCTGATGTTGAGCAGCTTGCCCAGGAGGTACAGCGCCTGCCGGAGCCCATCCAGCGACGGCGCCGCCATCACGATGAACACCGCCTGCACCGGCGCTCCGTCCGTCACCGTCGGGCGTGAGTCGTCCCCGGGGTCATCGAACGACGCGACGAACCGCCCCGCCCAGCGCGCGAAGCCGTCCGGCGTCACGGGCGGGCGCTCCAGCGCGAAGCCCGCATTGAAGTCCTTGGGGATGTTCGGGATGAAGCCCGTCTCCGCCAGGTTCGTCTCCGTGGGCCCGATGCCCGGCGCGTCCGCGTAGAGGTACGCGCCCGCGTTGAGCAGGTCGTCGATGATGTCCTTGAGCAGCCCGTAGGCCGCGAGGATGAGCGCCCGGAACGGATCCGGCAGCCCCAGGAGGATGGACGCCAGCGCCTGGAGCAGCGCCTGCACGAACTGGAGCACCGCGATGATGATCTTGAGCGGCGGCTTGACGATGCTCACCAGCTGCTCCACCCCCGGCGGCACGCCCACCGCCAGCGGCCGCCACGCGGGCACGGCTCCCGCCTCGGCGCCCTCGGCGTCCGTGCCTTCCGCCTCCTCCAGCGCCTTGGCCAGGTCCTCGCAGCAGGCCTCCAGCGCGCCGTGGAGTTCAGCGATAGCGGCGTCGTTGAACTCGGCCACGCGCGTCCTCCCGGGTGCGTTTCTCCAGTTCCATGAGGCGCTCCAGCCGCTCGGCGTCCTGGGCCACGCCCACCGCCGCCGCCTGGAGCAGCAGGGCCTTCACCTCCTCCAGCCGCTCGCGCAGCACGGACGCCTCCAGGGGCTTCCAGTCGGGAGCCTTCATCGCGTCACCCCACTGGCATGCGCTTGACGAAGCCGAAGTAGGACCAGTCCAGCATCGGCGTCATCGAGGCCCAGACGTCCAGCAGCGGCCCGTACGCGGCCACCGTCATCGGGTTCACCGCCTTGAGGATCTGCGCCAGCATCGTGAAGTGGATGGCCAGCCCGTCCCCCAGCACCATGGGCGAGATGGCGGAGAGGCCGCCCACCTGGCACACACCCAGCATCGTGTTGATGGACACGTTGCCCGCCAGCGCGTCGATGGAGACCGCGTTGAGGGAGGGGCCCGGCAGGTCCGGCATCGCCGCGGCCACCTTCACCGCCTTGCCCGCGGCCACGTTCACGTTGCCACCGGACGTGAGGCCATAGCCGCCCACCGCCGTCTCCTGCGACGCGCCGGAGATGATGCGCGTGTGGCTGCCCTGGATGCGGTCCTCGCGCGGGCCGCCCACGATCTCCTTCAGGCCGCTGTCGCCCACCTTGCGCGAGTACCCCGCCACGTCCACCTTCTCCGTCAGCGACCCCGTCACGTGCAGGGACACGTTCCCGCCCACGTCGCGGGTGTGGTCGCCGTCCACCGTCTCGTCCTGCTTGCCCGCGACCTCCAGGCGGTCGTCGCCGTCCACCTCCGCGGAGCGGTTGCCCTCGTTCACCGTGCGCTCGTTGCTGATGAGCCGGTCCAACCCTTCCGAGGAGAGGATGACGCGGTTGCCCTGCCGGTCGTGGATCTCCACGCGCGCGGAGTCCGGCCGGTCATCCAGGACGATGTAGTGGCCCGTGGCGGACTTGAGCATCCGCACGCCCGGCACCGCGGACTGGGGCGGATAGTCGTGCTTGGGAACCTCGCTGGTGTCCGGGGCCACGCGCGCGGTGGAGTCCGGCTGGCCCAGGTCCGCGAGCGCCGGCTGCCCCCACCACATGCCGCTCCAGATGGGCTGGGACAGGTCTCCGCCCTCGAACTCCACCCAGACGCCCGCGCCCACGTCCGGCACCACGAAGAGGCCCTGATCCGGCCCCGCGTACGGCGTGCACGGCATGGCCCAGCCGGTGGCCACGTCCCCCATCAGGCGCGGCACCACGCACTGGATGCGCCCCAGGTTGAGTGGATCCGACACGTTGGTGACGTAGCCCCGGTACTTGCCGAAGTAGCGGTTCTCCGTGCGTTCGATGAGCTGCTGCAGCAGGTGTTCAATCATCGCGCGCTCCCCAGGTCGTCTTCCTCGTCGTACTGACGCACGCCGGAGACGTCCGACAGGTTGATGTAGACGGGTGTGGCGCCGTCCGGCCCGGTGAGGTGGACGACGTCGTCGATGAGCTCCACCACCAGGCCCACGTACACGTGGCCCAGCGTGGTGAAGAGGTAGCAGCGCTGCCCCATGCTGGCTTCGAGCAGCTTGCGCATCACTCCTCCAGCTTCTGCGTCAGCCGCGTGGCCAGCTTCGCGCGCGTGTCCACCCAGAGGCCCACGTCGCGCTGGCGCTCGGAGGCGAGCCTGCGGCGCGCGGCGCGCACCAGGTCCTGGAGCGTCACGGGCACGGCGGGCACTGGCGGCAGGCGGGAGATGCGCACGTCCAGGGCCTGGAGCACCGCGGCGTCCACGTCCAGCTTCGCGCGCGTGCCGGCCAGGTTCTCCAGCGCCGCGGCCTTCGCGTCGGACGCGTCCGGCGTGGCGGAGAGGGTCACTTCGGGCAGCGACGTGCGCTGGAGGGCGACGCGGCCGCTGAGGGCGAAGGGGTCGGGCATGGGGTGTCCTCGTTACGGGTTGAGCTCCACCACGGCGTCGGCTTCCTGGACGTGCACGCCGGAGGTCGTCGCGTTGCCCACGGCCGCCACGCGCGAGCCGCCCAGGATGATGACGGAGTGGGCATACGGATCCGGCGGCGGCTCCGGCGGGAGGGGCACGATGCCCGCGTCCTGCACCGGCTTGGGGCCGGAGGTGGTGCCCGTGTAGAACGAATCCGCCAGCACCTCGTGCAGCACGGAGACGTTGAGGATGCTCTCCTTCACCGTGGCCGCCGCCGAGTCGATGCCGAGCACGCTCTTGTCCACCAGCTGGAGGGCCTTCTTCGGGTCGCCCTCCGCCGCGGCGAGCACGGAGCGCACCTGGCCCTGCACGTCCTCGGGCCTGTCCGCGTGCATGGCGACGCGGTCCACCAGGTCCCGCAGGGCGCTCGTGGGTGAGTCGTCCTTCGTCACCGCGATGCCGTAGAGCGTCCGTGCCGCGATGTTCACGTCCAGGCTCGCGGGCAGCTTCGAGCGGACGTCCTGCATCGTGGGGGCGTCCAGCACGCCCTTGGAGGGGATGCCCACCTGGGGCGGGAGGGGCACCGGTTGGGTGACGAGCTCCGCGAGCAGCGTGGAGAAGGCGTCGCTCGCCACGTCGCGCCGGCGCTGGAGGCCGCCCAGCAGCAGCTGCTGGTCCAGGGGCACGCCCAGGGTGGAGCCTCCGCCCACGGGAATCTGGAGCGTCAGCTTGTCCGCGGGCATCGTCCACTGGGGGCGCAGCACCGGCCGGGGCGGCGTCACCGTCTCCGCGCCCAGCACCACGTTGCCGGTGAACGTCACGGGCGCCCGCTCCACGCGCAGGACGACGACGTTGACCGCGTCCAGGCACTGGCACCGGTTGCCGCTGAACACGGTGGAGTCCGCGCGTCGCAGGTACACCGCGCCCACGCCGCCCTCGCTGCGCAGCTCGTTGCCGGAGATGGCGACGGAGATGACCGCGCCGCCGTTGCCCAACAGCAGCAGCGCGGGCCCGCGCGCGGTGACGTCGTTGCCCTCCACCTGCACGCCGCGCGTCGCCTTCACCACGGGGCGCGGGAGGATGGGGATGGGCCTGCCCAGGAAGTCCACCAGCGGGGGCCGCGGCAGCGCCGCCGACGCCGTGAGGTAGCGCGAGGCCGCCGCGCTGGCGCTCACGGAGGGCGGGAAGTCCGCGGCCGTCACCGTGAGCGCGCGGTTGAGCACCGGCCCCGTCGCGAACTTCTGCTTCAGGGAGCCCAGCTGCACCAGGTCCTCCACGCGAGGCACCGGCGCGAGCGTGGCGATGGCGGACGGCGTGGGCCTGCCTGAGAGACTGCGGCCGTCCGTGCCCGGCTTGGGCACCGGATCCGTGGCGAGGAACGGCACGCGCGACAGCTTCGCGACCAGGTCCACGGGCAGCGTGTCCGTGACGACGAGGACGCCCGCGCCACCGCCTCCCCCGCCCGCGTGCCGCACGGTGTTGCCGCGCACCACCGTCTCGCCCCGCCAGTCGATGGCCACCTCGTGGAGCACCGCCTGCGGCAGCGCGTTGCCGCTCTCCAGGAAGACGTTGCCCTTCACCACCAGCTCGCCGGAGCCCACGAAGGTGGCCACCGCCTGGCCCAGGCCGGGCTCGCCCGCGGTGGGCAGCCCCGCGCACGCGAAGAGGTGGTTGCCGGAGACCACCGTCACGGACAGGTCCGGCAGGAGCCGCAGCCCCGCCACGGCGCAGCCCTCCAGCCGGTTGCCCTCCACGTCCAGCAGCGAGCCCGGGTCGGTGGGCGCCTCCGTCAGCAGGTGCCCCGCGGCCCCCAGGGCGGTGATGCCCGTGACGGTGTCGCGCACGGTGTTGCCCGAGAGCCGCACGCGGCCCTGCACGCCCGACACGAACAGGCCGTCCGCGGGTGATGGGAAGGTGTCGAAGACGGGGTCCACGAGGTCGCCGGGGTCCGGGGCCTCGCCGCGCGCCAGCTGCTCCAGCGACTTGCGCAGCACGTCCAGGATGCCGTCCAGCTTCTGCATGCCGGTGACGACGGCGACGAGCGACGCGGAGACCTTGTCCGCGCGCTGGCGCAGGTACTCCTGGAGCCGGGCGACGCGCGACGCATCGTCCTCGGCCGGGTCCAGGGCCTGCTCCGCGACGCGCAGCAGGACCGCGGCGGCGTCCAGCTCCGCCGTCACCGCGCTGGACTTGAGGACGGCCTCCGCGGCGGTGGTGGCGGGCTCGTCCACCAGCAGGTGCAGGGCCTGGCTCGCGGGCGCGCCGCCGTTGCCGCTGGTGAGCGCGGTGATGGCGTCGCTCACGCGCTGGAGCGCCAGCGTGCGGAACTTCCCCTGGATGCCCACGATGTCCAGCACGCGGTCGTACTGGGAGAGGTAGAGCTGCAGGGAGCCTCTGAGCACCGGCCCCGGCGCCAGGCCGCGCACCGCCAGCACCAGCGCGCCCAGGGCGGAGACCCAGCGCTCCAGCGGCTCCGCCTTCACCGGCACCGGCGGCAGGGGGATGGGCACCGGGAGCACGTCCAGCGTCTGCACGCGGATGCGGTCCAGGAGTCCTCGCGCGATGGCCACCTGCTCCATGCGTTGCTGCGGCTGGGCGATGGCGTTGAGCACCGCCTGGTGCGCCTGCAACGAGAGCGTGGACAGCTCCGCGTCGCCGCTCACCAGTTCGCCCAGCTGCCCCACCGCGGTGCCGAAGGCGCGCAGCTGCTTCTCCACCGTGTCCTCGGACTCGGCGACGAGGCCCGCCGCCTGCCGGTCCAGGTTCGTGGCGTACAGGCCAATGGTGGCGGTGAGCCCCTGCGCCGCGACGCGCTCGCCGTCCTCCGGCGCGACGTCCGTCGGGGGCAGGACGCCGGTGGTGAAGCCCAGCACCTGCTGGAGCGTGGCGCGCATGCGGTCCACCACCGGCTGCACCTGGCCGCCGGTGCGCTCCACGTCGCGGTAATCCGCCTCCACCTGCGTGGCCAGCGCGGGGTTGAGCTGCTGGAGCTGATCCGTCAGGGCATCCTTGGACTGGCGCAGCTGCACGAGCACGTCCGTGTTGGCCTTCGCGCCCCGGGTGCCCGGCTGGAGCGGCAGCTGTTGCAGCGCGGCCTGGGCGAAGGTGCCGATGATGGTCTTCTTGGGCCCCACCGCCTGGCCGATGACGGGCAGCCGCGCGCGCTGCGCCTGCGCCTCGCGCAGCTGGGCCACCTGGCTCAACGCCGCGGCCAGGGTGACGAGCGCGGTCAGGTTGTCCGGTCCGCCCTGCACGCGGGCCAGGGCCTTGAGCAGACCGTCCTGCGTGTCGGAGGGCAGCCCCTGCACCAGCGAGTCGAAGGCGCCCTTGATGCGGTCCGCCACGCTCGCCACGGCCGCCTTGCCGGACACGGTGGCCAGGTCGAACTGCGCCACCATGTCCCACGCCTGCTGGGACACGGGGTCCGGCGCGGTGAAGCTGGACGCGCGAGCCAGCGACGAGCGCACCGCGTGCGAGGTCTGGGTGTGGTCATTGAAGCCCTGGGCGGCGCGCAGATCCGACACGTCGTTCGCCAGCGCGCTGAGGATGGCGTCGGGCACGGTCCCCACGTCCCCCAGCTCCGTCACCACGGTATCGAGCGGGCCGTACAGGCCCCGGCCGATCTTCTGGCGTCCGTCCACGTTCGCGCCCGTGTACCGCAACACCGTGGCGTACATGCCCACCACGGCGCCGTGCACGTCCGCGCGCTCCGGGCGGACGGTGGTGCTGGTGACACTGAGTTGCTGTAGCACCACTGTGATGGGAGGCAGCTTCACCGGCCCTGGCGGCGGCGGGGGCTGCGTCCGCGCCACCGGCGCGTGGACGCCGTCCACCTCGTTGTCCTCCACGGTGATGCCGGAGCCGGACACCACCGCGATGCCCGCCGCGCGCACCTCCGCGTCCGGGAGGCCGGGCGCGGCGTAGGCGTCCGTGCGCCCCACCTGGAGCAGCCGGTTGCCGCGCACCTGCGCCTCGTCCACGCCCGCGAGCACCACCGCGCCCCGGAGCGTCAGCCGCTCCAACCAGCGCAGCGCCGCGTCCAGGGGAGCGCGCACGCGGGTCGTGGCGTTGGCGAGCAGCGCCTCCACCAGCGGCCGGGGCCGGGCCCGCGCGTCCGCGCTCAATACGGCCTCCAGGCCCGGGTCCAGGAGGGACAGCGCCTGCGTGGTGTCCTCCTGCGACGGCACGTCCGCGAGCGCCACCTGTTCGAAGCGGTTCTCCTCCACGCGCAGGCGCCCCACCGCGCCGCCCGTGCCCCAGACGCGCACGGCCGCGTCCCCCAGCGCGCGCACCACGTTGCCCCGGATGCGCACGTCGAAGACGGGCTGAGGGCCGCCCAGCAGGATGCCGAAGCCCGGCGTGGACTCGCCGTCGCCTTCGATGCGGTTGTCCACCACCTCCACGTCCGAGGCGGGACGGCCGTTGGATGCGCCGTCATCCAGGCCGTCCCCCACGACGATGCCCGCCACCACGCCCAGCACCGACGCGGCGGGCACGGCCGGCAGGGAGATCCACGACTCGCGCACGCGCAGCGCCCTACCCGCCAGCTGGATGCCCACCTGGAACAGGCCGTCCGACGCGGCGTTGCGAATCTCGTTCCCCACGACGTCCACGCCGTCGCCCGCGACCTGGATGCCCACGGCCGCGCAGCCGAGGATTTGATTGTCCGCCACCACCACGCGGTCCACCGGCCCCGCGAGTCCCCCTTCCACCAGGTCCTGCACCAGGATGCCCACGTGGAAGCCCTGGATGCGGTTGCCGCGCACCTCCACGCCCGCCAGCCTTCCATCCGCGACGTGGATGCCGGTGGTCGCGTCTCCCAGCGGCTGGAGGCGGTTGTTGGTGATGGCCAGCGAGTCCACGAAGAGGCCCGCGCGAGGGAAGGCCGCGAGGAAGCGCTCCGCGAGGTACGGGGCGTATGGCGCCACCGCGATGCCCGTGGCCGCGCCGACGCGGTTCTCATCGATGACGATGCGCGCGCACGTGCCCGTCACCAGCACGCCCGTCGCTTCCGAGCCGGCCTGGTTCGCCTGGATGAGGCAGCGGCGCAGCGTCACGCCGCTGGAGTCCGCCAGCGTCACCACGCCGTGAGGCAGCGTCGCCAGCGCGTCCAGCAGCGGCTTCGCCTCCGGCACGTCCTCCAGGGGCTGGCCCGGGTGCTGGCGTTGCAGCTTGCGCAGTTGCACCAGCGTGGCCACCACGGAGCCCGCCGCGCGGCCCTGACCGGGGACGAGGATCTTGATGCGGTTGGTGACGACGTCCACGAAGTCGGCTTCGGCGGACGGGTGCTTCACGTCGTCCTCTTCCAGCACGCGGTCGTCGTCCACCTCCACCAGCGGCACGAAGCGCTGGCCGTTCGTCATGGCCACGCTCTTCTTCACGGCCTTCACCGTGGGCTGGAGACCGCCGCCGATGACCACGTCCTCGAAGGGGGCCTCCACGAGTTTGAAGTCCTCGATGCGCAGGTCTCCGTCCAGGCCGCAGCGGTCCACGAAGAAGGCGCCGCCGGAGCCCTGGGTGCGCAGCTCCGTGGCCTCGCCGTCGCCCAGGAGGTGCACGGAGGACAGGTTGCGCAGGAGCACCGGGTGCTCCAGCTTGTAGCGGCCGGCGCGCACGAAGATGGAGCCGCCCTGCCCGCCCAGGCTGTCCACCGCGGCTTGAAGCGCCTCGTCGCCGGTGATGCCTTCGAGCAGGTCCTGGTCCACGTCGCCGAAGCTGCGCACGCCGTCGCCCACCACCACCGTGAAGACGCCCGGGCCGATGACGCGCTCGGAGAGCTCCACCAGCCGGTCGCGCACCTGGGCGAGCGGCAGGTAGCGCGGACGCAGGTCCTCGAACGCGCGTACGGCTCCGCCGGTCACGCGGGCCAGTGGCACGCAGTGGTGCACGGGCCCGTGCACGGGCGCGTCCGTGAGCTGCTCCACCTCGCCGCGAGCCGCGCCGTCCGCCGCGCGCACCCGCACGGTGAAGGACCAGTATTCCGTCGCGCGGCCTTCCGTGTTGGCGAAGGCCAGCGTGATGCCGTCGTCGAAGCGGTAGCGGACGTTGGGCACCAGCAGATCGCCGCCGTCCCAGCGCCGCACCACCGCGCCCTGCTCGGGGCTGAAGGCCCGGCCCAGCGTGCCGCCCACGGGCAGGGGCACGGGGTCGGTGGTGAGCACGGCGCTCGCGTCCGCCAGCTCCAGCTTGCCCGTGTCCGTCTGGACGCCTCGCAGCCTGCGCAGCACTGGCAGGGATGGGCCCTCCGGCTGGAGCCGGGTGACGCGGTCCTCGATGACGACGAGGTCTCCCGCGCGAAGCTTCGCGGCGCTCGCGGGGGAGACCTGGAGCGTCATCGCATCCGCCGCCGCGGGCGCGGTGAGGGGCAGCACCGTGGAGCCGTTGTCGCGCGACCACAGCACCACGGGCCGCGCGCCGCCCCGGAAGAACTCCACGCGGAAGTGGAGGTTGTCGGTGCCCGTGTAGCCCTCGCCCGTGGAGGCGTTCTGCGTGGACAGGCAGCGGTCGCGGCACGGATCCACCGGCTCCGGTGGGAAGCGGTCCGGCAGCGCGCCCTGGGGGATGTTGGTGGTGAGGCGCGCGCCGCTGGTGGGCGTGGGCAGGTCTTCCGCGTCGGTGGCTGACAGGCCCTGGAGCGCGCGCACCTGGGTGACGAGCCGCAGGCGCACGGTGGTGTCCTGCCCGTCCAGCGCGGGCTCCTCCAGGAACGTGTCGTCGTACTGGGTGGTGGTCTGCTCCCAGCAGTCGAGGAAGAGGAAGTGATGTCGGGAGCCGTCCGTGGGCAGCGCCGCCAGCGGAGGTGCCTCCGGCAGGTCCGGCTGCGCGGAGTAGCGCAGGTCCTGCTCCAGGAAGACGCGCACACCGTCGAGCAGCATGCGGCCCGCGCCCGGCAGCGTCCCGTCACCGCCTCGGATGACGACATCCGCGCCCAGCGCCGCGTCCTCCACGCGCAGCGCGCTCACCCACGTGCGCGCCACGGGAGGCAGGCCCAGCACGCCCCAGGCGCGCAGCTTGGACGGGTCCACGGTCGCGAACGCGGAGACAGGGATGCGCACGTCGTTCCAGCCCGTGGGGCGCTGGCCCAGGCCGGTGGGGAGGACGGTCTCGTTGCCGTCCGTGTCGGTGACGACCACCCGCAGGTCGATGAACTCATCATCGGTGGGTGGCCGCTCGAAGCGCAGGCCGATGACGAGCGCGGCGGCGGTGAAGGAGGTGCCGTCCGAGCGCAACACGGCCGTGAGGTCCAACGGCACGGGCAGCGTGCGGCGCAGCGCGATGTGGCCCCGGCTGCGCACCACGAAGGGCAGCGTCTCCGTGTCGTAGCGGTCCAGGCGCAACTCGCGCGGGATGGTGCGCTCGTCGTCCGCGGGCAGTCCCTGCCCCGTCCAGCCGAGCACGTTGCGGATGGGGTCCACGAGGTACGTGTCGACGATACGGAAGCCGTCATCGGGTGAGCCCTCGGCGACGTCGGCGGAGCGGCGGCGCGCGTCCACGGTGCGCAGCCGCACCTCCTCGTTCCAGTCGGCGTCGAGGCTCATGCGCCCCATCTGCTGGTAGACGCCGGAGAATCGCCTCGCTTCGTCGAAGCGGGATCTGGAGGTGTACGCTTTCACGGTCATGGTCGGCTCATCCGCATGAGGTCGTCCTGGCTGCGGTCGGCGTGGAAGGGCGTGATGCCAATGGGCATGCTGTCGTCGGTGCGCTCGTACAGTTCGCGCTCGTGGTCGGAGCGTTCGCCGTGGGCGCCGGGGACTCCGCCGCGCTCGGAGGCGTGGAGCGCGTCGGGGCCGTTGTTGTCGGCCAGGACGAGGTAGCCCGGGTCCGTCTGCCGGTTCGACTGGAAGGACACGGTGTGCACCCGCGACTGGTGCGACACCGGAGGTTGTCCGCCGCGAGCGTGGAGGCAGTAGCGCAGCCAGCCCAGGTCCGGCCGGTCCGTGCGCACCTCGCCCGCGAAGGCGCAGGAGGACGCCTCCAGCACGCCCGCCTCCATGGCGCCCAGCACGGTGCAGTGCCGCAGGCGCACGCTCGCGCCCGCCGCGCGGATGGCGACGGCGTCGCGGTCTCCCGCGTCGAAGGTGCAGCCCGCGGCGATGAGGTGCACCCAGGGTGGCAGCTCGATGATGCCCACCATGCAGCCGTAGAGGCGCAGCTCCACGTCGGCGGGAGGCAGGGAGCGCCGGGCGCTGATGTCCTGGTGCCCACCGCCGGGCATCCACAGGCCCACCTGTCCGGGAGCGCCCAGGTTGCACCAACGCAGGTCCGCCTGCCCCCGAGCGAGCACCAGGTCCAGCCGCCCCGTGAGCCAAAGCCCCGCGAGCCACACGCGAGTGGCCGAGCTGCCACCGAAGCCCGGGTAGAGCGCCAGCGAAAGGCCATGCTCATCCGCGCCGATGCAAGGCACCGCGCCCGTGTCCGCGGCGAACAGGGACAGCCCCGCGTCCAGCCCCTGGGACAGGCGCTCCGGAGCCAGACGCGGAGAACCGATGATCCCCAGCACCGGAGGCGAGATGGAGGGAGCCCCTTCTCCGATGTTCGGGACAACGGGCTGCCCCGGGCCTCCGGCTGTCGGCGGTGGGGGCACGCCGGTAGTGACGCCCAAGGGGCCGCGCCGCGCCTGGCCTTCGGTCGCCGGAGCCGAAGCTGCTCCAGAGCTGGAGCCTCCCGGGACGATCGAACCACCGGGCTGAGCCAGGACACCTGCCACCTGCACCGAAGCCGCGCCGGATTGGATCCCTTGTGCGACGGTCGCGACGATGGGCCGCTCCTGACCACTGGCCGCCAGCACTCCGCCCGCACGCTCCGGGGAGATCCACGCGGTGACGGGGAGGCCCGTGTTGGCGCGGTCTCCAGGTTGGTCCGGTGGGTCGATGAACGGGAAGTCCGGCTCGGCCCACGCGGCGGGAGGACGGCGGTCCGGCGGAAGCAGTCCCGCGCCAATCGAGGCACCCCGCCCTATCCGGGTGGAGACCGTGACACGCCCCACGGGCGCGTCGTCCTGGAGCACGACGCGGCCCAGGCGCGGATCCACCGCGACGATGCCGGAGGCGATGCTCGGAGCAAGCGCCGTCCACGGGCCCAGGCTTCGCTGACGCAGCTTGAACGGATGGCGCCGCAGCCGCCCGGGCACCGAATAGCGCCGAGCACCGCCTGCGACGGAGGCATCCCGCGAGTGGTACGCGCCACCGGGCCGGGAATCGAGCGGCAGAGGCTGGCCCTCGCGAGGCTCGATGAACACGGCGCCGTCGTTGGCGACGTTGAAGCGCAGGAGTTCATCCGGAAGCAGCGCCAGCTCCGGCAGGAAGGCCAGATAGCCGCGCCCGCCCAGCGAGAAGACAACCTCCGAAGCGGGCAGCGGCGCAGGCTCCACGACGAGCACGCGTCCGTCCGCGTACAGCGCTTCCCCCGGAACCGGAGGGTTCGTACCGGCGGACTCCAGCGGCCCCGCGACCCACGCGCCCTCACCTGCTTTGAGCGTCATCCGGCACGGACGCGTCGTGTCCGCCCAGACCAGCGCCTCCACACCCTCGCTGGTGGTCGTCGCCACGAGCACGCCGGGCAGGTTCGCGGTGATGGGCAGTGGGGCCAGCGGACGCCACACCGGACTCGCGGACGCCGGGTCGCAGGACATCACCGGCACGGCCAGCTCACCGGTCACGGCCTCGCCACCCAGGAGCACCAGTCCCTGCGGCGTGCTCAGCAGCGTCGCGGCCTTGCGCTCCTGGCGGTTCCGAACCGCATGGGGCCGCCAAGGTCCACCCGTGACCGGCAGCGACCAGAGGTCTCCGGTGGGAGCACCGCCCAGGTCCCCGCCGAAGACGAAGAGCCGGCCGCCACGCACGCAAAGGCTGGGGGCCAGACGTGCTGCGGGCTGCCGAGGACTCGAAGTGTCCAGCCGCGCTCCCGTCGGCGTCGCGGTGTCCAGGCCCGTGACCGACCACACGCCCAGCTTCCCTGTGCCGTCCGGAGCCACCAGCAACAGCGAGTCTCCAGCGATGGCCAGGGACATGCCCGGACCATCCGGAGGCAGCGCGCCGCCCAGCTCCACGACCTGCCAGGGTGCACCGTCGGCGCTCGCATCGAAGCGGGCCAGGCGCAGGCTGCCATCCGCGAGGTGTTGCTCGATGCGGGCGACCCATGGCGCACCCGCCAGCTCCACGCGGACGGCATTGCTGCGAGGCGGTCCCTGGCGCAGGCCCACGGTGAGCGTGCGCCACGAGCCGTCCACATCGCGAAGACGGGGCTCGCCGCTCAATCGCTCAACGAGCAGCGCCGCGGTGGTGCCGCCCAGGAGCTGGTTCGCTTCGGGAGCGACCGTGACGGTGTTCAGAGCATCCGCGACCAGCTCCGTGGACAGCAGCACCGTGTCCGAGTTCTCCCGAGCAGCGAGCAGTGTCAGCCGCCACGAGTCGCCAGGCGAAGGCCGGCCCCGGTCCGCGAACCGGAGCGTGGGAGCGGGACCCACGGGCGCGGTGGGCAGGGGCCCGCGAAGAAGCGGCAGGGCTTCCGGTCCAACCAACGGAATGCCATCGACGGACACGGTGATGGCGCCCGCGCGTTCGGCGGCATCGGCGTCTTCCGCCAGCGAGGTGGGGGTGAGCAGCATCGCCGCCGTGCGTCCGGTGACAAGCGACGGAGGCGCGGGTTCATGGCGGGCGGTGAGGCCACCGGTGAGGTCCGCGCGCTCCAGCGGCTTGAGCCACACCAGGGGGCCATCGCGGTCCAGCGGGTCCACGCGAAAGCCCCGGTAGCCATTGGGCAGGGCCTGCACGGTGGAAGGAGCGACCTCCTCCAACTCCACGGGCGTCAGGCGAGCCGTGCGGATGAGAGCGACATCCGGACACGCCCAGCCGAGCAGGTCCAGCGTGCGAGGCGAAGCGGCGACACGGCCCGCATCCGCGCTCCCCAGCCGGCGCAGGGCCTGATCCAGCGTCTCACCCGGAGCAACGCCAATGAGCGGGGTCCGCTCCGGGACGCCGTCACGAGGACGCTCGATGCCGGGTGAGCGGCGGGTGAGCGGATCCGCGAGGCCGATGGGATCCCACAACACCGCGCTGCGACCGCGCCACGGCAGCAGGTCATTGAGGTCCTGGGTCTCCAGCAGCGAGCGGAAGGACTCATCCACCTCCGCGTCCCAGAGGCTGGTGACGGAGAGCACCTCCTCCAGCGACGCAAGCGTGCCCTTCCGCCGGCGCCACGCCACCGCGCGAGCCACCACGCCACGCTGCACGCGAGGGTCGTCGGTGAGCAACCGAGCCCCCATGAGTTCCGCGAGCAGCGGCAGTGCCTGGGCCTCCGCGCGCTCCACGAAGTGATCATCCCAGAGCTGTTCCACCGCGCGGCCGAACGCATCCAGCTCCATGCCCAGCACGGCAAGCAGCTTGAGGAACGGCTGGTCCACGATCGTGGAATCCCGAGCCGAGTAGAGGCCGGGCAGCAGCTGGATCAACCGTTGAGAAGGAAGACTCATGGACGCAGCACCTCGCGGGTGCAGCAGCTGTCGTCCCCCTCCGGCGCCACACGGCCAGAACCTGTCCGACAGTCGGACAGGTTTCCGAAGCCCAGCCGAAGCGGAGGCATCCCCCAGCCACGAAGGCTGACGCGCCAGGCCAGGTCGGCCCAAGGCTGTCCAAACCTGTCGGACAGTCGGACAGGTTTTGGAAGAGCGCCGCCCAGGGGGAGCCCCGACCGGGCTCTCATCCGTTCGCCCAGGAGGTCGGAGTCCGCATCCCAGGTCCTGCGGCAGCGCCCTGTCCCGTGCGTGGGGTTCTCCTCAGGATGCTCAAACCTGTCCGACAGTCGGACAGGTTCGTGGAGTCCGCCTCCGCCAGGGCATCCACGCGGAGCTCTCCCATCCTCGTCCCGGGGGACTGACTCCCTGTCCCGGGGCGTGGAACGACGACCGGCCAGGCGCATTGACGCGGGGCTCATAGGTCCTGGGCCTCCTCGTAGGTGAGCGCGACGCCGTCGCTTTCGCCGGACGGCGGGGCCCATGCGAGCAGCTCTCCAGGAGCGGTGGCGATGCGCTCGAAGAGGGACGGCGGAGTGCCTTCACGATGCAGCCGCTGCACCACCACCGAGCGCAGCCCGCTGATCCCCGCGAGCGCCCCGTAGACGTCCGACAACTGCAGGTCCTGTCCCAGCTCCACCCGGTCCGGATCCAACAGCCCCAGCTCGCGCTCCGGGTCCCGGTCCACGCCCAGCCGCAGGCGCGTCTCCTGGAGCACCGCGACCGGATCCGCGCCCTTCACCACGCGCAGCAGCACCCGCAGCCGTACGTCCACGCGCTGCCGGTTGGTCAGGTGCAGCTCCACTCCCGGCGCGACCCTCGCCGCCAGATGCGCGTGCAGCGCCTCCAGGTCGGACGTCCCCAGTGCCGTTCCCTCCGGCCCCGCCACCACCACCTTCAACGAACGGCGACGCACGCCATCCCGGAACACGTTCGCGCGGTGCACGCCGTCGAACACCCGCGTCAACGCCAGCACGTCCGGCAGCGACACCGCCCGGTCCATCGCGCCCACCGTCGCGGGCCCCCGCACGCGCGCCAGCCCGGGTGCCTCCGGATCCGTCCCACCACTCAGCGGCAGCGGATTGAAGGTCTTCTCCACGCAGGGATGCGGGGTCGCCATCGCCAGCAGCCGCAGCGCGGCCCGGTTCCCATCGGTCCCCCGCCCCACCCGGTAGCGGACCCGCACCTCCGCGCCCAGGGGCAACGCTGAACCGTGGTCCTCGCCGCCAAAGCGCAGCCGCGCGGCACCGGCCGGTAGGGACTCCACCGCGAAGGCCAGCTCATCTGGAGCGGCATCCAGCAGCGAGTCCACCGGATGCCACGCACGTCCCCCCACCGTCAGGGACACCTCCGGCCGGCGGCCTCCCGCGCGGCTCGGGTCTCGCAGCCACGTCACCGGCCCATGCAGCAGCGGCGCCGTGCGCAAGTCCCACGCGGGCACGGCGACCTCCTCCACCGTGGAGCCCTCGCTGACGAGCGTGTTGTTGCCCAGCAGCACCACGCCGTCCAAGGCGTACGCGCGCGACAGCGGCGGCTGGAACGTCACCTGCGTCATCGGCGTGCGCTGACCGGGCGGAACCTCCAATCGGACGCGCAGCACACGCAGCGCCTCGCGGTAGATCCGCTCCGTGCCCTTCGCGCCGCCGGGGCCCAGCCGCTCCACGTCCTCGGCGAGCACGAACCAGTCTCCTGGCCGCACCGGAGGCTCCTGCGACGTGAGCCCGGACGCATCCGTCAACGGCAGCAGATAGAGGCTGTCCGTGCCGGACGCCGCCACGCCCAGGGGACGCGCCACGCCCGCCTCCGCGCCAAAGGCGAGGTCCGCCCGGTTCAGCGCCTCGCTGCCCTTCAAGAGGACCAGCTGATCCCGCGCCTCCTGGATGAGGCTGTTCACGAAGGCATCCAGGAACGTGACCATCCGGTCCAGCCGGACCGCGTGCACGGTGGGGTCCTCGTCCGCGCAGGGGGCCAGCGCCTCCTCCAGCGCGGCCAGGGCCTCCGCCTGCCGCTTCTGCAGATTCCGAAGCTGGCGGGCGAGGATCTCCTGCGACTCGGACAGCGCGCCGACAGGGCGGCCCGGCGGAGGCACCGCCTGCGCGACGACCTTCTGCGCTTCGCACAGCTGTTCGCAGAGCGCGTCCAGCGTGCTCTTGCACGCTGCGTCTCCGCCCAGGTCCAGCGTCTTCATCAGCGACGCCAGCTTGCGAGCATCCTGCTTCGCGCGAGCCACCCGCCGCTCCTCCAGCGGACCATGGCGCTGCACCTCGATGCGATCCTGAAGCCCCGCGACCACCGAGCCGGGCCCGAAGATGCCGCCCGAAGGTGCGGGCGCCCCAGGCTCGCCCGCCTCACTGGAGGGAGCACCGGTCCCTCCACCCGCGCCCCCCGTCCCCGTG
>NZ_RAWM01000106.1 GCF_003668875.1 Corallococcus interemptor | reverse complement strand
CACCCGCCCCCCCTGCGTCACCACCACCCGGCCCACCGTCGCCGCCAGGGGCGCCACCACCTGCGCGGGCCCGGCCTCCGTCTCCAGCTTCGCCAACACCTGCCCGGCCTGGACCGGCTCCGTGAGCCCCACGTCCACCGACATCACCTGGCCCGCGACGGGGGCCGGGACGTCCACCCACTCGCCCCAATGGAGCACCACCGGGCCTCGCACGGAACGGTCCACCCTCACCGTCCCCGCGAACACCCCCAGCGTCACGACCGCCCCCACCGCGCTCCAGGCCCACGCCCGCCGTGAAAAGCGGGGCGCCACCTTGGGCGAGGAGGGGACAGGCGTCGGAGGGGATTCGGGCCGCGGATCCATGCTCGCGACAGGATGATCCATCCCCGCCTCCCCATGCCAGGACTGGTTGGAACGTGGGATTCACCGCGAAGCCGCCAAGCACCTCCCAAAACCAGACCGCTCTTGCCCGCCTGCTCGCCCTACAGGGATGTATCCCTGCATCGTCCCGGGGCGCCTTGTGCCATGCTGCGTGCGCCTCGTGGATTCCTCCTTCCTCAGATTCGGGTCCCTGATCCTCGCCGGACTCCTCGCGCCGGGCGCGTTCGCCGCCGAACCGACGCGCGAGGAACGGGTGCGCGCGGAGCTGGAGCGCCAGCTGCGCGACATGGTCCCGGAGTCTCCCTCCGAGGTGCAGGTGCTCTTCGCGGGCTTCAAGCCCGAGGACGGCTACCGCCTGGTGGAGACCGACTTCCTCCTCGACGGTGAACCGCTCGCCGTGCCGTCGCTGGACGAGCTCAACGCGCCCGGCGTGCACCGGCTCGCGAACCTGAAGGTCGAACCCGGCGAGCACACCCTCGTCTCGCGCGTCACGTACACCAACGGCTCCTGGAGCCTGTTCAGCGAGACCAACGGCTTCCTCTGGAAGATCACCGCCTCCGTCGGCTTCCAGACCCAGCGCGGCCTGCGCGTCGTGGTGAAGGCGTCCCCCAGCGTCGTGCCCAACGCGCCGGATCCGCGCCTCAAGCTCAAGCTCACCCACGCCGTCACCGCGGAGATGATCCAGCCGCTGAAGGACGAGCCCGCCGTCGCCACCGCGCCGCCGCCCGTGAAGCCGCCCCCCGTGGACGCGGGCGCTCCGGTGAAGGTCACCCAGGCGCCGCCCGTGGACGCGGGCGTGAAGCCCGGTGCCGCCGTCGTCTCCGTGACGCCGCCGGTGGAGCGCACGCCCGTGGCGCCCAGCCGCCTGCGCCTCCAGGTGACGTCGAAGAAGCCCATCAACGCCACCGCCTTCGTGCGCGGCACGGGCGAGCCCCTGAAGCTCACCGTGCCCGGCAAGAAGCCGCAGGACGTGCCCCTGTCCGCGGGCGCGTACACGGTGGACCTCATCGCCGAGGGCTTCCTCGCGCAGACGCGCCAGGTGGAGCTGACCGCCGGCTCGGACGCGTCGCTGGCCTTCGCGCTGGTGCCCGCGCCCAAGGCCGCCAAGGCCGCCAAGGTGCAGGAGGGCCGCATCGAGCTGCCCGAGCCCCTGAGCTTCGACGAGAAGAAGCCCGTGCCCACCAAGCTGTCCGGGCTGGACCTGGCCGTGGATCTGCTCGTGCGCGACCCGAAGGCCCGCCTGCGCGTCGAAGGCCACACCGACGCGCGCGAGGTCCCCGAGCCCGCGCGCCAGAGCCTCTCCGACGCGCGCGCCCGCGCCGTGGCGGACATGCTGATCCGCGCCGGCGTGGCCCCGTCCCGAGTGGAGGCCGTGGGCCTGGCCGACCGCAGCCCCAAGGCCCCCAACCTCATCCCCCGCGGCCGCGAGCTCAACCGCCGCGTGGAGCTGGTGCTGCTGCGCCCCTGAGCCTTGAGGTTGCCGGAGGGCTCCTCTAGCGTCGCGTGCGTTCTTCGCCGAAGGGACGCCGCGATGCCCCGTTACGAGTTCACCGAAGGCAGCTCCAGCAAGTTCTGGGAGATCACCCTCAAGGGCTCCACAGTCACCAAGCGCTGGGGCCGCATCGGCACCGACGGCCAGGAGAAGGTCGAGGAGTTCGACTCCAAGGCCGAGGCGAAGAAGGCCTACGACGCGCAGATCCGCGAGAAGGAAGGCAAGGGCTACACGCTCGCCGAAGGCGGAGACGGCGACGGGGCCAGCGCCGAGTCCGCCGTCAACCCGGACCTGGAGGCCGCCATCCTCGCCAGGCCCGACGACGTGAAGGGCTACCTCGCGTACGCCGAGTGGCTCAAGGGTGAGGGAGACCCGCGCGCCGAGCTGATCCTCCTGCAGCACGCCTCGCTGGATGCACCCGCGGCCACTCGCAAGAAGGTGGCGACGCTCATCGAGGCACACGCCAACGAGCTGCTGGGCGAGTCGTTGATGGAGGCCGTCTCCGACGAGACCCTCAAGCTGGAGTGGCACCTGGGATTCATCCGCGAGGCCCGCCTGGGCCAGGTGGACTACGACTCCACGGCGGACATCCCGGAGCTGCTGGGCGAGCTGCTGGCCCATCCGTCCGCGCGCTTCCTGAGCCGGCTGACGATTGGCATGGCCAACTTCGACGGCGAGAACGACTACGACGACACGCTGGCGGTGCTCGCGAAGGCGAAGCCCGCGCCGCCGCTGCGCTCGCTGTTCATTGGCGACTTCGAGTTCCCCGACGAGACGGAGATCTCCTGGACCCAGGTGGGCGACCTCAAGCCGCTCTACAAGGTCTACCCCCAGCTCCAGGAGCTGCGCGTGCGCGGCGGTGAGATCGGGTTCGGGAAGATCGACCTGCCGGAGCTGCGGTCCTTCACGGTGGAGACCGGCGGTCTCCATGAGGGCGCGGTGAAGGAGATCGCCAAGGCGAAGTGGCCGAAGCTGGAGTCGCTGGAGGTCTGGTTCGGCCAGGAGAACTACGGCGCGGGCGGCGGGGTGAAGGAGCTCAAGCCACTGCTCGACGCGGAGGGCGTGCCGGCCCTGCGCAAGCTGGGGCTGCGCAACGCCGAGTTCACCGACGCGCTGTGCGCCGCGCTGCCCGGGTCGAAGATCCTCGCTCAAATCGAAGCGCTGGATCTGTCCATGGGCACGATGAGTGACGCAGGCGCCCAGACGCTGGCCGCGAACGCCAAGGCCTTCCAGCACCTCAAGTCGCTCGACGTCACCCAGAACTTCCTCACCAAGGCGGGGCAGAAGGCCGTGGCCACCGTCGCGAAGTCCGTGGCGAGCGGCAACCAGCGCACGCCGTACGACGAGGAGTCGCGCTACGCCGCCGTGGGCGAGTAGCCCGCCTGCATGCCGCCGCCGTTCCTGATCATCGGCAACCCCGGGAACCGGCGCGTCACGCTCTTCCAGGAGGCGCTGGTCCGCGCCGGCCTTCCTCCCGCGCACGTCGTCGCGTGGGAGACAGTGGCCCGCGAACCCGACGTCCTCCTGGACCTGCCCGGCACGGAGCGCATCGTCCGCATCGACGCGGCAGGGGAGGACCCGGCCGTGGAGCGCGCCTTCCTCCAGCGGGGCCATGCGGATGCGACCGGTACGGGCTGCGACACCGTGACGCCCGGACAGCTGGAAGCCCTGCCGGATGAGCACGGCCGCGTGCTGTGCCCCCGGCAGCACCACCTGGGCTTCCTGCGCGTGCTGGAGGACCTGTCCGCCCGCTTCGCCCAGCGCCCCCGCTGGCGCGTGCTGTCCTCTCCGGGCGCCATCGCGGACCTGTTCGACAAGCGGATCACGTCGCGCCGGTACGCGGGCCTGGGCATCCCCGTGCCGCCGTACCTCGATGACATCACCACCCCGGAGGCCCTGCGAACAGGGATGCGCGAAGCGGGCTGGCGTGAAGCGTTCGTGAAGCTGTCCTGCGGTTCGTCCGCGTCCTGCCTCGCCGTGTACCGGCCGGGCAGGGCGGAGGGCTCGGGAGGCTCGCTGCTCACCAGCCTGCACCGGGGCGCCACCGGCTGGTTCAACTCCCTCAAGGTGCGGCGCGTGACGGACGCGGGGGAGGTGGACGCGGTGCTGGCCTTCCTGCTGCGCGAAGGCTCGCAGGTGGAGGAGTCCCGGCCCAAGGCCCGGCTGGGCGGGGACCTGTTCGACTGCCGCGTCGTCACCATCAGCGGCGAGCCCGCCTTCACCGTCGTGCGCCAGAGCCGCCTGCCCATCACCAACCTGCACCTGGGCGGCTACCGGGGAGACCTGGACGCCTTCCACGCGGCGGTGCCTCCCCAGGAACTGGAGGCCGCGATGGAGAGCTGCCGCGCCGTGGCCCGCGCGCACGACTGCCTCCACGTGGGCATCGACCTGATGTTCGAGGACTTCTTCCACGGCCACCGCGTGCTGGAGGCGAACGCCTTCGGGGACCTGCTCCCCGGCCTCACGCGCGACGGCCTGTCCGTCTACGACTGGGAGATCCGCGAAGCGCTGCGCTGAAGCCCGACCGTCCACAGCCGCGTCGCCGGCACGCGCTCCAGCAGCCCGGAGCCGAACACGCGGTCCAGCTCCAGGTACTCCAGGTGCACGTAGCCGATGTGACACCCGCACGTGTCCTTCGAGCACGGGCGCGGCTTCAGCGCCGCGTCGAAGTCCGGTGCGTACAGGTTGCCCAGCGGTTCCTTGATGAAGTGGCACCGGTACGCGGTGCCGTCACCGTCCACGGACAGCACGGACTCGCCGCCGCGGCAGGCCCGGCCCCGGCTGGGGTGGCGCGTGTTGTTCACCGGGAAGAGCGGGTCGATGCGCGTGAAGCGCTCCACGTCCTCGGGCGTGTACGCGTCCAGGCCGTCCTTCACCGCGTTGATCCACAGGTACGTGTCGCCGGGCAGCTCGCGGCGCAGGGCCTCCGCCTCGTCCGCGAAGCGCCGGAAGCCCACCATGCCCGCGCTGTGCCGCACGCCGTGCTCGGACAGCCGCTGGCACTGCGCGAGGAAGCGCGAACGCTTCATCCACTCCGGATGGTACGTGGCCCAGATGCCCAGCTTCTCCGTGCGGCAGTCGGTGAGCCAGTCCAGCCGGCAGGAGAGGTTCGTCTGCACCGCCGCGCGCTCCACGTGGGGCAGGTGCGTGAGGCGCGCCAGGGCCTGCTGATACCAGGGCCAGATGAGCGCTTCGCCCCACGGGGTGAAGAACACGGACACGGTGTCCTGCGTGCGCGACTCCACCCACTGGAGGAACCGCTCCAGATCCGCGCGGTCCTTCGTCAGCTCCTCTTCACTCTGCTTCCACTTGCCGAAGGGGCAGTACTCGCAGCCGTAGTTACATCCGGACAGCGGGCCCCGGTAGAGCACGGTGAGCTTCATCGCCAGGCGTACTCCTGCATCCGCGCGCGCACGGCCTCGGAGTCCAGCCACGGGCCAATCAGGTCGGAGCGCTCCACGCCCGCGGCCGTGAGCTGGAACACGCCGTCCACGTCCCGCGCCAGCCCGTGCGCCTCCAGCTCCGCGAGCATCGGGAAGTCCGCCTTCGCCTCCGTGCCGAAGCGCTGGCGGTACACGGTGGGGTCCACGCCCTCGGCCAGCAGCGACAGCACCAGGTGCCGGTGGCGCTGCTCGGCCGCGTCCAGCACGAAGCCGTAGCGCACCTCACCGAAGGACGCCGTGTCCCGTTCGATGTACGCCTGGATGATGCCGCGCACCTCGCGCGAGGCCACGGCGTACTCGGACGAGTAGTGCACCGAGCCCGTGTACGAACGCGCGCCCACGCCCAGGCCTACCATGCCGTCCTCCTGGCAGCGGTACACCGCGCCGCGAGCAGCCGGCGCATGCGCCGCGCGGAACATCCGCATGGACACCTGCGAGTAGCCGCGCGACAGGAGGAAGTCCCGGCCGGTCCGGTAGAGCGACAGCCGCAGGTCGTCCCACGCGCGCGACTTCTTGCCCAGGAAGGTGAGGGGCCGCACGTAGAGCGGGTAGAGGTACAGCTCCTCCGGCGCGTACCGCAGCGCCGCCTCCAGCGAGTGGAGGAACGTCTCCACCGTCTGGCCCTCGATGCCGTAGATGAGGTCCAGGTTGAGCGTGGGGAAGCCCGCGCTCCGCAAGAGGTCCAACGTGGCCTCCACCTGCGCGGTCTTCTGCGGCCGCTTCACCGCGGCGACCTCCGACTCCAGGAAGCTCTGCACGCCCATGCTCACCCGGTCCACGCCCCGGGCCTTCAGCACCGCGACCTTGGCCGCGTCCACCGTCTCCGGCGACACCTCCACGGACATGGGCACGTCGCGCGGATCCACGCCCAGCTCCGCCGCCAGGTCGAACACCGTCTCCAGCCCCGCGACGTCCAGCAGGGTGGGGGTGCCACCGCCGATGGCCGCGCGCGCGAACGTGGACGGACCCAGCGCGTCCTTCACCCGGCGGGCCTCGCGCTTCAGCGCGCCGAGCCACGCGTCAACGACGTCCTCCTTGGGGCCCGCGGCGGTGAAGAGGTTGCAGAACCCGCAGCGCATCTCGCAGAAGGGCACGTGCAGGTAGAGGAACAGCGCGTCCCGCCGCTCCTTCGCCCAGACGTCCTCCAGCGGCAGCGCGGGCGTCAGCGGGCGGTACGCCGTCTTGTGCGGGTAGCCGTAGAGGTACGCCACGTACGGCGTGCCTTCGAGCATGGACTCCAGGCGCGTCATGGCCCGGAGTCTACCGGCAGCACGAACTCGCCATAGGGCACCGTCCACACCACCGGGTGCCCCAGCCGGTGCCCCGAGTAGCCGTCCTCGCCGTACGCCGTCCCATGGTCCGAGCACACGATGCAGAACGCCGGGCCGCGCCGCCGCAGCGCCTGGAACAGGGGCGGCAGCTGGCGGTCCACGTACGCCAGCGCCGCCGCGTGCGTCGCCTTGGAGTCCTCCGTCGCCCCGGGCACGTAGTGCCGGTTGGGCTGGTGCAGCGCGGAGACGTTGATGAACAGGAACACCCGCTGCTCCCGGGGCAGCGACCCCAGGATTTTCACCGCGAGTGATGCCTGATTTTCCGTGGATCGGGGGTCGGTGACGCCCAGCGAGGGGTCCCAGTGCGACTCGGAGAAGAGGCCCGGGAGGACCCGGCCCAGGGGGTTCCGCTGGTTGAAGAACCCCGTCCCGCCAATACACACCGTGTGATAGCCGCGCCCGGTCAGGCCCGTGACGAGGTCCGGCGCGTCCAGCACGCAGGTGCCGGGGCCCGTCGTCTCGCTGCCCTCGAAGCGCAGGGCGAAGGGGCGCGGGTGGCGGCCCGGGGTGACGGGGGTGGGGAGGAAGCCCGCGAAGAAGGCCTGGTGCGCGGCGTAGGTGAAGCTCGCGGGGCTGTGGCGCTCCTCCCACCGGCCGCCGGGCAGCAGCGCGGCCAGGGTGGGGGTGCGGCCTGCTTCCAGCTCCTCCCGCGCCACGTCGTAGCGGAGCGTGTCCAGCGTGAGGAACAGCAGGTCGTGCGTGCCGACCAGCGCGTTCAGGTCATGCATGTGGGCACCGCGCGGCGGGGAGGGGCCTCATCGATGGGAGGTCCCATACCCCGCCCGGGACGGCGGGACCACGGGGTCGGCACCGAGAGCTTCCGCCGACTTCCGCCCATCCAGCACCACCTGTTCCCACCCGGGAAAGGACGTCCACAGCGCAAAAAGCACACCCTGATGCAATCGGGTGGCAAGGACTTGAAATACGGCATTAATGCGTATTACAGGTTATTCTCACTTTGAAGGGAGTGCACGACATGCAGAACATGCGGAAGCAGTTCTCGACGTCTCGTGGTGGCTGGCGGCCGGTGACGGCGCTGGTGCTGGGCTGCACCCTGGCGGTTCCGGCTGGAGCGCTCGCGGCGGAGCGCACCCCTTCAGCGGCCACGCGGGCCCAGGCCCAGGCCCCGGGCGCGGCGGTGGCCAAGGCGCTCCAGGGGAGCACCACCCTGGCGACCCCGTCCGGGCTGGTGTTCCACCAGACGGCGCGGCCGGTCAGCGGCCTGCGCACGCTGGACGTGGTGCGGGACACCGGCGTGCAGCTGCACGTCTGGCGGGAGAAGCAGGCGGACGGCACGGAGCGCGCGTTCTCCGCGTACACGCGCGGGGGGACGGAGCTTCTGGGCCGCGTGCAGCAGGAGGAGTACCTCATCCGGCTGGCGGAGGTGTCGTTCGATCCGCTGGCGCGCACCGCGCCGCTGTTGGGCAACGCGCTGGTGGCGGACCGGGACAACACCCTGTCGCTGGTGCAGTTCCACGCCACGCCGCTGCCGGAGTACCGGGCGACGATTGAGAGCGCGGGCGGCAAGGTGCTGCGCTTCCTGTCGGATCACACGTACCTGGTGGAGATGCCCTCGGAGCTGAGGGCTCGCGTGGCCCAGCTGCCGGAAGTGCGCTGGGTGGGGGACTACCATCCGGAGTGGCGCCTGGAGCCGGTGCTGCGGGACGCGCTGCTCGGGCGGGCGGCGGCGCTTTCGCCCCAGCGCTACTCCATCATGCTGGGCGAGTTCGGCGCGGAGCGGCAGGCCCGCGTGACGGCGCTGGTGGAGCGGCTGGGCGGCAAGGTGGACCTGGTGGAGCCGGCCGGGCTTCGCGTGGAGGCGACGCTCACGCAGGAGCAGCTGGCCTCGCTCGCTCGGGCCAACGAGGTGCAGTTCATCGACCGCTGGGGTGGCCCCGGCGAGGTGGACATGGACATCGTGCGTGAGACGGGCGGCGCCAACTACATCGAGGGGCTCAAGGGGTGGAACGGTCAGGGCGTGCGCGGTGAGATCTTCGACACCGAGCTGCGCACCACCCACCGCGAGTGGCCCACCGCGCCCATCATCCACAGCACGGGCACGTCGTCCGGTTCGCTGCACGGGACGGCCTGCTACAGCCACAACTTCGCGCAGGGCGTGGATCCGCTGGCCCGGGGACTGTTGCCGGGCGGGCAGGGCATCTTCTTCCTGTACTCGGAGGCCACGCAGTTCGGAGGCACCAAGTCCCGCCTGACGATGAACCAGGAGCTGATCAACCCGAGCGGCCCGTACCGCGCGGTGTTCCAGACCTCCAGCGTGGGCAGCGCGCTGACGACGTCGTACACGACGATCTCCGCGGAGGTGGACGACTACCTGTTCAAGGCGCCCATCCTGAGCACGCAGTCGCAGAGCAACAGCGGCACGCGCAACTCGCGGCCGCAGGCGTGGGCGAAGAACATCGTCTCGGTGGGCGGCATCCGGCACTACAACACGCAGACGCGCACGGATGACCGCTGGTCGTCGGGCGCGAGCATCGGGCCGGCGGCGGACGGGCGCATCAAGCCGGACCTGGCGTTCTACTACGACAGCATCCGTGGGGCGTACGGCTCGTCCGATACGGCCTACACGGAGTTCAGCGGCACCAGCTCCGCGACGCCGCAGACGGCGGGCCACTTCGGCCTGCTGCACCAGATGTGGCACCAGGGGGTGTGGGCGGGCCACGGCAAGAAGGCGGACGTCTTCACCAGCCGCCCGCAGATGGCCACGGCCAAGGCGCTGATGATCAACGGCGCGGCGAAGTACAACTGGCTGGCGGGCGGAGCCAACGCGGACATCGACCGCAACAAGCAGGGCTGGGGAACGTCCGACCTGAAGCGCCTGTACGACCGCGCGGCGAAGACGTTCGTGGTGGACGAGACGGACGTGCTCACGCCGCTGGCGACGAAGACGTACACGTTCACGGTGGCCAGCGGTGAGCCGGAGCTGAACGTGACGATGGTCTACACGGATCCGGCGGGCACGGTGGGCGCGGCCCGGGCGCGCATCAACGACCTGTCCCTGCGGGTGACGGCGCCCAACGGCACCGTGTACTGGGGCAACAACGGCCTGACGGCGGGCAACGTGTCCACGTCCGGAGGCGTGTCCAACAAGGTCGACACCGTGGAGAACGTCTTCCTCGCGAACCCGGCCGCGGGCACGTGGAAGGTGGAGGTCCTGGCGGAGGAGCTGGTCCAGGACGCGCGCACGGAGACGACGGCCGTGGACGCGGACTACGCCCTGGTGGTGAGCGGCGTGCAGCTCACGGCGAAGGTGCCGTAGGACGCGGCATTCCAAGCGCGGGCTCCGGAGTGGCCGGGGCCCGCGCGAAGGTGCTTGAGCGAAGAGGTGTCGCTTGCCGCGACCTGCGCGAAAGAGGCTGGTGCGATTGCTCCTGGGACTCGGCATGCTGAGCGCCTTGCCAGTTCCGACAGCCCATGCGGAGCCTCCGCTGACGAAAGCCCCCGGATGCACAAAGCGCGGATGGCCCGCGGCCGTCACCTGCGGGAGCACGTCGTGCTTCGTTTCGAGCTGTGGCGAAGGTAAGTGCCCCTATTGCTTCATCAAGGGCATGGAGAGCCTCGTCTTCACGGGGTGGGCGGTCTACACGTGCACGAGCGGCGATGCCGTGACTGGCAAGGCACTGCTCTTCAACACGGCGCCCTTCAACGCGCGTCTGGGGCCCATCTGTGGCTGAGGATTCCTGGGATCAGGAAGCAACCCAGGTGGTCGAAGCGCTCAACCTCCTGACCGTCCTGGCCGCGCCTCGCCTCTACGAGTGGTGGTGCACCCAGGCCCCCGAGGAGGAACTGCGGGCGGTGCTCCAGTCCCGCATGGCGGCACTGTCCGCTTACTGCGCGAAGGCATGGGGAAGCCCGGATGCGGATCGCTTCCGGGCAGCGGCTCCCAGGGTGAATGCGCTCGCAGCGCTTCTGGGGGCAACTCCCTCCGGGAACCTCATGAACCCCGGATGGAATGCCCAGGCCCGCGAATGCCTGGACGCGCTGGGAGTTCAGGCGCCTCCAGGCGGATGGGAAGCCTTCGAAGGATTCCCCACCCCAGGCGAGTGATCAGTGCTCCGCGGGCTTCTCCGGGCCCTGCTGCTGGGCCACGGGCTTCGTGTTGCGCTGGAGGACGGGCAGGGACGGGCTCAGCGTGCCCAGGTAGAGCCGGCCGTGGAAGCCCGTCTTGCCCGGCTCGTCGAAGAGGGCCACCTTGCGCGGCGTGTTCGGTTCCTGGCGTGCCTCCGCCGCCGGGTTGATGCCGTGCACGTCGCAGTCCACCTGCTGCCAGACGTTGAAGCGGCACGCGTAGTGGGCTCCGCGCGCGAAGCCCACGTCCAGGGCCCGCACCTGGGAGCCGGGGAGGGCGGCCGCGAGGCGGTGGCCCATGGGTTCGAACTTTGAATCCCAGTTCACGCCGCCGGTGCGCACGTGCACGTCACCCGCGAGCACCAGCATCCACGCGTCCGGGTGCTCCTTGCGGAAGGCCGTGAGGTTCGCCGCCATCTCCGCCTCGCGCGCGTTGCCCGCCGCCTCCTTCGAATCGAACGCCACCACCGACACGGCATGGCCCTGGGCCCTCAGACGCCGAGCGGCCTCCAGCAGATGGATGACGCCCGCGCTGCTGCGGCCGTCCTGATCCACTCGGCGGAAGAAGTCGCTCAGCACCAGCAGCCGCTCCAGGTCCGCGTCCTCGCCGGCGCTGTTCAGGTACTCGTCCAGCGCGCCCTGATGCACCGACGGCACGGACAGGGCCAGCGCCACCGGCAGCTTCTTCGTGGTGGCGTCGCAGAGCATCCGCGCGGCGGCGTCCGGCAGCTCGCGGGTGCCCATGGGGTCCGCCACCAGCACCGTGCCGCCTGGCGTGATCAGCGCGTCCACACCCTCCACGGGGTCACCACAACGGGGCGCCACGTCCGGCGTCTCCGGCGTCCAGCCCGTCACCTTCACGTCGCGCACCGGGATGGACGCCTTGCCACCCACCAACTCCAGCGACGGCACCATCTCCAGGCGCATCAGCAGCTTGCGCTCCTGGGGCAGGTCGCGGAAGCCGCGGCGCAGCTTGAAGCCCTCCATCTGCGGCACGGCCTCGAACTTCTCGTGGGCGAACACCTCGCGGAAGTGATTGGAGTAGTGGTCGTTGGCCCGCTGGCTGCCCGGCTCGGGCACCTGCTCTTCGACGGCGTCGTCCGCCTCCCGGTACTGGAGCCGGTAGATGCGCACGATGGACTGGCGCGGCCCCACCTCTTCGGGGCGCACCAGGTAGCGTTCGAAGGTGCGGTTGCCGCGCATGTTCACACCGATCTCCCACGACTGGGAGTACAGCTCGTGCGTGGTGTTGTTCTCGAAGATGTCCAGGCGCTGCTCTTCCAGCAGCCGGCGCGCGACCAACATCGCCTCGTCCAGCGGCACCAGGTAGATGCGCTCCACCTTGGGGATGGGCTCCGTGTCCAGTGGATCCCCGTCCAGTCCGCGCGAGACGCTCGCGCACCCCGTCATGCACAGAAGTCCCAGCGTCCAATGCCACCGCATGGTCCCGCCCCCTTGGTGAGAGTGGGAATCTAGCACTCCGGGTGAGGAGATCGCGCCCGCGGGTGTCAGCGCAAGGTGCAAAAGCGTTCAAAGGCGTGCTTGGAATTGCGCTGGCAGCAATCAATCGCCTTGCTATTGATTGAGGGTCTTCACCGGTGCGAGGCATTGCCGCGCGGTCGAGGACGACGTCGTCCCCCTGTCCCTCTCAGAGATGCCCTGAGAAAACCTGGCAGGTTCCTCGCCCTCGCCGTCGTGTTCACCTCGTTCACCGCGCTCGCATCGGGCGGCTCGTCTGGCTCGCTCCAGACGTTCGGCCTGCCGAACCCCACCTCCCAGCCGAAGGACACACCTGGACCAGGGCAAGGTCTCGAAGCTCACCCTGGCGCCATAGCGTCCTGTCTCAGTGCTCCGCGTCCGCGGGCTTCGCGGCGTCGTGTGACGGCTGTTGCTGATGGGCCACGGGCGGGACGGCGCGCTGGATGACCGGCGGTGAGGCGTTGAGCGCCCCCACCCAGAGCCGGCCGTGGAAGCCCTGCTCGGTGGGCGCGCTGAACATCGCCACCTTGCGCGGCGTGCCCGGCTCCTGACGCAGGTCCGGGGAGGGGCTCAGCGCGAAGACGTTGCAGTCCACCTGCTCCCAGACGTTGAACCGGCAGGAGAACTGCGAGCCTCGCGCGAAGCCCACCTCCAGCGCCTTCACCGGCGACGCGGGCAGCGCCTTCGTCAACCGCCACCCCAGCGGCTCGAAGTCCTTGTTCCAGCTCACCGGCTTCGTGCGCACGTGCACGTCGCCCGCGAGCGCCAACAGCCACGTGTCCGGGTTCGCCTGGCGGTACGCGATGAGGTTCTTCGCCATCTCCTCCTCACGCGCGTTGCCCGAGGCCTTGTTCGAATCGAACGCCAGCACCGTGACCGAGTGGCCCTGCGCGCGCAGCCGGCGCGCCTGCTCGATGAGGTGGAGCAGGGCGCTGCTGCTGCGGCCGTCCTGGTACACCCGGCGCCAGAACGAGCTGACCACCAGCAGCCGCTCCAGGTCCGCGCTGCGGCCCTCGCTGGCCAGGTAGTCGTCCAGCGACCCCTGGTCCTCCGACGGCATGGACAAGGCCAGCGCCACCGCCAGCTTCTTCTCCACCGCGTCGCACAGCATCCGCGTGGCCACCTCCGGCAGCTCGCGCGTGCCCAGCGGATCTCCCACCAGCACCGTGTTCCCGGCCGTCAGGAGCGGCTCCACGCCCTCCAGCGGCTCGCCACACCGCACCGGCGCCGGCTGGGCCGTGTCCTCCCCCCAGCCCTCCACCTGCACCGAGCGCACCGGCGCGGTCGTCCTGCCACCCACCAGCTCCAGCGACGGCACCATCTCCAGCTTCGCCAGCAGCTTGCGCTCCAGCGGCAGGTCGCGCGTGCCGCGCACCATCTTGAAGCCCTCCATGTCCGGCACGCCGTCGAACGTGAAGCGCTCGAACGTCTTCCGGGCGAGGTACTTCTCCTCGTCCTGGATGCGCTCGTTGAGCCACTTGGGCTTCACCTCGATGTTCGTGTCCTGCTCGCGGTAGCGCAGCCGGAAGACGCGGACCACCGACTGGCGCGGGCCCACCGCCGCGCCCTTCACGAAGTAGCGCTCGAAGGTGCGGTTGCCGGGGAGGTTCATCCCGGGCTCGTGCGCGGAGGTGTAGAGCTCGTGCTGCTCCTCGCGGTCGAAGACGTCGTAGCGCTGCTCCTCGAAGACGCGCCGCATGGTGAAGAGGGCCTCGTCCAACGGCACCAGGTACACCGTCTCCTCGGTGGGGACCTCGATGTCCTCTTCCGCCTCCTCCGAATGGAGGTCCTTCGTCAGGCTCGCGCAGCCGCCGACGCACAACGACAGTCCCAGCAACCAGTGAAACCGCATGGCATGCCTCCGGCCCACCCGATGTGTCCCGATGTTGCTCGTGACAGGGGGGCGACGTCCCGGCTCCCACGGCCAGGACGTCGGGAAACAGTCTACCGGGAAACGCGCGGCTTACGCGTCTGTCAGGCCGGACGGGTGGGAGCGGCTCCCTGGCCCGTGAGCGACCGGACGACATCCAGCGCATGTTCGGCGTGCTTCTTCACCTGGATCTGTGAGTCGAACGCGTACCGGATGGTGCCCCCCTTGTCCGCGACGAACGTCACCCGCCCGGGCAACAGCCCCAGGAAGTTGGTGCCCACGCCAAAGGCCTTGCGCGCCGCGCCATCCGGGTCGCTGAGGAGCCGGAAGGGGAGGCGGTACTTGGCCACGAACTTCTCATGGGACTCCGGCGTGTCGGTGCTGATGCCCACCACGTCCGCGCCCGCGTCCGTGAAGTCCTGGTACTGATCCCTCAGGCTGCAGGCCTGGACCGTACATCCCGGAGAGTCGTCCCGAGGGTAGAAGTAGATGACCAGCGCCTTGTCACCCAGCAGGTCGCGCAGCCGCACCGGCGCGCCGCCCGGCCCCTGCAGTGTGACGTCCGGAACCGCGTCCCCTTCTTTCAGCGTCTTGGCCATGGAAGTCCCTCGCTCCTTGCAGGGGAGCATGGACCGCGCGTGGCCTGACCCGCAAATCAATCGGGACTACCGGGTTGCCCGGAATTCAACGGCCTGGGCATTCTTTCAGGGAATGCAGTCACGCGAACTGATGGACACCGAGGACTCCCGCAGGGGGCCCGGCCACGCCGCCCCTGCGGATCGGCTGTACCTGCTGCTGGTGCAGGGAAACACCTCCACGCTGGTGCCGCTGCCCCGGGAGGGGTCGGTGGTGATTGGCCGCGCGGCGGGGGCGGACGTCCTGGTGGAGGACGCGTCGGTGAGCCGCCAGCACGCGCGGGTGGGCGTGGCGGAGGGCGAGGCGTTCATCGCGGACCTGGGCAGCCACAACGGCGTGCGCGTCAACGGCGAGCGGGTGCAGGGCACGCGGCCCCTGGACGGCGGCGACGTGGTGACGCTGGGCAACGTGACGCTGGTGTTCCACCGGGGCGAGCGGCCCCTGCCGGAGCGGCGGGCGCTGGAGGCCGAAGGGCTGCGGGCCCGGCTCTCCGAGGAGCTGGACCGCGTGCGCGGCTCCGGCCTGGCGGTGAGCGTGCTGGCGCTGGAGGTGGAGTCCGCGCGGGTGCCGCAGGGGGAGCTGGTGCGGGCGCTCCATGGCGCGCTGCGGTTGATGGACGGGGTGGGGCAGGTGGGCGGCACGCTGATGGTGCTGATGCCGGACCTGGCCGGTGAAGAGGCGGAGGCCGCGGCGGCGCACCTGGTGTCGGTGCTCTCGCCGCTGGCCGGGCGGGTGCGCGGAGGGCTGGCGTCCGCTCCGGGGGACGGGATGCAGACGGACGCGCTGCTGGGCGCGGCGAAGGCGGCGGCGCTGGCGGCGGAAGCAGGAGGGACGCGGGTCAGCGGGCCGTCCATGTACCGGCTGGCGCTGGGCGAGCGGTCCGTGGTGGTGGCGGACGCGGCGCTGACGCGGCTGTTCGAGCTGCTGCGCCGGCTGGCGGCGAGCCCCCTGCCGGTGCTCATCCACGGCGAGACGGGCGCGGGCAAGGAGAACGCGGCGTGGGCGGTGCATCACTGGTCGCCTCGCTCGGCGCAGCCCTTCGTGCCGCTCAACTGCGCGGCGCTGCCGGAGAGCCTGGTGGAGGCGGAGCTGTTCGGCCACGAGCGGGGCGCGTTCTCCGGCGCGGACCGGGCAAGGGCGGGCCTGCTGGAGCGCGCGAGCGGCGGGACGCTGTTCCTGGATGAAGTGGCGGAGCTGTCGCTGCCCATCCAGGCCAAGCTGCTGCGCGCGTTGGATCAGCAGGTGATTACAAGGCTGGGTGATTCGCGCGAGCGGCCGGTGGACCTGCGCGTGGTGGCGGCCACGCACCGGGTGCTGGCGGACGAGGTGAAGGCGGGACGCTTCCGGCAGGACCTGTTCTTCCGCCTGTCCGCGGCGGTGGTGATGCTGCCCCCGCTGAGGGACAGGCCTCGCGAGCTGCCGCTGCTGGCGCGGGCGTTCCTGGAGGACGCGTGCGCGAGGGCAGGCCGTCCGCCGCTGCACCTGTCCGCCGCGACCATGGAGGTGCTGGGCGCGCACGCGTGGCCGGGCAACGTGCGCGAGCTGAAGAACACGGTGGAGTACGCGGTGGCCACGTCGCCCGGGCCGGTGGTGGAGCCGTCGCACCTGCCGGAGTCCCTGCGCGCGGAGCCGGAGCCGGAAGCCGAGCCGCGGACGGAGGGCCGGGCGGAGACGCCGAGGACGTTCCAGAACCTGGCGGAGGAGCTGCGGACGCTGGAGCGCCAGCGGATGATGGAGGCGCTGGAGGCGACGGGCGGGGTGCAGACGCGGGCGGCGCAGCTCATCGGGATGCCGCTGCGCACGTTCGCGTTCAAGCTGAAGCAGCACCGCATCGTGCCCTCGCGAGGCCGCGGCCCGGCGGATGAATGAGGAACGAGCCGCTTCCAACGTGGCAGCCGCCCGCGACGTTCGGGGAGTACCGCCTGGTGCAGCCGCTGGGGCGCGGCGCGATGGGCGAGGTGTACCTGGCGCACGACACGGTGCTGGACCGGCTGGTGGCGGTGAAGTTCATCGCCGGCGTCGCGCCGGATGAGGTGCAGCGCGAGCGCTTCCGCACGGAGGCACGCGCGATTGCCCGGGTGCAGCACCCGAACGTGGTGGGCATCCACCGCGTGGGTGAGGTGAAGGACCGGCCATATCTCGTCTCCGAGTTCCTGCGAGGCGACAGCCTGGACAAGCTGGCCCGGCCGGTGCCGTGGACGCGCGTGCTGGAGGTTGGCATCGGGCTGGCGAAGGGGCTCGCGGCGGCGCACCGCCAGGGCGTGCTGCACCGCGACCTGAAGCCCGCGAACGCGCTGCTGACGGAGGACGGGCAGGTGAAGCTGCTCGACTTCGGCGTGGCGAAGCTGCTCGACATGGCGACGGCGCCCGTCGTCCCCGTACCCGAAGCACCGCGTGCCGTGCCCGTGGTGGGTGATGCAACGGTGGATCCGCGACGCACGGCGACCATCGACGTGCCGAGGCCTCCCACGAGCACGGATCGCTCCGAGGCAGCCATCGCGCAGCGGACCGCGACGTCCACTCCACTTCCTCCGGAACGGCTCCTCGGTCCCCCGGACCTGCTGGCCACGGGCCGCATCGGGACGCCGCTCTACATGGCCCCTGAAGTCTGGCGGGGTGAACCGGCCACGGTCCGCAGCGATCTCTTCTCCCTGGGCGTGCTCCTCTACGAACTGTGCGGAGGCCCCACGCCCGGGCCGCTCGCGGAGGCGCCACTCCGGCCCCGGACCTTCGAACCGCTGGACGCCGCCGTGCCCGGTGTCGATGCCACCTTCGCGGCCATCCTCGCGCGCTGTCTCGCGCATGATCCGTTCGCGCGCTTCGAATCCGCGGACGCGCTGCGCGAAGCGCTGGAGTCCATCACCTCACGCCAGGCCATCACGCCTCCGCGCCCCCGGTGGCTCCGAGTCACCCGGGTGCTCGCGCTCCCGGGGCTCGCGGTGGCCATCCTCCTGGGAGGCAACGGGTGGAACGAACGCGCCCGGCGCATCGACGCGGAGCAAGCCATGGCCGCCGCCGCGACCCTCATCAACGACGCGCGCGCCCTCGATGACCGCATCGAAGCCCTGCGCGCGGAGGCCTTCACCCGGTTCGACACCGACCGCTCCGCCGAAGCGGAGCCCCTGTGGGCCCAGGCCCTGGACCTGGGCGCGAAGCAGGCCCGCCAGTTCCGGGACGCCAGCGACCTGCTCGAAGCCGCGCAGAAGCGCGTGGGCCGGGGCGCGAACAAGGCCCTGGACCAACGCGTCGCCGACGTCCTCCTCCAGCGCATCCTCATCGCGGAGCGCGACCGCGACGCCAATGCACAGAAGGCCCTGACCCAGCACCTCGATGAACTGGATGTCAGCGCCACCACGAGCCGGAAGCTGACCACTCCCATCCGCATGGAGCTGGACAGCGAACCGCCGGGCGCCGCCATCCAGGTCGAGACCTTCGAGCCCCAACCCAGCGGCCCGCCGCGCTGGTCCGAACCCAGGCCCTTCGACACGACGCCCATGACCTCCGGCCTCACGCTGGATCCCGGCTCGCACCGCCTGACGTTCTCGCTCCCGGGCCGGCCGCCCGTCCGCTACCCGGTGATGCTCACGCGCGGAGAGACCTTCCAGGCGAAGGTCACCATCCCCGAGCACGTCCCGGAAGGCTTCGTCTACGTGCCCCCGGGCCGCTTCCTCTACGGCAGCGGCGACGACGAGAGCATCCGCCGCACCGTCATCCGCACCCGCCCGATGCACCGGCTCACCACCGGCGCCTTCTTCATCGCCAGACACGAAGTCACGTACGCGGACTGGCTGACCTGGCTGCGAGAACTGCCCGCCTCCGAGCGCAACGCGCGCAGGCCCCGAGGCACCAACTACTTCGGCACCATCGAGCTGCGGCCGGCCCGGGACGGCACCTGGACCTTCCACCTGGAGCACGAAGGCGTGGCGTACCAGGCGAGGGAAGGGGAGCCGCTGCGCTACCAGGACCGGACCCTGCGCGCGGAGCAGGACTGGCGCCGCTTCCCCGTGTCCGGCATCTCCTGGGAGGACGCTCGCGCGCACGTCGCCTGGCTGGATGCCACCGGCCGCGTGCCTCGCGCGCGCCTGTGCACCGAACGCGAATGGGAACGCGCCGCCCGTGGAGCGGACGGCCGCGATTATCCGCACGGCCCGGTGCTCGCGCCGGATGACGCCAACTTCGATGCGACCTACGGCCGCAAGTCGCGCGCCTTCGGGCCGGACGCGGTGGGCTCGCATCCCGCGTCCGACAGCCCCTTCGGCGTGGCGGACCTGTCCGGCAACGTCTGGGAGTGGCTGGCCACGGCCACGAGCGGCAAGCCCGCGTACGGAGGCGGGTCCTTCTACCAGGACGCGCTCACCGCCCGCGCCTACAACCACGGCGACGGCGAGCCGCGCACACGCTTCCCCTTCATCGGGATGCGCGTGTGCGCGTCCGTGCCCTGACTACAGGTCGCGCCCCGGCAGCTGCCCCACCGCGGGCAGGTAGCCCAGGTCCCGGACGAAGATGAACCCGGGCGGGGCCTGCGTGGACGTCGCGTAGACGCCCACCGTCAGCTTGGACCGCCACAGCTTCAGCGGCCGGCGCTGGCCCGTGCTGGTGACGTCCACGGAGCTGTACACGAAGCCCTCGATGCCCTTGTCGCCGTTGATGACCTTGAGGAAGAAGCCGGCCACGCCGTCACACGTCGACCTGTCCGTGAGCAGGTAGCGCCCGTTGCCGTCCACGCACCGGTACAGCGGCTTGATGAAGTTGCTCATGCGCGCACGGATGTTGGCGGGCAGCTTCGGGGAGAGGATGGGCCCCTCCTTGCGCTGCGCGGTGAACGGCGTCGCGTCCGCCACCCCGTTCGCGTCCAGGTCCAGGTGGATCCCCGTCACGTCCTTGCCACCTTCGAGGGTCTGCGTATCCACCGTCACCGCGGTGGTCGTCAGGTAGTTGTTGTTGGCGTCCTTGAACGTCACCAGCGACTGGTCGATGAAGAGCGAGTAGGACACGAGCAGCGTCGAGGTCGCCTGGCTGGACAGGTTCATCCACTCGCACGGCCGCGTCGCACGCGGGGCCAGCAGGAGCTTGCGGTTCACGCACGTGGCCTCCAGGGGCAGCGTGTCCCAGCGCTTCTTGCCCAGGCACAGCGGCCGCACATCACCGCAGTCATCCACCTTCCACACGGCCTCCAGGGAGTAGCCCTCCAGCGTGGGCGGCAGGCCCCCCGCGTTCAGCAGGACGGCGTCCTTGGGCCCCATGAACTTCAGGGGCGTCCCGTCCAGCGTGTTGCTGCGGCCCTCGCCGCAGTAGTCCGCCGTGGCCATGCGCGTGCACAGCTGGTGGTAGTCCATCGCCACGTCCTGCGGGAACGTCGTGGCCCAGGGCGGATAGCCCCAGTCGATGCACTTCGCGACGACGCCGCCGCCCACGAAGAACGGCAGGTTCGCGGTGCCCTCGTTCTTCGCCGCGCAGGCGAAGGTGAAGTGCTCGCGGTTCGGGAGCAGCTCGCCACCCGCGGACCAGGCATGCGGCGCCGCGAGCGCGAAGCCGCTGCCCGTGGGACACAGCGGCTGGGACAGGGCGTCCTCCGTGGCCGCCGTCACGCGGTACTCCCAGAACGCCTTGCCGTCCGCCAGGTTCTGCGTCGTGCACGCGACCGCGGGCCCCGTGATGCTCTCGTGGCAGCGGGCCTCCTCGATGGTGAGCTTCACGGAGCGCCCCTCGAAGGGCGCGCGGAAGGTCGCGCCCACCAGGTCCGCGCCCTCCATGAACCACACCGGAGGATTGGCGCCCGAGCAGGACTGGATGCCCACCAGCCGCCCACCCATCATCAACGCGCTCTTCGTGCACGTGAACCCCGCGGGAGAAGAGGCGGGCTCGAAGGAGTCCAGCGGGATGTTCACCGTCTCGAAGCGCTCGGAGCCGTGCAGCTGCGTGCCCTGCGCGCTGTTGATGGGAGGCGGATCCGCCTCCGCGCCCAGGGCCGTCAGCATCCCCACCGCCAGGCACCACCGCGTCACCGTCTTGCTGTTCGCCTTCATCTGTCCATCTCCCACTGGCCTTGCGAATCCGTGGGGCGCGCCATCGCGTCCCCCATGTCCAAGGAACGGGCGGGGCGCGTGAAATTCACAGCGGACGTCTGTTTTGTGCGAGGCGTGCAAGCCTTGCCGTGCCTGCAACGGTTGCCGTGCCACGCACGCGAGGAGCGCGTGCAAACCTTGCACGCTCCGAGCGCGGCGCGATGCGGCGGGCGTTCCAGCTTCCTTGCCCCCGCGCCATCGCCCAAGATGCATTTCCTTCCGAATTTCCCCCGCATTTTTTCCGCAAGGAGGAGGGGAGCATGACCTTCCACCGCCATGGCCTCGTGGCCGCGCTCGCGCTGTTCTCCCTGTCCGGCAGCGCCCTCGCGCAGGCCCCCGCCGCGCCGCCCAAGCCGCCCGCGAGCCCGGAGGATGAACGCGCCGCGTACGTCCGCTCGCACTTCACGAAGTACGAGGTGCGCATCCCCATGCGCGACGGCGTGAAGCTCTTCACGACGTTCTACGTGCCCAACGACGCAGGCCCCCAGAAGCGCTACCCCGTGCTGCTGACGCGCACGCCGTACTCGGTGGGCCCGTATGGTGCCGGCCGCTATCCCAAGACCCTGGCCCTGCCCAGCTTCGAGAAGGAGGGCTTCATCTTCGCCTTCCAGGACGTGCGCGGCCGCTACCTGTCCGAAGGCGAGTTCGTCAACGTCCGCCCGCACCAGGGCAACAAGCGCGGCAAGGACGTGGATGAGAGCAGCGACACGTACGACACCATCGACTGGCTGGTGAAGCGCGTGCCCCACAACAACGGCAAGGTGGGCATGTGGGGCGTGTCCTATCCGGGCTACTACTCGTCCGCGGGCGCCATCGACTCGCACCCCGCGCTCAAGGCCGTGTCGCCGCAGGCGCCCATCGCGGACTGGTTCTGGGACGACATGCACCGGCATGGCGCCCTGAACCTGCAGCTGGCCTTCAGCTTCTTCTCCACCTTCGGCAAGCCGCGCCCCGCGCCCACGGACGACGTGGAGTGGAAGCCCTACGACTTCGGCACCCCGGACGCCTACCAGTTCTTCCTGGACCTGGGCCCGGTGGCCAACGCGGACGCGAAGCACTTCAAGGGCGACATCGCGTTCTGGAAGGACATCGTCGCGCACCCCAACTACGACGCCTTCTGGCAGGCGCGGAACCTGTTGCCGCACCTGAAGAACATCAAGGCCGCGGTGATGGTGGTGGGCGGCTGGTACGACACGGAAGACCTCTACGGCCCGCTGCGCACGTACGCCGCCATCGAGAAGCAGAACCCCGGCATCGCCAACACGCTGGTGATGGGGCCGTGGCCGCACGGCGGCTGGATGCGCTCGGACGGCACGTCGCTGGGGGACGCGGACTTCGGCTTCCCCACGGCCGCCGCGTTCCAGGACCTGGTGCTGGCCTTCTTCAAGCAGCACCTCAAGGGCGGCCCGGACGCGGCCGTGCCGGAGGCGTTCGTCTTCGAGGGCGGCGCCAACCGCTGGCGCCAGCTGGACGCATGGCCGCCCAAGGGTACGAAGGAGACGCGCCTGTTCTTCCAGCCCCAGGGCGCGCTGGGCTTCCAGGCCCCCAAGGCCGCGGCGCCGTCCTTCGACGAATACGTGAGCGACCCCGCGAAGCCCGTGCCGTACACGACGGACCTCAGCCCCGGCTGGTCCAGGACGTACATGACGGAGGATCAGCGCTTCGCCGCGCGCCGGCCGGACGTGCTCGTCTACCAGACGGAGCCGCTGGAAAAGGACCTCACGCTCGCGGGCCCGCTGGAGGCGGAGCTGTGGGTCTCCACGACGGGCAGCGACGCGGACTGGGTGGTGAAGCTGGTGGACGTGAACCCCGGCAAGGTGCCCGGCTTCACGAAGGAGCAGGAGCAGGCCGGTGAGCGCAACCGGGGCTCGCAGCAGACGCTGGTGCGCGGCGAGCCGTTCCGCGGCCGCTTCCGGGACAGCTATTCGCAGCCCAAGCCCTTCACGCCCAATGAAGTCACGAAGGTGCGCTTCGTCATCAACGACGTGTTCCACACCTTCCAGCGCGGCCACCGGCTGATGGTGCAGGTGCAGTCCAGCTGGTTCCCGTTCATCGACCGCAACCCGCAGACCTTCGTGCCCAGCATCTACGAAGCGAAGCCCACGGACTTCGTGCGCGCGATGCACCGGCTGCACCACTCGGCGGCGCAGCCCAGTGCGTTGAAGGTGAACGTCCTGCCGGGTTTGGACGAGTAGTTCACCCGTGCCCTTGCGCGCGGTCTGCTAGGCTGCGCGCCCAGGACAAGCCACGCCACGCCATGACGGGAGGGACATGACCGGTCACGACCGGCCCGACGCCGGGCGGGTGCTGCTCGACGGGAGTCTGGGGGAGGGGGGCGGTCACGTCCTTCGCTCGGCGCTGTCCCTGTCGCTCATCACCGGCCGTCCCTTCCAGCTCACCGGCCTGCACGAGCACCCGGAGCCGGCGGGCCTGCGCCCCCAGCACCTGGCCTATGTGCGCGCCGCGGAGGCGCTATGCGGAGGCACCAGCGAGGGCGCCGTGGGCGGCACCGAGATGGCCTTCACCCCCGGCCCGGTGCGCGCGGGCGACTACCTGCTGGAGGCCGGCGCGTCCGGCAGCACGCCCCGGCTCTTCCAGTGCCTGGTGTATCCGCTGGCGCTCGCGGGCGGCGGGCGGCTCACGCTGAGGGGCGCCACGCACCTGAGGGGCGGGCCCAGCTTCCATGCGCTCGTGGGCGCGTGGCTGCCGGTGGCGCGCGCGTACGGGCTGCCGGTGCAGCTGACGCTCACCCACGCGGGCTTCCTGCCGGAGGGCGCGGGCGAGTTCACCGCGGAGGTGGGCGCGCCGGTGGAGCCGCCGGAGCTCGTGGAGCTGCCCGCGCGGGGCGTGCTGCGCGAGGTGCGGGTGATGTCCTTCGTGGGCGGGCTGCCCTTCGCGGTGGCGGAGCGTCAGTCCCGCGCCGCGGTGGCCGCGCTGCGCGAGCGGGGCATCCTCGCGGAGGCGGACAACCGGCCGCTGCCGGTGACGCGCTCCCAGGGCTCCGCGACGTTCGTGCTGGCGCAGTTCGAGCACACCGTGGCGGGCTTCACGTCGCTGGGCGAGCGAGGCCTGGACGCCGAAGGGGTGGGTCGCGAGGCGGCGGAGGCACTGACCCGCTTCATGGAGACGGGTGGGGCGCTCGACGAACACCTGGCGGAGCAGCTGCTGCTGCCGGCGGCGCTGCTGGCGTCGGGGCGGCTGGGGGCGGTGACGCCGGGCACCACGCGCTTCACCGCGGCTCGCGTCACCAGCGAGCTGACGGTCCAGGCGGAGGTGCTGCGGCGCTTCCTGCCGGTGCACATCCAGGTGGAGCCGGGCGGAAGCGTGGAGGTCCGTCCGGCGTGAGTCCTACGCGAGGCTGATCAGGCCTCGTCCTCGGTGGCGTTGCCGCGGGCGCCGAAGGTGTTCACGTCCGCCATCTCCTTCACGGTGCCGCGGTAGGCGCGGATGGCGAAGGGCGTGGCGACGAGGAAGACGATGCCCACGAGGCCGATGGCCATCCAGGGGATGGGCGTCTCCTTGATCTGCACGTCCTTGCCGTAGCCGTTGAGGTTGTTGCCCATGGCGCGCGCCTTGGCGGCGTCCTTCTCTGCCTGGGTCAACTCCTTGCGTTCCTGGAACTCCTGAGGCTGCCGGCGCTGGGGTTGCGCCAGGACAGCACCGCCCCACACGAGGGTGAGGACGAGAACGAGCCGGGGGAGGGAGGGGGAGGGCATGGGCCTTGAGCCTAACAGAGCCTCCCGGCGCGGGTGAACAGGGGTTGCTTCGCCCGGCGCGGGGCGTTACGCGCGCGGCATGCTCCGCCTTCCCTTCCTCCTCGTGGCGAACCTCCTCCTGGGGCTGCGGCTGCTCCTGGGCCTGCCCTTTCGTCTGATGGCGGCGCGCAAAAGACCTGGCTGGGTCCGCTTCCGGCTCGCGGGCGAGCTCCCGTACCGCCCACGCCCCGCGCAACGTTTCCGTCTTGGCGGCGCCGCGCCGGAGCCCGCCACCGTGACGTCACTGGAAGCGTTGGCGCGCGCACTCAAGGTGCTGGCGGCGGATCCGAAGCTGGAGGGCATCCTCCTGGAGCTGGAGGGCCTGTCCATTCCGGACGCGAAGCGTGAAGCCCTGCGCGCCCTGCTGTCGGACTTCCAGGCCGCCGGCAAGCGGGTGGTGGCCTGGGCGGTGATGGTGGACACGGACGGCTACCCCGTGATGGGCACGGCGGACGAGGTGCTGCTCGCCCCCATGGGCCGCGTGGAGCTGGTGGGCTTCGCGGCGGAGGCCACGGTGCTGGGCGAGGCCTTTGGCCGCGTGGGCATCCACGCGCACTTCGCGCGGCGCGGCGACTACAAGACGGCGCCGGAGCTCTTCACGGACGGCAAGGTGTCCGACATCCAGCGCCAGACGCTGGAGACCTTCCTGGACGAACGCTACGCCGTCCTGGTGGACGCCATCTCCCGCGACCGGGCCAAGACTCCGGCGGAGGCGCGGGCCATCATCGACGCGGGCCCCTACAGCGCGAAGCGGGCGCTGGAGGCGGGGCTGGTGGACGGGCTGGTCCACGAGGCGGACCTGGGCGCGCACCTGGGCCTGGAGGCGAAGAAGGACGAGGAGCCGCCGGTGCCCACATATGACGCGTACCTGGCGACGCTCGCGTTCCCGCCGGTGAAGTGGCGCCGGCTGCGCCGCAAGCCCCGGCTGGCGGTGGTGGACGTGGCGGGCATCATCATCCCGGGCAGCGGCGGCGCGGGCCGGTTCGCGGCGGCGGACACGGTGGTGAAGGCGCTGCGCAAGGCGGGCAGGGACTCGCGCGCGAAGGCGGTGGTGCTGGCGGTGGCGAGCCCCGGCGGATCCGCGCTCGCGTCCGAGCAGATACTGGAAGCCGTGAAGCGCGTGGCGAAGCAGAAGCCCGTCATCGCGTACGTGGATTCCATCTGCGCGAGCGGCGGCTACATGGCGGCCATCGGCGCGAAGGAGATCTGGTCCGCGCCCCACGCCGTCGTGGGCTCCATCGGCGTGTTCGTGGGCAAGTTCGAGTACGGCGAGCTGCTGGAGAAGCTGGGCATCGTGCGCACCACGCTGGCCCGGGGGGAGAACGCCGCGTTCTTCTCCTCGTCGCGAGGCTTCACGCAACACGAGCGCGCCGCGCTGGAGCGCGAGGTGGAGGAGAGCTACCAGTCCTTCCTGGAGCTGGTGGCCCAGGCGCGCGGCCGGACGAAGGAGGAGATCCACCAGCGCGCGGAGGGACGCGTCTACTCCGGGCTGCGCGCGAAGGACGCGGGGCTGGTGGACCGCATCGGCGGCTTCGAGGAGGTCTGCCGCCACGCGCTGGAGGAGGCGCGCGTCCCGTCGGACGACTTCGAGCTGGTGCGCTACGGCGGCGCCCGCGCGAGGCTGTCCCTGCTCAAGCTGCTGATGGGCGCGGCGCACCCGGCCACGTATGCCTTCTGCCCCACGGCGTGGAGCCTCCAGCGCCGTCGGTGAGAAGTGCGGACGCCAGGTTTTCACGGAGGGTCACTGCCCCTTAGCATGCGCGGCATGGCCCGCTCCTGTCCGGTCTGCCCCAGTCAGCCCATGAACGTCGTCAAGGCCTCCGACGTGGAGGTGGACGTCTGTCCGCGCTGCCACGGCCTGTACTTCGACCGGGGAGAGCTGGAGCGCTTCCCGGACCGGCCGTCGCTCAAGCCGCTCCTGAACGCGGCGAAGCAGGCCGCGTCCCGCTGCCGCAAGGGCGGGCACCTCATCCCTCGGGCCATGGCCGTCTGCGCCACCTGCGACAGCTTGCCCGTGGGCTGTCCCGGCTGCGGCGCGCGGCTGGCGCTGGTCAACGCGCGCGTGTGCAACGTGGACCTGTGCACGCACTGCGGCGGCACCTGGCTGGACGCGGGCAAGTTCGAGGCCCTGGAGAACGCGGTCGTGACGCACCCCAAGGCGCAGCCCGTGTCCAGGGGCTGGGAGGTCGCTCCGGCCACGGATGGGGGCGCGGACCCCTGGAAGGCCCCGGGCGCCACGGCCCCGCTGCCGCCGTCGGACTCGCCCACGGGAGGCCTGGGCGTGCGCTCCCCGCTGGCCTGTGTCCAGTGCGGCATCCAGGTCTCCGTGCCCCACGCGCATGCGTTCAACGGAGACATCTACTGCGGCGAGCACCGCCCGAAGGGCGCCGTGTCGGGGGACAGCCTGCCCAAGAGCCGGGACGCGAGCACCATGCCGTCCTTCGACATGGAGGACACCTTCGACATGGCGGACATCGTCATCTGGCTGTTCCGGCTGCTGAAACGCTGAAGCCTGCTCGCTGGATCACCAGCGGGAGGGACGTCCGGACATTGCCCGGCCCGGGTCCGGCGTCTACCCTGCCGCGCCAGTGATGACCCGCCTTGCCCCCCTGAGCCTCTTGTTGCTGGGCACCGCCTGCGCCACGCCCTCGCGCGAACCGGCCTCCGTCGCGGAGGCGTACGCGAAGGCCCTGGAGGAGAACCGGCTGTCGGAGGCGTACCGCCTGACGACCGGCACCCCGGAGGGCGAGGGGGCCTTCCTGGACGAGTACTCCGACGAAGCCGCCCGCAAGGAGCGCGCCGCCGCCGTCCGGACCGGAGCCGGCGTCCTGGAGGCCCGGGCCCCGTCCGTCACGCTGGCCCGCCAGGGCGAGGACTGGCGCGTGGTGGAGTCCCGCCCCGCGGACGTGCCCCGGGCGGCGCTGAAGAAGTTCCTGGACGAGGTGGAGTCCAAGGACTGGAAGGGCGCGTGGGGCCTGCTCGCCTCGCCGCTGAGGGCCCGCTACACGCCGGAGCGCCTGAAGGAGGACTTCGAGCGTGAGCCCCTGGCGAAGGAGCGCCTGCGCCGCGCCCGGCTGGCCCTCAACACCCATGTGCGCGTGGCGGCGGGCGAGGCCCTGTTCCCCCTGGGCGGCGAGCGCGCGGTGCGCCTGGTGCTGGAAGACGGCGAGTACCGGGTGGCGGCCATCGAATGACGGCCAGAAGCCGGGCACGCTCCGGGGCCGGTGGAAGGCCGGGCGGGCTCCGGAGATGTGCGTTAAACGACGTTGACAGCCCCCGGAGTGCTGGCAATCTCCGCCCCCCTTCGAGCGTGCAAACGCCCGTTTTCAAAAGGTTTCAGGTGTCCCGATGAGCGTGTCCCAGGCCGATGTGATGACGGCCATGTCGAAGGTGATCGATCCCGAGCTGCACGTCGACCTGGTGAAGGCCGGGATGGTGAAGGACGTGCGCGTCACCGGTGACACGGTGAAGCTGAAGATCGAACTGACCACGCCCGCGTGTCCCATGAAGGGGAAGATCCAGGCGGACGCGGAGGCCGCGCTCAAGGCCGTCCCGGGCCTGAAGTCCTTCGACATCGAGTGGGGCGCCCAGGTGCGCGGCGTCGCGGGCGGCTCCGGCGGCGCGCTGCTGCCGGGCGTGAAGAACATCCTGCTCGTGGGCGCCGGCAAGGGCGGCGTGGGCAAGAGCACGGTGGCGGTGAACCTGGCCACGTCGCTCGCGCAGCACGGCGCCAAGGTGGGCCTGCTGGACGCGGACTTCTACGGCCCCTCCGTGCCGCTGATGACGGGCACCGCGGACAAGCGCCCGGTCAGCCCCAACGGCAAGACGCTGGATCCGCTGGTCGCCCACGGCCTGAAGATCATGTCCATCGGCTTCCTGGTGGAGGCGGATCAGGCGCTCATCTGGCGCGGCCCCATGCTCCACGGCGCCCTCATGCAGCTGGTGCGCGACGTGAACTGGGGTGAGCTGGACTACCTCATCCTGGATCTGCCCCCGGGCACCGGCGACGTGGCGCTGACGCTGTCGCAGTCCGTGCGGGCCGCGGGCGCGGTGCTGGTGACGACGCCGCAGGACGTGGCGCTGGCGGACGTGGTGCGCGCCAAGCAGATGTTCGACAAGGTGCACATCCCGGTGCTGGGCATCGTGGAGAACATGAGCCAGTTCATCTGCCCGCACTGCAACAAGAGCACGCCCATCTTCAACCACGGCGGCGGCCACAAGGCGGCGGAGATGTTCGGCATCCCATTCCTGGGGGAGATCCCGCTCGACCTCAAGGTGCGCGAGGCGGGAGACTCCGGCGTGCCGGTGGTGGTGGGGCACAAGGACAGCCCGGAGGCCAAGGCCTTCCAGGACGTCGCCCGTGCCGTGGCGGGGCGCGTGTCCGCGCAGTCCATGAAGAGCGTGCCCCTGCCGGTGATGCAGGCCCGGTAGGACTCAACGGAAAAGAGGAGACCGCATGGCCCCGGCCGGCAACGACGACCTTCCGCCTGATCCGCTGTTCGACGACGACGACGGGCAGCAGTCCGGCCGCGAGAACCGCTCGGGCGGTTTCGTGCCGGACTTCGTGCGGCGCATGGCGGTGGCCGGCATGGGCGCGGTCTTCATGGGCGAGGAGGGCCTGCGGGCCCTCGCCGGCCAGCTGAAGCTGCCCAAGGAGGCGCTGGGCTTCCTCCTGTCCCAGGCGGAGAAGACCAAGGACGACATCAGCCGCGTCGTCACGGAGGAACTGCGCCGCTTCATGCAGTCGGAGAAGCTGCGTGACGAATTCCTCAAGCTGCTCTCCGGCATGACGGTGGAGGTCAAGGCGCAGATCCGCCTGGTGCCGTCGGAGAAGGCGGAAGAGGCGCCCGCGCCGGAGCACCCGCCCAAGGCCCACAAGAAGGCCGCGGAAGGGCCCACCGCGCGCGTGGTCATCACGGACGTGAACGCGCGCCGGCCCGCGTCCAAGCGCTCGAAGCGGGAGTAGGGACGTGGCGGACGAAGCACCGCGCCGGACCTGGCGCACGCACCCGCTGATCAAGCGCCTGGTGCTCATCGGCATCGTGGCGGTGGGCCTGTGGCTGTGGAAGGCCACGGACGTCCCGGAGCGCCAGCTCATCTACCGACTGGAGGGCGACGACTGGGGCGACGTGCGCGCCATGGACCTCCAGGTCCTGGATGAGCAGGAGCACATCGTGAAGCGCGAGGAGCGCTTCTTCGCGGACGGCCCGCCCATGGAGGTGTCCTTCAAGCTGGACCTGCCCGAGGGCACCTTCCGCACGCTCCTGTTCCTCCAGGTGGAGGGGCGTGAAAAACGCGACGTCATCCGCGGCCGGCTGATGGTGGGTGAGGCCCTGGCCATCGTCGTCCCGTTGAGACTGCCCGCCCCGAGTCGTTGACCGGCGTTGACCCTCCTGGGGCCGTGCGTTATGGCCGCCGGCACAGGAGAGTGACGCCATGGCAACGGAACACATCGTCGTCGTCGGTGCAGGGCAGATGGGCGCGGGCATCGCGCAGGTGGCGCTCCAGGCGGGCCTGCGCGTGTCGCTGGTGGACGTCAACAAGGACGGACTCGCCAAGGGCGCGGACCGCATCAAGGCCGGCCTGAAGAAGCTGGTGGAGAAGGGCAAGCTGGACGCGGCGAAGCAGCAGGCCGCGGAGGCCAACCTGGCCACCTTCACCAGCGCCCGTGAAGCCAAGGACGTGGACGTCGCCATCGAGGCCGTCACGGAGAACGAGGACCTCAAGCGCCGCATCTTCCTGGAGCTGGACGAAGTGGTCCGCCCGGGCGGCATCCTCGCCACCAACACGTCGTCCATCCCCATCACCCGCATCGCCGCGGCCACGAAGCGCCCCGAGTCCGTCATCGGGATGCACTTCATGAACCCGGTGCCGGTGATGCAGCTGGTGGAGCTGATCCGCGGCGCGGCGACCAGCGACGAGACCTACAACACCATCCGCTCCATGGCCGAGCGCATGGGCAAGACGACGGTGGTCTCCAAGGACTACCCGGGCTTCATCGTCAACCGCATCCTCATCCCCATGCTGAACGAGGCCTGCTTCGCGCTGATGGAGGGCCTGGGCACCGCGGAGGACATCGACACCGCGATGAAGCTGGGCACCAACCAGCCCATGGGCCCGCTGCAGCTGGCGGACTTCATCGGCCTGGACACGGTGCTCTACATCGCCGAGGTGCTGCACAAGGGCCTGGGTGACTCCAAGTACCGCCCGTGCCCGCTGCTGCGTCAGTACGTGGACGCCGGCTGGTACGGCAAGAAGTCCGGCCGCGGCTTCTACAAGTACTAGTCCCTTACGGAGACACCACGCACATGGACTACCAGAACATCAAGTTCGAGAGGGACGGCGCGCTCGCCCTCCTCACGGTGGATCGCCCCAAGGCGCTCAACGCGCTCAACAGCGCCACGTTCCACGAGATGGAGCACGCGCTCAACTCGCTGAAGGAGGACACGCGCGCCCTCATCGTCACGGGCGGCGGGGACAAGGCCTTCGTCGCGGGCGCGGACATCGCGGAGATGTCCACCATCAGCGCCGCGCAGGCGCGTGAGTTCTCCGCCCTGGGGCACCGCGTCTTCGAGCACCTGGAGAACCTGCCCATCCCCACCATCGCGGCCGTGAACGGCTTCGCGCTGGGCGGCGGCCTGGAGCTGGCCCTGGGGTGCGACCTCATCTACGCGTCGGAGAAGGCCAAGCTGGGCGTGCCGGAAGTCACCCTGGGGGTCATCCCGGGCTTCGGCGGCACGCAGCGCCTGACGCGCCTGCTGGGCCGCGCCCGCGCCAAGGAGCTGCTCTTCACCGCGGACCGCCTGGACGCCGCCAAGGCCAAGGAGATTGGCCTGGTGCTGGACGTGGTGCCCGCGGACAAGCTGATGGAGCACGTCAAGGCGGTGGCCGCCAAGATTCTGAAGAACGGCCCGCTCGCGGTGGCCCAGGCCAAGCGCGTGGTGGAGTACGGCGCGGACCAGGACCTGCGCGCCGCCAACGAGCTGGAGCGCCAGGGCTTCGCCGTCCTCTTCGGTTCGGAGGATCAGCGCGAGGGCATGGCCGCGTTCCTGGCCAAGCGTCCGGCCAACTTCCAGGGCAAGTGACGTGAAGCACGCGGTCGCGGCCGGGAGCCTGCTGTGCTTCCTGGCCGCGCCGCCGGCCCGGACCGAGGAGCGTGAGCCCCACGCCCCGGCCCTGGTGTCCTGGAAGCGCACGCTGTGTCTCTACACGCTGTGCTTCCTGGAGCCCGCCATCCCGGACCTCCGCCGCGAGTGGGGAGACGGAGCCCACTGGGTGCTGTCCTGGCCCATCCACCCGTGGGCCACGCCCCCGCTGGATGTACCGGGTCCCACCCTCATCCTGTCGCCCTTCGTGGAGCCCCAGCTGCGGCTGCGGCCGTCCACCTTCCGCCTGCTCGCCGGGGGGCGGGTGTACGCCTTCCCGGATGCGTACCGCTTCGGCCTCCTGGCCGAGGGAGCGGGCGTGTGGGGCGGGGACGGGA
>NZ_RAWM01000105.1 GCF_003668875.1 Corallococcus interemptor | reverse complement strand
GGGAATCGGAGGGGCGGGACGGCTCAATGCGGAAGCGGACTGTCCAGATACTGGGATGCGGGGCGGGTGACGGCGAAACCACCGGGCTCCCTTACGTTCCAGGTTGCCACATGCGTGACCGGGCCGCCTACCACCTCGGCCTCGCTGGAATCGCCGCGGGTTTCCGCCTCGCCATGGTGGAGGCAGAGGTGGACGCGGGCGTGGGCGGACTCGGCCAGGTGCTGGGCCTGCGCCTGCAGATCCCGCAGGGGCTGGAGGTCGTGCAGGGGCGCACCGCCGGGGTCGAGCGGCCGCACCCCCAGCAGCGTGGTGCCCGTCTGGAGCGCCAGGATGAAGCCCTGGGCGCGCAGGCCCTGCTCCAGCGTGTCCATGACGGTGGCGAGCGCGGCGTAGGTGGTGTCGTCGTCCAGGTCCGCGTCGGGGAGCACCACCTCCGCGTTCACGGCCAGCACCAGGCGCGTCTGGCCCTCCACATGGTTGGGCTCTTCCGTGGCCTCGCGCAGGGCGGTGAGGAAGGCGTTCACGCTGGGGTAGCGGCGGGTGGAGTCCTTGTTGAGGCAGCGCAGCACCACCGCGTCCACCGCGGGGGACACCGGGGCCTTCATGCTGGGGCGCGGCGGAGGGGCCTCCAGGTGCATGCGCTCCAGCTCCAGGCGATCATCCGACTGGAACGGATAGCGGCCGGTGAGCAGCTGGTAGAGCAGCACGCCCAGCGCGTACACGTCCGTGGGCGGCCCGATGCTGCCGCCCCGGAACTGCTCCGGCGCCATGGCGTGCGCGGTGCCCAGGCGCTGGCCCGCGGTGGTGAGCCCCTGCTGGCCGGGCTCCTGCTGGATGAGCTTCGCGATGCCGAAGTCCAGCAGCTTCAGCCGGGGCTTCTCCCCCTCCTCCACCACGAGGATGTTGCTGGACTTCAGGTCCCGGTGCACGACGCCCGCGCGGTGCGCCGCCTCCAGCGCGCCGCAGACGGGCTCCAGGTACGCCAGCGCGCGGGACGCGGACAGCCGCCCGCGCTCCTGCACCACCTGGCTCAGGGTGCGCCCGGAGAGCAGCTCCATCACGTAGTAGGGGCTGCCGTCCGGCATCAGCCCGAAGTCGTAGACGTCCACGATGTTCGGGTGGTGGATCTGGTTGACGACGCGCGCCTCGCGCACGAAGCGCTGGAGCATCTCGCCCTGATCCGCCAGGTGCGAGTGCAGCACCTTCACCGCGGCGTGCCGCCCCAGGATGCGGTGCTCCGCCTCGTACACGCTGCCGTGGCCACCCGCGGCGAGCATGGACTTGAGGACGTACTCACCCGCCAGGGTGCCCGGTCCCCGCTCGGCACGGGTGGGTGTGTCGTGCGCCTTCTCCGTGGCGTTCGCGGCCGCGCGCGCCTGGATGCGGAAGGTGCTCTCGGAGTCCGCCGCCATGAATGCCCGCACCCTACCATCCACGGGGTGGGTCGCGTGTACCCGTGCCAGGCCGCCTGCCCTGCTCGCCTGTCTACCCGTTCACCAGGAGTCACCCTCCGGGTCCCGGAGGGGAGGGGGCGTTCATTGGAAGCCGTTGGGGTATGGTGGCGGTCCGGGCCAGCCGTTCGGGCCACACGGAGCACGGCGTCATGCACGACAGGCGGCGAGGACACGGCCGTCCCGAGCGCAGGGGTACGCCAGGGGGCTTGCATACATGATGACGTTGGTGGACGAGCTCACGACCTGCGCGGGCCAGTCGGTCACGGCCCCGTCCTCGACCGGGGCGTGCCTCATCCTCATCAGCACCACGACGCCAGCCGCCATCGGCAAGGCGTACCGGCTGGAGCCGGGCGAGCACGTCATCGGGCGCGGCTCGGAGGCCGAGGTGCGCATCGACGACCACGGGGTGTCGCGCAAGCACGCGCGCATCCTGCGCAAGCCGGACGGCTCGTGCCTCGTGACGGACCTGGAGTCCACCAACGGCACGTTCCTCAACGGCCTGCCGGTGTCCACCGCGGAGCTGCAGGAGGGCGACCGGCTCCAGGTGGGCACGGTGACGGTGTTCCGCTTCTCCCGGCGCGAGGTGCTGGAGCAGCGCGAGGAGCAGCTGCGGCAGGCCCTGTCCGCCGCGCGCGTGGGCATCTGGGACTGGAACGCGAAGAGCGGGCAGGTGACGTGGAGCGAGCACGTGGACCGGCTCCTGGGCCTGGCCGTGGGCAAGCTGTCCGGCCGCGCCATGGACCTGGAGGAGGTGGTGCATCCGGCGGACCTGCCCCGGCTTCGCGCGGGGCTGGCCACGGCGCTGCAGCAGCGCTCGCAGGTGGACGTGGAGTACCGCATCGAGCCCCCGGGCAGCGGCTTCCGCTGGATTTCGTGCAAGGGCGACGTGCTGCTGGATGCGTCAGGGCAGCCCGCGCGGGTGACGGGCACGGTGATGGACATCACCGCGCGCAAGCAGGCGGAGCAGGAGCTGCACCGCCAGGCGCTCATCTTCGAGAGCATCTCCGACGGCGTCGTCATCACGGACCTGGCGGGTGGCGTGATTGACTGGAACACCAGCGCGGAGCGGATGTTCGGCCGCAGCCGCAAGGAGGCCATGGGGCAGACGCTCTTCAGCGTGCTTCACCCCGGCGAGCCGGACCGGCTGACGGGCGCCGTCCTCACCGCGCTGGAGGTGCACGGGCGCTGGAGCGGGGAGCTGGAGTTCAAGCGCGCGGACGGCATGGCGTGCGTCTGCGAGTCCGTGGTGGTGCCGCTGCGCGACGCCGAAGGGCGCATCATCGCGAACATCATGGTGCACCGCGACCTGAGCGAGCGCCGGCAGCTGCAGGCGCGCCTGGTGGTGGCGGACCGGCTGGCCAGCGTGGGCACGCTGGGCGCGGGCGTGGCGCACGAAATCAACAACCCGCTGGCGTACATGCTGGTGAACCTGCACCTCATCCGCGAGGGGCTGGACAAGCTGGAGGCGCAAGGCGCGCCGTCGGAGCCGGTGGCCTCCATCCAGCAGCTGGTGCGCGAGACGACGGAGGGCGCGGAGCGCATCGCGACCATCGTGCGCGACCTGAAGGTCTTCGCGCGCGGCGAGCAGGAGTCGCGGCCCATGCCGGTGGACGTGCGCCGCTCGGTGGAGCTGGCGTGCAAGATGGCGGACAACGTCATCCGCCACCGCGCGCGGCTGGTGACGGAGTTCGAACCCGTCCCCGCGGTGGAGGCGAGCGAGGCGCGGTTGTGCCAGGTGTTCCTGAATCTCTTGCTCAACGCGGCGCAGGCCATCCCGGAGGACCCGTCCTCCGTCACCGAGCATGAGATTCGCGCCATCATCCGCCCGGGCGAGGCGGGCAAGGTGGTGGTGGAGGTGCGCGACACCGGCGTGGGCATGACGCCGGAGGTGCTGGGGCGCATCTTCGATCCGTTCTTCACCACCAAGGCGGTGGGCGTGGGCACGGGGCTGGGGCTGTCCATCTGCCACGGCATCGTGGAGTCCATGGGCGGCTCCATCCACGCGGAGAGCACGCCGGGGCAGGGCAGCACGTTCCGCGTGGTGCTGCGCTCGGCCGCGCACGAGGTGGACCTCTACCCGCGGCTGTCCGCGACGGCGCCGGCGGGGGCGCGCGCGCGCATCCTGGTGGTGGATGACGAGCCCAACGTGACGGTGGCGCTGCAGCGCTCGCTGGCGTCGGAGCATGAGGTGTCCACCGCGAACAGCGCGCAGGCGGCGCTGCGGCTGGTGAACGAGGGCAGCCGCTTCGACCTCATCCTCTGCGACGTGATGATGCCGGGGATGACGGGCATGGACCTGTACTTCGAGCTGGGGCGCTCGGTGCCGGAGCAGGCGGGACGGATGGTGTTCATGACGGGTGGGGCCTTCACGCCGCGCACGACGTCGTTCCTCCGGGACGTGCCGAACCTCAAGCTGAGCAAGCCGCTGGACCTGGCGCAGCTGCGCGAGCTGGTGGGCCGCTCGGCGGAGGCGTCTCGATGAGCGCCTCCTCCGGTCACCCCGCGGCGGCCCCCCAGGTGGCCGCGGCGCCGGAGGTCCCCGTGCCGGTGGGGCTGACGGGGGCCGTGGCTCCGGAAGGCCTGGAGTGGACGGTCCGGTCGCTGGGGATGGGGCTGCTCATTGGCGCGCTCCTGGCCATCACCAACCTCTACATGGGGTTGAAGACGGGCCTGTGGGACTCGGGCTCCATCACCGCGGCGGTGCTGGGGTTCAGCGCGCTGGCGCCCTACGGACGCAGGCGGGGCGTGCCCTACACGCCGCTGGAGAACAACCTCACGCAGACGACGGCCGCCGCGGTGGGCGCGACGCCCGCGTCGGCGGGGCTGCTGGCCGCCATCCCGGCGCTGACCCTGCTGGGCTCGGTCGTTCCGGGCTGGGGCATCGCGGCCTGGGGCCTGGTGCTGGGCGCGGTGGGTGTGCTGGTGGCGAGCCTGTTGCGGCGGCGCCTGGTGGAGCAGGAGGCCCTGCCGTTTCCCACGGGCATCGCGACCGCGGAGCTCATCTCCACGCTGCACGCGGCCACGCCTCCGGATGAGGCGCGGGACACGCGGGCCGGAAGGGGCCGCACGCTGGTGGTCTCCGGCGTGGTGGCCATGGCCATCACCTGGATGCGCGATGCGCGCGCGTGGCTGCCGGGGATGGTGGCGCTGCCGGGCCGCGTGGGCGGCGTCCCGCTGGAGTCCGTGATGTGGGGCGTGGGGCTGAGCCCCATGCTGCTGTCGGTGGGCATGATGACGGGCCTGCCGCTGGCGCTGAGCATGCTGCTGGGCGCGGCGCTGGCGTGGGGTGTGCTCGCGTCGTGGCTCGTGGACACGGGCCTGGTGTCGGGCGCGGGTTTCGAGCCGCTGTCCTCGTGGCTGATGTGGCCCGGCGTGGGCCTGATGGTGGGCGGGGCGGTGGCGTCGCTGGCGGCGCAGGCGCGGGACTTCCTGGGCGCGGCGAAGGACCTGCGCTCGGTGGGCGTGAGCCGGGGCGGGCTGCCCCGGTGGAGCCTGGGCGTGGCCGCGGTGGCGTGCGTGCTGGCGGTGGTGCTGGGCGGGGTGCTCTTCGGCCTGGGCGTGCCGTCCATGCTGCTGGCGCTCGCGCTGCTGGTGCCGCTGTGCGCGGTGTGCGCCCGGAGCGCGGGACAGGCGGACGTGTCGCCGGTGGGCCAGGTGGGAAACCTCACGCAGGTCGTCTTCGGCGGGGTGCGGCCCGGAGAGCTGGCGCCCAACGTGGCGGCGGGCTCGGTGGTGGCGGGCGCGGCGGCGCAGACGGGCGTGAGCCTGTGGTCGTTGAAGGCGGGGTACCTGCTGGGCGCGTCCGCCTCGCGGCAGCTCGCCGCGCAGCTGGTGGGCGTGGCGGTGGGCGCGCTGGTGGCGGTGCCGGCCTACCTGCTGCTGGTGAACGCATATGGCGTGGGGACGGCGGTGTTGCCGGCGCCCTCGGCGGCGCAGTTCCGGGCGGTGGCGGAGGTGTCCGTGCGAGGCCTGGCGGGGCTGCCGCCCTACGCGGGCCAGGCCGCGCTGGTGGGCTTCGCGGTGGGCGCGCTGTCGACGCTGGCCGCGAAGAGCCGGGCGGCGCGGTGGCTGCCGTCGCCGGTGGCCATGGGCATCGGCTTCATCACGCCGCCCTACTTCGCGGTGACGTTGTGCGTGGGCGCGGGCCTGGCGGCGCTCGCGCGCAGGTGGGCGCCGAAGACGACCGACGCGCACGTGCCCTCGCTGAGCTCCGGCGCGCTGGTGGGCGAGTCGCTGATGGGGCTCTTCGTCGCGGCGACGGCGGCGCTGTCGAAGCCGGCGTAGCGCGCTACGCCGCGGGCGTGAGATCCCTCACCCGCTCCAGCGAGTGGCGGATGCGGTCCTCCATCAGGTTCGGCATGTGCGCCGAGCGCGCCAGCGCCTCTCCGAGCGCGAGCATCGCCTCCGCGAAGTCGCCCCGGCGCCCGGCCGCGAGCCCCATCATCTCCAGCACCTCCAGGGGCTCCTGCTCCACGGAGACCTGGGCGGAGCGCTCGCGCAGCGCGTGCCACTCCGCCGCCGTCGCGTCCCGGGCGGACAGCTCCACCATGGAGAAGAGCACCTCTTCCGACGGGCTCAGGTGCGCGCCGTGCCGGTTCGTGGCCAGCGCCTGCCGCACCTGTTCCAGCAGGCCGCGCGCCTGTTCGTGCCGCCCCGCCCACGCCGTGGCCCGCGCCTGGAGCAGCAGCGCCCAGGGCCGGTGCGCCACCTCCGGATGCCGGCGCTCCAGCGCCACGGCGCGCGCGATGTGCGGCGCCGCCGCCTCCGAGTCGCCCGCCTGGTAGTACAGCTCGCCCAGGTTGATTTCGCCGAAGTACTCCCAGCCCACCACGCCCAGCTCGCGCCCCAGTTGCATGAAGCGCTCCTGGTCCTTCAGCGCGTTCGTCAGGTCGCGCCGGGCCACCCACAGGTTGCGGCGGTTGTTGATGGCCGCGCCCAGGTGGAGCCGGTCGCCGCGCTCCGTGCAGATGCTGATGAGCTCGTCGAGCAGCCGCTCCGCGCCGTCGATGTTGCCCATGCTCGGCAGGATGGCGACCATCAGGAGCAGCGCCACCACCAGGGATTCGTAGCCCGCGTCTCCCAGCTTCCGCGCCCGCTCCGCCGCAGCCTCCAGCGTCATGAGCGCGTCCAGCCACTCGCCCTTGCGGAACTGCGCGCGGCCCAGTGCCAGGAGCAGCCGCGTGCGCACGTAGGGCGACGGCACCGCTTCCGCCAGCTGCTGCGCCTCCTGCACCCGCGACTCGCTGCGCGCGTAGTCGTTCACCCAGTCGAAGGCCATGGCCTCGTCGAGCAGCAGCTCCACCTGCGCGCGGGAATCCCCCAGGCTGCGCGCCCGGTCTCGCGCGATGGCGAAGTCCGTGAGCGAGTCCTCGTACCGGCCGATGCGGTAGCGCATCAGGCCCCGGCCGCGCAGCGCGGTGAGCCGGCGCAGCTCGTCCTCGGGTTCGATGAGCTCCAGGGCGCGCGTGTACATGGCCTCCGCGTCCAGGTACGCGTGACGGCCGCGCGCGGACTCCGCCAGGTCGATGGTCAGCGCCGCCGCCTCGTCGCGGTTGCCCGCCGCCGCCGCGTGCAGCGCCAGCCGGGCCAGCCGCTGGCGCTCCTGCGAGCCCGCCGGGCTCAGGTAGTGGCGGTACGCGGCGTGGTGGATGCGCGCCTTCTCCTCCGCGGGCAGGCTCGCGACCACGGCCTCGCGCACCAGTTCGTTGCGGAAGCTCAGCCCCTCCAGCCGGTGCTCCACCAGCAGCCCCAGGTCCAACAGCCGCCGCGTCGCGTGGCCCACGTCCAGCGGGAACTGCGCCGCGGCCCCGTCGCGCTCCAGCTCGCGCACCACGCCGTCCGCCGCCGTGGCGGTGAAGGTCGCGCCCAGCAGCGCGCACAGCCGGGCATGCGCGGCGAGCGCCGGGGGCAGCGCGCCCAGTTCGCGGTCCGCCAGCCACTCCACCAGACGAAGCTCCGGCAGGCGGTCCAGCTCGTCCGTGACGAGGTACCAGTTGCCGCCCGGGCCGCGCTGCCGCACCAGCCCCTGGCGCTTGAGGCCGCGCACCAGCTCCACCAGGAACAGGGGCACGCGCTGCGCGCGCTCGACGATTCGCTCCACCGCCTGCGCGGGCACGTTCTCCACCGGCTTGAGCAGCGCGCGGCACAGGGCGTGCGCGTCGCCCGGGGACAGGCCGGAGAGGGGCAGATCCAGATGGCGCGCGGCGCGGGCGCCCCAGGCCGGGCGGCTCTGCTCGAAGCCCGGACGCACCAGCACGCAGACCCACAGGGGCACGCGCGTCTCCGCGAGCGCGGCGTACTCCAGCGCGTCCAGCGCCGTCTCCTCCGCGAAGTGCGCGTCGTCCACGATGAGGCACAGGGGCCGCTCGCGCGCGGTCGCCGCCAAGAGCTCACCCGTGGCGCGCATGGCCAGCGAGCGCAGCGCGCCCGGGGCCGCGGCCCAGCTCTGCAGCTCCGGCCCTCCCGGCGCGTACCACCCGAGCGTCGCGGCCACGCCCGGCCACAGCTCCATGCCCAGCCGGGGCCCCAGCCGCTCCAGGATGGCGTTGCGGCCGACCTCCTGCGTGTCGGTTTCCTCGCGGTCGACGCCGTGCAGCGCCATGCGCAACAGCGAGCGCAGGGTGCCTTCCGGGTCACCCTGCACGGGCTCGCGCGAGCGCAGCGCGTAGACGCGCGCTTGCGGCAGCGCGGCCCCCAGGCGCAGGCCCAGCGTGGAGGACAGGTGGCTCTTGCCCAGGCCCCGGTCGCCGCGCACGGTGACGATGGTGGGCGCCCCGTCCGACACCGCGGACCGGGCGCTCTCCAGCAGCTGCTCCAGCTCCACGTCGCGGCCCATCAGCATGCCGCCGCCCAGCTGCAGCACGGTGACGTCCGGCCGGGGCGCGGCGCCCGAAGGCGCGGGGCGCATCAGCCCGGAGTGTCCGGGCACCGGCAGGCACGGCACCTCCGGCACGGCCTCCGCGGCGGAGATGGAGAGCAGCGGTCCGCGCAGCTCCGGGACGTGGGGGTAGCGCTCCTCGCGCGCGAAGATGGCGCTCAGGTAGCGGGGCGCGCCGTCGCGGCGGCGCTGCACGGTGACGGAGGCCACGTCCACGAGCGAGGCCGGGGCCAGTCCCCGCTCGGCCAACCCTTCCGCGGCGCGCAGGGCGCGGCGCACGGGGTTCTCTCCCACGTCGGGGTCGAAGACGCCCGCGAAGCGCTCCCCGTCCGCGAAGGCCATGTGGCCTCCGTAGGCGGCCAGGGCCTTCTGCATCGCCACGGGGCTGGAGCGCGAGGAGACGAACAGCACCGCCACCGAGCGGCGCGTCTGGGCGGGGCGCACCTCCGGCAGCAGGGTGAGCCGGGGCGCGGGCTGCACGGTGGACTGGCCCGCGTGGTCCAGCGCCGCGCGCAGCGCCTGGGCCACGGCGGCGGCGTCGCGGGGACGGCGCGCGGGCTCCTTGGCCAGGCAGCGCAGCACGACCTCCTCCACGGGCGGCGCCACCGGGGCGTACTCCGACGGAGGCGGGGGCCGCAGCGACAGGTGCGCCTGCAGCACCTCCGTGAGCGGGCCGAAGAAGGGCGGCCGGCCGGTGATGAGCTCGTAGAGGATGACGCCCAGCGCGTACACGTCCGTGCGCGCGTCGAGGACGGCGTGGCCGGCGCACTGCTCGGGCGCCATGTACTCGGCGGTGCCGGCGAAGGAGGACGTGTCGTCGGGGGTGCCGTCATCCGCGAGCGCGCCGGGAGCGGGGCGCTGCACCAGGCCGAAGTCGAAGACGCGGGCGCGCTTGTGCGCGTCGTCCAGGAAGACGTGCTCGGGCTTGAGGTCGCAGTGCACCAGGCCGTGCGCGTGCACGACGGACACCGCCTCCAGGAGCACGCTGGCGCGCGGCCCGAACTCCTGCGGCGACATGGGGCCGGACACCCGGGCCAGCCAGTCCGCCAGCGTGGGCAGCGGCACGTACTCCATGGCGAGGAAGCGCTGTCCGCCGGGCAGCGTGCCCGTGGCGTGGAGCGCGGGCACGGTGGGCGGGCCCATGGCGCGCAGGGCCTCCGCCTCGCGCGCGAGCTGCTCCTCCGCGAGCGCGATGCCGGGACGCGCCAGCTTCAGCGCGATGCGTTCGCCCTCGGTGCCGTCGGCGGAGCGCGCGTGCGCGGCCAGCAGCACGCCGAAGCCGCCGCGCGCGATGACCTTCTCGCAGCGGTACCCTGGGACGTCGGGCACGACGAGGGCGGCATCGGACGGCGGAGCGATGAGAGGCGGGACGCCGGGCGGGCACGGCGTGTGAGAGCCCTCCCAACGCCGCCCGCATGTGAGGCAGCGCGGCACGGCGCCACTCTATGCCAGCGCCGCCGTGATTTCCGAACCACCACAAGGGCCCATTCGTTGGGCGCGTGAAGCATTCGTCAGAAGTCCTCCCATGCCCGGAGGGCTTCCGGGCGCCACACCGCGAGAACCGCGCGACACCGGACATCCGGGGCGGCCAGCAGGTCAGCGGGTCGCACGCGCCACCGGCTGCGTCATTTCGCACCGCGATGCGCAAGGATGTCAGGACTCCCTGCTAGCCCTGTTCAACAGGAGGAACAGGCATGAAAGGGATTCAGTCTCGGCGTGCGTGGCTGGGCCTGGTGCTCATCGCGGGGCTGGTGGGCTGCGCGGGAGGACGTGCCGGTTCGTTGCCGGTGGGGCTGCACGGGTACGCGCGCTACCACAGCGCCTCGCCAGCCCCGTTTCCTGGGGACGCTGTGTCCGCGGGAGCGGGCGGGGCGCTGAACCTGGTGGAGGCGGACGCGTTCGAGCAGTTGGTGCTGCGCGCCGGGTTGGAGGACCTGGACGAGCTGCCGGTCCGCCGCAACCCCTTCACGCCCGAGGACGCGGCCGAGGTGCTGGACCGGCTGATGGAGAAGCCGGTGACGCCGGGCACGTATCCGCCGCGCATGGCGGTGGGCTTCCTGCTGCGCGAGGTGCTGGAGGGCGGGGAGGTGTCGCGCGAGGAGCTGCTGTACCGGATGGAGCGCTTCGTCCGGGAGCAGGTGGCGGTGCTGCGGCCGGATGGCTGCCTGGCCTGGGCGCTCGATGGGCGCACGCAGCAGCGGGTGGCGCCCGTGCAGTGGAAGGACGGGGCCTTCCGCGCGGGCAACTTCGAGCTGGGGCGCTTCTACAGCGGTAAGGGTGGTGTCTTCCGCCACGTCGATGCGCAGCTGCGGGCCGCGGACTGGAGACCGCTCGCGGAGGTGTACGACGACGCGGACGTCATTGGCCGCTCACTGGATGGAGCCGAGGACGCCTTCGTGGAGCTGTACCACGGCCTGGGACAGCTCCTGTCCCATCCGACGGACAGCCTCGCGAGCCTGCGAAATCTCCCGGAGGGCGTGGCGACGCTGATCACCTCGTCGCCCGAGTACTGGGAGCGCTTCCGGTACATGACGGAGGGCGAGCAGATCCGCGAAGCGGCGCGGCTGACCACGAACGTCCTCACGCTGTGGGGAACGGCCTCGGCGACGACGCGCACGTTGACGCGAGCGGTGGCGGGAGTGGAGGCCACGGTGCCCGTGCTCGCGGTGTCCGCGGAGGGGCTGCTCAGTATCGAGCGTGTCGCGGTCCGCGTGGGACGCGCGGCGGCGGCGCTGAGTGGAGGGCCTGGTGCGGCACTCATCCTCCAGAAGGCAAACGCGGCGCCGGCACCGGACGAGCCGGGACAGTGGGGACCCGCGAAGGAGTCGATGTCCGACCGGGCCCGGCGCTACCAGGAGCAGATCTCCGGGCACTCGGCGGACGAGGCCTACTGGGTCAACGGCGTGAAGTTCGACGGGTTCCGGGACGGAGTGCTGCTGGAGGCGAAGGGCCCGGGCTACGCGAACAAGTTCCTCGAAGCCCTGGATCCAAAGCCGTGGTTTGAACTCACGGGAGCAAAAGCACTCGTCAAGCAGGCGAGACGGCAGCTTGAGGCTGTTCAAGGACTGGGGGCGCGCATCGAGTGGCATGTCGCCGAGAAAAAGGCTGCGAACGCAATTGAGATGCTCTTCAAGAACAACGGCGTTCAAGGAGTCCGGATCGTGCACACTCAAGCACGTTGAGGAGGGAGCGCGGTGACCGCCACGGACGAGCCCTGGAAGTATCTCGAGACGTACTACGCAGGCGCCTATTGGGGTGTGCGCAGGGAAGTGCCTGAAGACTGCGCGCGGCGAACCGCGAGGCTCCTGGAGCTGTTGGCTCCGTGCGACCCGTTCCTTGCTCACTGGTACAAGCCCACACGGCCAATCAAGGACGAGCGCAAGTTCCCCCTGTTGCCATCGGACATGCCGACGCTCACCGAGATGTTCCGGCGAGGTGTCAATCGCGAGAAGGGGAAGCCGGTCATCGAGGAGCTGGGCTTCAGCATTACCTTTGCTAACGGCGGAGGGGCTTACGATCGATCGGCCCTGAGCATCCTCTGTGGGTGCTACTCCGAAGTCGTCCCCAACTGTTGCACGTTGAGCCTCCCTACGCTCGGGCGAAGTCCGAACGCCGAGCGCGTGATCTCCGCTCCCGTGCTCACGCATGCGGTGCGCAGCATGGCGCTGGCCATGGACCCCGACTGGGCCGTGGCCATGTCTCAGGCCTACCGGGAGCTGGATGATCCAGACAACAAGACCAACGCCTGGGTCGGCTGGGTGACCTACTTCTCCAAGCAGCGAGGCACCGTGCCCCCGCTGCCCGCGCCCGTGCGCATCGAACCCGTGGAGGACAAGGGCACGCTCATCGTCCTCACCCCGGAGCGCTTCACCGTGTCCAACCCCGACCACGTGGCGCTGGCCCGGCGCGTGCGCGAGCTGCTCACCCGGGCCGGGCTCATCTCCAACCGCTGAACGAAAAAAGGCGCGCTCCACCCGGCCGGTGGAGCGCGCCAACACAACAACCCCGGCCTCTACCGCTGCGGCACTTCAATCGCGCGCAAGAGCGCCCCGTCCTGTCCGGGCACGCGCGCTCGCAGGAGCAGCGCGGACCCCGGATCCGCGGACGTCAGCGCCTGCGCCGCCTCCGCGACGCCGGACACCTTCTGTTCACCCACCTGCGTCAGCACCATCCCGGGCGCCAGGCCCGCGCGCTCCGCGGCGCTGCCGGACTCCACCGCCACCACCTGCGCGCCACCGTTGCCGTCCATCGCCTCCGACAGCCGCAGGCCCAACCGCTTGGACAACGGCGCGGGCGTCGCATCCCGGGGCGTGACCTCTTCCTCGCCCCGCTGCGTGGGCCGGGTGCCCAGCTTCACCGGCACCTCCATCGCCTTGCCGCTGCGCACCAGGCTCACCTTCACCTCGCTGCCCGGCTTGAGCAGCGCCACCGCGCGCGTCAACGAGCCGGCGGAGTCCACCGCGCGCTCGCCCACGTGCGTGATGACGTCCTCCTCGCGCAGGCCCGCCTTGGCGCCAGGGCCGCCCGCGCTGACGCCGGCCACCACCGCGCCCTTCGCCGCGTCCACGCGCAGCGCGCGCGCCAGCTCCGGCGTGAGGTCCTGCACCGCCAGGCCCACCCAGCCCCGGCGCACCACGCCCGTCTCCTGCAGCTGCGGCAACAGCGCCTGGATGAGGTTCGCCGGCACCGCGAAGCCAATGCCCGTCGCGCCGCCGATGATGGCCGTGTTCATGCCAACCACTTCGCCCTTCATGTTGAAGAGCGGGCCGCCGGAGTTGCCCGGGTTGATGGCCGCGTCCGTCTGCAGGAAGTCGTCATACGGACCCGCGTGGATGTCGCGCGCCCGGGCGGACAGGATGCCCGCGCTCACGCTCGACGCCAGGCCGAACGGATTGCCAATGGCCATCACGGGGTCGCCCACGCGCAGCCCATCCGAGTCCCCCAGCTTCACGAACGGCAGGTTCCCGGACACGCCCTTCAACTGGAGCAGCGCCACGTCCGTGAGCGCGTCGCGGCCCAGCACCTCCGCCTCGAAGGAGCGCCCGTCCTCCAGCTTCACCCGGACGGTGTCCGCGCCCTCCACCACGTGGTTGTTCGTGAGCACCAGGCCGGACGGGTCAACGATGAAGCCCGACCCCTGCCCCTGCTTCGCGGGCGCGCCGCCTCCACCAAAGGGGCCCTGTCCGCCCGGCATGCCGAAGCGCTCGGCGATGCCCGGAGGCAGGCCCTGCATCATCGCGGGACGGGCGCGCGCCTGCACCTCCACGTTCACCACCGCGCCCTTCACCGTGTCCACCAGCGGCGCCAGCGACATGAGCGCGCCGGGCGACCCGGGCGTGGGCGAATAGACCGCCGGCTCCACCTTCGCGCCCGAGGGCGTGGTGGCCGTCTTCAACGACAGCGTGGGCCGGGCAGGGGGAGCCACGTCCGCGGCCGGCTTGCAGGCCCCCAGGGCGACCAGGGGCATCAGCGTGAGCGCGCGGGCAAGGTGGCGGCGGGACGGAAGCGTGCGAACCATCGTGCGTTCTCCTTGGGTGGCGGCCGGAGGCGGGGCCCTCCGGACGGAAAATGGGAAAGAAAGAGTCGAACCGGATGCGGTGGGCACCCTGGGAAGGAGGCAGCGGTCCCGTTCCACCAGCGACACCGGGAGCCACCGGTGGCCCAGCTGCCTGAAGGGAGCTCTTGGAGGAAGCCCCGCATCCGGTCCGACGCCAGGACTCCATTGCAGTACGTGGGCCAACCCCTCCCAAACCGCCCTTCAGAGGGGAGCCCGGCCCCAGGGGGCCCCAGGACGCGGGGCAAAGTGCCCCAGCCGGGGCATTTCGCCCAGGGGCAGCGTGCCCCATGCCCTACCACCCCGGCTCCCTCCGGACATGGCACGGCGGATGCTCGTGGAACGGGAGGTCCTCCGCGAGCGTCGCCGCCGCGGCACCTTCAACCCCTTCAGGAGTCCAGTCCCATGGTGCACGAGCAGCCGGAAGGGGTCGCGCGAAACGCGGCCTGGGAAGACCCTCACGGTGAGCCTGGCCGGGCGCCGCGCATCCTGGTCGCGGATGATCAGACGGAGATGCGCACGCTCATCCGCAAGATGCTGGTGCGGCGCGGCTATGACGTGGTGGAGGCGGCGGACGGGCCGGACCTGGTGCGCGTCCTCGTGGAAGGGCTGACGGCGGAGGAGTCTCGCGCGCCCGACCTCATCATCACGGACGTGCGCATGCCGGGCTTCACGGGCCTGGAGGTGCTCGCCCGGCTGCGGCGTGAGCAGTGGACCACGCCGGTCATCCTCATCACCGCCTTTGGCGACGTGCAGCTGCACCGCGAGGCCCTGCGCCTGGGGGCTGCCTGTGTGCTCAACAAGCCGTTCGACATGGACGAGCTGCGCGGCGCGGTGGAGGTGGCCCTCGCGGCGACGCGCGAGTGAAGCCGCCCTGGTGCCGCCGCGCTAAGGTACGAAGGCCCATGCGCCGCCCCTTCTGCTCCCTGTCGTTGTCCCTGCTGTGCCTGGCGTGCGCGCCCACGCAGCGTCAGACGCCGGACGCGGGCGCCCAAGACTCCAAGCCCCAGCGGCTGGTGGCGCAAGTCGTCCACACGTATCCGCACGACCCCACGGCCTTCACGCAGGGGCTCCAGTTCCACCAGGGCCAGCTCTACGAGAGCACCGGTGAGAAGGGCGACCTGCGCCGCATCTCCCTGGACCAGGCGGCACCGCTGTGGAAACAGTCCCTGCCGGGCGTGTTTCCGGAGGGGCTCGCGAGTGACGGCGAGCGGCTGTACCAGCTCACCTGGCAGGACGAGACGCTCTTCGTGTGGAGCGGCGCGCCGCCCGCGCAGGAGAAGCAGGTGGCGTACCCGGGCGAGGGCTGGGGCCTGTGCTACTGGAAGGGCCAGCTGGTGCGCAGCGACGGCACGGCCACGCTGCGCTTCCACGACCCGAAGGACTTCCACGAGAAGTCCCAGGTGCAGGTGACATTGCAGGGCGCGCCCCAGGACATGCTCAACGAGCTGGAGTGCGCGGAGGACGGCGTCTACGCCAACGTCTGGCACTCCAGCACCGTCCTGAAGATCGACTACGCCACCGGCCGCGTGCTGGCGGTCATCGACGCGTCGGCGCTGGCGGAGGCGGTGCGCGGGCGCGTGCACAGCTTCGAGGCGGTGCTCAACGGCATCGCGCTGGAGCCCGGCACCAACCGGATGTTCCTCACCGGCAAGCTGTGGCCCGACCTCTTCGAGGTGGTGCTGGTGGGCCCCGCCACCACGCCCTAGGCGGAGAAGCGCCGCCGCACGGTGCGGACCACCTCCGCGTCCCAGCGCGGTGACAGCAGCTCCAGCGCGGTCCGCCGGAAGGGCAGGGCGCACGCCAGACACGCCAGCGTCGCGGCCAGTCCAATGAGCGAGTTCTGCCAGGAGGCCAGGTTCCACTGGCCGGACCAGGACCACGCCTCCAGGCTCTGGGGCCACAGGTAGTGGATGGGCCAGCCCGGGCCGCTGCCGGCCAGGTCGCACAGCAGATGACCGTGGAAGGCAGCCACCGACAGCAGGGCCACGCCTGCCCGTTGCCGCGCCAATGCCGTACAGACCGCCAGCGTGACGAGCGCTCCCACGTAGCCATGGAAAATCACGTGGTGATAACGCGAATAGAACTCTTCACCCGCCAGCAATGACAAACCATCCAGGTCCGGCGCGAGCCCCGCGCAGGTGACCAGGATGCGGTCTCGACGTTCGCGCAGGCCTTGCGCCAGGAGCCACGACAGCTCTGCATGGACGATGGGACTCATGGGTGTGCGCTAGCGTACGGCATGCCAGGCCGGCGGCGAAGGATCCCCGGGTCGCGCGTTGAGAAGGTGGGGGGCAATGACTCATCATGAATTCCATTTCCTCGCACCCGCGGCTGGACATCGCCACGCTTTTTGAAGCGCACGCACGAGAGACACCGGAGGCCGTGGCGCTCCATTTCGATGGAGGCGTGTGGACCTATGACACGCTCAACCGGCGCGCGAATGGGCTGGCGCGGCGGCTTCAAGCGTTGGGTGTGGGGCCGGACCAGCCCGTGGGCGTGCTCGCGGACCGCACACCGGAAACCGTGGTGGGATTGCTGGGCATCCTGAAGGCCGGAGGCGCCTATCTCCCGCTGGATGTAGGGCATCCTCCGGAGCGGCTGGCCGCGATGATGGAGGACTCCGGGATGCGGGTCCTCGTCGCACGCAGTGAGGCGCTGCACGGGCTGCGCTTCACGGGACACGTCGTCGAGCCTCCCGCTCCGGAGGAACAGGATGCCGTGAACGTGAGGGGCGGGGCGGGCCCGGACTCGCTGGCCTACGTGCTCTACACGTCGGGCTCCACGGGGAGGCCCAAGGGCGTGTGCATCCCGCACCGGGGCGTGGCGCGGCTGGTGCTGGATGCGGGCTTCATGGGCTTCAAGCGCGAGGACCGCGTCCTCCAGGCCGCGTCGTATGCGTTCGATGCCTCGACGCTGGAGGTCTGGGGAGCGCTGCTCAACGGCGCGACGCTGTGTCTGGTTTCACGGGACATGCTGCTGTCGCCTCCGCTCTTCGCGGAAAAGCTCCGGCGGGATGGCATCTCCGCCGCGGTGCTGAGCACGTCGCTGTTCCATCAGCTGGCGGCCGCCATCCCGGACGCGTTCGGGGGGCTCCGCGTCCTGATGGTGGGCGGTGACGTGCTGGACCCCAGGTGGGCGGCCCGGGTCATGGCCCGGGGCAAGCCCCAGCGGCTGCTCAACAGCTACGGCCCCACGGAGTGCACGACCTCCGCGACGGCGTATGAGCTCCGCACGCCTCCGGAGCCGGGCGGGTCCATTCCCATCGGGAAGCCGCTCGCGGGGCTCCAGCTGCATGTCCTGGATGACGATGGAAAGCCGCTGCCCGTGGGCGAAGCGGGGGAGCTGTACCTGGGCGGAGAAGGGCTCGCGCGGGGCTACCTGAACCGGCCCGTGCTCACCGGCGAGCGGTTCCTCCCGGATCCATTCAGCGGCGAGCCCGGCGCGCGGATGTACCGGACGGGAGACCGGGCGCGGTGGCTGACGGACGGCAACCTGGAGTTCCTGGGGCGCGTGGACCACCAGGTGAAGATTCGCGGCGCGCGCGTCGAGCTTGGGGAGATCGAGAGCGTCCTGCGCACCCATCCCCGGGTCGCGGACGCCGTGGTCCTCGTGCATGAGGTGGCGCCGGGAGACAAGCGGCTCGTCGCGTATGTCTCCCCGCGAGGGGACACCGCGCTGGAGGACGCGGAGCTGCGCGCGCATCTGGGGGCGAAGCTGCCGGACTTCATGCGTCCCCACGCGGTCATGGTGCTGGAGCACATGCCGCTCAATTCCAGTGGCAAGGTGGATCGCCTGAAGCTGCCGGTGCCGCGCTTCGGCGGCGGGGACGGGGAGGGGCCACGGACTCCGATGGAGCAGGCCCTCGCGCGCGTCTGGTCGGAGGTCCTGGGGACGCGGCAGGTGGGAATGCAGGACCGTTTCCTGGAGTCCGGCGGGGACTCGCTGCTCGCGATCCGGCTCATTGAACGGCTGGAGCAGGCGGTGTCGGTCCGGCTGCCCGTGCGGACGCTCTTCGACAGCCCGAACCTCGCGGAGCTGGCGCGGTGGGTGGAAGCCGCGCGGGAGACAGGGCGAAGCGTCGTCCTGCCTCCCATCGTTCCGGTGGACCGCACGCGGCCCCTGCCGCTGTCCGACGCCCAGCGGCAGCTGTGGCTCCTGGCGCGGATGGCGCCTCGAAGCGCCGTCTACAACGAGCCCTTCATGCTGAGCCTGCCAGGCGACCTCCAGCCCGACGCGCTGGAGCGCGCGTTCCGTTCGCTCATCGCCCGGCATGAGGTGCTGCGGACGACCTTCGGCGCCACGCCGGAGGGGCCCTTCCAGCGGGTGGAGCCGGACATGCCGTTCCACCTGCGGCGCGTGGACCTGCGCACCCTCCCCGAAAGCCTGCGGAGCGCGAAGGCGTTGCAGTTGGCCACCCACGAGGCGCGCGAACCCTTCGACCTGGAGCACGGGCCGCTTCTGCGGGCGACGTGGATGCGCTTGAGCGCGGCGGAGAGCCGGCTCGCGCTGGTGATGCACCACCTCATCGTGGATGGCTTCACGATGGCGGCGTTCCTCCAGGAGTTGCACCGGTTCTACCTGTCCGATGCGCTGCCGCCCCTGCCGCTCCAGTACGGCGACGCCGCCGTCTGGCAGCAGGCGCCCCACTACCAGGAGGCCATCGCATCCCAGCTCGACTGGTGGAAGCAGACGCTCAAGGGGGCTCCGCGGCTGGAGTTGCCCACGCAGCATCCCCGTCCTCCCGTCCCGAGCTTCCGAGGCGCGAAGCACGTCGTGCGGATCCCCGGCGACCTCCTGGCGTCGGTGAAGGCGTTGGGGCGCGGTGAGGACGCTTCGCTCTTCATGACGATGCTGTCGGTGTTCGGCGCGTTGCTGCACCGCTACTCCGGCGCGGAGGACTTCGTCATGGGAGGCGCCTTCTCCGGACGGAGCCGCGAGGAGTCGCGGAACATCTCCGGACACTTCGTGAACCTGCTGCCGCTGCGGCTGCGCCTCTCCGAAGGGCTGACCGTCCGGGGACTGGTGGCGCACGTCCGCCACGTCTGCCTGGAGGCGCTGGAGCACCAGGACGCGCCGCTGCTGCGCATCGTGGAGGTGGTGAACCCGGCGCGCATCCCCGGCGCCAACCCGCTGTTCCAGGTGTCCTGCACGCTGGAGCCGCGCATCGCGGTGCCGGAGTCGGATTGGCGCGTGGAGCCCCACGACGTCGACACCGGGACGTCAAAGCTGGACCTCTCCATCGAACTGGATGAGCGGCCCGACGGAATGTCCGTGCGGTGGGAGTACGCGCTGGACGTCTTCGAGCCCTGGATGATCCATCAGATGGCGCGGCACTTCGTGACGCTGCTGCGCGAGGCCGCGCGTGACCCGGAGCAGGAGGTCTGGGCGTTGCCGCTGCTCTCGGAGGAGGAGCGGACGCGCGTGCTCGCATGGGCCCACGGGCCCGTGGCGGACGTGCCGCTCGCGGACGGTCTGCACCCGCCGTTCGAGGCCCAGGTGGAGCGCACGCCGGATGCGCCGGCCCTCGTCTTCCAGGGCCGGGCCCTGAGCTACCGGGCGCTGAACACGGACGCGAACCGGCTGGCCCACCACCTCATGTCCCAGGGCATCGGTCCCGGGGACCGGGTGGGCGTGTGTCTCCAGCGTTCCTTCGATCTGATCATCGCCCTGCTGGCGACGCTGAAGACGGGCGCGGCGTACGTGCCGCTGGACCCCGGCTATCCCCGGGCACGGCTGGAGTTCACGGCGCGGGACGCGGCGCTCAAGTGCATCCTCGCGCAGGAGGCGACGCTCGCGCTCATGGACGGAGCGGGAGCTCCGGTGGTCGCGGTGGAGGAGGTGCGCGGTGAGCGGGAGGACAACCCTCGGGTCCGCGTCACCGGGGAGGCGCTCGCGTACGTCATCTACACGTCGGGTTCGACGGGGCAGCCCAAGGGCGTGCGAATCGGGCACCGGAGCGCGGTGCACCTGGTCCAGACCGTGGTGTCGGAGTTCGGCTTCGCGCCGGGCCAGCGCGTGGCGCAGTGCGCGCGGTATGGCTTCGACTTCTCCGTCGCGGAGATCTTCCCCACGCTCTTCTCTGGCGCCACGCTGTACCTGATGGCGCCGGAGGCGGTGGCCGCGGGCGAAGAGCTGGCGGACTTCCTGGAGCGCCAGCGCATCCACACCGCGATGTTCACGCCGTCGGCGCTGGGCTCCATGGCGTGGCGGGCGCTTCCGGACCTGAAGACGCTCGCGATTGGCGGCGAGGAGCTGCCCGCGCAACTTGTGGACACGTGGGCTCCGGGCCGCCGGTTCATCCAGGTCTACGGGCCCACCGAGGCCACGGTCTTCACGACGGCCGGGGAGTGCGTGGCGGGCCAGGGGCCGTACTCCATCGGGACGCCGCTGCCGGGCTACGAGGTCTACCTGCTGGATGAAACCCTGACGCCCGTCCCCGTGGGTGTGCGCGGTGCGCTCTACATCGGGGGAACGGGCCTGGCGCACGGCTACCTGGGCCGTCCGGAGCTCGACGCGGAGCGCTTCATCCCGCACCCCTTCAGCGCGGAGCCGGGAGCGCGCCTCTACAAGAGCGGAGACGTCGCCAGCCACCGGCCGGACGGCGGCATCGAGTTCCACGGGCGCTCGGATCGTCAGCTCAAGCTGCGCGGCTTCCGCATCGAGCCGGGCGAAATCGAGGCCGTGCTGCGCAAGCACCCCGACGTCCGGGACGCCGTGGTCGAGCCCCGGCTCCTCGCGGGAGAGCGGCACCTGGTGGGCTATGTCATCGCCCGGGATGCCTCGGCGGCGTCACGGCTGCTGTCGCCCGCGTTCAAGGACGCGCTGGGGGAATCGCTTCCACCGCACATGGTCCCCCGGGAGTGGGTGTTGCTGGAGGCGTTCCCGCTGGGGCCCACGGGGAAGCTCGACCGCGACGCGCTGCCGCTGCCTTACTCCAGCGCCAAGACCCCCTCGGATGCTTCCACGGATCGCGAGAAGGCACTGGAGAGCATCTGGTGCCGGATTCTCGGCGTGGAGCGCGTCGGCAGGCAGGAAGGCTTCTTCGACGCGGGTGGGAACTCGCTGCTGCTCACGCGGGTCCAGGCCGCGCTGGCTTCGGAGCTGGGCATCCGCGTGAACATGGCCACGCTGTTCCAGTTCCCGACGATTGAATCCCTCGCGCGGCACCTGGACTCCGGCGCACGTCCGGAGCCAGTGACGCCTGCGCCGGTGCGAAGCCTCGCGCGCGCCTCGGAGCCCATCGCCATCATTGGCACGGCGGGACGGTTCCCGGGAGCGCCCGGCGTCGAAGCGCTGTGGACGCTGCTGGTGGAGGGCCGTGAGGGCCTGTCCCGGTTCAGCCGGGAGACGCTGCTCGCCGCGGGCGAGGACCCGGCGCTCCTGGAGGACCCTTCCTATGTGCGGGCCTCGGGGCTGCTGGAGGACGTGGAGTCCTTCGACGCCGCCTTCTTCGGCTACAGCCCCCTGGACGCGCGGTTGATGGATCCGCAGCTCCGCGTGTTCCTGGAGTGCGCGTGGGAGGCGCTTGAAGCGGCGGGCTACGACCCCAAGCGGCTGCCCGGCAAGGCAGGGCTGTTCGCGGGCTCGGGCGTGCCGCGCTACTGGTTGGATCAGGTGCTGCCGCGCTTCCGCTCGCTGTCGGTGGCCTCGGATGCGTACCGGTCCATCCTGGGCAATCCGTGGCAGTTCCTCGCCACGGCGACGGCGTATCAGCTGGGCCTGCGCGGGCCCGCGCTCACGGTGCAGACCGCCTGCTCCACGTCGTTGGTGGCCGTGCACCTGGCCTGTCAGAGCCTGCGAGCGGGTGAAGCCGAGCTGGCGCTGGCGGGAGGCGTATCCCTCTTCGCGTCCGGCCCCTCCGGCTACCTGCATGAGCCAGGAGGCATCACGTCCCCGGACGGACACTGCCGGCCGTTCGACGCGAAGGGGCAGGGCACGGTGCCCTCCAGCGGCGTGGGCATCGTGGTGCTCAAGCGACTGGCGGACGCGCTGCGGGATGGGGACTCCATCCACGCGGTCATCCGGGGCTCGGCCATCAACAACGATGGGAACGCGAAGCCCGGCTTCACCTCCCCGGGCGTGGAGGGCCAGCGCGACGTCATCACGCGAGCCCACGCCGACGCAGGCGTGGCTCCCCGAGACATCACCTATGTGGAGGCCCACGGCACGGCGACGCCGCTGGGCGACCCGCTGGAGGTCCAGGCGCTGCGGCTCGCGTTCGGAGCGCGTGAGGCCTCGGAGCCGGAGGTGGTCCTGGGCGCGCTCAAGAGCAACGTGGGGCACCTGGACTCGGCGGCGGGCGTGGCGGGGTTGATCAAGACGACGCTGGCGCTGGAGCACCGCTTCCTCCCGGGCACCGTGCACTTCGAGCAGCCCCATCCGGAAACGGGCCTGGAGCAGTCACCCTTCGTGGTGCGCCGGGAGGGACGGCCCTGGTCCGTGCCTGAAGGCTTCCCGCGCCTCGCGGGAGTCAGCGCGTTTGGCATTGGCGGGACGAACGCGCACGTCGTCCTGGAGGAGGCGCGTCGCGAGCCGGCGGTACCGGTGGCTCCGTCGGCGGAGGTGCTGGTGCTGTCGGCGAGGAGCGGGGGAGCACTGCTCACGGCCTCGCGGCGGCTCGCGGATCATCTGGAGAAACATCCCGGGCAGCCCCTGTCAGACGTCGCGTACACGTTGCAGGAAGGGCGGACGGCGTTCGGATACCGGCGCGCCATCGTCTGCGAGACCTCCACGGAAGCCATCGCGAAGCTCCGGCGGGACGGCGCCTCGCAGCCCGCTTCGTCCCCGCATCCTGAAGTGTGCTTCCTGTTCCCCGGGACGGGCACGCAGGAGGCAGGCATGGGCGCGGCGTGGTACCGGCGCGCTCCGGCGTACCGTGAAGCCTTCGACGCCTGCGCCGCGCTCTTCGGCCCGGAGCTGGAGCGCGAGCTTCGCGCCACGCTGCTCACCGAACATCCAGGGCCCCAGGCGGAGGAGGCGCTGCGGGTGCCCTCGCTGGGCATGGCCGCCATCTTCACGACGGAGTACGCGCTGGCACGGCTCCTGGGCACATGGGGCGTTCACCCGACGAGCCTCCTGGGGCACAGCCTGGGCGAATACGCCGCCGCGTGCCTCGCCGGTGTCCTGTCGCTGGAGCAGGCCGTGGCGCTGGTCGCGCTGCGCGGCCGGCTCTGCGATGCACTGCCTCCGTCCGGCATGCTGGCCGTGCCCCTGTCAGAGGGCGTGCTGACGCAGGAGCTGCCCCCGGGGCTGTCCCTGGCGGCGGTCAACGGGCCGGGTCAGTGCGTGGTGTCCGGCACGCTGGAGGCCCTGGAGGACTTCGCGGCGCGGCTGCAAGCGCGCGGCGTGAAGGCGAAGCGGATGCCGAACGCGAGCGGCTTCCACTCCGCGCTCGTGGAGCCCGCGATGCAGTCGCTCACGGACCTGGCCAGGCCGATGCGCACGAAGCCTCCGGTGATGCCCCTGGTCTCCAACGTCACGGGCACCTGGCTCAACGCCGACGACGCACGCGACCCCACGTACTGGGCCCGCCACCTGCGGCACACGGTGCGGTTCTCCTCGGGGTTGGAGCTGATGCTGGAGGACCGCGAGCGGATCTTCGTGGAGGTGGGGCCGGGACGGACGCTCTCCACGTTGACGCTGCTGAACCCCCGGGTAGGCCGGGAGCGGATCGTGCTGCACACGTTGGGGCGTGATGAGCAGGCCCTGCTCCACGCCGTGGGACAGCTCTGGTCCTCGGGCCTGCCCGTGGACTGGGGCTCCGTGCGAGGAAGCAGCCCGCGCCGGCGCGTCGTGCTGCCGACGTACCCCTTCGAGCGCAAGCGGTACTCGCTGGCGGAGAATACGCCTCGGGTCCCTAAGCCCGAGGTCACGGAGGCGCCCCGGTCCCTCAGCCGTGAAGAGGTGCGGGCCTCCATGGAGGCCCTCTGGAAGGAGCTGCTCGGCGTGGACACGCTGACGCCGGACAGCCACTTCTTCGAACTGGGAGGCACGTCGCTCCTGGTCGTGCAGCTCAACCGCGAGCTCAAGACGCGGCTGTCGGTCACCCTGTCCCTGCACGCGGTGCTCGAGCACCCAACGCTGGGCGAGTGGGTGAAAGCGGTCCAGGACGAGTTGGAGCGGATGGGAAGGCCGCTCCTCAAGGCGGCTCCGCTCCGGATGGTGCTCCAGGAGGGACGGCGCGGACGAACGCCACTCTTCCTGGTGCAGCCCATTGGAGGCACCGTCTACACGTACCTGCCACTGGCGAAGCAGCTGGGCGCGGACACCCCGGTCCACGCGTTCCGGGCATCGGGCCTGGAGCCCGGCGAGGTCCTCTACCGCGACGTCCCGGCGATGGCGCGCGCGTACGTGGACGAGCTGCTGGCCTTCCAACCCCACGGCCCCTTCTGGCTGGGCGGCCATTCCTCGGGCGGCGTCATCGCCTACCAGATGGCGGCCGAGCTGCTGGAGCGGGGCCATGCCGTGGCGGGTGTCATCCAGATCGACACGGTGACGGTGGACGACTCACGCAGGCTGGGCATCCGGAGCGTGGGCGACGTGCTCCAGCTCATCGGCGCGTTCCAGGAGATCTCCCCTCGCGCGGCGGAGGGATTGCGGACGGCGATGGAGCATGACTCGCGGCTGCGGGACGTGGTGCTCGCCACCAATGAGGCCATCGCCGCCTACGTGCCGGGACGGCACGCGGTGCCGCTCGTGTACCTGCGGAGCACGGAGCGGGACGCGGTGTTGGACTCGCACGCGGAGGCCTGGTGGGAAGCGCTGACGGCCGCGTCGTTCCAGTTCCACGACGTGGCGGGCAACCACTTCACCGTCATGGAGGAGCCCCACGTGGCGGAGGTGGCGCGGATCATCCGGGAGCAGCTGAGCCCGGCGATGGAAGGGGAGCGCGATGCGGGCTGACTGGAAGGTGGAGCTCTCACAGCGCTTCACCGCGTTCGTGGACGCCTATGAACGCGGGAGCCTGGAGGCGCTGTCCGCGCTCTTCTGGCACGACGACGACATCGTGGTCGTGGGCACGCACTCCAATCTCCACTTCATCGGCTGGGCGCAGGTGGAGCGCTCCTTCCGCCTCCAGTTCGACGGCCTGCGCGACCTCCGCGTGACGCCGCGCTCGGAGCCGCTGTGGCACGGCGGCGCGCCGCCCTCCACCATGGCCTGCCTCACGGTGCCCGCGATGGACCTCACCCTGGTCTCGGGCGGCAGACCCGCCACCTTCGAGGGCATCCGCATGACCTGCGCCTTCGAACGCCGGGGCACCGAGTGGCGGATGGTGCAGATGCACTGGTCGCTCCCGCGCACGGAAGTCCTGGTGGACCACACGTCCCGCTGACTACCCCGGAGGCAGCGGCGAGCGTCGAGGCGTGCCCAGCAGCTCCAGCGTGCGCAGCGCCACGTCCGCCAGCGTGGACGTGCACGGCATGCAGCCTCCGCCACAGCAGGGAGGCCACTCGCCCTCTGGATCCCTCAGCAGCGGATACACGCAGCCCCGCAGGGACTGGGGCAGTCCCGCGTCGTCGCATGCCTGACGCAGCGCTGCCTGCACGGTGGCATCCTTCACGTCCATCGCTTCAGCGTCTTAACGCGAGACAGCCCATGCGCACCGCATCGTTCACCTGCCACGTCCTCGCGGTGTTCCTCTGTGCATGCGCGGGCCGTCCTCCAGCCCCACCCACGGACGACCCCACGGTGCGCCTCATGGACACCTTGCGTGCGCACGCACGGACGCATGCCCCGGTGTGCTCGCCCAGCGCGGCGTTGCTCCAGCCCGGAGGCGGTATCGACCTGGAGCGCCTCCAAGCCGCGGGCCACCCGGTCATCGTCTGGACCGTGAACGACCTGCCCACGATGCAGGCCCTGCTCCGGCGCGGCGTGAACGGCATCATCAGTGACCGGCCGGATCTCCTCGCCCGGGCGGTGCGTGACTTCGACGCCAATGGCGACGGCACTCCAGGAGACCTGCTGGACGCGGACGGGCTCATCGACCCGAAGCGCTTCGATGCGCAGGGCCACCGGGGCGCGCGGAACCTGCGGCCGGAGAACACGCTGCCCGCGTTCGAGGCCGCGCTGGACCACCACATGACCACGCTGGAGCTGGACACCGTCCTCACCGCCGACGGCGTCCCCGTGCTCTCCCACGACCCGGACCTGTCCCCCACGAAGTGCCGCCACGCGGATGGGAGCCCGCTCTCCGCGCCCATCCCCATCGCGACGCTCACCGTCGCCAGGCTCCAAGCCACCTTCGTCTGCGACCGGCTCCTCGCGGACCGTCCGGAGCAGACGAACGACCGCGCCCTCTCTCCTGAAGCCGTCGCGTTCGCCGCCCGCACGGGACTCCCGGACCCGTACACCGTGCCCACCCTGGGCCAGGTGTTCGCCTTCGCCGCAGCCCAGACGGACGCCGCCCATGCCGCCCGCGATCCGCTCCGCGCCCGGAACGCCCGCCGTGTCCGCTTCAACGTTGAACTCAAACAGACGTCCGTGAAGACAGACATCGCTCCCGCGCACCTCGCCGCGGTCGCCCGGGATATCAATGACGCGGGGCTCGCCACGAGAGCGGACGTGCAGTCCTTCGACCTGCGCGCCGTACGCTCCGTGCAGGAAAATCATCCCGGATTGCGTCCTGTTCTCCTCCTCCAGACGCGCCCCACCGCCGCCGGCGGGAAGGCCGCCGAGTAGCTGGACGGTCCATCCACCGGTCGTGAAATCAAGGATTTAGTCAGGTGACGAAATCATCTTGCGCTAAATCGTTAGGGGCCTTACTAGACGTCTCGCCTTGGCCACTCCCCGTCCCAAGAACGCCACGCCGATGAAGCTCGTGCCCCGGTACGAGCGGCTGAAGCAGTTGGCCAAACGGTTTCCCGCGCTCGACCCGAGCGCCATCGAGACCTGCCTGACGATGCTCCGTCTCTCCAATGAGCTGACCGGTGCCTATGAAGCGCACTTCGCGCGGCATGGTGTGTCCCACGGCCGGTTCGTGGTGCTCGTGCAGCTGTTCGCGGCGGAGGACGCGGGGGAGACGCTGCGTCCCGCGGACCTCGCGGAGCTGGCGAGCTGCAGCCGCGCGACCATCACCGGCCTCCTGGACACGCTGGAGAAGGACGGCTTCATCTCCCGCACGGACCACCCCGAGGACCGGCGCATGTACTCCGTGCACCTCACGTCCAAGGGCCGCGAGTTCATCCTGGGCATGATGCCCGACCACTACCGCCGCATCGCCGCGCTCATGGCTCCCTTGAGCCTGGAAGAGCGGGACACCCTTCGCGACCTGCTCGCCAAGGTGTCCTCCGGCATCCCCGCCCTGCGGGACCCCTGAATCCGCCCCACACCCCATCTTCAACGCTGTCCCGAGCAACAACCATGACGACCCGTACCGCCTCGAATCTGGAAGCCGCTCCCTCCCCCGAAGCCCCCGCCGCGAAGCCCGCGAAGCGCTCCCGCGCGAAGCAGGTGCTGCCCATCCTCGTGGGCGTGGCGGTGCTGGGCGGAGGCGCGCGCTACCTGCTCACCCACGGCCACGAGTCCACCGACGACGCCCAGGTCGAAGGCCGCATCGCCAACGTGTCGCCGCGCGTGGCCGGGCAGGTGGCCCGCGTGCTGGTGAGGGACAACCAGGTCGTGAAGGCCGGTGACGTGGTGGTGGAGCTGGACCACGCGGACCTGGACGCGCGCCTGGAGGTCGCTCGCGCGGACGTGATGAGCGCGGAGGCCCAGCTGTCCAACGCCCAGGCCCAGCTCACCCTCACGGAGGCCAACGCGGGCGCCAACCTGCGCCAGGCCCGCGCCGGCATCACCCAGGCCTCCAGCGGCATCAGCTCCTCCAAGGCCGCGCTGGACCAGGCCCGCGCGGACGTGACCGCGTCCGAGGCGCGCTTCAAGCTGGCGGAGACGGACCTGGGCCGCATCAAGCAGCTGCGCGAGCAGGGCGCCGTCGCCCAGGCGGACCTGGACGCCCGCCAGGCTTCGTATGATCAGGCCAGGGCCGCGTTGGATCAGTCCCGCGCCCGCCTGGCCTCCACCGAGGCCGGCATCCAGAGCTCCTCCGGTGGCCTGGAGGCCGCGCAGGGCAAGCTGACCGCCGCGCAGACGGCGCCCGTGCAGGTGCAGGCCGCGCAGGCCGCGCTGAAGCTCGCCGAGGCCCGCCTGAAGCAGGCGCACGGCGCGCTGACGCTCGCGGAGCTGGCCGTGTCCTACGCGCAGGTGCGCGCCCCGGTGGACGGCGTGGTCAGCCGCCGCACGGTGGAGGTGGGGCAGATGGTGGGCCCGGAGCGCCCGCTGATGGCCATCGTTCCGCAGAACGACATCTGGGTCGTCGCCAACTTCAAGGAGGACCAGGTCGGTGAGATGCGCCCGGGCCAGCCGGTGGAGGTGGAGGTGGACGCCTTCGGCAGCCACGCGTTCAAGGGCCACGTGGACAGCCTCGCGGGCGCCAGCGGCGCGCGCTTCGCCCTGCTGCCGCCGGACAACGCGTCCGGCAACTTCGTGAAGGTCGTGCAGCGCATCCCCGTGCTCATCCGCTTCGACGGCGACCGCAAGGACCTGCCCATCAAGCCGGGCATGAGCGTCTACGTCACCGTGGACACGGGCGCGAAGCCGGAGCCCCAGCAGTCGGCGGCGGCGGATACGCGGAAGGCGGAGTAACCCACCGTGGACGCACGCAGAGACGTCATCCAGGGTTCCAAGGCGGGCATCACCATCGCGGCCATGGCCGCGGCGCTGATGTCCGTGCTGGACATCTCCATCGTCAACGTGGCCCTGAGCGACATCCGCGCGAGCTTCGGCACGCCGTTGGATCAGATCGCCTGGGTGTCCACCGGTTACATGATGGCCAACGTGGTGGTCATCCCGATGACGGGCTGGCTCCAGCGCCGCTTTGGCTACCGGAAGTACTTCACCTTCTCCATCCTCCTGTTCACGGTGGCCAGCGTGCTGTGCGGCCTGTCGTGGAACCTGCCCTCGCTGGTGGCCTTCCGCATCCTCCAGGGCATGGGCGGCGGCGCCATCATCCCCACGTCCCAGGCCATCCTCTTCGCCCGCTACCCGCGCGAGGAGCACGGCATGGCGGGCGCCCTCTTCGGCCTGGGCGCCGTGACGGGCCCGCTCCTGGGGCCCACCGTGGGCGGCCTGCTCATTGAAGCGGCCAGCTGGCACTGGATCTTCCTCATCAACGTGCCGGTGGGCCTCTTCGCCGCGTACATGGCGTGGCGCTCCATCGAACAGCCCCACTTCGAGGCGTCCACGGAGAAGGTGGACAGGAACGGCATCGCGCTGCTGGCCGTGGGCATGGCCTGCCTCCAGTACGTGCTGGAGGAGGGCAACCGCGAGGACTGGTTCGACAGCCGGCTCATCACGCTGCTGGCGGTCGTCGCGGGCATCGCGCTCATCACCTTCGTGGTGCACGAGCTGGAGACGCCCAGTCCCGTGGTGGACCTGAGGGTGTTCGGCAACCGCAGCTACTCCGCGGCCACGGGGGTGAACTTCCTCGTGGGCACGGCGCTGTTCTCCGGCTCGTTCCTCTTCAGCCTCTTCTGCGGCTCGGTGATGCGCTACGAGGCGCTGGACATCGGGCTCATCTTCCTCAAGGGCAGCGCCATCCAGGTGCTGCTGATGCCGCTCATCGGCAAGTTCGGCGGCAAGGTGGATGGGCGCTTCCTCATCGCCTTCGGCGTGCTGGGCGTGAGCCTGTCCCTGTGGACCAACGGCCACCTGAGCACGCGCGTGGATGAAATCACCCTCATCACGCCGGTGTTCATCCGCGCCTGTTCGCTGGGCTTCATCTTCGTGCCGCTGTCGGTGATGGCGCTCAGCAACCTGCGCCCGGAGCAGCGAGGCAACGCGGCGGGCCTCTTCAACCTCACCCGCGAACTGGGCGGCTCCATTGGCACGGCGTGGATGAGCAGCGCGCTCAGCCGCTCCACCCAGGCGAACGTCACGGCCATCACCTCGCACGTGGACGTCTACGGGCAGGTGGCCCAGGAGCAGGTGGCCTCGATGACGGGTGCCATGGCGGCCAGGGGCGTGCTCAACCCCACGGGCGCCGCCTACGGCCTCTTGAGTCAGCGCATCAGCGCGCAGGCGCTGGTGCGGGCCTTCAACGCGAACTTCCTCATCCTCGCGGCGCTGTTCGTCTGCGCCCTCGTGCTGGTGGCCATGCTCCAGAAGGCGGACCCCAAGGTGAAGGTGGAAGGCGCGCACTGAAGAATCGCGGGCTTCCGTGAACGACAAAGCGCGGGTCCCCGATGCACCGGGGGCCCGCGCTTCTTCATTCCAGGCGCTGACTACCGGCGCCACTTCTGCGCGGCGGTGCCGTTGCACTCCCACAGCTGCAGCGGGGTGCCGCTGGCGGAGTTGCCGCCCGTCACGTCCACGCACTTGTTGGCCTGGGGGTTCACCAGGTCGCCCGCGCCGGAGAGGATGAACTGCTGCGCCGGGTTGCCGTTGCAGCTCACCAGCTGGATGGCCGTGCCGTTGGCGCTGGAGCCCCAGGCCACGTCCATGCACTTGCCGAACGCGCGCACCGTGCCGTCCGACATGAAGGTCCACTTCTGCGCGTTGGTGCCGTTGCAGTCCCACAGCTGCAGGCGCGTGCCGTCGGCCGTGTTGGAGTTCGGCACGTCGATGCACTTGTTCGCCAGGCCGATGATGGGGCCGCCCGTGCCGCCGCCGCCCGTCGTGGTCAGCTGCAGGCCGTAGGCGTTCAGGATGGGGAGGAGCGGCTGGAAGACGGTGTTGCCGCCGGAGGTGCAGTTGCCGCCCGCGCCGGACGTCACGCCCTGCGCCTGGTTGCCGGACAGCCACGAGCCACCGGAGTCACCGCCCTCCGCGCACGCGCTGGAGGCCGTGAGGCCGTACACCGCGCCCGCCGAGTAGTTCACCGTGACGTTCTTCCCGGTGATGACGCCGCAGCGCCAGCCGGTGGTGGAGCCCGAGCGACAGACGGACGCGTTGACGCCCGCCTCCTGCGAGCCCTGCACCAGCACGTTGCCGCCCGCGTAGTTGTTCACCCACGGCTGGGACCCCCACGAACCGTTGGTGCGCACCCAGGCGAAGTCGTTGCCGGGCCAGCTGGCCGCCACCACCGTGCCCTGCGCCACGCCGTTGAAGCCGCTGGTGCCCGTGCCCGCGCCGCCGCAGTGGCCCGCCGTCACGAAGCCGCCGGACACCGGGAAGCCGATGGAGCAGCGCGAGCCGCCCGGGTAGTACGCGTCACCGCCGCGCAGGTCGTACACCGGCTGGAACTCCTCGCGCGACGGCACCGTGCGCACCGCCGGGTGCTTCACGCCCGCCTTCGCGACGAAGTCCGTGCCGCCCGTCAGCGCGGAGTCCTGCGCCAGCACCACCACGCTGTTGGTCATCACGTCCACGTACCAGGCATGCACCGCGCGGCCCGCCAGCCGGCTGCCCTGGTCCAGCTGGGCCTTCACCGCGTCCAGCTCCGCCTGCGTGTACTTCACCTTCTGGGGCACCGCCCCCGCGCGCCGGACCGCGTCCGCGTCCGCGTCCGTCGTGACGCCCACCACCAGCTGGCTGCCATCCGCGCTCATCCACGCGCCGCCAAAGCGGGAGCCCAGCGCCGCGCGCAGATTCCCCTCCACGCGCACCGCCGCCGCCTCCGACGCCAGCCGCTGCTTCGCGCCATCCGCCGTCAGGCCCAGGTCCCGCTGCATCGCGGAGAGCAGCTCGGGCGACACGTCGTGCGCCAGCGCCGCTTCCGCCGCGGACGGGGCCGCCATCGCCATCGAGGGAATGACGCTCAGCGTGGCGCCGGCGAACAGCGCCGTCGCGGTGGAGAACAGACCGGAGGTGCGCTTCATCGGGTCCTGCCTTTCGTGCTGCGGGGAGGCCCGGAGCGAAACCCGACTGAGCCAAGAAGGTCAATTAATTCAAGAATTGCTTAAATTCTCCGACATTTTTGTGTAGTCGAAGAAAGTCCCAGGAAACAAGAAGGCCCGGTGCGTCACGAGACGCACCGGGCCTGGGAACTTGCTTCGGTGACGGGCGGAAGTCAGCGCTTCGCGCGCGGGGCCAGCGCGCGGGCGGGGGCCCGGCGGCGGCGCAGCGCGACAGCACCCAGCATCAGCAGGGCACCGGCGAAGGGCAGGGTGCCGGACGCACCGGACGCGCTGCAGCCCCCGGCCATGGACTCGGAGGAGTCGGGCAGGCCGTTGGGGTTGTTGGACACCGGCGTGGAGGTGCCCGGCGTCTGGCCGCCCACGGTGGGCAGCGGGGAGGTGGGCAACTGCGGCGTGCTCGGTGCCGGGGTCCCGGTCGTCGGGGTCTCCACCGTGGGGTCCTCCGCGGGGATGTTCGTGTCATCCGGCACGGGGGTGGGGG
>NZ_RAWM01000104.1 GCF_003668875.1 Corallococcus interemptor | reverse complement strand
GGCGGGGGGGCGTCCGGTGGCGGAAAACCCCTACGCGGCCCACCCTGAAGAGGGAAAGGAGGCGTTCGTCATGAGCAAGAAGGACGTGTTGCACATTCCCCTGGAGGGGCTGCCTCCCGCACCGGCGCGCGAAGCCGGAACGGAGGAGGATGAACGGCTGGAGCACCACGTGCCGTCCACCTTCGACCCGGGTGGCGGTCCCGGCAATGGCCCGGGTGACAACGGGAGCCCGCGCATCATCGAGCCGGTGGGCCAGCCCTACTCGCCAGGCGTCAAGGTGACCTGATCATCCCGCGGGCCGCGCTGTCTCCAGGACCCCGCTGACGCCCTCGAGCGTCGGCGGGGTCTCGTTGTTTCGCGCGTCCTCCGGAAATGGCGAAGCGCCCGCGACCGGTGAGGGTCACGGGCGCTCCTTCAAGTCACGTGCTTGCGATTAGCGCGTGGTGCCGTTGTTGGGCGCCATCGTGCCGGTGGAGTCCGGCACCGGCGTGGTCATGTTGCCCTTGGCGCCGGAGCTGTTCGGATCCAGCGTGGAGTCGTTGGGCAGGGTGCTGTCGTCCGGGATGGCGTTGTCGTCCGTGGACAGACCGGAGCCGCCCGTGCCCGGCTCGGTCATCTCGCCGTCGTGCACGCCGGGCTCGGCCTCGCCGGTGCCCGCGCCGCCGGTGCCCGGATCCATGGTGCTGCTGTCGTCGCTGGCGGGCGGCAGCGTGGAGTCATCCGTCGTGCCGGAGCCGCCGGTGCTCATGTCGGACGGAGGCAGCGTGGAGTCCTGCGACGTACTGCCCGTGTCGTAGCCGGAGCCGCCGCTGCTGGGCGGAGGCGTGGTCGTGGTGCCGGAGCCGGAAGTGTCCGTGCCCGTGCCGCTGGAGTCCGTGGGCATGGTGGAGTCGGATGCGGGCGCCGGTTCGGTGCCGCGCGTCGCGGATTGATCCGACTTACAGCCCGTGCCGAGCGCAAGCGCGCCCGCGAGAACCGCCGCCACCGTCAGCTGGGTCTTCAGGAACTTCTTCATGTGGATTCCCCCGAGTAGGTGTCTGACTGCTTGAAAGGTCCTGGCTGCCTGCAGGACCGAAGGTGAGCAGGCCCCAGGGTGTGTGCAGGGGTGGCTCATCCGCCTGCCTGCTCGGGGGACGGCAGGGGCGGGCGGAAGGGGAGGCTTGCGCGAGGCGACTTTGCCCTTTGGGGGGAGGGAAAGTGTCAAACCAGGGCGAAACGTTCTGGTGGGATTTAATCTTGGTGGGAGTAAATCAGGTTCCCACTTGAGTTAAGTCCCACCGCTAGATAACTTTACATCGTCGATTGATGCTTCGAGGGGAAACCAAAATGAGCATGCGCGCGGACGTGCCGGTCCAAATCGTAAGGCCGGATAGCAAGGGGCGAGTGACCTTGGGCGCGCTGGCAGCTGGCGTAAGCAGCTACACCATCGAAGAGAGCAAAGACGGCACCTTGATTCTGCACCCACACGTGGAAATCCCCGCCAAGGAAGCTTGGATCTTCAAGAACCGGAAGGCCCTGGGTTCGGTAAAGAAGGGGTTGGAGCAGTCCGCTCGGGGCGAAGTGAAGGAGCTCGGAAGCTTCGCCGCGTATGCCGACGAATAAGCTCCTTTTCACCAAGGAGGCAGAGTCCAACCTTGCAGCTTTGGAGGCGGATAAAGGCTTGGCTAAGCGGCTTGAAGCCGTAAGAAAGACGCTGGGCCTGATGGAGATTGACCTTCGCCACCGCAGCCTCCAGACCCATAAGTACGACTCTTTGGAGGGGAAGGATGGCGAAGAGGTGTTCGAGGCATATGCCGAGAACAATACGCCGGGCGCGTATAGGGTTTTTTGGCACTACGGACCGGGCAAGAACGTCGTAACGATTATCGCGATTACCCCTCATCCGTAGCGAAAGACGGCAAGCTCCTCATCGAATGAGGGACTTGCCGTCTTTCTGTATGGCATCTGGTTCGAAAGCTCAGGGGCCGACGGGTTGGGTCACGTTGCCGCCGCCAATGGGCGTCACGGAGTTGCTGGACGTGTTGCTGTCCGGCGACAGCGTGGGGGGCTGGGCGGTGCCGGGCTGCGAGCCCGTGATGCCAGGGGGCGTGAGGCCGGTGGCCGGAGGCAGCACCGCGCCCGTGCTGGACAGGGTCCCCGTGGGTGTCCCCGGTGTCACGGTGCTGTTGGAGGCACCCGGCAGCGAGGTGCCCGGCGTGGTCGTCGCGGGTGGCATCAGCGCGCCCATGGTGGCGGTGGAGCCCGTGGAGCCCGCCACGGTGGAGGTGCTGCCGGGCAGCACCGCGCCCGTGCCCGTCACGGTGGTCGCGGAGCCGGGCGCCACCACGCTGCCTCCGCCCGTCACGGTGGTGGCGGTGCCCGGGCTGGGCGGCAGCGTGTCAGGCGAGTTGCCGGAGACGAAGGGCTGTGCGCTGTACGGCTGCGGAATCACCGCGCCCGTGCTGGTGCCGCTGCCGCCGGTGCCCGAGTTCGCGCCGGTGACATTGCCAATGAGCGGCGTCGTCGGACTGGCCGACACACTGTTGATGGGGTCGGGGGTGCCCGGCGCCGCACCCGGGTTCGGCTGACTCGTGGTGATGGCGCCGGCGGAGTTCGGATCCACCTGCGCGTGCGCGGAGCCCAGCGCCAGGGTCCCGGCCGCCACGCTCATCCAGATCCATTGCTGAGACATCGTGCTGCTCCTTGCCGGGTGGGGCCGGGCGGACGACGCCTCGGCCTAATGAAAGGGCGTGGGCCGGTGAGGACCCTGGCCTCTTCCCATGAGGTGCTCACCCCGGAGCCGTGGGGGAACCGCGCGGTGGCGCCGCTTGCGCTCGGAGAGCACCAGCAGCAGGGCCGGGAAGGTCACCAGCATGATGAGCAGGTTCATCCCGAACCCCACGTTCGCCAGGGCGCCAATCGAGTTGAGCCCCGGGTGATCCGCCAGCAGCAGCGCGCCAAAGCCCACCGCGCTCGTGAGCAGGCCCCCGCAGATGGCCTTGCCCGTCTCCGAATACACCCGCACGAAGTCGCTGCCCGGCGACGCGAGCCGCGTGATGAGGTGCACGCCCGCGTCCACCGTCGTCCCGATGAGCACCGGGATGACCAGGATGTTGAGGTAGTTGAACTCCATGCGCAGCAGCGGCATCAGCCCCAGCACCGCGAACAGCGACACCACCGTGGGCATCAGGCACAGCAGCGCGCTGCGCAGCCCGCCCAGCGTCACCCACATGGCCAGCAGCACCATGAGCGTGGAGCCCAGCAGGATGTACGGCGCCTCGCGCGACACGGTGTCGAAGATGTCCGCCTGCACCATCGCCTCGCCCGCCACCACCGCGGTCCGGCCATCCGGCAGCGCCACCCCGCGGACCTCCTTCGCCAGCCGGCGCATGGCCTGGCCGTTGGACTGGTCCGCGGACGGATACACCAGCACGAAGCCGGTGCCCGGGCCGCCGCGCCCCTGGAACTGCTGGCGCACGCTGGAGGGCAGGTCCGCCTCCGTGAAGGGCTTCGCCCGCACCTGCCTCCTCAGCTCCTCCAGCCGTCCGCGCTGCTCCGGGGTGAGCCGCCCTTCGGGCACGTCCTCCAGCAGCCTCCCGATGTCCTGGAGGATGGCCTGCTTCTCCTGCTGCCGCTCCGGCACCAGGCTCGCGAGCGCCGCCACGAAGTCCACCGTGGAGGACTCGCCCCGCTGCCGCTTGCGCTCCTGGAGCTCGCGCACGACGGCCGCCTCCTCCTCGCGCGAGTGCGTGAGCACCACCAGCGGGACCTGCGAATAGCCGATGAGCTGGTTCACGGCGCGGTCCAGGACGAACGAGTCCAGCCGCTGGTCCTGCAGCGAGGAGATGTCGTAGTCGAACCGCACGCGCGGCAGCTGCGTGAGCAGGCCCACCACCACGAGCGCGGACACGGCGGTGAGCAGCCCGCGCCGGTGGGTGATGACGCGGCCCAGCGGCGCCTCCGTCGTCTCCGTGGAGGAGGGTCGCGGGTTCCAGCCCCAGCGCGACACCAGCCCCAGCAGCGCCGGCAGCACCACCACGTACGCGAGCACGAGCACCAGCATGCCCACGCCCGCGATGACGCCGAACTCGCGGAACGCGGTCAGCTGCGACGTGCCCAGCACGAAGAAGGTGAGCGCCGCCACCAGCGCGGACACCAGCGCCGCGCCTCCCGTGTGCGTGAACGACTCGCGCGTGGCGCCCTCCGACGAACGCCCCTCGCCGCGCAGCGCGAGGTAGCGGCCCAGCAGGTGGATGCCGTGCTCCACGCCCAGGCCGCCCAGGATGGCGCCCAGGAAGGCCGTGAGCAGGTTCACCCGGCCATACGCCACGGCCACCAGGCCGTACGTCCACGCGAGGCCCGCGCCCACCGGCGCCAGCACCAGCCCCACCGCGAGCGCGCCCCGGAAGTGCAGGAACAGGTAGAGCAGCACCAGCACCGTGGCCACGGTGGAGGACACCGCCACGTCGCGGGTGATCTGCGCCTGTTGATCCATCTTCTTCTGGAACGAACCGGTGATGGCCGTGCGGAAGCCGGGGCCGTACTTCGACAGGTCCTGCTGCCGCAGCACGCCCTGCACCTCCTCGACGATCTTCGTGGAGAAGGTGAGGTCCGCGGAGGACACCTCCGGCTTGGCCAGCACCACCACGCGGCGCGCGGAGGGGTCCAGGTAGTAGTCACTGGGGTGGCTGGACAGGCGCGTCACCGCGTTGCCGCCGTACTTCTTCTCCAGGTCGGAGAAGTCCAGCGACGGGGCCGGGTCGTCGTCCAGCGGCACGAAGAGCGGGTTGGCGCGCGCCTTCTCCCAGGTGAGGCGCGCGTCGATGCGGTGCTCCACCTCCTTCAGGTCTTCTGGCGACAAGAAGTAGAGCGCGTGGCTGCGGAAGAAGCTGCTGGGCCGGGTGATTTCCACGTAGCGGATGCCCGGCAGCGCCTCCAGCTTCGGCGCCAGGTCCTCCGCGAAGCGCTGGAGCTGCGCCGGGTCCCCGTCCTCGCCCACCACCACCACCCAGCCCTGCGCGCCAAAGCGCTGCTCCAGCGTGTGGATGGCCTGCACGCTCTGGAAGGATTGGGGCAGCAGGTCCACCAGGTTCGCGTTGAGCGCCAGGTGACGGGCGGACAGGAGCCCCACGACGGACAGCACGAGCGCGCAGACGAGCGCGATGACGGGGCGGCGGTGGTTGTGCGCGGCCAACGCACCCATCGTGCGTTCCACGCGGTGCATCCACGAGCGCTCCGCGGATGAAGACGGGTTCGAGCCCATGTGTCCCGGGCGCCCGCGCTCCGGGAGCCGGCACTGGCCGGACCGGGGCCGCGCGGGCGGCATCCCCTCCTCGCGGCGCCTGCTTCCCGGCAGGGCCCGCGTCGAGGCAAAGCTGCCCATCCCGCCACCCTCCGGCACACCGCGCGAGGGGCCGGGCCCCCCGGCCGCCGGTGTCGGCAAGCCTGGGGCAAAATGCCTCAATCCCCAGAGGGGCGCGGATCCGCTGGCATGGCTCGCGCGGCGGCGGCATACATGGCGGCGTTTGTTGATGCGCCCTTTGTTCCCCCGGACAGGGCATCCAGCCGGCGGAGGCCCCGGGCCGATGCCTGGACGCACGGTGGCCCGGGGCATATACGCGTGAGCGGCCCGGTTCGTTCGGGCTCAAGGTTGTCCCCGGCCGTTACGCGGCGCGGGCCTACAGCAGGAAATCACATCCATGAGTGAGACGCGGTGGTCCGGACGGTTCGAGGCGGCGATGGGCTCCCTGGCGGCCCGCAGCCACCGCAGGCCCTGGGTGGCGCTGTTCGTGACGCTGGTCCTCACGGGTCTGGGCGCCTTCTTCGCGCGCGACCTGCGCCTCAACGCGGACCTGGCGAACCTGCTGCCCAAGTCGTTCCCGTCCGTCCAGGACCTGGAGAAGCTGCGCACGCGCTTCGGCGGTCAGGGCAACGTGGTGGTGGCCGGCATCGGCGCGGAGCCGGAGCAGCTCAAGCAGTTCGTGGATGACCTGGCCCCGAAGCTGGCGGCCCTGTCGGAGATCCGCTTCGTCAACGCGCAGCGGCCCAGCCAGTTCTTCGAGGAGCGCGGCCTCTACTACGTGGACCTGCCGGACCTGAAGACCATCGAGCAGCGCATCGACGCGAGGTTCGCGTGGGAGAAGGAGCAGGCCAACCCGCTCTTCGTGCGCCTGGAGGAGGAGCCGGCCCCGTCGCTGGACTTCAGCGACATCCAGCAGAAGTACACCGGCGGCGCGAACATGCGGCTCGCGGGGCAGGGTGGCACGTACTACCTGGATCCGCAGGAGCGCATGGTGGTGATGCTCCTCAAGGCCAAGGGCTCCTCCGCGGACCTGGGCTACTCCAAGAAGGTCATCGCCCAGGTGGAGGACTACCTGGCGAAGCAGGACCTGTCGAAGTACGGCCCCGGCTTCCACACGGCCGTCACCGGCACGTTCAAGAAGAAGATTGATCAGCAGGCGGTCATCACCGGCGACCTGGCGCGCGCGTCCACGCTGGCGCTGGTGCTGCTGCTGGCCTACCTCGTCTTCCACTTCCGCAGCGCGCTGTCCGTGGGCCTCACCATGGTGCCCGTGGTCGCGGGCCTGTCGTGGACCTACGGCTTCGTGGGCATCGCGTACGGGCAGGTCAATCTCCTGACGGGCTTCCTCGCCGCGGTGCTGGGCGGCCTGGGCGTGGAGCACGGCATCCACCTGCTGGGGCGCTGGGGCACGCTGCGCTCGGAGGGCATGACGTCGGAGGAGGCGGTGCGCGAGACGTTCCGGCACACGGGCTTCTCCGCGCTCATCTCCGCGCTGGTGGCGGCGCTCACGTTCCTCTCCCTGTCGTGGTCGGAGTTCAGGGCGTTCCACGAGTTCGGCGTCATCGCGGCGGTGGGCATGATGGTGAGCGTGGCGTCGTACCTGCTCATCCTGCCGGCGCTGCTGGGGCTGGTGTCGCGCTGGGGCTGGGTGCCGCGCGAGCACCAGGCGCAGTCCGGGCCCATGGCGATGCTCGCGCGCTTCCTGCCGCGCCACTACCGCGCGGTGGCCATCGTCATCGGCGTGGGGCTGGTGGGGCTCATCAGCCAGGCGTACCGGGTGAGCTTCAACTACGACTCCACCAAGCTGGATGACGTGTCGCTGCCCAGCGTGCGGCTGGACCGGCGCATCGACCACATCCTGGGTTACTCCGCGACGCCGGTGGTGGTGCTGACGGACTCCGAGTCCATGGAGCGCGAGGTCGTGAAGCAGCTCCAGGCGCGCAAGGAGAAGTTCGGCAAGGAGTCCACCATCGACTTCGTGGGCGCGCTGGAGGACCTGGTGCCGCCGCAGCAGGAGGAGAAGCACGCGCTCTTGCAGTCCATCCACCAGAAGCTCCAGCGCATCGACCCGGAGCGCGTGGACAAGGCCCAGCGTGACGACCTGCTGCGCGCGGTGAAGATGACGGCCGCGAAGCCCTTCGTGCGCGAGGACCTGCCGGTGGGCCTGCGCCGCCAGTTCGAGCCCGCGGCCGGCCAGAAGGGCGGCGTGGTGCTCGTCTACGCGAACGTGAGCCTGTCGGACGGCATGGGCACGCGGCGCTTCACCAAGGAGGTGCGCAACCTCCAGATGCCGGACGGCAGCCAGGTGTCCGCGGCGGGCGAGGCGCTCATCCTGGCGGACATCCTGGACATGGTGGCCTCCGAGGGCCCGCGCATCCTGGTGGCCGCGGTGGTCAGCGTCTTTTTGGCCATGTGGCTGACGCTGGGGAGCTTGCGCAACGCGGTCATCTGCATGCTGCCCACGCTGCTGTCCATCGCGGCGCTGGTGGGCCTGATGTCGCTGATGGGCCTGCAGTTCAACTACCTGAACATCGTCGTCATCCCGGTGCTCATCGGCACGACGGTGGACGCGGGCGTGCACCTGATTGAGCGCCTGGGTGAGCCGGGCGCGGACTTCGTCACGGTCTACGCGGAGACGGGCCGGGCCATCACCGGCGGCCTGTTGACCAGCGCCATCGGCTTCCTGGCGCTGGTGTTCGCCAAGCACCCGGGCCTCAACTCCATTGGTGACCTGGCCAACCTGGGCTTCGCGGTGAACATGGTCATCGTGCTGGTGGGCTTCCCCGCGCTGCTCTTGCTGGTGGACCGCTGGCGCAACAAGCACAGCAGTGCCACGTCCACGCCGGCGAGCGGCGAGGGCACCGAGCACCCCGCGGAGAGCTGACGCCCCGCGGTCGTACCCGTGCGGACAGGAAGGCCCCCGCTGATGAAGCTGGGGCCTTTTTCATGTGGATTGGCGCGCGCCATGCCCGTCCCAACCTTCGTCCAGTATGGGGCGCGCATACGTGAGGTATCAGTCCGGCCGCATGTTCGAGAACGCCTTCATGGAGGCAGCCTCGAAGCTGCATCCGGCGGTGCCGTTCTTCCTCTACATCCCGCTCACGCTGGGCCTGCTCGTGTGGGGCCTGTCAGGGGGACGGACGACGGTGGGGCGGGCCCTGCTGTTCATCCCGCTGGGCCTGCTGACGTGGGTGCTGATGGAGTACTGCATCCACCGGTTCTTCTTTCACTGGGAAGGCAAGGGGCGGCTCACCCAGCGGGTGCATGAGATTGCCCACGGCTACCACCACAAGTACCCGGACGACGCCCAGCGCCTGGTGATGCCGCTCATCGTCACCGTCCCGCTGTCCTCGCTCATCGGGGGGGCGCTGTGGTGGGTGGGCCGCCCGGCGGAGATGCTCCCGTACTTCGTGGGCATCGTCTGGGGCTACGTGACCTACGACACGCTCCACTGGGCCACGCACCACCGCACGCCGCGCACGGCCTGGGGCAGGGCGCTGCGCGCGCACCACATGGCGCACCACTTCGCGACGCCGGACCGCAACTTCGGCATCAGCAACCGGTGGATGGACAAGCTGATGGGGAGCGGCGCGCCACGCCGCAAGGCCGTCAGGCCGCCTGCTCCGGCACACCCGTCCACGCCGCCACGAAGTCCGCAAGGCCCCGCAGCTGCCGGTCGTTGAGCGTCGCCTGCCAGCGCGCGTGGCGCACCGCCCGGTAGGCCTCGGGTGCGTCCCAGCCGCGCGCCACCATCACCGCCAGCCCCATCAGCGGCCCGCGCCCCACGCCGTGCTCGCAGTGCGCGTACAGCACGCCGCCGGCATCCAGCCGGGGCAGCGCCCAGCGCACGCCTTGGGACAGCTGCTCCACCGACGGCGGGTAGCGGTCCGTCACCGGCAGGTTGAGCAGCTCGATGCCCAGCGCGGCCAGCGCCTCGCGGTCGTCACAGCGCTCCGCGCGCAGGTCGATGACGCAGGTGATGCCCCGGGCCTTCAATTCGCCGTAGCGCGCGCGGGACACGCTGCCGCCCACGTGCAGCCACGGGTTCACCTGGGACACGTTGAGGGCGCGCTTGCCGGGCAGCTTGGTGGTCCACTCCACCCCGCGCGCCACCACCCGCAGCACCTGCTTGCGCACGAACCCCCGGACACCCGGGACGTGATGCACCGACCGAAGCAACGACTCGCTCACGCGGAAATCCCCTGCCTGCTACTCGCCTTCCACCGACACTTCCATCAACCCCTCCACCGGCGCCTTGCCCGGACGCTCCATCACGCCCCGGAGCAGGTACGTCACCGGCGAGCCCACCACCGGCCGCACCAGCCCGCCCAACACGCCCAGCGACTCCACCGGCGCGCTGCGCTGGAGGAGGGAGGTGCCGCGCAACGTCATCGCCGTCTTGCCGTCGCGGTCGGTGAGTTCCGCCCGCCACGTGCTCTTGTCCTTCGTTCCCGTCTGCGTCACCGTGAAGGACTCCAGCAGCCGCGCGGCCCCCTTGTCCTCCCAGACGTACACGGGCGCGTAGTCGCCCTCCTGCCCCTCGCGCCCCAGCACCACCGCGTACGGCGGGCCCTTGAGCGCGCGGAAGCGCACCCAGCGCTTCGCGAGCTTCGCCGGCGCCACCGTGCTGCGCGAGTGGTCCGCGTACCCGCCGCCCTTCAGCGTCACCGCCTCCCGCAGGGGCACGCGGAGCGTCACCTTCACGGGGCTGCCGGCCACCAGCACCTCGTGGCGGTAGCGGTCCTTGCCGCTCTCCACCACGGAGCCTTCCGGTGACCACGGCTCGGGCTTGCGCGCGTACTCCAGCTTCACCTGGCCGTTGTCCAGGGGCGCCTCCACCGTCAGGCCCGTGTCCGTGGCCCGGGCGAAGCACTCGCCCATCTTCAGGGTGTCCAGGGCCGGGTCGTAGCCCCAATCATTCGCACCCATGCGCTTCTGCGGCGCCCAGACGGGCTTGCCCGGCTGCAGCACCGTGGCGCGGCAGAGGCCCGTGCGCGACCCCGGGCCGATGTTCGTCACCGACAGGCTCACCGCCACGTAGGTGCCGTCATCCGTGTCCGCCACGAAGTAGAAGCTCTCTCCGTACCGGTCGCTGGAGCTGTAGGACAACCCCAGCACGCCGCCCGCCGCCGCCACCCCTGGAAGCGAAAGCAGGGCCCCCACCAGCAGGGCCCTCAAGCCGCGGGCGAGCGTGTCACGCCGCATGGGGCCGCTGCTCCAGGAGCTCGTCGGAGTTGTCGTTGAAGACGTAGTCGCGCTGCAGCGGCAGGTTCCACGCGAAGTAGACCACCCCGCGCACCACCCACCAGCCCAGCGTGTACGCCAGCTGCGGGTGCAGCGTGAGCAGCGCCACGCCGCCCGCGTTGAGCAGCGCGCTGGTCGCGCTCACCAGCGTGTAGCGCGCCAGCTGCGGCGCCACCGCGCCCTGGCTGCGGAAGGTGATGACCCGGTTGAGCGTGTAGTTCACCACGCCGCCCAGCACGCAGCCGGCCACCGTGGCCCACACCGGGGAGAGGCCGCCCCACTCCACCATGCCCAGCACCGCCACGAAGTCCACCGCCGTGGCGATGGCGCCCGCCGCCGCGTTGAAGCCGAACAGCGCCACGCCCGAGCGCTGCTTCACCGGCTTCTTGGGCGTCAGCGCCCGCACCAGCGTGCGGAAGCGGGACACCGCCGTGACGTTGCTCAGGATGGCGACGAAGACGAGGCCCGCCACCGCCAGCCAGTGCATGGGGTGCTTCTCCGTCGGCCAGAACAGCGCCTCCAGGATGGGGGACAGCGCCGTGCCCACGCCCAAAAACAGCACCCGCTCCAGCCGCTGCATCGCGCCGTCGCGCACGCTCACGCCCAGGCCCTCGCCCTTGGCGCGCACGTACGGCACCAGCGAGGAGCCCATCAGCGCGCCCAGCGCGGGCAGGAGCACCCAGGTGTCCCGGTAGTACCAGGCCAGGCCCATCAGGATGGCGGAGTCCACGTACCGGTCCAGCACGGAGTCCAGCGCCGCGCCCGCGGGGTTCGCCTCCTTGCGGGTGCGCGCCACGCGGCCGTCCATCACGTCCAGCACGCCCGCGAAGAGGAAGAGCCAGCCGCCCAGCGCGAAGCGGCCCGCCGCCACCGCCACGCCGGAGGACACGCCCAGCAGGCCCGACAGCATGGACAGCGCGTTGGCCGGGAGGCCCGAGCGCAGCAGCACCTTCCACAGCGGCTGGATGACCCAGAAGAAGTAGTGGCGCAGGAAGAAGCCCACCAGCACCGACTTGCCGCGCGTCAGCGTCTCCGCGTCCTGGGGGATGCCCTTGATGGCACAGCGGATACAGAAGAGCACCAGGCCCACGAGGAAGTACGCGACCGCGAACAGCGCGGGCGCCAGCGCGGTCCAGATGCGCGCCGAGGGGGACAGGTCTCCACTCAGCAAGGCCAGCATGTTGTCATGCACGGGTGTTCCCTCCAGACGGCAGGGTCACGGGCGCCACTCCTGGCGCTTCCATGGCCCGTCTTGCGAAGACAGCCCTCACGACGACGAAGGCCACGACCGCCGCGATGCTTCCCGCGAGCACGTCGAGCACGTAGTGGTGCGTGAGATACACGGCGGAAAAGGCGACGAGCAGCGCGAACAGGATGGTGCCCACCCGCCACGCCGGGCCCTTGTGCCACAGGACAAGCACCATCATCAGCGGGTAGGCCGCGTGCAGCGACGGCATGGCCCCGAAGACGTTGGGGTTCTTGGCGTAGAAGTTCGCGAAGTAGCGGATGCCGAAGAAGGCGTCGAAGCGCGCGGTGCCCGCGGGGCTGGGCGGCGCCGACAGGTCCGCGAATCCCGGCCCGTACTTCAGGATGTACCAGGGGGGAGCCGCCGGATAGATGACGTAGGTGACGACGCCGATGGCGTTCACCACGAAGAAGGCCCAGCACAGCTGTTCGAACCGCGCGTCCTTCTTGAAGAAGAACCACAGCGCCACGAGGAAGACCTCGTAGATGTAGGCCGCGTAGGCCCAGCCGCACAGCAGGTCCAACGGGGTGTTGGGGTGACGCGACCACCACTCGGGCCAGTGCGTGCCGCCCGGCGCGGGGAACAGCACCTTCTCCAGGTTCCACAGGTCGCCGGTGTGGATGGTGCCGCGCAGCCACAGCCACAGCGGCTGGCTGTCCAGGATCATGCCGGTGAGCCACAGCGGGAACGCGCCGCGGAGGAACCGCCGCGGGCCGGCGCCGGCCCAGGCCAGCACCACCAGCAGCAGGTCCGCCGCGACGTGCTCCCACCGGACTCTTCCGGTGGAGACCACCAGCGCGAAGTGGCCCGCCGCCATGACGGTGACGAGCCACTTGAACGCGGAGTCGTTCTTAGCGGGAGAGCGGGAGGTCATCCCCGTAGTAGTCCATCCCCAGGTGCGTGATGGGCTCTTCGCCCGCGACGACGCGCAGCGTGTTCTTCAGCTTCGTCAGCTGGATGAACAGGTCGTGCTCCACCGGCAGGCCCGGGTGGGCCATGGGGCTCTTGAAGTAGAAGGACATCCACTCCTGGATGCCGCGCCACTCCAGCCGCTTGGCCAGGTCCATGAACAGCGCGATGTCCAGCACCAGCGGCGCCGCCAGGATGGAGTCGCGGCAGAGGAAGTTGACCTTGATCTGCATCGGGTAGCCCAGCCACCCGGTGATGTCGATGTTGTCCCAGCCCTCCTTCGCGTCGCCGCGGGGCGGGTAGTAGTGGATCGACACCTTGTGCGAGTACTTGTTGTACAGCTCCGGGTACAGGTCCGGCTGCAGGATGGTGTCGAGCACGCTCGACTTGGTCACTTCCTTCGCCTTGAAGGCCTGCGGATCATCCAGCACCTCGCCATCCCGGTTGCCCAGGATGTTGGTGGAGAACCAGCCCTCCAGGCCCAGCATGCGCGCCTTGAGCGCCGGCGCGATGACCGTCTTCATCATCGTCTGGCCGCTCTTGAGGTCACGGCCCGCCACGGGCACGCCGTCCTGCTTGGCCAGCTCCTGCAGCGCGGGCGTGTCCACGGCCGCGTTCGGCGTGCCGTTGGCGAAGGGCACGCCCTCCTTGATGGCCGCGTACGTGTAGAGCGCCGTGGGGTTGATGTCCGGGCTGTTGCTGTCCAGCGCCTTCTCGAAGTTGGCCAGGGTCTGGAAGGCCTCCGGCAGCGGGCGGAAGGTCTCCACGCTGCTGCACACCACCATCACGGCGCGCTTGGCGTTGAGCTCCTTCTTGAAGTCCCGGATGTCCTGGCGGATGGCTTCAATGCTCTCGCGGTGCGTCTTGGTCGCCTTGATGTGGTTCGCCGCGATGCGGCGCACGAACTCCGGGTCGTGCACGCCCGGCTTCGGCTTGATGCCCTGGAGGAAGGGCTTCACCTGCTCCAGGTGCTTGTCGGAGAGCACGCCCGAGCGCACGGCCACCTGGTAGGCGTCCTCGCTGATGATGTCCCACGCGCCGAAGACGACGTCGTCCAGCGTGGCCAGCGGCACCAGCTCATTGAGCTTCACGGTGCGGCCGTCGGTGCGCTTGCCCAGACGGGCCGTGCCCATCTGCGTGAGCGAGCCGATGGGGGCGCCCTTGCCCTGCCGCGCCAGCTCCACACCCGCCATCAGCGTGGTGGAAACCGCGCCCAGGCCCGGGATGAGCACCGCCAGCTTGCCCTCGGGCTTCGCGACCTTCTTCTTGTTCTCCATCGTCCTGATTCCTTCGAATGGCGGGAAATCGCTCCGCCCAATGAGCGTCTCCGAGTCCGTTCCATCCGGCGCCGGCAAAGATGCCGGACGGAAGGTGGAAAATCTCGAAAGCGGATGGTTGATACTCTAAACCGTCTGTCACTTCAACGTGATGTGAGGACGGTGTCCGGCTCGTACCACGGCGGCGGTCGGTGCATGACTCGGGCCGAGGGTGGGTTACAAGCCAGGGCGAACGGCGCTGTCAGAGAAACAGCAACCACGAGACAAAAGTCTGACCCACCACGGCGAGCTCCCTGGGGGCGCACGCCGGGTGGGTCGGGGTGGGACGGTTCTGCGGCTGTCCTGCTTTCACACACCCCATGACACACGTGTCAGCGTTTGAGAGCGTGGGAGCCGCCGGGCCTCCGGCGGCCCCGTTCGGGACCCCGGTCAGTTGTGGCGGGGGGCGCCCCGGTCGAGCTTCTGGTTGTCGCCCGGGTGGTACTTGTCGCCGGTGAGGACGGCTTTCACGAACCCGACCAGCTGGACCATCTTGCTGTTGGGTGTGTCCCAGTACTCGGCCTTCTCGACGGAGACGCGCAGCAGGGCCAGGTTCGGATCATCCAGCCCCTGGGGGAACCAGGCCTTGAGGGACGGGTTCCACAGCTCCCTGGCCTTGGCCTTGTCGCGGATCAGCGTGCAGCGGCCGCTGACGGACACGTACCGGTCCTTCGAGGGGTCGGAGTAGGCGAGGCTGACATGGTGGTCCTTCTGCACCTCGTCCACCTTGTGGGTGTGGTCGTTGGTGAAGAACCACAGCTCTCCGTCGAAGTCCTTGTCGTAGGTCCACATCGGCCGGCTGCGCAGGCTGCCGTCGGTGTCCACGGTCGTCATCATCGCGACCTTGATGCCGTGGATGAGCTTGCCCAGGTGCTCCACCACGTCTTGCGGACTCTTCGTCGTCGTCGTCATGTGCTCGCCTCCCTTGGGGGTTGAAGGTAGGCAGCGGTCAGACGGCGAACATCGTCCGCACCGCCGGGTCGGCACCCCGGCAGCCGGGCGTGTGATAGGGGGCGTGCCGGGCCCGCTCGCTTGTTTCTTCCTTTGGAACGAGGCGCGACGGCCGGGAGCGACAAGGGATGCTGAAGACCGCGTGGAACGAGTGGAGCCTGAAGGCGCTGCAGCTGGAGACGGCACTCTTGGCGCTGGAGGAGATCGAGCTGCCGGACGCGATGCACGCGCTCCAGGACGCCGCCCAGCAGAAGCTCTTGGAGCTGGCGCGGGCGTGGCAGAAGACGCAGCCCGCGAAGGAGCCCCGTCAGTGGACGCGCGAGGAGAAGGCGGGCGGCGCGCCTCGCGACGAGGAGCTGGCGGACCTGGTGAAGGGCTTCCGCGAGGACGGCAAGACGTGGACGCTCTTCCGCCTCACCAGCGACAAGAAGGAAGTGGTGGAGACGGTGGTGTCGGAAGGGCGCGCGTGCATGGCCGCCGGCGGCGAGTACTACCTGGGCCAGTGGGACGCGGAGGAGGGCGTGCTGGAGGTGGGCCGTGACGACGAGGCCGGCGAGCCCGGCACCGGGCTGGTGCTGGAGCCCGGCGGCGAGCTGCGCTACTCGCCGTCTCCGGAGCTGGCGGACCTCTAGTCAGGACTCGAGGAGCTTCACCATCCGGGCGCGCAGCTTGTCGTCCGGCAGCCGTCCGAAGCCCGCCTTCACGTTGTCCTCCAGGTGGGCGGGGTCGGAGGTGGCGGGGATGGGGCAGTTCACAGCGGGGTGGCCCAGGATGAACTTGAGGAAGAACTGGGCCCAGCTGGTGCAGTCGAACTCCGAGGCCCAGTCCGGCAGGGGCTTGCCCTTCATCTTGCGGAAGAGGTTGCCCTTGTCGAAGGGCTCCATCACGAGCACGGCCACGCCGTGCTCCTTCGCCGCGGGCAGCAGGCGCGCTTCGGCGTCGCGCATCGCGAGCGAGTAGGGCAGCTGCACGAAGTCCAGCTTGCTGTTCTTGATGTGCTTCTCCAGGTCGTCGAAGGCGCTGCGCAGGTAGTGGGTGACGCCCACGTAGCGGAGCTTCTTCGCGGCCTTCAGCTCCCGCAGCACGGGCAGGTGCACGTCCACGTCCAGCAGGTTGTGCACCTGCATCAGGTCCATGCGGCCGTGGCCCATCTTCTGGAGGGACGCTTGAATCTGCGCGGCCCCTTCCGCCTTGCCGCGCGTCCACACCTTGGTGGCGAGGAACGGCGTCTTCTCCTGGCCGGACTGCCTCAAGAGGTCGCCCACGACGGCCTCGGAGCGGCCGTACATGGGGGACGAGTCGATGAGGCGCGCGCCCGAGGCGAAGAACTTCTGGAGGACCTGGGCCAGGGGCGCGCGTTCGTTCGCGGCGCCGCCGACGTCGAAGGTCTGCCAGGTGCCCATGCCGATGACGGGCAGGGCTTCGCCGGAGCTGGGGATGGGGCGGGTGAGCATGCGGGGACCCTGGGCGAGGGCGGAGAGGGACGGCGCGAGCGCGGCGCCGATGCCCGCCACCAGGACCTCGCGGCGGGAGGGAGGACGATGGGGAGCGCGCATGGGGGAAGCGTAGCGGCCGGGAGCGCCGGACACCGGGCTTCGTGCGAGGTGAAGACGGGCAGGTGACAGTTCTGGAAGCGACCGGTGTTCCCTTCGCCGAATCCCTTTTGAGGAAGGTCCAGGCGATGAAGCGCAGCGTCGCGGTGTGTGTCGGGCTGATGGTCGCGGGGGTGGCGGGGGCCGAGGAGCAGGTGGAGGGAGCCGCCATCGCGGTTCCGGTCGCGGCGCTGTCGCCCGCGCCCCTGGTGGAGGCCGCGACGGGCGGTGAGGCCGCGCGGCCCGTGGAGGCCACCGTGGCCCAGCAGCGCTCGGACCCGGAGGAGATCCACGTCCCGGCGGTGCTGATGGCCCTGCCGCACGTGAGCACCGCGGGCACGGCCACGGACCGGCTGGTGACCACGTTCGCGCTGGGGGCCATCGCGACGCACGCGAAGCGCGTGGACGGCGCGGCCCTGTCGCTGGGCGCGAACTGGGTGGGGGAGAGCCTGTCCGGCGCGCAGCTCACGCTCGGGGCCAACGTGGTGCGCGGCACCGCGTCCGGTGCGCAGTTCGCCGTGGGCGGCAACATCGTCACGGGCGAGCTGGAAGGCCTCCAGGCCGCGGTGGGCCTCAACGTGGCGAAGGGCTCGGCGGTGGCCGGCCAGCTCGCGGTGGGCGGCAACGTGGCGGGGGGCGAACTGTCCGGCGGACAGTTCTCCGTGGGCGCGAACATCGCGGGCTCCGGCGGCGTGGGCGGCCAGTTCTCCGTGGGCGCGAACATCGCGGCCGCTCAGTTCAAGGGCGCGCAGTTCGCGGCGGGCGCGAACATCGCCTCGACGATGTCGGGCCTCCAGGCCTCATCCGGGTTCAACTACGCGGGCCAGATGCAGGGCGCGCAGCTGTCGCTGCTCAACGTGGGCGGGGACGTGTCCGGCGCGCAGGTGGGGCTCATCAACGTCGCGGGCAAGGTGGACGGACTCCAGCTGGGGTTGCTCAACGTGGCGCGCGAGTCCCAGGGCGAGGCGCTGGGCCTGCTCAGCTTCATTGGCAACGGCCAGGCGAACCTGCAGCTGTGGGCCAGTGACATCGCGTACACCAACGTCGCGGCGAAGTTCGGTGGACGGCACTTCCACACGCTGCTGACGCTGGGCTTCAACCCGGGCACGGACACGCACCGCCGCCGCTACGTGGGAGGCCTGGGCTTTGGCGCTCACATCCCCGCGGGGCCATTGTTCTTCGACCTGGATGTCATTGGCAGCGGCGTCCACACGGACAACCTCTTTCGCGATGGCGACGGCCTGAACGTGCTGGGACAGTTGCGGCTGGTGGCGGGCTGGCAGGTGGCGAAGCGGTTCGCGCTCATCGGCGGCGTCACCGGCAACACGCTCGTGACCTGGGACAACGGGGACCGCTGGGAAGAGCTGGGCATCGGGCCGGAGTGGCGCAGCGTCTCCGACAGCGGACGCACCACGGTGCGCGTGTGGCCGGGCGTCCTGCTGGGCGTGCAGATCTGACACGGCATTCGATTCGAAGTTCGGGAGGGGACCATGTGGAAGCATTTGGGTAGGGCCGCGCTCGCGGCGGGACTGCTGTCCGGCTGCTACTTCACGGATGAGACGCACGGCGACGGCAACAGCGTCACGGAGTCGCGCGCGGTGACGGACTTCACCACCGTGGAGAACCGCGGCTCGCTGGAGGTGGTGGTGCGCGAGGGCGAGGCGCCGGAGGTGAAGGTCACGCTGGATGCGAACCTCCAGTCCCGCGTGCGCACCTTCGTGTCGCCCGGCAGCACGCTGGTCATCGAGACGGACGGCGCGTTCGCGCCCCAGGGGCCGGCGCGCGTGGAGATCCGCGTGCCGCGCATGGTGGGCGCGACGCAGGACGGCTCCGGCTCGCTGCGCGTGGAGGGCTTCGAGGGGGTGAAGGAGGACGTGAGGCTCGTGGCGAAGGGCTCCGGCTCGCTGAGCTTCTGCGGCGGCGTGCGCACCCTGGACGCGAAGCTCAGCGGCTCCGGGAACATGGAGCTGTGCGCGGCCGGCGAGGGCCTGGCCGAGTGGGTGGACCTGTCGCTGTCCGGCTCCGGCGACCTGAAGTTCGCGGGGTCCGCGAAGCAGGTGCGCGCCCGGATGGACGGCTCCGGCTTCATGACGCTCACGGGCGTCACCAACCGGCTCGACGCCTGGCTGGACGGCAGCGGTGGACTGGGGGCGCCGGGACTCAAGGCCGTGGACGTGAACATCACGTCGAGCAGCGCGGGGCCTGCCGCCGCGTACGTGGACGGAGGCGGGGCGGCCGTCGTCATCGACTCGTCCGGGAACGTGGACCTGTACGGTCACGCGCAGTCCACGCAGCTGCGGGTCAACGGCAGCGGCCGCGTCATCTGGCACTGACTAGCTTGTCCTCGACACCCGCGGATGACGCGGGTGGGGAGGCAGGCGGGCCATGTCAGGGACCATGCGGGCGATGGTGCTCCACGCACCCGGACAGCGCCTGCGGCTGGAGGCGCGGCCCATCCCGGAGCCCGGACCGGAGCAGGTGCTGCTGAAGGTGCACGCCTGCGCGGTCTGCCGCACGGACCTGCACGTGGTGGACGGAGAGCTGACGCGCCCGAAGCTGCCGCTGGTGCCGGGCCACGAAATCGTGGCCACGGTGGTGGCGGCGGGCGCGCGCGTGGAGGGCCTGGCCCCCGGGCTGCGGGTGGGCGTGCCGTGGCTGGGGTGGAGCTGCGGGCAGTGCCGCTTCTGCCGCTCCGGCCGGGAGAACCTCTGCGACACGGCGCGCTTCACCGGCTACGACCTTGACGGAGGCTTCGCCGAGTACACCGTCGCGGATGCGCGCTTCTGCTTCCCGCTGCCGCCGTCGTACGCCGACGCGGAGGCCGCGCCGCTGATGTGCGCGGGGCTCATCGGCTTTCGCAGCCTGCGCATGGCGGGGGAGGGCGCCCGGCTGGGGCTGTATGGCTTTGGGGCCGCCGCGCACATCCTCATCCAGGTGGCCCGGCACCAGGGGCGCCGCGTGCATGCCTTCACGCGTGAAGGCGACGCCAAGGGACAGGCCTTCGCGCGCGAGCTGGGCGCGGTGTGGGCGGGAGGCTCGGACACGCCGCCGCCGGAGCCGCTGGACGCGGCCATCCTCTTCGCGCCCGTGGGCGCGCTGGTGCCCGCCGCGCTGAAGGCCGTGGACAAGGGCGGGGTGGTGGTGTGCGGCGGCATCCACATGAGTGACATCCCGTCGTTCCCCTATTCGTTGCTGTGGGAGGAGCGCGGGGTGCGCTCGGTGGCGAACCTCACGCGGCAGGACGCGATGGACTTCCTGGCGCTGGCGCCGCGCGTGCCCGTGCGCACGCAGGTGCGGGTGTTTCCCCTGTCCCAGGCGAACGAAGCGCTCCAGGCCCTGCGCGAGGGCCGCGTGCGAGGGGCCGCGGTGCTGGACATGGCGGCGGCGGAGTAGGGCCCCACTGGAGCGGGTGCCCGCGCGCCTGTCCGCCTGGATGCTTCGGACCCGGGGGAATGCACAGCTTTCGCGGCACGGAGGCTGTGCACCTCATGAAAGCGCTTCAGGAGACGGGACCGTTCGAAGGGTATGACTCGGAGATCCACCCGCTGGGCTCGTATGGCGTCCTGCTGGGGACCTTCAGCACGACCGTGCTGGGCTTCCTGGGCTGGATGGGCGCGTCGGGGCGGAGCCTCCCGGAGCGCTTCAGCGGCGCCGACCTGGCGCTGTTCGGGGCCGCCACGCACGTCGTCACGCGGGTGGTGGCGGCGGACAAGGTCACGGCGGTGGTGCGCGCGCCGTTCACGCGCTTCAAGAGCAACGCCAGCGCGGGCGAGGTGAGCGAGCAGGCCCGGGGCACGGGGTTCCGCCGCGTGATGGGCGAGCTGCTGGACTGCCCCTTCTGCCTGAGCCCGTGGGTGGCCGCGTCCTTCCTCATCTCCGCCACGGTGCGTCCCCGGCAGACGCGCTTCGTGGCCTCCATCTTCGCCCTGAGCGGCGCGTCCTTCTTCCTGCACCGGGCCTATGAGCTGCTGGGCGAAGGGCTGCACCGCACCCGCGCGCAGGCGCACCTGCTGCACAAGGAGCAGGAACGGCAATCCGACGACGGCGTGCAGCTGCCGGGTCGCGGGCCGCAGGTCGTGGAGCCCGGCCGCGCTCCCATCCCGTCGCCGAGTTGAGAATCGCTGAACCCATCGCCTCTCCAGCGGAAGCGCGCTACAACGCCGCGCGTCCGCGATGACCGAGCCTGTCCGACAGCGTTGGGGGAGCCTGCTCGTGCTGCCGGGCCTGGTGCTGCTGTGGCTGGGCCTGGTGGTGATTCCGGTGTGGCTCCAGGCCGCGCGCCTGTGCTTCGCGAGCTATGACCTGGGCATCTACACCCAGGCCCTGGCGCGGCTGTCCCTCCAGGACCCGAACCCCTGGCTCAGCATCCGGCAGGTCCACATCTTCGCGGACCACTTCGACCCGGTGCTGTGGCTGGCCCGGCCGCTGGTGATGGTGCTGCCCGCGAAGTGGGCGGGGCTCGTGGCGGAAGGGGCCTTCGTCCTGCTGTCGCTCGCGCCGCTCGTGTGGCTCCAGGCGAAGGGACAGCTGGACCGGGCCTCCACCGCGCTCCTGGGCGCGTTGCTCCTGTTCAACCCCGGCACGACGGCCGCGCTCACCTTCCCCATCCACCCCACCACGTGGGCCATGCTCCCGTGGACGTGGCTCGCGGTGGTGTACGGCCTCAAGCGCACGGGGTGGATGCTGGCCGTGCTGGTGCTGCTGTTCGCGTGCAAGGAGGAGTTCCCCTTCGTGGGCCTCATGCTCGCCGGAGGCCTCTGGCTGCGCGGTGAGCGCCGGGCCGCGCTGGCGGTGTTCGCGCTGTCGGCGGCGTGGCTCGCGTTCGTGTTCGTGGGGCGCTCGGGGTTCCTGGGGCAGACGGTGAACTACACCACCCGGCTGCTTCCGGAGCCGGGGCAGGGGTGGGGCGCGTACCTGGGTGATCGGCTGGCCGGAAAGCAGCTCTCGCGCGTCGGCACGCTGCTGGTGGCCTTCGTCCCCCTGGCCCTCTGGGGATGGCGCCGCAAGTGGAGGCCGGATCCGCTGTGGCTGGCGCTGCTCCTGCCCATGCTGGCCATCCGCTTCACGGGCATGGCGTGGCGCTTCCAGTACGGCGCGCCCCTCATGGCAGCCGTCGCCATGGTCTTCCTTCCGCTCCTGCGCCTGCATCGCCCTCCCGCCTGGGTGCTGGTGACGACCGGGCTCCTGCTCTTCACGACCAACGACAACACCGTGCGCGCCGCGTGGCGCACCCTCGCGACGCCGGAGGCCTTCCCCGCGCACTGTCCGGCCACGGGCCCGCGGCTCGCGAGCGTGCGGCACGCGCTGGACGTCCTCGCCGCGAACCCTGGCGGACGCGTGTTGCTGGAGGGGAACCTCGTGGCGGAGGTGGGGGCACGGGACGAGGCCTACGCGGTGGGCGGGCCCCAGTCCGACGACCTCGTCTATGACTGGGTGCTGGTGGAGAAGCCTCCCGCCGGCAGCGTCTGGCCGCTGCCGGCCGGGCGCATGGAGGAGCTCGTCAGTGCATGGCGCTCCGGGCCGGACACGCAGGTGCTCATCGACGATGCACACGTCTTCCTCGCGCGAGGCCGCTTCACCGCGAGTCGCTGACGTCCGCGCACAGGCAATGACCTGGCGGAGCGTGCCGTAAGAAGGGGCATGTCCCTTTCCCTGCTCGTGGGCGCCCTGCTGGCGGCGGCCCCCTCCAGCCCCTACCTGGATCAACAGCTCACCGGTGCCCCGTACTGCTACGACCCGGAGAGCCCCCTGCTGCACGAGGCCTTCCGCCGCCCGAAGCCCACGCCCGACACATGCGTGGACAGCGCCGCGCTGGCGGAGGACGTGCGCTTCCTGCACCAGCTGCTGCGCACCACGTACTCCGGCTGGCCGGAGCTGCTGGCGCACCGCACGTTTGATCCGGATGCCTTCTTCCAGGACTGGAGCGCGAAGGTGGCCGCGTCCGGGCCCACCGTGTCCTTCCAGGACGGCGTGCTCGCGCCGACCATCGCCATCCGCGAGGCGCTGACGGACAACCACTTCGGCCCGTCCGGCCTCCTGGGCGTGCTGAGCGCGGAGCCCCGGCTCGCCTTCCGCGAGTACCAGGCCGACGCGCCTCCGGGACTTCAGCTCACGTCCTGCGACGCGAACACGGTGGAGGGCGCGCAGGCGGACACGCTGCGGGTGGCGCCGGTGCTGAAGCCGGATGGCTCGCGGGGACAACGGCTCACCGTCTCCGCCCGAGGCGGTGGCGAGGCGCGGACGCTCCGGTGCGGCGACACGTCCGTGCCGCTCACGGTGCGCCCCGTGCACGCGTCCCGGAAGTTCGAGCCGAAGGACACCTATACGTACGAGCCGAAGGGCGACGTGGGCATCATCACCATCCGCCGCTTCTCCGGACCACCGGAAGCGGAGGCCGGCTTGCGCCAGTTCGTCGCGGACGCGCCGAAGCACCGCAAGCACAAGCTGCTGGTGTTCGACTTCCGGGGCAACGGCGGCGGCGACGACAGCTACGTGTACCAGTGGCTGGACACGATGGTTCGCGGGCCGTGGTTCTCAACCGGAGAGGTGTGGATGCACGGTGCCTTCTACCCGTGCTTCGTATGGAACTCGCGCGTGCAGCGGCAGGCCATGGATGGACGGCTGGACACGCCGGAGGCGAAGGCCGAACGTGACGCCATCCGTTCGAAGTGGCCGGTGAAGCCGGAGCCCTCGCGCCCCGTGTTCGACAACGGTCGCGTGGAGGGCCACGCGAAGACGCCCTTCACGGGACGCATCGTGGTGCTGGTGGATCGCAACTCCGGGTCCTCGGGGGAGAGCGGCGCGTACGCGCTGCACCTCGCCACGGGCGCCCCGATGGTGGGCGAGCGCACGGGAGGCTTCCTCACCTACGGCAACGCGCCGAGCTTCGTGCTGCCGCGCACGGGTTTCGCGTGGGTGGTGCCCAACAAGCGCAATTTTTTCGCCGAACCCGTGGAGGGCGTGGGGCACGCCGTCCAGGTGTACCTGGACGCGGAGGACCTGGAGCGTCCAGTCGCGGAGCTGCTGCCCCGCTTGCGCAAGCTGCCGTGAGTCAACGTGCCCCACGCGCCGGGGCGCGTGTCCCGTCATGCCCCGTGAAAAGGGGGCCGTTATAGGTGTCTCGTGGGCCTGAAGGACGCTGGCAGGGCTCATGCAATGCCTTGAATCCACACCGGCTCCCGAGCACGGAGCCCTACCCGAGGCGGACGATGAAGCGCGCACTGCGAATCACCTACCGGGGCATGGAGACGAGCGAAACCCTCAACGAGCACATCCGCGACCAGGCGGAGAAGCTGGAGCAGTTCCACGACGGCATCACCGGCTGCAACGTGGTGGTGGAGGAGCCGCACCGCCACCACGCGCAAGGCCATCACTTCCATGTGCGCGTGGAGCTGCACGTGCCGGGCAGGAACATCATCGCGGACCGCGAACCGGTGGAGCTCGCGGCCCACGCGGATGCCTACCAGGCCGTCACCGACGCCTTCGAGGCCGCGCGGCGCCAGTTGCAACACTACGCGGACCGCCAGCACGCGCACCGCTAGTCATTGGATGTCCTGCGTTGAGCGGATGGGCGCGGGAGCATGTCTGGCGTTGGACGTCCTGGGGTGAGGGCGGCTGGCGCGGTGGAGGTGTCCGGGATTGGCTCCGCGCACTTTGTCCATCCGCGGGGGGAACCGCCCATGTCGCTCGACCACTACGTCACCCTGGGCCGCTCCGGCCTGCGCGTCAGTCCCTTCTGCCTGGGGGCCATGACGTTCGGCGAGGACCTGGGCTGGGGCAGCAGCGTGGAGACGTCCAACGCCATCCTGGACCGCTTCATCGAGCGGGGTGGCAACTTCATCGACACGGCGAACGTGTACACGTTCGGGCACGCGGAGAAGATCATCGGGGACCACCTCGGGAGGCATCCCGCGAAGCGGGACCGGGTGGTCATCGCCACGAAGTTCTTCGGCAACCTCTTCGAGAGGGATCCGAACGGCGGCGGCGCGGGCCGCAAGTCGGTGATGGCGGCGTGTGATGAGTCGCTGCGCCGGCTGCAGACGGACTACATCGACCTGTACTGGATGCACGCCTGGGACGCGAACACGCCCATCGAGGAGACGATGCGGGCGCTGGACGACCTGGTGCGCTCCGGCAAGGTCCGCTATGTGGGCTTCTCCGACACGCCCGCGTGGAAGGTGGCGCAGGCGCAGGTGACGGCCTTCTTCCGGGGCTGGGCGCCGCTGGTGGCGTTGCAGATTGAGTACTCGCTGCTGGAGCGCACGGTGGAGGGCGAGCTCATCCCGATGGCGCGGGAGCTGGGGCTGGGCGTGACGCCGTGGTCGCCGCTGCGCAGCGGCGTGCTGAGCGGCAAGTACACGCGGGAGAACGCGGGCAAGCAGAAGGCGGACCGGGGCGCGTGGGCGGAGGCGTCGCTCAACGAGAAGACCTACCGGCTCATCGACGTGCTCCAGCGCGTGGCGAAGGAGCAGAACACCTCCGTGGCGCGAGTCTCCCTGGCCTGGGTGCAGGGGCGGCCGGGAGTGGCCTCCACCATCCTGGGCGCGCGCACGCTGGAGCAGCTGGACAACAACCTGGGCGCGCTGGACGTGAAGCTCACGCCGGAGCAGGTGAAGGCGCTGGATGACGAGTCCCAGCCCACGCTCAACTTCCCGGCGGCCTTCCTCCAGGGAGCCCCGACCTTCATGCACGCGGGCCTGCGCGTGAACGGAGTCCAGGCCCCGCCCAGCAACCTGACGCCCAAGGCGAACACCCCCCGGTACTGAGCAGCTGTGGAAAGCCGGACCCTGTCGGCACACCGGCGCACAATGTGGAGTGCGCGGCCTTACGTTTCGGGCCTCGTTCGGGGGCAAATGACCGCTGGAGCGTTCACCGGCGGACGCTCGCGGTAGCGCGAACGGGGGGCGTCCCTAACATCGGCCCCCTGGCAGTGAGTCGGTGGTTGGGGCGGTCTGGCGCGGTACGGGCGGCGGGGAGGGTGGCGTGAGCGAGCTACTGACGGGCGATGTGTCTTCGCGGGCGCAGGTGGGCGGTTCGGACTTCTCCCGCGACCCCGAGTCCTTCGAAGCCGAGCTGGATGCGTGCCTCGACCGCGCGCTCGCCTCCGAGCCCTCCGAAGAAGAAGTGACCGTGCCGGAGTCCTTCGCCACCGGCCCGCTGCGCACGCTGCTCGACCTGGCCTCCACGGAGGAGTCCTGGCTCCAGTCGCTGCCGCAGCCCTCCAACGACAACGTGGAGCCCCAGCTCACGCTGTCCGCCGAGGCCGCGAACATCGTCATCCCGGAGTGGCTGCGCGCGGAGGAGCCTTCGTCCAGCGCTCCCCAGGAGAACTCCTGCGGCGCCGTGACGTCGTGGGACGCCGCGCCGCCGCCCGTCTGGGCCACGCCCGGCTCTCCGGCCGAAGCCTACGCGCCGCAGCCGTGGATGCCGTACGCCCCCGTGGCGCCCGAGCCTCCGCCGCCCGCCATCGACGATGCGTCCACGCGCATCCTCGGCATGAGCCCCATGTCCTTCGTCAGCGCCGTGGCCATGGGCGCGCTCGCCGCGGGCCTGCTCGTCGTCGCGGGCCTGCGCCTCACCGCGAAGGATGGTCCGCGGCCCGTGCCGCAAGCGCAGTCCGTGGTGGCCGTCACTCCGCGGACCGTCGGCGTGCAGGCCGTCACGATGGCTCAACCGAGCCAGCCGAGCGCCGTGACTCCGCAGACCTCCTCGCCGGACTTCGCGCAGTCCATCGCGGGCGCCGTGAACACGCCCGCGCTGACGGACGCGCAGCGCGCCGCGCAGGCCCTCACGCCGAACGCGCCCGTCCTCGCGGGCCCGGCGAGCGCGGGCCTGACCACCGGCCTTCAGACGCTGGCACCGGAACCGGCCGCGCCCACGCAGCCCGCCCCGGTGACGAAGAAGAAGGCTCCCGTGGCCCAGCGCGCGGCCACGCTCGAAGCCCCCGAGGACACCGCCGAGGTCCGCGAGATGTCCTTCGGCAGCGAGATCTCCGAGGAGGAGATGGCCCGGGCCCGTCAGGCCGCCGCCGAAGCCGAGGCCGAGGAAGCCGCGCAGCCGGAGTCCGAAATCGACGAGGACTTCGCCCGCGAGCTGGGCTTCACCGACGACGCGGAAGGCGCCGAGGCCGCCGCCCCGAAGCAGGCCCAGGAGAAGACCGTCTACATCCCGCCCGCGCCGACGTCCGAGCGCGAGAACCTCACGCCGGGAGACATCACCAACGTCGTCGTCACGAACCAGCCCGCCATCGCCGCCTGCGTCCAGAACTTCAAGACCGGCACCGCGCTGGAGAACGGCGGCCGCTTCCAGATGCGCTGGTCCGTGGACACCACCGGCGCCGTGTCCGGCGTCGCCATGGAGACCGAGGCGCTGAAGGGCTCCCCGCTCGCCGGCTGCATCGAGGACCAGGTGCGCGGCTGGAAGTTCCCCGTGCACCGCGTCGCGATGAACGCCCCCGTCCGCTACCCCTTCGTCTTCTAGTTGGACAATCGAAACATTCACGGATATGCATATACATGTCCATGAATGTTGACGTCTTCCAGACCCTGGCCGACCCCACGCGCCGCCGCATCGTCGAGGCGCTGAAGGGCGGCGAGCTGTCGGTGAACGACCTGGTGGCCCGGGTGGACATCCAGCAGTCGGGTGTCTCCCGTCACCTGGGCATCCTCCAGGAGGCGGGCTTCGTCCAGGTCCGCCCCGAGGGCACGAAGCGGCTGTACTCGCTTCGCCCGGAGCCCTTTCAGGAGCTGGAGGCCTGGGTCACCGGGTATCGCGGCCTCTGGGAGGCCCGGCTCGACCGGTTCGGCCAGGCGCTCGAGCGAAGACGCAAGGCACGCATGGGCACCCCCAAATCCGAGGAGGAACCCCCATGACGACGAATACGAAGCCCAGCACCATCACCTTCGAGCGCACCTACCTGGCGACGCTCGACGAAGTCTGGGAGCTGTGGACGACGAAGGACGGCTTCGAGTCCTGGTGGGGCCCGGAGGGCTTCTCCGTGAAGGTGCACGAACTCGACGCGCGTCCTGGGGGCCTGCTGCGCTACGACATGATCGCCACCGCGCCGGAGACGGTGGCCTTCATGAAGCAGGCGGGCATGCCGTTGGCCACCCCGAGCAGCTTCACGTACACGGAGCTGACGCCCAGGACGCGGCTCGCGTACCGGCACGCGGTGGACTTCATCCCCGGCATCGCGCCGTACACCGCCTCCTCGGTGGTGGAGCTCCAGGCGAAGGGCGACACCGTGCGGATGACGGTGACCATCGACACCATGCACAGCCAGGAGTGGACGCAGCGCACGTCCGCGGGCTGGGAGAGCCAGCTTCGCAAGCTCGACAAGCGGTTCCAGCGTTAGATTGCCGCATGGCCGCGCGGGAGGAAGCAGACCCCATCGAGTTGCACCTGTGTCACCGTTGCCTGATGAGGCTGCCGGTGGACGCAGGCGGGGTGGACCTGCCGCGGCGCGTGCGCGAAGCCCTCAAGGCCCACGGCCTGGCGGACAGGACGCAGCTCATCCCCGCGTCCTGTCTGGGTCACTGCCCCACGGGGAAGGTCACCGTGCTCGTGGTCCCCGACTCAACGGCGCGGGGCACGCACGCGAAGCTCATCGACCCGAAGGAGGACGGCGAGGACCTCGCGAGGCACCTGTCCGCGCGGCTCCCGAAGAAAGCCGGGCCGCCTTGAGCAGCGCTTCCATCATGGGCACGCAGCTGGCCGTGCCCGTGCCGGCGATCGCATAGGCGGTGCCGTGGTCCGGCGACGTGCGCGGCACCGGCAGGCCCAGCGTCACGTTCACCGTGCGCTCGAAGTCCAGCGCCTTGGCGGGGATGAGCCCCTGGTCGTGGTACATGGCCAGCACCACGTCGTACTTCGCGCCCACTTCGTCGGGCCGCGCGAACAGGCCGTCCGCGGGGATGGGCCCGTGCGCGTCCACCCGCTTCGCGCGGGCCTGGCGGATGGCGGGGCCAATCACCTCCACCTCCTCGCGTCCCAGCATGCCGCCTTCGCCCGCGTGCGGGTTGAGCCCCAGCACGGCGATGCGCGGCTTGCGGCCCACCACGGGCTCCAGGCTGCGTGACAACAGCTGCAGCTGCGCCACCAGCTTCTCCACCGTGAGCAGCTTCGGCAGCTCGGAGATGGGGACGTGGTTCGTCGCCAGCGCGATGCGCACGCGCGGCCCGTCCATCATCATCAGCACGTCCACGCCGAACGCGTCCGCCAGCACCTCCGTGTGGCCCATGAACGGGATGCCCGCGCGGGAAATCTCCTCCTTCGACACGGGCGCGGTGCACAGCGCGTCCACCGAGCCCGCGCGCATCGCGTCGATGGCGGCCCGCACGTACGCGTACTGCGCCTTGCCGCCCTCACGCGAGGGCTTGCCCGGCACGCGGTGCTTCGCTGGAAGGTGCGTCACCTCCACCACGGCGGGCCCCTGCGTGCGGCCCAGCTCCTCCAGGGCCACGCGAGGGAAGCGGCGGAAGAGGGGGAAGCCCTCCAGCGCGGGTCCGTCTCCGAACACGACGGGCACCAGCGCGCGGCGCACCGAGGGCTTCGCCAGCGCCAGGGCCGTCACCTCCGGCCCGATGCCCGACACGTCCCCCAGCGAGATGCCCACGCGGGGCCGCGCGTCCGCCGTGGCCACCGCGCTCACATCTTCACTTCGACGTTGGCCTTCGAGCGCAGCTCCTGGACGTACTGGTCCAGGAACTTCTCCGTCTTGTCGTTGAGCAGCTTGGACTCCAGCTTGGGCTTCATCTCCTCGTAGGAGGCCACGGACACGTTGCGGCGCTCCTCCACCTTGAGGATGTGCCAGCCGAAGTTGGTGCGGATGGGCTCGCTGACCTCGCCCTCCTTGAGGTTGAAGGCGGCCTTCTCGAAGGCGGGCACCATCACGCCGCGCTTGAAGTAGCCCAGGTCACCGCCGTCCGACGCGCTGGGGCCCTCGCTGCGGGCGCGCGCCAGGGCCGCGAAGTCCATGCCCGGCCGGCGGGCCTCCTGCAGGATGCCCTCCGCCTTCTGCTTCGCGGCGGCCACCTGTTCAGGCGTGGCCTTGGGGTCCACCTGCACCAGGATGTGGCGGGCGTGCACCTCCACGTCCTCGCTCTCCAGGCGCGTGTACTGCGTGTACGCGGCCTTCAGGTCCTCCTCGGTGACCTTCACCTTGGGGCCCACCTTCATGCGCAAGAGCTTGTCGCGCACCACGCGCTTGCGCAGCATGTCCTTGTAGCTGGCGAGCGTGAACCCTTCGTTCTTGAGCAGCTGCTCGAACTGGGTGATGTCGCTGACGTTGTTCTGCTTGAGCACGTCCTGCACCAGCTCATCCACCTCCGCGTCGGTGGTGGTGATGCCCAACTGCTGGACCTCGCCCTCCATCAGCTTCTCGCCGATGAGCGTGTCCAGCGCGGCCTTCATCAGCTGCGCGCGGGCCTCGGCGCGCTTGTGCGGGTCGATTTCGGAGTTCACGCGCTGGAGCTCCGGCGCGGCGCGCTGCTGCACCTCCGACAGCGGGATGATGTCGCGGTTCACCACCGCCGCCACCCTGTCCACCAGCTCCGCGCGGGCGGACGTGCCACCCGCCAGGAGCATCACCGCCGCCAGGAACGCCACCAGGTTCTTCATCGCAACGACCCTCTTGAACACCATGACACCGGGGCGCCCAACCGCCGGGCCCCCGGAAAAATCCTTCACTTCGCCGCCGCCTGCGGCGCCGGCCGCCCGCGGATGGTCTGCAGCGTGGCCTCGTTCACCACCACCTGCGCCTTGTCCCGGAGGTCCTTCTCGAAGGCCTCCTGCGCCGCCGCCCGCTTGGCCTCCAAGAGGCGCCCCTCCACCTTCGCGCGCACCTCCGCCAGCTCGCGCTTCCTTGGCGCCTTGCGCTCCAGCACCTTGAACAGGTGGTAGCCGTACTCCGTGGACACCACGTCCGAAACCTGCCCCACCCCCAGCTTGAATACCACCTCGTCGAAGGCCGGCGGCATCTGTCCCCGGGGGAAGAAGCCCAGGTCGCCCCCCACCTTGGCGTCCGCGCTGAGCGAGTAGCGCCGGGCGAGGTCGGAGAACTTCTTGCCCGCCTTCAGCTGCGCCTGGAGCTTGCGGGCCTCATCCAGCCCCTTCACCACCATCTGGGCCGCGTGGACCTCCTCCGGCTCCTGGAAGTCCGCCTCATGCGCCGCGTAGTACGCGCGCAGCTCCTCCTCCGTCACCGCCACGCGCGAGTAGACGTGGTTCGTGAAGAGCTTCTCGATGGTGAGCCGGCTGGCCTCGCGAGCGCGCAGCTCCGCCATGGACAGCTGCCCCTGGGCGAGCACTTCATTGAAGTTGCCCGCCGGGTAGTCGCCCGACAGCCGCAGCACGCCCCGGTCCACCTCTTCGGGCGTCACGGCGATGTTGTTCTGCTTGGCGGCCTGGAGCAGCAGCATCCGCTTCACCAGCGTGTCCACGAGCGCCCGCTTGAAGGGCTCCACCTCTTCGGGCGTGGGCTCCGGCCCCTCCGTGGTGGCCAGCTCCCGCGCCAGCTCCTGTTCGAAGTCCGTGCGGCTGAGCGACTCACCGTTCACGGTGGCCACCACCGTGGGGTCCGGCCCCTCCTGGGCCTGCGGCCGGCAGCCCGTCAGTCCGAGGACTCCGAGCGCGAGCGCAGCGGAACACGACAGCAGGGAGGCGCGGAAGGAAGCGGGACGCATGCGCGGGGGCCTCGGGAGAGGGGACGGGGGACCTTCCACGGTGGCGTCCGGCCGCCAGGCTTTCAAGCGGGACGTCATGGCCGGGATGGGAAGCGAACGGATGGGCCCATGGAGCGGCCCTCCGGGTAGCACGCCGGGAGGGCCCGGACAACCCGCGCCCCCTTAGAGCCGGGTCGCGTTGGAGGCCAGGAAGGCCTCCACCTGGGGAAAGATTTCGTCCGGCGCCTTGCGGCCCAGGATGAGGTCCGCGTGGCCGTAGTCCGCCGCGAAGCCGTGGCCGCGCCCGGCCACCAGCATCTTCACCGGGCCGCCCAGGTGCTCCTTCGCCCGGGCCACCGCCAGGGGGGGCGCGAGCAGGTCCCGGCTGCCGGCGATGAGCAGGAAGGGGATGCGCACCCCGGCCAGCGGCTCGCGGTAGTCGAAGCTGCCGTCGAACGTCGTGAACTGGCTGGTGGTGATCCACCGGGCGAACTGCCGGCCCACCCCGCCGGCCACGTCCGCCGGAACGTTGGCCAGGGCCCAGCGCACCACCTGCGGATCCATGTTGTCCGCCAGCATCATGTACCGGGTGAGCGGCCCCGGCGGCGCCCCGAAGAAGGCGATGCTGGTGACGCGCCGGGTGGGGATGACCTTGAGCTTGAGGACCGGCTCCACCCGCTGCACGAACGCTCGCAAGCCCGGCTGCACCGCGAAGGTGAAGGGCGCGCCCAGGGACACCGCCGCCTTCACCGGCGCCTGGGGGTTCCTGGCCAGGTGGGCGTAGAGCATCAGCCCGCCCTTGGAGTGGCCCACCCAGAGAACCTGTTGGGCACCCGTGGACATCACGGTGCGCAAAGCCGTTCTCACATCGTGTTCTGCCTGATCATCAAAATTCCAGTCCGCGCAGGCCCCCGCCAGGCCCCGGCCGCGCAGCTCGATGACCCAGGTCTCGAACCCCGCCCGCGCCAGGTAGCGCGCCAGGCTGTACTGCTCGTTGAAGTCCATGTGGAAGCGGTTGGCTCCCAGCCCGTGGCACAGGAGGACGGGCTCCGCGAACCGGCGCTCCCCTCGAGGGTGGTAGCGCCCCAGCGCGATGGCCGCTCCGTCGTCCGTGGGCACCCGGTACAGCTCGTCCGGCTTGAAGGTGAGGGTCAGCAACCCCTCCTTGCTCCGCTCCACCGCCTTGGTGAAGAGGTCCGCCATCCGGCTCAACCGGGGTGCCGTTGCCTGTCGTGATGTCACCCCTTCAGTCTACGCCCCCCGGCCGGCCATTGCCGGTGTGTCTCACGCGGACTTTCCCCGGACGGCAGGACAGTTGCAGGGGATGTGGGTCCATCGCGGGGAGGTCGTGGAAATGGGGCAGGGCGGGGGTTTCAGGGAAGCGTTGTCGTCCTTCATCGCCACAGTTTTTCCCACAGACACACTGCTGGGGGCACTGAAGGTGATGGAGCAGTACCACGTGCAGGTGGTGGGGG
>NZ_RAWM01000103.1 GCF_003668875.1 Corallococcus interemptor | reverse complement strand
GGGGTGTGCTGGACTTCCTGACGGACACGCTGCGCACGCACCGTCGGGGCCTACCGCCACCCTCGCTGCTGCCTCTCGCGGAGGCTCCTCAGTTCGCGAACGCAGCATGAGCCGGTGAACGGTTACCGCGAAAGCAGGGCACGGACGCCCCAAGCGCCTCGCACAACTCTGCACAGGACGTTTCCTCCGTGGGCACGCTTCCGTCACGAAGGGTGGCGGGCAGGGGGAAGAGGCTCTGCTCCGTGCCTTCCCGGCAATTCCACGTGGAGGAACACCCCACGCCCAACGTGGCGACGGGCGCGAGCAACCACAGACGCTTGAACACGGGGCGCAGCGGACGACGGGACATGCGGACTCCTGCTTCCTCCACGAACCCGCCGGCCCTCGGGCCGCCGCAGCCTATCAGGCCTGGGGCGTCCGGGTCTGCGCGGAGCGCCTCCGCAACCAGTTGCGCAGGAAGGCCTTCACCTCCGGGTGCTGCGACTGACGGAAGTGGTCCGGCGGGCCGTACTCCACCACGCGCCCCTCGTGCATCAGCGCCAGGTTGTCCGCCATGCCGAAGGCGGAGGCCACGTCCGGCGTAATCACCAGCGACGTGGCTCCCAGCTGCTGCTTGCCCGTGGTGATGATTTCGTTCACCGCCGCCGTGGTGAGCGGATCCAGGCCCGCCGTGGGGTCGTCGTAGAGGAGAATCTTGGGCTGGAGGATGGTCGCTCGCGCGAAGCCCACGCGCTTCTGCATGCCGCCGGACAGCTCTCCCGGAAAGCGCGTGGCCGCGTGTGACAGGCCCACCTTCCCCAGCGTCTCGTTCACCGTCTGGGTGATGTCCGGCTCGGACATCTTCGTGCGCTCGCGCAGCGGGAACGCCACGTTGTCGAAGACGTTCAGCGAGTCGAACAGCGCGTTCGCCTGGAAGAGGATGCCCAGCTTGCGGCGCATCTGGTTGAGCTCGGGCTCGTTCATCTTCGCGACCTCCGCGCCCTCCACCAGCACCACGCCCCGGTCCGGCCGCATCAGGCCCATGATGTGCTTCATCAGGACCGTCTTGCCCGAACCGGACACGCCCATCAGCACGCAGGTCGTGCCCTCCGGCACCACCAGGTCCACGCCCCGCAGCGCCGCCTGCCCGCCAAACGACTTGTGCAGGTCCCGCACCTCGAGGGTCAGCTTCGGCGCCGGCTCACGGCTCGCGTCACTCATCGCCTTGGAACCCTACCGCGCGCGCCCCGCCGCCTGCTCCGGATTCACGCCGCCGCCTGCCCGCTCCCTCCGCTTCCGCCGCACGTACAGCCCCAGGCCAAACAGCCCCAGCGCCACGGAGCCCGCCCCCACCGCCAGCCCCAGGCCCGACGGCGCGCCCCTGTCCGCGGGCCGCACCGGCACCAGCGCCGCGTCTCCCATCACGCCCAGCCCGGCCCACATGGCCGCGGGCTCGCCGTCCTCCCAGGCCTCGCGCTGGGCCTCGCGCAGCGCCGCCGCCGCGCCCTGCCCCCGCGCCAGGTGCCGGTAGTAGCGCTCCAGCAGCTCCGCGGCCTCGGCGTCGCGCAGGGGCCACAGGCTGGCCACCACGGCTCTCGCGCCTGATTCGAAGAAGGCCCTCGCGAGGCTCAGCACGCCTTCCCCCGCGAGCAGCGCTCCGGAGGCGCCCCGGCAGCTGGACAGCACCACCAGCGCGTCCCGCAGCCGCAGCTCCGCGATCTCCCGGGGCTGGAGCAGGCCGTCCTCTCCCGCCGCGCCCGGGGCCAGCACCAGGGCGGAGCGCTCGGGGGATTCGACGTCCACGACCGCGTGCGCGGCCACGTGGAGGATGCGCATCGCGTCCCACCGGGAGGCCTTGAGGGCGTGCTCGGACGCTTCCGCGCCCATGAGCAACCGGGGCTTCACGGCCGTGTCCTCCAGGGACTCGCTCACGGTGCGGCCCTCGCGCCGCGCCTCCGGCAGCGCGCCCAGGCTCGCGGTCTCCAGGAACACGCCGCCTCTCGCGCTGGCCACCTTCGGGCCTTGAAGGGCTTCACCCCGGTCCGGATCCGCCAGCACCAGGGCCTCGCCTTCCGGTGGCTGCGCGGGCTGGGCGCGCCAGTGGTGGAGGAGGCTCGCGGAGGGAACTCGCGCCAGTTCGTAGCGGGCCATCAGTGGCGGGCCGTCCGCGTGCTCCCGCAGCGCGGCGAACGGCAGGTCGTGCAGCGGACCATCCGGGACGAGCAGCAGGCGTGACACCTTCGACGGCAGGTCCCGCAGCGCGGGCGCCAGGAGTTGCGAGTACAGCGCCGCGGCGGCTCCGGACTCCGAACCGTCACGGCGCTCGATGAGGCCTGACAGGAGCGCCACCGCGGGACGCAACCGTGCGCGCTCCGGGATGCGGTACGCGCGCGTGCCCTCGCGGGTCACCGCCAGCACCCACGCGCCTCCCGCGCGCTCGCCCTGAACGTCATGGTCCGTGCCCGCGAGGAAGACGAGCAGGGCCTCCTCCTCGCCCAGGCTCTGCTCCGTCGCGGCGAGCGATGCGAAGGGAAGCTCCGCGCGCTGGACCGGAGAACCCTGCGCCTGCCGTGGATCCGTCACGGAGCCCGGCGCTAACGGTGGCTCCGCGCGCTGGGTCTCCGAACGCTGCTCGTGCTCCATCACGGACGGCGATGCGAAAGCAGGCGCCATGCGCCGCGTCGCGGGTCGCAGGTCGCGCTCGCGGCGCTCCAGCTCCTGGAGTTCTCCCAGCAGCCGCGTGCGTTCGGACGCGGACAGCGCCGGGTCCAGCAGCCTGCGCTGGGTGGCGGACAGGTCGCGCAGCACGCTGTCCCTTGCCCTTCGCTGCTCCGGTGTCTCCTCTTGAGTGGGGAGCGCGCGCGAGGCCACCAGGGACTCGAACAACGTCCTCGCCCTCAGGCGCTCACTCACCGCGAAGGCTCGCTCCAGGGCCTCGCGGGGCGGCAGGGCCGAGGCCTCTCCCGCCTCCAGCGTCCGGCCCGCGAGCCGGTGGTAGTCGCTGGCCCAGTTGGAGAAGAGCTCCGCCTGACTGGAGGCGTCCCGCTGCCACTGGCGCAGCACCTCCACCGCGTCGAGAGCGCGCTCCGCGTGCCCCAGGGCCTCCGGCAGCGGGCGCGTGCGGAAGGCCACCGCCGCCCGCGTGCGCCACACCGACGCGAGATAGAGCGGGTTGTCGTGCTCGGCGGCCAGCGACAGGGCCTCGTCCACGTCACGCCACGCGGCGTCCGCGTCCACCGCCGCGCGGCGTTCAGCGCGCGTCCACAGACAGGCGATGCGCCGCTCGGGCAGCCGTGTCTCCCGGGCGAGGTCGATGCAGCGGCCGAGGGCGTCCTCCGCTTCGTCCCGCTCCCCGGGCCCGTCGCCCAGCAGCTCCGCCACGAGGCGCAGCGACATCGTCTCGCTGACCTTGCTGCCCGCGTGCCTGGCCGCCTCGAGCGCCTCGCGCGCGAGCCGCAGCAGCGCCGCCCGGGCTCCCGGGTCGGGACGCGCGTCCTGCCGCCGCCAGGCGAGGTTCGCGAGCGCGAAGCGGACGCGCGCCTCCGTGCCCGCGTCCTTCGTGCGCTCCGCCAGCTCCGCGAGCCGCGTGTACGCGTCCTGCGCGTCGTCGAAGCGGCCCAGGTTCGCGCTCACCGGGGCCAGTGAGCCCAGCAGCTGCTTCTTCAGACCGTCGGGGCCGTCCGGAAAGGCCAGCCCCTCCGCGCGCTTGAGCAGCCGCCAGGCACGCCCCAGGTCCTGGCCCAGGTCGGACAGCTCGGCGGCCTCCAGGATGAGCGCGCGCACCTCCAGCCAGGGGTCCCCGGAGGCCCGGGCCACCTCGCCCACGCGCAGCACCCACTGGTGCGCTTCCTCTGTCTGGCCACGCATGCCCAGCGCGTTGCGCAGGTTGATGCCGGCCATCACCTCGCCCTCGGCATCCCCCTGGCTCCGGAAGGCGAGGGCCGCGCGGCGATAGGACGCCTCCGCCAGGGCGGGCTCGGAGGGCAGCTCCACGTGGCCGAGCACCAGCGTGAGCCAGGGGCGGTCCGGGTGCCTGGCGATGAGCCCCTGGAGCCTGCGCCGGGCCTCGTCGCGCGCCTCCTGCCCCCGGGCGTTCCGGAAGAAGCACATCGCCGCCTCGGAGTCCTCCGGGTGCGCGTCGAAGGACTCCTCGCACCGGGCGAGCGCGGAGGGCTCCGCAGACGCGGCGGCCCGCGCCGGGGCGCACAGGGCCAGCCCCACCGAAAAGGTGAAGCCGCCCAGGCCTCCCATGCGCGGTCGCCGCATCCCCATCCGCTCAGTTCTCCTCGACCTCCACCCTGCACCCCTTCACGGTGACAGGATCGCCCGTGCCCGTGTCGGGATCCCTGCTGACAGAGGGGGGAATCTCACAGACCTGCCGCGTGCCAGGAGGCGGCGGCACACCGTGCCCCAACCGCTCGATGAGCAGGATGCCGGCGGACATCTTCCAGGCATCGTGCGGCAGGATGACCTGCGCGCGAAGCCCGCCGGACGAGGGGGCCGTCACGCTCACCCGCAGCGGCGTCGTCGCGGTCACGGTGCCCGTGACGGTCGCGACCACGGCCCCGGAGTCATCCAGGATGCGCAGGGTCATGGGCACCATGGAGGGCGGGAGCAGGACGCCCGCGTCCACCACCGAGGCCACCACCGTGTCCAGCGCGGCGCCCGTCAACGGCTTCGTGGTGACGGTCATCGTGTACGTCGGGAGCGCGGGCTGCGCCGTCACCGAGACGCCCAACAGCAGCGCCATCACGGACAGCGCGCGCACCCATCCCCTGCGAATGTGGATCGTCTTCATACATCCCCCTCTGCTTGTCATTGAGCCACCGGCCTGGCCCAAGTGGTGCGGCACTCACCGCACCCGGTTCACGAACGTACTGCCGCGCTGAACGCTTCCATCCGGAAGCCGCGCTTCCACCTGCCACAGCACACGTGCTCCGGAGGGCAGCTCCGCGAGCACGTCCGCAGGCACCGTGTATTCGCGCGACTCCAGCCGCTCCGCGCGATGGAACACCTTCAGGTCCTCCGACGACACCTGCACGCTCCAGGACACCGCCTGGGGCACTCCGCTCCAGCGCAGCTCGAACCGCTCACGCGGGAGCGCGGTGGCCTCCGGCACCCGCGAGGCGATGACCTCCGCCGTGCCTCCGCGGATCCGCGTGGGGTCCACCTGCGCCTGCTGCTGCCGCACCACCACGACCGCGCCCACCAGCACCACCACCGTCGCCGCCATCGCGGCCATCGCCTGCCGCCCCTGCCAGGAGCGCCGGGCGGTCAGCGGCACCACCTTCGCGGGCGCCTCCACGCGTGCCGCCGGCACCTCCGCCTTCACCTCCGGAGCCCCCCGCTCCGCCTCCGCCGCTGCCTGCGACATCGCCTTCGCCAACCGCCACGCCTGCGCCCACGCGGGATCCGCCGCGACGCGCTCGATGACCGCCCGGCGCTCCTCCGCCGGAAGCTCCTGCCTCACCGCGCGCCAGACGAGGTCCGCGTCCACCGGCTCCCCTGGCGCGTCATCCTCACGCAGCGCCGTGCGCAGCCGCTCCACCCCCTCGGCCTCCAGCGTGTCATCCCCGGGACGGCGTTCGCTCACGGCTGGATTCCCTTCGAGGAGAGACACGCACGCAGCGCGCTCAGCCCCCGGTAGATGAGGTTCTCCGTCCGCTTGGCCTCCCACCCCAGCAGCTCCGCGGCCTCCGGAACGGTGTGTCCCTGCAGGTGCAGCGTCACGGCGAGGCGGCGGTCCTGCACCAGCCCCTGAAGACAGTCCCTCACGGCCCGCGCAATCTGCGCGGCCCCCGCCGCGCGCTCCGGGTCTCCCGGCGCCACCGGCTGCTGGGGCCCCTCCGCCACCTCCTCCAACGCCACCTCCTTGCGAGCCCCCATCCGGCGAAGCTCGTCGATGAGCGTCGTGTACGCCACCCGGTACAGGTACGCGGGGGTCAGCTCCGCGCGGCCCGGGGCGCGGCCGCGCAGCTCCACCACCTTCATCATCGCGACCTGCAACAGGTCGTCCCGCCGGTCCGCGAGCGACGCGGGGCAGACGCTCGCGAGCGCCCTGCCCAGGTCACGCCGCAGCGTCTCCAACCCTGCGTCCGGGGATGCACCCGCCCAGGGGCCGTGTCGCAGCTCCAAGATGCCTCCCCCCTTCCGCGAAGGGCGCCGAGCGTCGGTTGAACGAACGCATCATCGGCGGTTGGGAGAAGCCGGGCAATCCGCGAAAATTCCCTCGCGTTACCGGAGGTTCATCTCCCAGGCAATCAGCCGCAGGTCGCCGCCGCCGCCCGAGCCCGTCGTCAGGCGCACGGCGGTGAGGATGAAGCGGGTGCCCACGGCGGTGGCCGTGGCGGCCAGGCCGGACACGATGGCGCCCGCGCGCTCCTTGCCGCTGCGGTGCACCTTGCCCTCCAGGATGTCGCGCACGCTGTTGCCGGGAAAGGCATACGTCTGCGCGGACGCGCTCACGCCCAGGGTGGTGCAGGCCAGGGCGGTGAACCGGAACACGGAACGGAAGCGCGCGGACGGTGACATGGGGCTGCTCCTTGGGAGTGGCGCCTTTCGCGCCTGCCCTCACAAAACGGAACTGCCCCTTTCTTCCCCTCACCCCCGCCGCGCGTTTTTTCGCCTCGCGCCTCAGTGCGGCGCCGGTCCCAGTCCGGCCGGCTCCACGTGCCCCTCGGCCTGCCCGGGCCGCGCGTGCATCAGCACGTCGATGCGCAGCCGGAGCCAGTCCATGCCGCGAGGCCCGTCATAGTCATGCGCGGAGAAGTAGGTCGTCACCGTGCCCGCGCGCAGCATGAAGCGCGCCTCGCGCCGTTGATACGTGACGCGGAAGCCCTTCGTGCGGCCCACCTCCACCAGGTCCCGCGTCATCGCCTTCGCCTGCCGCTCCGCTTCTTCCGCCCAATCCGAAGACATGGTGCTGCCCTCCATGAATTGCGTTCGCGCTACCCGGTCACCACCGGCAGCGACAGTTCGAAGCGCGTGCCCGCGGATGACGTCGACGCCACCTCCAGCGCGCCGCCATGCGCCTCCGCGATGCGCCGCGCGAGGTACAGGCCAATGCCCAGGCCCGTGGAGCCGGGCCCCCGCATGAAGCGCTCGAAGAGCGTGGGCATCAGCTCCGAGGGAATGCCCGGCCCCTGGTCGCTCACCGTCACGCACACCCAGGGCCCCTCCGGACGGTCCCGCGCCTCCAGCGTGACGTCCACGGGTTGCCCCGGTGGTGAGTGCTTGAGCGCGTTCGCCACCAGGTTCTCCAGCAACTGCCGCACGCGGTCTGGATCCGCCACCGTCACGAACTCCTCGGGGCCCGTGAAGCGCACCGGGTGCGCGGGGGTGCTCGCGGTGGTGGCCAGTTCCCGCACCAGCCCCGAGAGGTCCATGGGCTGGGGGCGCAGGCTGAACAGGCCCTGCTCCAGGCGCCCCACGTCCAGCAGGTCGTTGATGAGCCGCGTGAGGGAGCGCAGCGACGCGGCCGCGCCCATCGCGTCCCGCAGGTCCTCCGGCTCCTGCTTGCGCGTGGCCCGCCGCTGGATGAGCTGGATGCGGGCCTGGAGCGGCAGCAGGTGGTTGGCCATGTCGTGCGCGAGCACGGTGATGAGCTCCTCGGCCGCCTTGCGGCGGGCCTGCTTCACCGCCAGCTTCGTCAGCTCCTGCACCAGCTCCACGCGGTGGGCCACCATGCCCACCCAGCGCGCCACGGCCTGGAGGAAGCGCAGGTCCTTGTCGGTGAAGAAGTCATTGCGCGCCGACGACACGGCCAGCACGCCTCGCGTCTCGTCGCCAATGGGCAGGGGCACCATCAGGGCGGAACGAACCCCCAGCCGGTGCTTGATGCCGGGCAGCTCCTCCGGGTCCTCCTCCACACGGCCGGAGATGAAGGGGGCTTCCGTCTCGTACACCTGGACCGCGCGCCCGCCATTGGCCAGGGGCATCCGGTCCAGTCCCAGCGACTTCTGCAGGTGGCCCATGGGCGTCTGGCTCGTGCCCACCGCGACCAGGGTCTGACTGCTGTGCTCGATGAGGAAGACGTCCACCTTGTCGGCGTTCAGCAGCTCGGAGATGAGCTGGCTCGCGGTGTCCAGCGTGGGCCGCAGCTCGGCTGCCGGGAGGGCCAGCAGCTGCTCCAGCGCCCGCAGCCGGGGCTCCTCCCATCCCACCTGCATCCCTGAGTTCGCGTCGTTCACGCGACTACGGTGTGAACGGCTTTCGTCCGGGACCCTGGTGCGCCTGAACCGCCCGCCCCCCTGCCCGCACGTCAGGCGTTCAGACCATGCCGCCGTTGGCGCGCAGGACCTGGCCGTTGATCCACCCGCCCTCCGGGCCCGCGAGGAACGCGACGGACGCGGCGATGTCCTCCGGCGTGCCCAGGCGCTCCAGCGGGTTGAGCTTCGCCATGCGCTCCACCAGCTCCGGGGACTTGCCGTCGAAGAAGAGCGCCGTGGCGGTGGGGCCCGGCGCCACGCCGCCGAACGCCTCGGCCGCCGCGTCGAACATCCGGGGGAACGCGGTGGGGTCCGCGACGTCCGCCTGGAAGCTCAGGGCCCGTCCGCCCGCCGCTTCAATCCGGCGCACCACGGCCCGCGCCGCGTCGTGGTTGCCCGCGTAGTTGACGAGGACGTGGAAGCCATCGCGCGCGAGCCGCTCCGCCACCGCGGCGCCGATGCCGCGCGAGCCGCCCGTCACGAGGGCCGTCTTCTGCTGCTGCCAGGTCTGGGTCGTCATGGGGTCCTCTCCTTGAAGTGAGGACAAGCCGGTTCGACGCCATGAAGGCCTTCACGCGCATCGTGGAGCGCCGGAGCTTCACGCAGGCCGCGAAGGACCTGGGGCTGCCGCGCTCGTCGGTGACGGACGCGGTGAAGCAGCTGGAGGAGCGGCTGGGCTTGGGCCTCATCCAGGCGCCGCGCTACCGCCTGGAGGAGGACTTCGGGCGCGGGACGCGGGTGCCCGTGCTGGCCCAGCATCCACCGACGCCCACGCCCGTGTCCCTGATGTACCCGCGCAACCGCCAGCTGTCCCCGCGCGTGCGCGTCTTCATCGACTGGGTGTCGCGGGTCTTCGCCGGGTCGTGAGACTCAGCGCAGCCTCAAGCCCTTGGGCCGGGCCTGCAGCCGGTCCACGTAGGCCTCCAGCTTCGGCCGCCCCGTCGAGCCGCCCAGCATGCGCTGGTAGATGAACATGGAGCCAATCATCACGTCCGCGGCGGTGAACCAGTCGCCGAAGAGGTAGGGGCCGTCCCCCAGCTCGCGCTCCACGGCGTCCAGCGTCTGCGAGTACTCCGTCCATCCGCGCTGCGGCAGCGTGGGGGCCTTGGCCATGTGGTCGCCCATGGACGGCTCCAGCTGCGACGTCGAGTACACCATCAGCGACAGGTACCGGCCGCGCTCGGGCGCATCCACCGCGGGCGCCAGCTTCGCCTGCGGGTACTTGTCCGCGATGTAGAGACAGAGGGCGGCGTTCTCGAACACGCGCGCATCACCGTCCACCAGCGCGGGCAGCTTGCCGGCCGGGTTCACCTTCAAGAACTCCGGCGACTTCTGCTCGCGCTTCTCCAGGTCGATGGGGACGATTTCGTAGTCGACCCCCGCCTCGTCGAGCATCCACTTGCCAATGACAGCCCGGCTGCGCGGATTGAAATAGAGCTTCATGCAGGCACCTCTCCTGAATCAGGGAGCGGCCTGCGCCCCCAGCTTCTGGAGCGCGGCCGCCGCGTTGGCGTTCTTCGGGTCCAGCTCCACGGCCTTACTGTAGTTCACGCGCGCCTGCTGTTTGTCTCCGACCGCGAGGCAGGCCTCCCCCAGACTGTCGTAGACGTTGCCCACCTTCGGGAACATCTCCACGTTGAGCTTGAAGATTTCCACGGCATCCGCCGCGCGGCCCTTGCGGAGCAGCTGGTAGCCCAGGCCATTGAGCTCCCCGCCGGAGAAGTCATACGCGTCCGGCTTCGAGGCCTTCAGCTCGCGGTAGCGCGCGACGGTCTTCGCGACGGGCTCCTTTTCGGCCGTCGTGCTCAGCAGCTCCCGGATGCCCATGCGGGGCGCCTTGGGCGGGATGCCGTGGAGTACGCTCAGGAGGCCCGCGGACAGCTCCACCAGCTTGTCGCCGCGCGACGTGTTGTCCAGGAGGATGACCACCTCCCTGCCCGCCGGCACGCGGTAGATGCGCGAGCTGAACCCGTTGATGCCGCCGCTGTGGGTGATGGTGGGCAGCTCCGTCTTGCCGTCGTCCAGCTTCAGCGGGTTCACGAAGAACCCGAAGCCGTAGTTCTCCAGGCCGGGCGTGAACATCTTCTGCTTCAGTGCCTCCGGCAGCAGCTTGTTCTCATAGAGCGCGCGGTCCCAGCGGTAGAGGTCCTCCACCGTCGAGTACAGCGACCCGGCCGCGTACGGCAGGGACATGTCCAGGTAGTCCGCGTGGACATAGCCGTCCGGCGTGAGCTCATGGCCGCTGGCGCGCTTGGGCAGCACCGTGGCGGTGACGTCGTAGCCGGAGTCCTTCATGCCCAGCGGCGTGAAGATGCGCTCCTGCACCGCCTGCGCGTACGTCTTGCCGGTGACGCGCTCGATGATGGCGCCCAGCAGGAAGTAGCCGGAGTTGTTGTATTTGAATTTCGAGCCGGGCTCGAACTCCAGGTCCCCGCTGGCGAACTGCTTCACGAAGTCCGCGACGGCGTAGGGGTTGCGAGACACCTTGGGGAAGAAGTCCGGCGAGCCCGTGTAGCTGGGGATGCCGGACGTGTGGTTGAGCAGCTGGGCGACGGTGACGCGCGCACCCGTGTCCTTGCGGTAGTCCGGCAGCGCCGACACCAGCGTGTCGTCGAGCTTGAGCTTCCCCTCCGCGACCAGCTGGAGGATGACCATGGCCGTGAACTGCTTGGTCACGGACGCGATGCGGAACTTCGTGTCCGGCGTGTTGGGCACGTTCCATTCGAAGTTGGCCAGGCCGTAGGCCTTCTTCAGGACGACGCCCTTGTCATTGGCCACGAGCACCGCGCCATTGAACTGGCGCAGCTGGTGGTACTGCGTCACCAGCCTGTCCAGCTCCTGCTGGCGCGTCGCGGCACCGGCGGCGACAGGAAGGAGCAACAAGGCCACGGCCAGGAAGCGCAACGGACTCCGGTTCATTCGGTCTCTCCCACGCACCAGCCTACCTACGTCCCGCTGGCGGGGCGATTGCATCCTCAGGCGGTGGCGAAGCGGCGGAAGAACCAGCGGTTGAGCCCCATGGCGCAGGCCAGGTACAGCACCACCAGCCCGCCCAGGGACGCGAGGATGGCGGGCGGCGGCGGCACGAAGCCGAAGGAGGGGCCCAGCGGCGTGAAGGGCAGCGCGCAGGCCACCGCCACCACGCCCAGCGACGACAGCACCAGCAGCCGCGCGGGACGGCTGCGCGCCGCGCCACCCCGGGTGCGGATGATGAAGATGACCAGCACCTGCGTGGTCAGCGACTCCATGAACCAGCCCGTCTGGAAGAGCGGCGCCCCGGCGTGGAAGCCGTGCAGCAGCACCGTGAAGGTGGCCGCGTCGAAGAGCGAGCTGAGCGTGCCGAACACCGCCATGTAGAGGCGCACGAAGCGCAGGTCCCAGCGCGTGGGCCGCGACAGCTGCTCCGCGTCCACCGTGTCCAGCGGGATGGCCAGCTCCGACACGTCGTACAGCATGTTGTTGAGGAGGATCTGGATGGGCAGCATGGGCAGGAACGGCAGCACCAGCGACGCCAGGGCCATGCTCAGCATGTTGCCGAAGTTGGAGCTGGTCCCCATGCGGATGTACTTCATGACGTTGCCGAAGGTGCGCCGCCCCTCCTGGACGCCGTCGTGCAGGACGCCCAGCTCCTGGCGCAACAGCAGCAGCGCCGCGGCCTCGCGCGCGACGTCCGCCGCGCCCGCGACGGAGATGCCCACGTCCGCCTCGTGCAAGGACGGCGCGTCGTTGATGCCGTCCCCCAGGTAGCCCACCACGTGGCCGCGCTGCCGCAGCGCGCGCAGGATGCGGCTCTTCTGCGCGGGGGACACGCGCGCGAAGACGGTGGTGTCCCGGGCCCGCGCGCGCAGGCCCGGGTCGTCCAGCAGGGCCAGCTCCGCGCCGGTGAGCACGCCGCGCACCTCCAGCCCCAGCTCCTGGCAGACGTGCGCCGCCACCCGCGCGTTGTCGCCCGTCACCACCTTCACCGCGACGCCCGCCTCGCGCAGCGCCGCCAGCGCGGGCCGGGCGCTCTGCTTGGGCGGGTCCAGGAAGGAGGCGAAGCCCGCGAAGACGAGGCCCGTCTCGTCCTCCGGCGACAGCCCTTCGCGCTGGACCGGCGCGTCCCGCCAGGCGAGCCCCAGCACCCGGAAGCCCTGCGCGCCCAGGGCGTCGGCGCGGGCCTGCAGGGCCTCGCGCGCGGGCACGTCCAGGGCTCGGGGTGGCCCCTCCGGGGCTTCGCAGGCTTCGCAACAGGACAGCAGGGCTTCCGGCGCGCCCTTCACCACCAGGACGCGGCGGCCGTCCTTCTCCAGCAGCACGGACACGCGGCGGCGCTCGAAGTCGAAGGGCAGCTCGTCCTCCTTGCGCCAGCCCTGCGTGCACGCCACGCGCCGGGCCAGGATGGCCTCGTCCATGGGGCTGCGCAGGCCGGTGGCGAAGTGGCTGTTGAGGAAGGCCCACGCGAGGGTGCGCTCGCTGTGCTGGGAGGTGGCGTCCTCGGTGCGCGCCAGCCGGATGTTCGCCTCCGTGAGCGTGCCCGTCTTGTCGGTGCACAGCACGTCCATGCAGCCCAGGTCGTGCACCGCGCTCAGCCGCTTGACGATGACCCCCTGGTCCGCGAGCCGCAGGGCGCCCCGGGCGAGCGTCACCGAGACCACCATGGGCAGCAGCTCCGGCGTGAGCCCCACCGCCAGGGCCATGGCGAAGAGGAAGGACTCCAGCAGCGGACGCGCCAGGGTCAGGTTCACCAGGAGCACGAACAGCACCATCAGGACCGTGAGCCGCATCAACATCGCGGAGAAGTGGTGCGTTTCCTTCTCGAAGGCGGTGGAGGCGACGGGCGCGGACAGCCCCCGGGCGATGCCGCCGACCTCCGTCTCGCAGCCGGTGGCGAACACGAGCGCGCGGCCCGTGCCCCCCAGCACCGACGTCCCGGCGAAGACGGTGTTGCCCACGTCCGCGAGCGGCGCGTCCGCGGACACGAGCCCCGGCGCCTTCTCCACGGGGTAGGGCTCGCCGGTGAGCAGCGATTCGTTCACGGACAGCGCGTGGGACTCCAGGACGCGCGCGTCCGCGGGGACGCGGCTGCCGGTGGCCAGCAGGACCACGTCCCCGGGGACCAGCCGCGTGGCGGGCACCTCCTGTTCCACGCCGTCGCGCAGCACGCGGGCGCGCAGGGCCACGGCGCCGCGCAGGCGCTCCGCCGCGTTGCTGGCCCGGTGCTCCTGCACGAAGTCCAGCGTCACGCTGATCAACACGATGACGGCGATGATGGCGGAGCTGGTCAGGTCGTGGACCACGGCCGAGATGCCGCACGCCACCAGCAGCACCAGCACCAGCGGGTTGCCCAGCCGCAGCAGCAGCTCCAGGGGCAGCGGCCGGCGGCGCCGGGACTCCAGGTCATTGGGGCCCAGGGACTCCAGCAGCGCCCCGGCCTCCTGGGAGGACAGCCCCTGGAGCGAGGTGCCCAGCCGGGCGCATAGCGACTCCACCGGCTCGCTCCAGGCGGGCGAAGCACGCGCCACGGGCCTGGCTCCCCGGTTGCTCGAGCGTCCACCGCCCATCCTCGCAACGTGCGCAGTGCCCTCCCGGGAGACCAGTCACCGGGGAGGGGCGCGGCGCTCGGAGGGACGGCCCCGCGCCCTAGCTGGCGTTGTCGCCCTTCTTGAACGAGAGGACCGCCGCCGCGTCCAGCGCCTGGAGGAAGCGGATCGCCAGCGGCACGGCCACGCGGCCTCCCACGCCGCCACCTTCGACGAACACCGCGAAGCCGATGCCGTCACGGACGCCGACGAACCACGCATGCGTCGGAGGCGGCACGGCCGTGCCGAACTCCGCCGTGCCTGTCTTGCCCTTGAGCCCCGGGATGTGGGCGGCGGACTTCGCCGTGCCGTCCGTCACCACCGCGCGCATCAGCTCGCGGAGCGCTTGAGTCGTGCCGGGGACCAGCCGTGACTCCGGGCCTGCGTCCGCGTCCGCCAGGAGGCTCGGCGCATGCCAGACGCCGGTGTCCGCCGCCGACACGACGGTGGCCATGTGCAGCGGCGTCACCAGCACGCGGCCCTGCCCCATGGCATCCGCCGCCAGCTCGGCGTCGTCCTTCGGTGGAGGGAAGGTGGCGCCGGGGGACGGCAGGCCCACGTCGTAGGACACGCCGAAGCCGAAGCGCCGGGCCGCGTCCTCCAGCGCGTGCGGGGGCAGCTTCTCCGACAGCTGGATGAACGTCGTGTTGCACGACAGCGCGAACGCCCGGCGCAGCGTGGTGGGTCCCAGGACCTCGGACTCGAAGTTGCGGAAGCGCTTGCGGCCCACCGTCACCTCCAGGGGACACTCGACGCGCGAGTCCGGCTTCAGGCCGCTGGCGAGCAGCGCCTCGGAGGTCACCAGCTTGAACGTGGAGGCCGGGGGATAGCGTCCCACCAGCGCGCGGTGCCATCCCTCCCCCAGCGGCCTGCTGGCCATGGCCAGCACGTGGCCCGTGGCCGTGTCCACCGCGACCACCGCGGCGGGAAAGGTGACGTCCACGAGCGCCGCCTCCGCCGCCGCCTGCACGTCCCTGCGCAGCGTGGTGCGGACGTCGCGGCCCGGCTCACCGTCGAAGCGGTAGAGCAGGTCGCTGCCGCCGGAGCGGTGAAGGAGGCGCACCTCACCGGAGGGGCGTCCCGCCAGCGTCCGCTCCTGCGTTCGCTCCAGGCCGGACAGGCCCACCACGTCTCCGGGTTGGTAGGGCATGCCCAGGGCCTGGAGCGCCTCCGCGGTCACCTCGCCCACGCGGCCCAGCGTGTGCGCGGCGAAGCCCTCCGCGGGGCTGAGGCGCGCGGGCTTCTTGCGGAAGAAGATGCCGGGCACCGGCGCGAGCACGCCTCGCACCTGTTGATAGCGTTCCTGGCGCACGTCGATGAACGCGAGGAACTGTTCGGGTTGCGCGTTCGCGGCGTTGAGCGCGGCGAGCACCCTGGCGGGGTCCACGCCGAGCTGCGCCTGGAGCACGCTGGCCACGGCCGCGCGGTCCTTCACGCGGCCCGGCATGACGCCGACGCGGATGACCTCTCCCGGGACGGTGAGCGAGTCCCCGTTCGCGTCCAGCAGCGCGCCGCGAGGCCCCCACGTCCGCGTGCGGCCGAAGCGGTCTCCGGGCCGCGCGTCGGGGTGGAACACCTCCGGCGTCCAGAGCAGGCCCCAGCGCTTGCCCCGGAGCACGAAGCGCAGCCGGGACTCCACCTCCCAGTCGCCCAGTCCCCGCAGCGTGTGCACGCCGATGAACCGCACCACCGCCGTGGTGGCGCCCTGGGACTCGAGCTGGGGCGGCTCGAAGCGCGAGGCCACGACGCCCAGTTCCTGCCTCCAGCGCGCCTGCTGCGCGTCGTAGTCCTGGGGCGCGTCCACGAGCACGCGGCGCTGCGCCTCCACGTCGTTGCGAGCCCAGGCGTCCAGGTACTGGAGGGCCAGGCCCTCGGGGCCCGAGGGCACCGTGGGCGCGGGCACCGGAGGCACCGTGGGCCTCACGGTCTTCGGCGCGCACGCGGGAAGCAGCAACAGGAGCCAGAGCCCCACCCAGGAAATGACCGCCCGTCCGTACACGCGTCCCCCTGTACCGCGCCCCGCGCGCCGAGGCGAACATCCGGCGCTCGCATCCACCGGCACGCACGCGCAGCGTGGATCAGCGGACGGTCTGCTCCTGGGTCTTGCTCGCGCCGTCGCCCGTCGCCGTGACGGTCAGCGGGCCGGCCGTCGCGGCGCGGAGGTAGAAGATGCCCTCGCGCTGCGGGTTCTTGAGGCTGACCACCGTCACGGGCGCATCCGAGCAATCCGGCAGCAGGTGGAACGTGGCGCCTGGGTCCGTCGCGGCCAGCGCCACCTCCGGCACGGACAGCGGGGCCAGGTTGCCCACCAGGTCCCAGCCCTGCACCACCAGCGCCTCCGAGCACGTCCCCACGTCCAGCGTCCGCGCCGGCGTGGCGAAGCCCACCTGACGCTCGTCGCCTTGCGCCGCCACGTCCATGGCGATGGCGTTGCTCGGATACACCGCCTCGTCGTACCCGTCACCGCTGATGCGGTTGAGGCTGATGAGGTTCGCGGTCCCGTTGTCGGAGATGGCGGCCTGATAGGAGCCCGTCAGGTCCGTCTTGGTCAGCGTGTTGCCAATCACCTGGAGGTTCTGGGAGCCGGGGGGCGGCGTGAAGTCGAGGTCCATCGCCTGCAAGAGGCTGACGCCGACGTCGTTCTCCTCCAGCACGTTGTCCTCGATGCGCAGGTCGTGGCACAGCTCGCGGCCCGCGCCGTAGTACGGACCGCCGAACACCAGGATGCCGGAGCCATAGTCCCGCTCGAAGATGTACGCGTTGCCCCGCACCTGGTTGCCCATCACCTGTCCGGAGACGCCGTGCGCGAGCTGGATGCCGACGCGCGCGATGCGGTCCGTGGGCCCCAGCCCGTCGATGACGTTGTCCTCCACCGTCGCCACCACGCGGCCCAGCACCACCACGCCCGCCTTCTGGTAGCCCGTCAGCTGGTTGCCCCGGACGGTCACCGCCACCGGCGTGGCGCCCGCCGCGAGGTTGCGCACGTCGATGGCGAAGCCCTCCTGGCAGCCGCCGAAGTTGCCCGCCTGGCTCAGGTCCTCCACGACCGTGTCCTCGATGGTCCCGCTCGCGCCCTCCAGCAGGATGCCGCGCAGCCGATCCGCCTCCCCGTCACACACGTCCGACAGGTTGCGCGCCGTCACCGTGACGTCGCGCACGTTCGCCACCGTGCCGCGGTTGCGCAGCACGGCGCCCTTGTAGTGGTCCCCGGCCCCATCCTCGGACGCGGTCAGCGTGTGCCCGGCGCCGTTCAACGTGTAGCCGTCCGGGATGAACATCGCGCTCTGGACCACGCAGTCCTCGCGCAGCGTCACCTGGCCGGGCGTCAGCGTGACGGGGCACGGGGACTCACCCGGGCCGCAGCGCCGGCCGGCCCACGCCACGGAGAAGGCGTGCCGCGTGCTCGCGCCAGAGGCGTTCGTCACCACCAGCTCCACGGTGGGCGTCACATCCGCCGGCAGGCAGGAGAGCTCCGTCCAGTCCACGCTGCTTGCCGCGCCATCGCTCACGGGAGTGCCGAGCGCCCCCACGTTCGACGTCCAGGCGAACGTCATCGCCTCGCCGCTCGGGTCCGTCACGTTCACCACGCTGAACGTCACGCGTTCGCCCGCGAGCGCGCTGTTCGCGGACTGCGACACGGTGGTGATGACCGGGGGCGCGTCCGCGCGCACGCACAGGTTCACGAGCTGCTCCGTGCTGCCACCGAAGCCGTCCGTCACGGCGCCCTTCAGCTGGCAGCCGCAGTCCGTGGGCTCCGCCGTCGGAGTGAAGGCGGGAGTGGCCCGCGTGACGTCATCGAAGGTGCCCTCGCAGCTCGCGCTCCACGCATACGTCAGCACCTCCTGGGGACCGTCCTCGTCCGTCACCGTCGCCTGGACCTGGAAGTGACCGCCCAGCATCACCTGCTGGGGCGCCCCTGCTTCGGAGGGAATGGGGGCGCGGTTGGCGAAGGTGTCCCCCAGCCACGCGGGCCCGCGCACCGTGCCCACGGCGATGCGGAACTGGAGCGTGGACACCGCGCCCCGCGCGTCCGTGACCCGCAGGCTGATCAACGCGCCCTTCTTGCGCGAATCGGCGTCCTCGGGGAGGGCGGCCGTCCACTTGCACGACGCCTCCGTGCAGTCGAGCACGCCCGAGGAGGCGGTCCAGGCGTAGGTGAGCGCGTCTGAATCCGGGTCACTCGCGTGCGCGAGCAGGTCCACCGTCGCGCCATCCTCGACGATCGCGTTCGGTCCGGTCACCGCGAGGATGTGCGGCGCATGGTTCGCCACCGCGGGAGGCGTGCCCCGGGGCTCGGGCACCATGACCGCGAGCGCTTCGCCATACCGGGGGACCCGCACGCCCCGCAGCTCCACGAAGGCCCCGATGGTGTCCGGCGAGTCCGTGACGTCCGCACTCAGGTAGACGTCCTCCCCGGAAACATTCGGCCTCAAGCTGCCAGCCCAGACGTGGTCACCCTCCGGGTCTTGCGTCAGCGTCTCGTACGCCCCGCCGCGAGACGCGGGGATGGCACTCACGCCGACGGACCGGGCAACCACCGAGCGGGGCGCCGCGACCACGACCCGCACGCCACCGGCCAGCGGCGCCGTGAAGGCGGGGTCCTCCTCCACGCAACCGACCGAGGTCAGCAACAACAACCCCACGAGGTGCAACGCATGGGCGGGCTTCAGGGTCACGGCATCCTCGGGGGAAGAAGGACGGAGCGGGAACGATACCGGGGGATTCCCACACGTCCAATCCACGGGGAGCCCGGGCCCCGTGCGCCGTCCAATGCCTGCCAATGCTCCGCGACCCGAGGGCCGGTGCTACGGGAATCCTTGCTCGGCGCTGTACTGCTCGACATGCCCTGACAACGGAGTCCTCTCCCGGGCGTTCGCGCCGCCCTCCCGCCGCATGGTCCCGAGCCGCGTCGCGGTGATGGGGTCCACCGCGTGCATCCGTCCAAGCCCCGCAGGCCCCAGCCCTGGCCCATCCGGCTCGCCCACTGGGCCAACGTGCCGCTGCTCGCCATCCTCGCGGCCAGCGGGTTGCAGATCCTCGTCGCGTATCCGCGCATGGGACCTCGCGGGCGGCCCTTCGCGCTCTACCCCTTCCAGGACGCCATGCCTCCCTCGTGGATGCGCCTGGGTGACTGGCTCGCGGGAGCGCGCAGCTGGCACTTCGCGTTCGGCTGGTTCCTGGCCCTCAACGGGCTCGTGTACGTGCTCTACCTTGCCCTCAGCGGAGAGTGGCGCCGCCGTCTGTTCCTCCCTCGCCGCGACACGCGCGATGCCGTGGCCACGCTCGCTTATTACCTGCGGCTGCGTCCCGCGCCCGCGCAAACGGGCCTCTACAACGGGCTCCAGCGGCTGGCCTACACCACGGCGCTGATCATGGGCGTGCTGTCCGTCCTGTCCGGCCTCGCCATCTACAAGCCCGTGCAGCTCCAGTGGCTCACGAGGCTCTTTGGTGGCTACGACCCCGCGCGCTTCGTGCACCTGCTGCTGCTCGCGCTGTTCGCGTTCTTCACCGTGGGCCACGTCGCCCTCGTCGCCCTGCACCCGCGCACCTTCGGGGAGATGATCACCGGCGGGAGGCGACCCGATGCCCCCTGAGCGCATCCTCACCCGCCGCCGCGTCCTGCTGGGCGCCGCCGCGCTCGCCACCAGCGCCTGCGATTCCCAGCGTCCGCGCGAGGGCTTCCTGGGCGTCATGGACCGCTTCAACGAGCGCGCCCAGTCCGCCCTCTTCCACCCCAACCGGCTCGCCCCCGAGGAGCCCGTCGGACAGCTCACCCCGCCCGGCGACTTTCCCCACTACTTTCTCTCCGACACCGTGCCCCTGGCCCCCGAGGGCTGGCGGCTGGACGTCGGAGGACTCGTGGCCCGGCCGCGCGCCTTCACGCTGGAGGAGCTGCAGCGGCTGCCCCGGACGGACTACCGGATCCGCCACCACTGCGTGGAGGGCTGGAGCGCCGTGGCGTCATGGCACGGCGTGCGCGTCAGCGACCTGGCGCAGGCCGTGGGCGCGGATCCGCGCGCGGGGTTCGTGGAGTTCCGCTCGTTCGACCAGGGCTATTACTCGTCCTGGGACGCGCCTGGCGCGCTGCACCCGCAGACCGTGCTCGCGTACGGCATGAACGGCGCGCCGCTCATCCCCGGGCACGGGGCGCCCCTGCGCCTCTATTCGGGCGTGAAGCTGGGCTACAAGATGGTGAAGTACCTCACCACCGTGCGCTTCCTCCCGGAGGCCACGGGGGGCACCTGGGAGGACCGCGGCTACGAGTGGTTCGCCGGCGTCTAGCGCTTGGGGCTCACGACGCCCGGCAGGAACGGCGTGAAGCCGCGTTTGCGCAGGCTCTCGCGCTCGGCGAGCATGGCCGCGAGGGCCGCCTCGCGGTTGGGGTAGTGGTTCACGGCGGCGCCGTTGATGACGCCGCTGGTGCCAATGTACATGAGCGTCATCTCGTCACCGCCGTAGCGGTACGAGCGGTGCGTGTTGCGCTCCAGCACCTCGCGGCGCACCTTGCCGAAGGTGCGCCCCGCCGTGTGGCGGACGACGAGCCCATCCAGGTTGATGAGCAGGTCCACGCGGCCGTTGAACTTCGCGAACTGCGCCTCCACCTCGTCCCGCCAGCGGAACACGTCCTCGTCCGTGACGAGGATGCAGTCGGTGAAGTTCGCGGTGACGACGTCGTGCTCGGCGTCGCGGTCGAACGACATACTCCAAGCCATGGCACGTCCTCCTTCAGGCCTGCGCGGCGTTGCCCGCGAGGAACGCCGACACCAGCGCGGCCGTCTCCGCCGGACGCTCCACCTGGGGGTAGTGCCCCGGCCCCGGCAGGTGCGTCATGCGCGCGTTGCGGATGAGCCCCACCACCGCCTGCTTGAGGAACATGGGCGGCAGGAACGGATCATCCGTGGCCACCACCAGCGTGGGCGCGGTGATGGCGGACAGCCGGTCCGCGAACCCGCCCGCCGTCCAGGAATCGAAGCACTGCTCGATGGCGTCCTTGGACACCGCGCCCGAGTCCTTCAGCAGGGCCTCCAGCGACTCCGGCGACAGCTGCTTGCAGGCCAGGCCCAGGATGGTCTTCTGCTTCTCGCGGTCCCCCGCGGAGGTGCGGAACAGCCCGGCCGCGTCCGGAGGCAGCGGCAGGCCGGCCGCGGGCACGGTGTTGAGCAGCACCAGCCCGGTGACGCGCGAGGGCGCATCCGCCGCCACCCACTTGGCGATCTGCCCGCCCATGCTGTGGCCCACCAGGGCGAAGCGCTGCGCCTTCGCGTGGTCCGCCACCGCCACCACGTCCTGGGCGTACTGCGCCAGCGTGTACCCCGACGCCGGGCGGCCGGACGCCCCGGTGCCCCGGTGGTCCGGGACGATGAGGCGAAGGCCCGTCAGGTCCAGCTTCTCCAGCATCGGGTCCCACACCGCGCCGGACACCATCCACCCGTGCACCAGCACCACGTCGCGAGGACCGTCCCCGAACACCCGGTAGTGCAGGGGTGTTCCATCCGTCGCGGTCGTCGTGGGCATGGGGGCTGTCCTCTTCGGGGGGAAAGACTGAGAAGTCACGTCTTGCAGGGGACGCGTAGCAAGCCACGATTGGGGCGTGGCCGTCCACCTGCTCGGGGGTTGCCTGACGGTCCGAGGAGCGGGCTGTCCTGACGGGTAGGTGCTCGGGGACGGAATGAAGGGTGGGAGAGGGTGCGCGGTTTGCGGCAGACTCGGGCGCGTCATGACGGATGGACGCGACGGGACGGCGGGAGCGAAGCGCACGGTGTACTGCGAGGACGCGCTCGCGTGGCTGGAGGCACGGCCGGTGCTGGAGGGGTGCTCGGTGGTGGCGTCGATGCCGGACGTCTCCGAGTTCCCCCAGCTCACGGTGCCGCAGTGGAAGGACTGGTTCGTGGGGGCGGCGGCGAAGGTGTTGTCGCGGGTGCCGGCGGACGGGGTGGCGGTGTTCTACCAGTCGGACGTGAAGAAGGACGGGGCCTGGGTGGACAAGGGCTACCTGGTGTCGAAGGCGGCGGAGGCGCAGGGATTCGACACGCTCTGGCACAAGGTGGTGTGCCGCAGGGCGCCGGGGACGGTGACGTTCGGCAGGCCGGCGTACTCGCACCTGCTGTGTTTCAGCCGGGGGTTGAAGGCGGACGCGGCGAAGTCCACGGCGGACGTGTTGCCGGACCCCGGCGAGGTGACATGGACGCGAGGCATGGGGCTCAACGCATGCCTGGTGGCGTGCCGCTTCATCCTGGAGCAGACGCGGACGCGAACGGTGGTGGACCCCTTCTGCGGCCACGGCACCGCGCTCGCGGTGGCCAACGCGCTGGGCCTGGACGCGGTGGGCGTGGAGCTGAGCCGCAAGCGAGCACGCCGCGCGAGGAACCTCCAGGCGGCGTGGACGGGCGGAAAGCTGGTGCTCTCCAGCGCGGCCGGCGACGACGGGGAAGAGCCGTCGCCGGAGTGACGGCTCAGGCGTCGTCCTCGAAGGACGCACATAGGTGGCCTGCAGCCCTACTGCGCCGTAGGCTCCTGGTTGAGAACGAAGGAGGAAAACGCGGTGCCCACCACGAATCAGGCGCTAGATAATCTTAGGAGCATGCAGGAAAGCATCGAAGGAAAGCTTAGGCGTTCCATCGACCACCCCGGATTCGCTGCACGCCTCATGGAAACTGTGGCACGCATTCGGGCAGGTTCTCGGTTGACATTAAATCGCGCCCACGAGCTATCCAACGAACTACAACGGCCACTTACAGAAGCACGTGACAAAGCAAATCTGCAACTCAACGAACTACATCAAGAATATCAAAAATTACAACAAACAGTCAATTTCATCACCGAACAACCTGAGCGAGCAAACGCGCAGCGGCGCATCCGCGACCTCGAACAAGAAATTTCGCATCGCGCCAACGAAGTCAATCTACTCAACTCGAAATCAAACGTAGACATCGCCGAGTTCCTCGAACGAGAAACAGACGCATTCGACAGCCTAATCAACACTATGTACGCCTATCTCGATGAGACATCCGCACTACTGCGAGGACTGGATGCCACCGAGAAAGTCCGAGAGATAGCAAAGGCTGATTTTGCAACGAAATCGGCATCTTTCCAGGAAGCCGCCAGCTTCCATCGAAGACAGGCCACTGGGATGCTGGTATCAATGGCCATCATTATTTCAGCAATTGCGCTTGGCATCTACAAGTTGTTCATTCAATGGCCCGCCCTCCCAACGCCTTCATCAACTGGTTCACACGCCCAAATCCCGGTTGACCAAATTGCGCTTCTTGTGACAGGCCGCATAGCATTTTTGTTCCTCGCTGGGTGGGCCCTCAAGTACGTCGCAGACCTTCACCGTTCCCACGCTGAACAGGCTGTTATTTATCGCGATCGAAATGCGGCGCTGGGGATTGCAGAAGCAATGCTCGCAGCCTCACCAGGAGATGAGCAGCAACGCGAACTCCTGAAGATGCTTGCCGATGGCTATCTCAACTTTGAGCAAAGCGCATTCCGGCGGCATCACAAGCTCGAAACAAAAGAACCCGCCATTGACGTCCAGATCAAGAGGCTTAAAGACGCAGTTGATGCGGTGAGACCGCTTCTTGATCCAGTTGTGAAAGCAGCTGAGAAAGCGAAGTAGAAGTCACCAATCCACGCACTCTCAAGGGCGCTCGCGACGACGGCGGCGGGAGAGCTCGCGCAGGGCACGCGCCGGTTTCGGCGGTGCATCCACGGCCTTCGCCACGCGGTCGAAGTCCTTCGCGGGCAGGACGATGGACTCCTCCCCCATCGCCCTCCACTCCAGCCGGGTCAGCGCCGGCGAGCTGTACTCGCGCAGGGGCTGTCCGGGCTCCGCGGGCACGAAGGCGAGCCGAGCGCCCCGGCGCGCCTCCAGCACCACCTTGTCCAGCAGGCTGATGGCCTCGGTGATGATCTCCGACACGTCCCCGCCCAGCTCGCGCCGCAGCCGCTGGACCTGCTCCATGACCGGGTCGGAAACGGTGGGTTGAAGTCGATGGGACATGGCGAGCACTCCTGACTCACTTCTGATTCAGAAGTGAGTCACTTAGTCCTCACCCACCCCAGATGCAACTCAGGCCGCCTGCGCCCCCGCGAGCGCCTGGGCCACGTCCTTCTCCAGCTGCGTCAGGAACGTCTCGAACAGGCGCTCCTCCAGCGCGAGCGCGGGCTCCAGCGTCACGCCCGCCTTCTCCAGGCGCTGCATGCAGGCGTCCTCGATGGCGCGGCGGTGCGACTGCTCCTCCACCACCACGCGCCCCAGCTCCTCGCGCACCACCGCGTGCCGCGTGGCCGCCTTGTAGAGCGGATAGAGCACCATCGCCCGGCGCTCCACCACCGCCGTCGTGAGCAGGTACTGGAGGTACACGTCCGGCGTCCCCGTCACCAACGTCACCCACTCCGCCAGCTGCCGGTCCAGTGACTGGAACCACGCCGCCGCCGCTTCCACGCTCAGGAACTCCGTCACGTCCTCGCGGCCCGCCACCTCACACGCCAGCCGCTTGAACGTGAACGCATGCCGCGTCTCGTCCGCCAGGTGCCCCAGCACCTCCAACGACGGATGCCGGTCCGCCACCGTGCGCGAAATCTTCCGCGCACCAATGAACTCCAGCAGCGACACCGTGTGCAGCCACCGCACTTCCAACTCCGCAGATTGAGCCAGCTGCCGCAACACCGCCTGGATTCTGTCACGCATGGTGCGCCCCTCTATCGCGCCCCGCACGACCTCCCAAGCACTGTCGCGCGGGACAGGAGCCCTTCCCCACCCTGGCCGGGAAGCCAGGGACGGCGGACTGGCCAACAGTGTCCGTGTCCTCGCGTTTGACCGGGAGGCCGCAACCGCCGTCTGCTTCCCTTCAAGTCGAGGGCTGCGCCTGGTGCCGGGGGGTTGACCAGCATGCGTCCACATCGCGGAGACCTGCATCCGTCCGGGCACCGTCCTGCCCGCGCCGCGCCATTGCACTCCCGCACCGGAGCGCGCGCATGAAGTCCCCGCCCGCCTCCTCCTGCCTGGGCGTCACCACCTTCCGCCGCTGGATGCGCGCCCAGGACGCGGGCCGGCTCCTCGCGTCCCTGCGCGTGCGCTCCGTCGCGGGCTTCCTCCTGCGAGGCTCCGCGCTCGTGGGAGCCACCGCGTGGGCCCCCGGCGTCCACGCCTTCTTCGCCGTGCCCCTCACGCCCGCGCTCGCGTGCTTCCTGCCCTGCGCCGTCCACCGCGTCGCCTTCGCCTTCGTGCACGCGCGCCGTGGACGCGTGGCCGCGTGGGGCTGGCTCACGTGGCTGCCCGGCCTGGCGCTGGAGCACTTCTTCCTCGCGACCCTCACGGCGCTCGCCGCGCTCCCCGGCGCATTCCTCCTGGGCGTGCTGCTCATCGGAACCTCCGCCGTGCACGGCCGGCGCTACCGGGTGACGTGGCGCGAGCCCTTCCTGATGGTGGGCACGCTCGGGGCCCTGCTGGGCGCGGCGGCCCTGGGGTGGCACGCGCCAAACGGGCGGCTGCTCACCCTCGTGGGCCCCGCCGCCGTGGTCGCGCAGCTGTACGTGGGCTCGCTCGCCGTGCGCTACGACCAGGCCCGCGCGGACGCGGACCGCCTGCGCGCCGCCGTGCACGCGCAGCTGGTGGAACAGCAGGAGCGCGACGTGGGCCGCCTCACCCAGGCCATGGCCGAAATCCTCGGCCACCACCAGGGCATGGACCAGGCGCTGCACGAAGCCGGCACCGCCGCGGACATGCTGAAGGCCTTCGGCACGCAGCGCGGCGGGCTCGCGCGCTCCGGCTTCGACGACCAGGCCCGCCAGCTCCAGGACAGCCTGCGCCAGCTCCAGGAGATGGTGAGGGAGGTCCGCGCCAAGAGCCGCCGCTTCGCCGGCACCGACCCGGAGGCCGTGGACCTGGGCGGGGTGTTGGAATCCGTGCAGGCCCAGGTGTCCCTGCGCTTCCCGGACGTGGACATCCACGTGGAGCTGGAGCCGCCCCGCCCTCCTCGCGCGCTCGTGCGCGGCGGACCGCTCACGCTGCGCCGGGTGGTGGAGAACCTGGTTGTCAACGCATGCGAGGGCAATGGCGAACAGGGCGCGTCCCGGGTCTTCATCCGGGCTCGCACCGAACCGCTCAGCGGCCGCCTGGAGGTGGTGATCGAGGACGACGGACCCGGCTTCCCCCCGGAGCGCCTCAACGCGCCCGCGGAGGAGCTCTACACGACCAAGTCCCAGGGCACGGGGCTGGGCCTCTACACCAGCGAGTGCCTGCTCCGCGCCAGCGGCGGCCTGCTGCACCGGCACAACGGACCGGGCGGCGGCGCCCTGCTCCGCATCCTGCTGCCCCGGGAGTACCCATGAAGCCCCTCAGCGCCCTCATCCCGATGGTGTCCTCGCCCCTCGCGCGCGGGAGGGATGCGAACGAAGCCGTGGCCCCGGCCCCGCTCACGCCGTTCGACGTGCGGACGTACCATGAAGCCCTCGCCGCGCGCGGACTCGCCCGCCAGGGTCCGGGGCCCCGCGTGTACGGCCACACGGGGCTGGTGGACCGGCTGCCTCCGCCCGGCACGCCGGGCCCGGAGCTGCGCGAGTGCCTGAGGCGTTCACAGGAGGCGCTGCTCGCGGAGCTGGCGCGCGCCATGGGCCCCTTCCCGGACGGCGGCGAGGTGCTGGACGTGGGCAGCGTGCTGGGCGGCAGCGCGCTGTACTGGGCCCAGGAGCACCGCGCCCGGGTGACGGCGCTGCTGGCCGTGCCCTCGCACCTGGAGCAGGTGCGCCGCTTCGCGCACGAAGCCGGCCTGGGCGCGCACGTGCAGGCCCGGCTGTGCACGGGAGAGCCGCCCCGGCCCCGCGAGTGCTACGACGCCGTCATCGCCGTGGAGAACACCTGCGCCCTGCCCCGCGCGGAGTGGCTGCGCGGCGTGCACGCCCGGCTCAAGCCCGGCGGCGTGCTGGCCGTCGCGGACTGCTTCTGGGTGCGAGCCAACGCGATGCACCCGTCCGAGGACGCGTGGAGCCGGCACCTGGGCAGCGTGAACGCGTTCCTCGCCGACGCGCACGAAGCCGGCCTGGAGCTGGAGGCCCACGACGACGTGTCCGCGAGGGCGGTGGGCTTCTGGACGCTGAGCTCGGAGCTGCGCGTCCACGAGCACCTGGCCCGCGCCCCCGAGGACGCTCGCGGTCTGCGCGCCGCGCTCAACGCCGTGCGCGCCGAGTCGCGCCGCGAGCACCTGTGGCTGCAACAGGGCCTGCTGGATGGAGGCCTGGAGTACGCGCTGCTCGTGCTGCGCCGCGAGGGTTGAGCCGTCATCACATTCGACCGGCCAGCCCTGCGGGCCCCTGCCCCACAGGCCGGGGCGTGAGCGGCCCGGCGGCGCGGAGCCTCCGGACGATGTCCTCGCGCCGTCCCACCCCCAGCCTTGGGTTCGTCACACCAACACGGGGGATCAGACATGAATGGCTTCACGCGATGGATGGTGCTGGGGGCGGTGGCGGGCGCGATGGCCCTGACCGGGTGCCAGAGCAAGGAACGCTCGCAGGAGGGCGGCGGCGGCACGGGAGGCTCCGGAAGCATGCAGGGCTCCCAGGGCTCGCAGGGCGCCTCCGAGCCTGGCATGGGCGCCGGGCAGCAGGAGCAGGGCACGGGCACGAGCCAGGGCGCGGGTTCGACGATGGACCAGGGCATGGGCGGCTCCGGCTACGACGCGGGTGGCACGGGTGGCGGCGGTGACGCGGGCATGGGCGGCGCCGGTGACGCGGGCATGGGCGGCTCCGGCATGGAGGGCTCCGGTGGCTCCGACACCGGCGGCTCCATGACTCCGGGCTCCAGCGACGACATGGGCTCGTCCGGCAGCAACACCGACACCGGGAGCACGGGCGGCTCGGTCCCCGAGCCTACCCGCTAGGCCTTGAGGTCCGGGACGGCGCGGGCGGGCCCTGGTGGCGCGCCCGCGCCCCTCACCTTGAAGCTTCACCGCCAGCGCGTCCGACGTGCCGGGTTTCCAGCGATGAACACCGTCTGGGACCGGAGGACATGTGCGGTGTCCACCGGCGGATCACCCTGGGGGGCGGGAAAGTCGGGGAGGCGTCAGGACTCGGGTACGGTGCCGGCACGATGCGCTTCTCCTTCGTGCACGCCGCGGATCTCCATCTGGACACGCCGTTCCGGGGAGTGGCCACGCACGGCCCGCTCCTGGAGCGCTTCCAGCAGTCCACCTTCCAGGCCCTGGCCCGCATCGTGGACGTGTGCCTGCGCGAGCGCGTGACGTTCCTGCTGCTGGCCGGGGACCTGTTCGACGTGAAGGACCGCTCGGTGCGCGCGCGGCTGGCGCTGCGCACGGAGCTGGCGCGGCTGGACCGCGCGGGCATCCAGACCTTCATCGTGCACGGCAACCATGATCCGCTGAGCGGAGACACCGGCACGCTGGGGCTGCCCGCGTCGGTGAAGGTGTTCGGCCCGCGGTGGGAGGACGTGGAGGTGCGGCGCGAGGGCCGGCGCCTGTGCCACGTGCAGGGCGTGTCCTATCCGGACGTGGAGGTGCGCGAGAACCTGTCCGCGCGATTCCGCCGCACCGGCGAGCACTTCAGCGTGGGCCTGCTGCACGCGAACCTGGGCGGCGACGCGGGCCACGCGAACTACGCGCCGTGCACGGCCGCGGACCTGGCGGCCGGCGGCCTGGACTACTGGGCCCTGGGCCACGTGCACACGCGCGCGGAGCACCTGCTGCCGGGGGGCGGCGTGGCGGTGTACCCGGGCAACCCGCAGGGCCGCCACGTGCATGAGACCGGTGAGCGCGGCTGCGTGGTGGTGGACGTGGAGGACGGCATCGCGCGCAGGCGCTTCGTGCCGGTGGACCGCGTGCGCTGGCACCGGCTGGACGTGCCGCTGTCGGGCGTCACGTCGCTGGACATGCTCCAGGCGGTGGCCTCGGAGGTGGTGGAGTCGCGCTGCGCGCAGGACTTCGACGGGCACGCGGTGCGCCTCACGCTGGCCGGACGCGGCCCGCTGCACCGGGAGCTCGCGAGGCCCGGCGCCAGGACGCAGCTGGAGGCGGACCTGCGCGAAAGGCTGGCGCGGGCGCATCCACCGGTGCTGCTGGAGTCGCTGCGCGATGGCAGCCGGCCGGAGGTGGACCTGGAGGCGGTGCGCGCCGGGGGCGGCTTCCTGGGCACGCTGCTGGAAGAGGCGGAGGCGCTGTCCCACGACGACGCGGCGCTCGCGTCGCTGTGGGACGACGAGGACCTGACGACGCTGGGACAGCGGCTCAAGCGGCTGGGCGTGGACGCGCTGGAGGCGCCCCGGCCGGAGCTGGTGGCGCAGGCGGGGCAACGTGGCGTGGAGCAGCTCCACGAGGAGACGTCATGAAGCCGGGCCTGCGCATCACCCGCTTCCAGGTGGACGGCTTCGGGCACTTCCGGGGCTACTCGGGGACGCCGGGGCCGGGGCTCACGCTGCTGTACGGCCCGAACGAGGCGGGCAAGAGCACGCTGCTCGCGTTCCTGCGCGGCGTGCTGTTCGGCTTCGAGAAGCGCGGCCAGCCGGAGCGCTACGAACCGGAGGGCGCGCTCTTCGGCGGCGAGCTGTGGCTGGACACGGCCTCCGGCCCGCTGGTGGTGCACCGCCACGGCGGCAAGCGCGCGTCGGAGGGCACGCTCACGGTGCGCGGCCCGGACGGGCAGCCGCTGCCGGAGACACTGCTGGACCAGGCGCTGGCGGACGTGCCGCGCGAGCTGTTCTTCGAGGTGTTCGCCTTCCGCCTGGATGAGCTGTCGTCGTTCCAGCGGCTCGCGAAGCAGCGCGGCGTGTCGGAGGCGCTGTTCGCCGCGGGCATGCAGGGCGCTCGGCGGCTGCCGGAGGCGGTGGAGCGGCTGACGAAGGACTCCGAGGCGCTGTACCTGCCGCGCGGCCAGAAGAAGGAACTGAACCTGGTGATGAAGGACCTGGAGGAGGTGCAGCAGAAGCTGCGAGAGGCGGGGGACCGGCCCGCGCTCTACTTCTCCACGCGGGACCGGCTGGAGGAGTGCATCGCGGAGGGCCACGCGCTGGAGGTGGCGCGCAAGCAGACCGAGTCCGCGCTGGACCGCGCCTCGCGCTTGGACTCCGCGCTGGGGGACCTGGCGGTGCTCGCGCGCGACCGGGCGGAGCTGGCCACGCTGCCGGTGCTGGACACCTTTCCACCGGGCGCGGAGACGCGGCTGGAGGACGTGCTCCAGCGGCGCAAGACGTACCGGGCCCAGCAGGCGCAGCTGCATGAGCGGCTGGCGCCCATCGAAGAAGCACGGGAGCGGCTGACGGCCCCATGGCCCGTGCGCGAGCGCGCGGAGTCCCTGCGCACCGCGCTGGCCACGTACTCGGGACACTCCGAGCAGCTTCGCGGATTGCCCGCGCGCAGGGCGGCGCTCACGTCGCGGCGGCGGCAGCTGGAGCAGTCGCTGGGAGAGCTGGGGCTCGAGGTGGACGCGGGCGGGCTGCTCGCGCTGGACCTGGGCGCGAGGGCACGCGGGGAGCTGGAATCGCTCGCGGCCCGGCTGGACGCGGCGGACGCGGCGCTCGCGCAGGCGGAGGCGGATCAGACGCGCACGCGCGAGGAACGGGCACGGCTGGAGACGTCGCTGACGCGGGTCCTGGCGGAGCTGGAGTCCCTGCCCGAGGCGCGGCCCGCGCAGGTGCGGCAGCGTCAGACGGCGGTGGGGCGGATGCGCGCGGTGCGCGGGGACCTGGAGCGGCTGGCCGAGCAGCGGATGGAGCAGCGCCGCCAGATGGACGGCGTGCGTGCGCCCACGGACGCGGTGCCCATGCGCTCGTTGCTGCCACAGTCGTGGGTGGTGGCGGCGGCCATCGTGGCGCTGGGGTTCGCGGCGCTCGCGGGGTGGCTCGCGGGTCCGACGGTGGGCGTGCTGTGCGCGGTGGGCGGCCTGCTGCTGGTGGGGTTGCTGTTGTTCGTGCGCCACCGCGTGGAGACGGCGCGCAAGGCCAGCCTGGAGGCGCAGGCGGCGCGGCACCGCTGGAGGCAGCAGGAGGAGGAGCGCTTCCGTTCGGCGCAAGCGGCGCTGAGCGCGCGCGAGGAGCTGCTCCAGCGGGAGCTGCTGCACGCGTCCGGCGCGGCGGGGCTGTCCCCGGGCGCGTCGCTGTCGGACCTGGCCGCGCAGGAGTCACAGCTCGCGGAGCTGCTGACACAGGCGGAGCGGCGCGAGCTGTTGATGCGTGAAGAGGACACGCTGCGCACGGCCTGGGACGCGGCGGTGCGCGAGGACCAGCGCGTGGAGGAGGCACGGCTGCGCGCGAGCCAGCGCGAGGAGGTCCTGCGTGAGGAGTGGATGGCGTTCCTGGTGTCGCGCCGCTTCCCGGAAGCCCTCTCCGCGGCGTCCGCGCTGACGCTGTGGCTGGATGCCGCGTCGCTGCGGCAGCGGCTGTTGGACCTGCGCACGGACGAAGAGGAGTTCACGGTGGCGGAGGCCGCGTGCGAAGCCGTGACGGCGCGGCTGCTGCAAGAAGCACATGCGGCGGGCCTGCCCCCGGGGCCCGCGGAGACGGTGGCCGCGCGCGTGTCCGTGGCGCTGGAGGAGGTGCGTTCGCGGGCAGCGGATCAACGCCACCTGGACGGCCAGCGCGGAGAGCTGCTGGCGGAGAAGGCGCGGCTGGACCAGCTGGCGCTGGATGAAGACCAGGCGTGGGAGGCGCTGCTCGCGGAAGGCGGTTGCCAGGACGAGGCCACCTTCCGCCGCCGCGCGGTGCAGGCGCGAAGGTACGCGGAGCTGACGGCCCGGGTGCGCGAGCACGTCCAGCGCGTGCAGGCGCTCACCGGCCTGGGAGAGAACGCGGCGCACGAGGAGGTGCACGCGGCGGGCGGAGAGCCGGGCCTGAAGGAACAGCTCGCCACGCTGCGCGAGCGTCACCGGGAGGAAGGCGAGCGGCACAAGGCGGTGCTCACCGAGCAGGGCAGCCTGAAGACGCAGCTGTCGCAGTGGGAGAACGACGACCTGGTGTCGCGGCTGCGCATCCAGGAGGAGACGCTGCGGGCGAAGGCGGCGGAGCTGGCCACGCGCTACGCGGCGGACCGGCTGACGCTGGCACTGCTGGGACGGGCGCGCCGCAGGTTCGAGGAGGAACAACAGCCCCGCGTCATCCAGCTGGCGAGCGAGCTGTTCTCCGAGCTGACGGCGGGACGCTACCGCCGCGTCTTCATCCCGGCGGGCGACGCGCGAGAGCTGCGGGTGAGTGACGGCGCGAGGGACTGGAGCGCGGAGCAGCTGTCCCGGGGCACGCGAGAGCAGCTGTTCCTCGCGTTCCGTCTGGCCGTCATCCGCGACTTCGGAGAGACGCGGGGCACGCTGCCACTCATCACGGACGACGTGCTGGTGAACTTCGATCCAGAACGGGCCCGGGGCGCGGTGCGCCTCTTCGCGAGGATGGCCGAGGCCCACCAGGTCCTCGCCTTCACCTGCCACCCGTGGATCCGCGAACTCTTCGAAGCCGAAGGCGCCCACGTCCTGGAGCTGCCCGGCGCCACGAAGGCGCCTCGCGAAGGCCTGCGGGTCGTCTCCGGCGGGTAGGAACTCCAGGCGCCACGGCAGCCCGGGCCTCCAGGTCGATGCAAAAAAAAATACTGGGAGCGCGCCCCCTCGACGCGCTCCCAGTAACTCAACCCCTCCCCCGAGGGGTCCCCCTCTCGGATGCGGCCCCCAAAGCTCCGCGTCCGTCCTGCTTTTCCTTCAAAACGTCGACTGCCAAAAACCTTGAGTCCCGGAAGATCAACCCCCGAAACCCTTTCCCCCTCTGCCCGGTCCGCTCTTGCGGCCCGAGCCCTTGGACCCTGGTGGCTCTGCCCCCAGCATCCCCACCTCGCCTTCAATACGTCGGCCGGAAAAAACCTTGGTTCGGCCCTGTTTTTTTCCGCCGCTCCCCCCCTGAATCGGCCCGCGTCAGCCCTGCTGCTACAGTCGCCCACCCTGGAGGGGCGCCATGCGGAAGCCGTCGGCGGTGGTCATCGGGGTCGTGCTCCTGCTCCTCCTGGGAGCCGGGGTCTTCTGGTGGCTGCGCCCCACCTCCCCCACCC
>NZ_RAWM01000102.1 GCF_003668875.1 Corallococcus interemptor | reverse complement strand
TGTATAAGAGACAGCCCGTATGACATGCCCCACCCTCCACGGTGTTCAGGGGCGGAGGGTAGGCATCGACTGCGTGGAAGGAAGCGCCGTGCCTGTCGTGGGAACGAAAGTTCGACGAAGGATGTCGGCTTGTCCCCAGGGAGGGTCCGCAAGTCCTCGGATCAACGGAGCCCGCGGGCCGTTGCGCGTGTCAGCTACCGAGCAGTTCCCGGTGCAGCCGGGCCGTGAGTGTCTTCAGGTGCGCCTTGTCCACCAGGAGGGTCACCTGGAGGGGCGAGGTGCTCACGGCATGGACGCGGGCGGACAAATCCTCGGCGGCGGACAGCGCCTTGCGCAGCGGCACCCAGTCCGCGTTGAGCCCCACACCCACGCAGGTGACGGTGCCCCACCCGTCCCGCCATTCCACGCCCGCGCCGAAGCGCGTGGCCAGCTCGCGCTGGAGCGCCTCCGGCCCGTGGATGTCCGCGAGCGGCACCGCGAGGAACGTGCGTCCCGGCGCGCCCGGCAGCCCGTCATGGGCGAGCGTGCGGCCCCGGACGGCCCTGGCGTCCAGGAACTCCAGCAGTTCCTGCAGGGGCACGCTGGCGTGGGAGACGAGCACGGCCATCTCCGCGTCAGCCGTCACGCCCTTGACGCGGCTGTCGGTGGGGACGGCGAGCTCCTGCACGCTGGTGCCGGTGCCCTGCCCGTGCGCGGTGCGCGCGAGGATGGTGATGCCGCGCGCCTTGGCCCACTCCACCGCCTGGGCGTTGAGCACCTTGGCGCCGGCGCTCGCCAGCTCCTGCATCTCGTCGTAGCTCAGGGACTCCAGCTTGCGCGCGTCCGGCACCACGCGCGGATCCGCGCTGAAGACACCGTCCACGTCCGAGTAGATTTCGCACGCTTCCGCGTCCAGCGCCGCGGCCAGCGCGACGGCGGTGGTGTCCGAGCCGCCGCGTCCCAGCGTCGTCACCTCCTTCTTGTAGGAGACGCCCTGGTAGCCCGCGACGATGACGACCTTGCCGTGCGCCAGCTCGTCCTGGATGCGGTAGGGCCGCACCTCCACGATGCGCGCCTGGGCGTGCGCGTCGTTGGTGATGATGCCGCTCTGGCTGCCGGTGAAGCTGATGGCCGGCACGCCCTGCTCCTGGAGCGCCATGGACAACAGCGCCATGGAGATGCGCTCGCCGCAGGTGAGGAGCATGTCCAGCTCACGCCGGGGCGGGTCCTGGGACACGCTCTTGGCCAGGGACAAGAGGTCATCCGTGGTGTCGCCCATGGCGCTCACGACGACGACGACCTGATAACCCGCGTCCCGCTTCTCTTTCACGCGGCGCGCGACCTTGCCGAGCTTCTCCGCGTCAGCGACCGATGAGCCGCCATACTTCTGCACCACGATTGGCATCCACGCCTCGCTTCCGGGGCAGTGTAGAGTTCGACCCCGCGCATGCCAATCACCGAGAAGCCCATCATCGAGGTGCGCAACCTCACCCGGCGCTATCGCGATCGCGTGGCCATCGAGGACCTGTCCTTCACGGTCGGTGAGGGCGAGCTGCTCGGCTTCCTGGGACCCAACGGTGCCGGCAAGTCCACCACGATGAAGATCCTCACCGGCTTCCTGCCCCCGTCCGAGGGCAGCGCGAAGGTGGCGGGCTTCGACGTGTCCACGCACCCCATGGAGGTCAAACGGCGCATCGGCTATCTGCCGGAGACGCCGCCGCTGTACCCGGAGATGACGGTGCACGGCTACCTGGCGTTCGTCGCGGCGCTCAAGCAGGTGCCTGGCCGCGCGGTGAAGGCGGAGGTGGCGCGGGTGGCGGGGCTCACGGGCGTCGACGACGTGATGGGCCGCGTGCTCCAGAACCTGTCCAAGGGCTATCAACAGCGCGTGGGCATCGCGCAGGCGCTCATCGGTTCACCGCCGGTGCTCATCCTGGATGAGCCCACGGAAGGCCTGGACCCGGCGCAGCGCGCGGAGCTGCGGGCGTTGATCCGGAGCCTCGCGGGCAAGCACACGGTGCTGCTGTCCACGCACATCCTCCCGGAGGTGACGGTGACGTGCGAGAAGGTCCTCATCCTCCACCAGGGCCGCGTGGTGGCCCATGACGCCATCGACCAGCTGGCGAAGTCCCATGGACAGGCCGAGCATGCGTCGTTGGAAGAAGTCTTCATCAAGCTGACCGCCGCCTGAACTGAGAGCCCCAAGCGCATGCGCACCGCCCTGGCCATTGCCCGCAAGGAGCTGGCCGTCGCCTTCACCACCCCGTGGGCCTACGCCGTCTTCACCGCGATGGCGGCGCTCTCGTCGTTCTTCTTCGTCAGCCTGCTGGAGCAGTTCCAGCAGGTGCAGTCCCTGGCGCGCGAGCACGGCTGGAGCAAGCTGCCCCCGGACTCCATCATCTACCGCAACCTCACCGACGGCGTGGTGGTGCAGCTGTGGGGCGTGGTGATGATCCTCACGCTCTTCGTCGCGCCCTTCCTGTCCATGCGGCTGTTCGCGGAGGAGAAGCGCCAGAAGACGTTCGCGCTGCTGCTCACGACGCCGGTGCGGCCGGTGGACATCGTGCTGGGCAAGTACCTGGGCGGCCTGGGCCTCATCTTCATCACGCTGGGGCTGACGCTGGTCTTCCCGGTGCTGTTGTCGCTCGTGGGCTCGGGCCCTTCTGGATCCGCGCTGGAGTGGCCCACGGTGCTCCTGGGCTACAGCGGGGTGCTCCTGTGGGGCGCGACCTGCATGGCCGTGGGGCTGTTCATCTCCGCGCTGACGGAGAGCCAGATGCTGGCGGCGTTCCTCACCTTCGCCGTGCTGTTGCCGTGGATGCTCCTGCGCGGCGTGGCCCAGTCCACCGCGGAGCCGCTGCGCTCGTTCCTGTCCTACCTGGCCTTCGACGCGCAGTTGCAGGGGATGCTCCAGGGCGTCCTGGAGGTGCAGGCGCTGGTGTTCTTCGCGTCCGTCATCCTGTTCTCGCTGCTGCTCACCCACCGCGCGGTGGAAGCGCAGCGCTACGCGTGACCATGAGAGCGACCCACGTCACCCGGGTGCTGGGGCCCTTCGGCCTGCTGCTCCTGTTGTCCAGTCCCCTCACGCTGCTCCTCACCTCCGGCAGCGTGGCGCTCGCCGCGGGCAAGGCCGTGCTGGGCGCCGCGATGCTCGCGGTCTATCTCGCCGCGCACCGGAAGGAGCTGGGACGCGCGGGCACCCGGCGCACGGGGCGGTTCCTGGCGTCGTCGGTGCTCACCACGCTGGCCGTGCTGGGCGTGCTGGTGGCGCTCAACGTGCTGGCGTTCCGCAAGAACCAGCGGTGGGACTTGACGCGGGAGCGCATCTTCTCGCTCGCGCCGCAGACGGTGCAGATGCTGGCGGGGCTGAAGGAGAAGGCCCATGCGCTGGCGCTCGTCCCGCCCACGCATCCGTCCTATGGCGAGCTGGAGGAGCTGTTCCGGCGCTACCACGAGGCGGCGCCGGAGCGCTTCGACTACGCCTTCGTGGATCCGCGCCGCGAGCCGACCCTGGCCGCGAAGTACCAGCTCAAGGACGGACAGACGCTGGTCGTCATCTCGCGCGGCGAGGGCGACTCCGCGCCCCACACCACCCTGCCCGTCCCCGCCGAACAGGAGCTGACCAACGCCCTGCTCCAGCTGGGCGCGACCGGTGCCCAGAAGGTCTACTTCCTCGAAGGCCATGGCGAGTGGTCCCTGGAGAAGGCGGGGGACGGGCTGACGGAGCTGCGGCGCCAGCTGCTGCGCGAGGGCTACCGCCCCGAACCGCTCAACCTGCTGGGCCGCAAGGAGGTGCCTCGCGACGCGGGGCTGGTGGTCATCGCTGGCGCGAAGCAGGACTACACCGCGCCGGAAGTGGCGGCCCTGCGCGGCTACCTGGGTGAAGGTGGCCGGCTGCTGTACTTCACCGACGCGAACACGGAGGACGGGCTGGGGCTGTTCCTCGCGGACTACGGCGTGCAGGTGGATGAAGGCGTGGCGGCGGATCCGCAGTTCAACTCGGGCAACCCGTTCGTCCTGGTGTCGAACTTCTATGGCAAGCACGCCATCACGCGCCCGCTGCAGGATCGCGGGCTCAACGTGCAGCTGCCCACGCCGCGCAGCTTCACGCTCATCCGCGAGGGCTTCCTGCTGCCCGGCGTGACGGTGGAGCCCGTGCTGCTGAGTTCACCGTATGCGTGGGTGGAGTCGCGGCCCCTGGAGGACACCACGCCGTCCAGCGGCGAGAAGATGGGACAGCTCACGCTGGTGGCCGCCGCGTCCCGCGACACGCGCGCGGCGGAGCACAAGCGCTTCGACGAGGCCCGGCTGGTGGTGGTGGGCGACTCGGAGCTGATTCTGGATCCGAACTGGGGCTACGAGGCCAACCGCAACCTGGTGATGAACGCCCTGGGCTGGGCGTCCCACCAGGTGGAGAAGATCACCCTGCGTCCCCCCGACCGTGAGACGTCCACCCTGGAGCTGAGCGAGGACCAGATGCGGACCCTGCGCTTCGTGTCCACCGACCTGCTGCCCCTGTCGCTGCTGGGCGTGGGGCTCGCCGTCTGGTTGTCGAGGAGGAACCGGTGAGAGCCACCACCGTCGTGTTGCTGGGGCTGCTGGCTGCGGGATGTTCGCGCGACGCGGAGAAGCCCCCCGCGCCGCCGAAGATCTTCGCGACGGAGCCCGCAGGGCCACAACGGAGTGCGGATCCGGCGCCCGTCTTCACGCACCTGACGGTGAAGGCTCGCGGCGCCACCACGCAGCTGGAGCGGACGCCGGAGGGCTGGCGGCTCGTGTCCCCCGTGGAGGCGAAGGCGGATCCATACGCGGTGGAGGCCCTGGTGCAGCAGCTCACCTCGGCGAAGTTCAAGGCCACCGTGAACGCGTCGCCGACGGACGCGGACCTGAAGAAGTACGGGCTCACGTCCCCGGCGTTCACCGTGACGGCGCGGGCCTTCCTCCCGGATGCCAACGGCGAAGGCGCGGAGGATCCGTCCCGCCAACGCACCCTGACGCTGGCCGGTGGGGATGAGAACCCGTTCGACGGCTCCGTCTACGTGCGCCGCGAAGGCGACGCGACCGTGTACGCGGCCGACGGCGCCGTGCGGTACTCGCTGGACAAGGGCCCCTTCGAGCTGCGCGCCAAGGAGTTCCTGGGGCCGCTGGAGCTCACCGCGCTCCAGTCCATCGAAGTCACCGCGAAGGACCACGCCTGGTCGCTGACGCGCGAGGCGGACGGCAAGTCGTGGCGGATGGAGAAGCCGGAGCCCACGCGCGCGAACACCGGCCGGCTGACGGACCTGCTCAAGGCGTTCGCGGCCCATCAAGCCCTGTCGTTCCCGCAGGACACCGCCGCCACGCGCAAGGCCCTGGGCCTGGACACGCCAGTCGTGGACGCGCGCTTCGTCCCTGTCTCCGGTGAGCCCACCCGCGTGCGCCTGGCGCAGGTGACCCGTGACGGTGCGCCCGTGGTCCATGCGCTGCGGGAACAGGGCGCTCAGTCCACGCTGGCGGAGGTGGAGCCCCGGGCGCTGACGACGCTGGACGTGGGCGTGCAGGAATTGAAGGACCGGCGCGTGCTGTCGTTCCCGCGCGACGACGTGCGGCGACTGGAGTTCCTCCCCGGAGGCAAGGGCGCTCCGGTGGTGGTGACGCGCGGCGCGGGCAACGGGGACGCGTGGCAGGTGGAGGGCCCCGGTGGCGGACGCGCCCTGCACTTCCGCGTGGTGAAGCTGCTGGGACGGCTGGAGTCGCTGAAGGCCGCGGCGTTCGGCGAGGCGAAGGTGAAGCGCTGGGAGCGCTACGGCATCAGCGACGCGTCCCGGGGCGTCGTGCTGCGCGACGGGGACGGGCGGGAGCTGGCGCGGCTGTGGCTGGGCGACGCCGTGCCGGACACGGAGGACCGGCTCTACGCGCGGGGCTCCGGGCCGGACCTGGTGGAGGTGTCCATGGGCGCGGTGGCGGACCTGCCCACGCGCGCCGCGGACCTGCAGGAGGCGCCGCCCGAAGCGTCGGACGGCGGGGCTCCCTAGACCTCCATCAGGGCGAAGCGCTGCTCGGGCGTGAACTTGGTGAGCAGCGGCATCGCGACGTTGAACACCGGGATGCCGCTCTTCGTCTTGCCCTCGAGCGCGCCGTGGTGCGCGTGGCCGTGGAAGACGTAGGCCGCGCCGTAGTGGTCAATGGGCATCGACAGGCGGCTCGTCCCCAGGAAGGGACGGATCTCGATGTTCTCCCCCTCCAGCGTCTCCGGGATGGGGGCGTAGTGCATGATCACGACCTTCTTGGGCGTGTCCAGGTGGCTGAGCGCGGCCTCCAGCTTGAGGGACTCCGTGACGGCCTCCTGCACGAAGGACTTCGTCTGCCCTTCGCCAAACGCCTGCAACGTCGCGTTGCCGAAGCCGCCTCCGAAGCCCTTCACCCCCGCGACGCCCAGCACCTTCTCGAAGATGTAGTGGTCCCCGTCGAGGATGTGCACGCCGACCTTGGAGAGCTCCGAGCAGATCTCCTTCACCTGCCCGTGCTCGTAGTCGTGGTTGCCCAGCACCGCGGCGCACGGGACGCGCAAGGCCGAGAGTTCCTCGGCCAGCACCTTGCCCTCTTCAATCATCCCGCGGTCCGTCAGGTCACCGCACAGCAGCAGCATGTCCGCCGAGGCGTTCACCTGCTTGATCAGCTGACGGAAGCGCCCGTGCTGGTCCTCGCGGCAGTGCAGGTCACCGACCGCTGCCAGCCGAATCTTCGAGCTCGGATCTCGCGCCACGGGTTCCCCCCTCGGGTCTGTCCTGTTCGTCCCACGCCCTGCCGTCCCCAAAGCCCCAGTGGTGGATGTCCACGTGATAGTTCACCTTGGACACCAGGTTGCCCCGGCACAGCTTCTCTTCCCAGCTGCCATCGCGCACCGTCTGGAGCGTGCGGCTCATCAGCTCCGTCATCACGTAGTTGGGCACGATGTCGCGCTCGCTGGGGTACGCGAAGCGGAACATCATCAGGTGGCTGAGCAGCACCTCCCAGTAGCGGTCGAAGCGCCGGAGGATGCGGTCCCAGTCCATCTCCCGCCCCGCCTTGAGGATGAGGTGGTTGATGTCCGCGCCGTCGTAGCGCTCGCGCTCGGTGACGAAGGCCTTGGACCAGATCATCTCCTCGGCCGGCGCGATGAGGCACTCGTAGCCGAAGATGGTGGCCTTCCTGGCGTTGGTGAACCACTCGTCATCCACCGTCGCCACGCCGTTACCGGAGGAGAAGATGAAGTCGACGAAGTAGTCGCCCTTGTAGGCCTTGTAGAGCCACACCTCGTCCGGACGCTCCGTGCGCCAGCCATCCTTCTCCAGCACGTCCAGGGCGCGGATGGCGTCCTGCTTGCGCGGGAAGAGGTCCAGGTCCTTGGTGTCACGGTAGATGCCGGTATAGGTGGCGTAGGCGTACGCCCCGCCCACTACGAACGGCACCCCGGCCTCATGAAGCAGACCGACGGCTCTGGCGCGGGCGTTGATCTCGTCCGGCTCACGCTCCCGCTCGGCCAGCGTGGCGTCCGTACCCATCTCCCCGGGATGGTTCGGGTGTCGTTTTTCCATGGGCGAAAGGTAGGGATGGCCCATTTCAACCGTCGGGCAGGCGGGCGCGGGCGGCCGGAGAGCAGGCGGCCAGACGCCAAGCGCGTGGTTTCACTGCCCTTTTCCACTTCAAGCGAGCGCTTTTTCTGTTTTCGGGCCGGCCTGTGTCCATAGGGGCGAATTCACTGCCGCACGGCCCGCGCGACACGGGCCCTGAAAGGACACCCGACCATGCTGCGCAAGAGCTTGCTGTGTGCCTCCCTGCTGCTGGCTGCTGGCTGCAACGACGCCGACTCCGGCGACGCGAAGTTCCGCGACGGCCTTCCCTCCAAGGAGCAGGTGCAGGTGAAGGCGCCCCAGGCGAAGGGGCAGGGTCTGACGGCCGCGGGGCCGTCCGCGATGTTCGGCCAGGGACAGAAGTCCGGCTATTACCAGGTGACGGTGGACGCCACGGTGTCGGTGAACACCGGCACGGCGTGGGTGCTCGGCCTCATCGAGCGGATTACGAAGTACCCGCCCACGACGCTGGAGGAGAACAAGGCGGTGTGGGGTCCGGCCACGGAGGCGCTGAGCCCCATCACGTGGCGGCTGACGGTGACGAAGTCCGGTGAGGCGTCGTTCTCCTGGGTGCTGGAGGGCAAGGGGAAGACGGAGGAGGACAGCGCGTTCCGGGCGGTGCTGTCCGGCACGCAGCAGGTCGCGGTGAACGCGGACGGCGAGCGGCAGCGCGGGTTCGGCTCGGGGGAGCTCTTCATCGACTGGGACGCCGCCCACACGCTGCCGGACGCGGATGACCACGTGGGCACGGTGGAGATCCGCTACGCGCGGCCGAGCGCCACGGCGGACGCCACGGTGGACGCGGACTTCCACCAGGTGCGCGACGACAAGGACCCCACGAAGCGCGTGGACGGCAAGTACCACTACAAGACGACCCCGTCGGCGGGCGGCGAGTTCGAGTTCGCGACGCTCCAGGACATCAACGACAACGACCCGCAGGCCGCGAAGCTGGAGAACGTGAGCATCAAGAGCCGCTGGACGGCGACGGGCGCGGGGCGCGCGGACGTGAAGGCGACCGGGGGCGACCTGGCGGCCGAGCTGAAGGTGAACGAGTGCTGGGACACGAACTTCCTCAGCACCTACCTGGAGATCAACCTGTTCCCGGGCCAGGGCTATGGCGACGCGCAGACCGGCTGCGCCGGGTTCACGGCGGCGTCGTACTCGTCGCTATGAGGCAGGTCGCGGTAGGCTTGCGCCGCGCGTGACCGGACCGACCCCACTGGCCCTGAAGGTGGTGCCCCCTCGACCCAACGAGGACCGGCGGGCCGTCCTGCGCGAGCTGTATGTGAAGTACGGCGGCAGCGTGCGTGAGCGCTGCCGCTATCTGCTGAAGGACGCGAGCCGGGCGGAGGACGCGATGCAGGACGTCTTCGCCCGGGCGCTCGTGCACGGGGACTCCTTCCGGGCGGAGGCGTCTCCGCTGACGTGGCTGATGAAGATCGCCACGCACCACTGCCTCAACCAGCTGCGCTCGGAAGGGGCGGCGTGGAGGAAGTGGTTCGCGCGGGACGAGGCGGCCCGTTCCGAGGGCCACGGTGGCGCGGAGGCGATGGAGACGCGAGACCTGGTGCGCAAGCTGCTGGCCCGGGTGGACGCGGAGACGCAGGCGGCGGCGATCCACTACCACGTGGACGGGATGACGCTGGAAGAGGTGGCCGCGGCGCTGGGGCGTTCGGTGCCCACGGTGAGAAAGCGGCTGGAGCATTTCGCGGAGCTGGGTGGAGAGGAGCTGAGCGTCCGATGAGCGCGCACGAGTCGAGCTGGACATTGCGCCGCCTGCACGCTGGCGAGCTTCCCGCCCCCGAGGCGAACCGCGTCCGCGGGCACGCGGAGGCTTGTGACGCGTGTGGCGCGACGCTGAGGTCCTTCGCGGACGCGCAGGCCGCCTTCGAGGCGGAGGTGCCCTTCGAGAAGTTCGAGGCCGGCGTGGAGCGGGCCCGCGCGAGGCAGGCGTCCACGGAGTCCAGGACGCAGGCGCGGTGGGTCCGGCCGCTGATGGCGGTGGCGGCGTCCGTGGTGGTGGTGCTGGTGCTGGCGCGCCCGCTGCTGGAGACCGGTGGCAGGACGGATCCGCTCCAGCCGCCCGTCGCGGGCAATCGCCTCAAGGGCGGCGCGGGGGCGGAGCTGCGCATCGGTGGAGGCGTGGATCCGCAGCGCGTGGCGAGCACCGACGCGCCGGAGGCACTGCAACCCGGCGAGCGCGTGCGGCTGGGCTACACGGCGGACGCGTACCGTTACGTGGCGGCGCTGTCAGTGGATGCGCAGGGTGAGGTGACGCCGCTGTATCCGGAGTCCGGAGACAGCCTCGCGGTGGAGCCGGGCGTGGGGCAGCACTGGCTGCCGGAGAGCGTGGAGTTCACCGGCGCGGGCGCGGAGCGCGTGGTGCTGGTGCTCACGGACGCGCCCGTGTCCATGGATGCGCTGGGTGACGCGGCCCGGAAGGCCTTCACCGCGGCGGGCCGGGACGTCACGCGCATGGCCCCGCTGGACGTGCCGGGCGCGCAGACGCAGTGGGTGTTGCTGAAGCCATGAGCGACGGCCCCGTGAAACAGGGACTCGCCCCCGTGGCGGCCTGGGCACGGGCCCTGGCCACGGCGATGCGGGCATCGCTTCCCGCGCTCGTCCTGGCCTCCACCGCCGCGCACGCGGACACGCTGCACCGCTTCGCGCTCATCGCGGGCAACGACACGGGTGGCGCGGATACGCGGCCCTTGAGCTACGCGCGCGACGATGCGCGCAAGATGCACGACCTGCTCACGCGGCTGGGCGGCGTGTCCCCGGCGGACGCGAAGCTCCTGCTGGACGACGATGCGAAGGACTTCCTCCTCGCCCTGTCGGACCTGGAGCAGCGGGCCCGCGCGGCCCAGGCTCGCGGCGAGCGCACCGCGCTGTTCGTCTATTACTCCGGCCACGCGAAGGACGGCGCGCTGCGGCTGGGCGACTCGCGGCTCGCCTTCGACGCGCTCAAGCGCCGGCTGGCTGATGCGCCGGTGGACATCCGCATCGCCATCCTCGACTCGTGCCGCTCCGGCGCGCTCACCCGCACCAAGGGCGCCCGCAAGGCCCCCGCCTTCGACGTGGAGTCCGGCGCCGCCCGCGATGCCCGGGGCGTCGTCATCCTCACCTCCAGCGCCGCGGACGAGGACTCCCAGGAATCCGACGCGCTGGGCGGCAGCTACTTCTCCCATCACCTGGCCAGCGGCCTCCTGGGAGACGCGGACCGCAGCGGCGACGGGCGCGTGACGCTCTTCGAAGCGTATTCGCACGCCTACGCCCGCACCGTCGCGGACACCGCCGACAGCAGCGCCGGCCCCCAGCACCCGACGTTCAGCTACGACCTGGCCGGCAACGGCGACCTGGTCCTCACCGACCTGCGCGCCAGCGCCGAAGGCCTGGTCGTCCCCGGCAACGCGCCCGCGGGCTCGTACTACTTCGTGGATCCGGCAGGCCTCGTGGTCGCGGAGCTGGACAAGGCCGTGGACGCCGAGCGCCGCGTGGCGCTGGCCCCCGGCACCTACCGCGTGAAGCGCCGCCTCAACGACCGGCTGCGCATCGGCGAGGTGGAGGTCGCGCGCGGACGGACCACCATCCTCCAGGAGCCGCGCTTCAAGGACGCGCCCTTCTCCGACGACCCGGTGAAGGGCGCCATGAGGGACCGGGGCGCCTGGTGGGCGTTCGGCCTCACCGGCGGCTTCCAGTCCTTCTTCGATGCCCAGACGCGCCAGTCCCTGTTCCTCTCCGTCCCGCTCTTCGGCGCGGAGGCCGAGCTGCACGACTACTTCCGCCGCGACTGGGTCTGGGGCTTCGACGCGGCGGTGGGCGGCACGAACAGCGTGCTCACGCTGTCCACGCTGGAGGGCCCGGCGTACCGCTACTCCGTGGTGAACGTGGGCACCAGCCTCACCGCCGAGTGGCCCGTGGGCCGCGTCGCTCCGTTCGTGGGCGTGCGCGTCGCGTACCTCATCATGGGCCGCAAGTTCGATGACGGAGCGTTCCCGGATCAGCGCTTCGCCATGGTGTCCCCGGGCCTCGCGACGGGCGCGCGCTTCCAGCTCACGCGCCACCTGAACCTCACCGCGCGCACCCGCCTGCAGTACCTCCAATACACCGTCGACGCGCAGCGCTCCCTGGGGTTCTGGGAGCTGGCCGCGCTCCTCACGTACCAGCCATGAGGGAGCCCGTGATGCGAAACCTGGCCCTGGCCCTCCCCTGCCTCCTCGCGGTCGCGTGCGGCGGAGACTTCTCCAACGACGACCTGGAGTTCCAGAACGCCCTGCCCCAGCGCGAGGACCTGGCCGCGAAGCTGCCGGACAGCGCCCGCGCCGGCCAGGGTCTGGGCACGCACGTCCAGCGGCTGAGCGCGTCGCAGGTGCTGGGCGGCACGTCGGAGCTCGCGCTCCAGGCCTATCAAGCAGGCACGCGGTTCAACACCAGCGTGGACCGCCTGCTCTCCCTGTTGGAGCTGGTCCGCGACGCGCGGCCCTCCACGCGCGAAACGGACCGGCGCATCTGGGGCCCCTTCCCCGCGAAGGACCACCCGGGCCAGGAGCTGCGCTTCGTGATGGAGCGCCAGGACGCGGACTTCGCCTACCTCCTCCAGTTCCGGCCCAAGGGCAGCGGCGAGGACGCGTGGTGGACCTACCTGCCCGGCGCCTTCAAGGCGGACGGCGGCATCCGCAAGGGCACGGGCACGCTCGCGCTGGACCTCAAGGAGGCCCGCGCGCACGGCCTGAAAACGGGCGACGCGATGGCCCTGGATCGGCTGGACATCGACTACCAGACGAAGGCGCTGCCCACGAGCGTGGAGCTGCTCTTCACCGCCGCGGGCGCCGCCACCCCGGACACGCGCTATGCGTCGCGTCAGACGCCAGAGGGGCTGGGGGAGATGGCGTTCCGGCTGCCGGGGGTGGACTTCGTGCCCGGCAACCTCACGGAGACGCTGGACATCGTGGCGCGCTGGACGCCGGATGGCCGGGGCGTGCTGGTGCTCAACATCCTGGCCGGGGACGCGAAGGGCGCGCAGTACACGGAGTGCTGGGACGCCGGGACGCGCATCACCTTCATGCAGCGCAACTGGGACTTCCTCAACCCCACCGAGGGCAACCGCAGCACCTGTCCGGACGTGTCCGCGCTGGACCTGGTGCCCTGAAGAAGCCGCCAGAACCCAGGGCCGGACAGCAGCCGGGCGGACAGTCCCTGCCCCGAGGAAGGTGACGCGCGGGGTGGATTCTCTATGCTGGCGGCTGTTTCCCGCGCCCCCCATGCCCAACTCCTCGCTTCTTACCGTCTTGAAGAGCCGGCGTATCTGGCTCCTGATGGCCGTCGGCTTCGCGTCCGGCCTCCCCCTGTGGCTGACCGGCGTCACGCTGTCCGCGTGGATGAAGAACGAGGGGGTCAACCTCAAGACGATTGGCATCTTCAGCCTGGTGGCGCTGCCCTACACCTTCAAGGTGCTGTGGGCGCCGCTGATGGACCGCTACACCCTGCCCTTCCTGGGCCGGCGGCGCGGCTGGATGCTGCTCACGCAGGTGCTGCTCATGGGCGCCATCTCCGCCATGGGCCTGGTGAACCCGAAGGACGCGCCCCTGGCCATGGCCTGCATGGCGGTGGTGGTGACGTTCCTGTCCGCCAGCCAGGACATCGTCGCGGACGCGTGGCGCACGGACATCCTCCCCATGGAGGAGCGCGGTCTGGGCAATTCGATGTACGTCACCGGCTACCGGCTGGGCATGCTGGTGGCGGGCGGGCTCGCGTTCATCCTGTCGGACCACCTGGGCTGGTCCCACACGTACTACGTGATGGGCCTGCTCATGGGCGTGGGCGTGGTGGCCACGCTGCTGGCGCCGGAGCCCGAGAGCGTGCGGCCTCCGCGCAACCTGGTGGATGCCGTGGTGCGGCCCTTCGTGGACTACTTCCGCCGCAAGTACGCCCTTGGCGTGCTGGCGTTCCTGGTGCTCTACAAGCTGGGGGATGGCATCGCCGCCAGCATGGTGACGCCCTTCTACATCGAGCTGGGTTTCTCCAACACGGAGATTGGCGCGCTCAGCAAGACGCTGGGCATGGTGGCCACCATCTGCGGAGGCCTGCTGGGCGGCGTGATGATGGTGAAGCTCAGCATGCGCCGCGCGCTGTTCATCTTCGGCGCCGCGCAGGGCATCACCAACCTGGCCTTCATGGCCCTGGCGATGGTGGGCAAGAACGACCTGATGCTCGCGGGCACCATCGCCGTGGACAACGTGTGCACGGGCCTGGGCGTCACCGCGTTCGCGGCCTTCGTGATGTCGCTGTGCCACAAGAGCTTCAGCGCCACGCAGTACGCGCTCCTGTCCGCGCTGGGCACCATCGCCAACCGGCTCATCGGCTCCGTGTCCGGCTACCTGGCCGAGTGGATGGGCTGGCCCACCTTCTTCGCCTTCACCGCCGCGGCGGCCATCCCCGCGCTGGTGCTGCTGGTGTTCCTGCCGGAGCACGCCGCCCAGCCCCAGGAGGACGAGCCCCCCGCGCCCGAGGCCGTCCCGCCCGCGTCCTCCGCGGCCTCCGTCGCCGTGGCGCGCTGACGGCTTCCGGACACGCGCCCCCGTCCTGATTGTCCGCGCCCCGCCCGCTACTGGACGGAGCGCGTCAAGACGGGTGCGGCGCGCGACAGGGCCCGTGACTTCGGTTCCCCTCGGAATGCGCGCACGGCTAGGGTGGCTCTGTCATGGCACACCCTTCCGCTGGCAAGCCCCTTTCGCGCGACCTGCTGATCAACCCTGACGAGCTGCGCGCGCAGTACTACGACGACACGCCCGACGCGTCCGTGGCCGAGCAGCGCGTGGCCTTTGGCACCTCCGGTCACCGGGGGAGCGCCGCGCGCCGCAGCTTCAACGAGGCGCACATCCTCGCGGTGGCGCAAGCCCTGTGCGAGTACCGCAAGCAGCAGGGCTATGACGGCCCGCTCTTCCTGGGCATGGACACGCACGCGCTCTCCGAGCCTGCTCAGCGCACCACGCTGGAAGTGCTCGCCGCGCACGGCGTGGAGGTCCGCTACACGGACGGCGCCACGCCCACGCCGGTCATCTCCCACGCCATCCTCACGTACAACCGGGGCCGCACGAGCGGGCTCGCGGACGGCATCGTCATCACCCCGTCCCACAACCCGCCGGAGGACGGCGGCATCAAGTACAACCCGCCCAACGGCGGCCCCGCCGACACGAACGTCACCTCCATCGTGGAGAAGCGCGCCAACGAGCTGATGGCCGCGGGCAACAAGGGCGTGCAGCGCGTCCCCTATGAGAAGGCGCGCTCCAGCGCCACGGTGAAGCCCTACGACTTCATCACGCCGTATGTCGCGGACCTGGTGAACGTGGTGGACCTGGACGTCATCCGGGGCGCGAAGCTGAAGCTGGGCGCGGATCCGCTGGGCGGCTCCAACCTGGCCTACTGGGCGCCGCTCGCGCAGAAGTACGGCCTGGACCTCACGGTGGTGAACCCCACCGTGGACCCCACCTTCGGCTTCATGCCCGCGGACCATGACGGGAAGATCCGCATGGACTGCTCGTCGCCGTACGCGATGGCGAACCTGGTGAAGTTGAAGGACCAGTACGCGCTCGCGTTCGGCAACGACACGGACTCCGACCGCCACGGCATCGTCACCCGCAGCATGGGGCTGATGAACCCGAACCACTACCTGGCCGTCGCCATCCACTACCTCTTCCGCAACCGGCCGGGCTGGAAGGCGGACGCGGCGGTGGGCAAGACGCTGGTGAGCAGCAGCCTCATCGACCGCGTGGGCAAGGACCTGGGCCGCCGCGTGGTGGAGGTGCCCGTGGGCTTCAAGTGGTTCGTGGACGGCCTCCTGGACGGCTCGCTGGGCTTCGGCGGCGAGGAGTCCGCGGGCGCGTCCTTCCTGCGCAAGGACGGCACCGTGTGGACCACGGACAAGGACGGCATCATCCTGGACCTGCTCGCGGCGGAGATCCTGGCGCGCACCGGCAAGGACCCCGGAGAGCACTATCAAGAACTGACGAAGAAGTTCGGCGCGCCGCTGTACACGCGCATTGATCAGCCGGCCACGTCCGCGCAGAAGGCCGCGCTGAAGAAGCTGTCGCCGGAGGCGGTGAAGGCCACGTCGCTGGCCGGCGAGCCCATCCTCCAGCGCCTCACGCGCGCGCCGGGCAACAACGCGGACCTGGGCGGCCTCAAGGTGACGACGGAGAACGGCTGGTTCGCCGCGCGTCCGTCCGGCACGGAGGACGTGTACAAGATCTACGCGGAGAGCTTCCGCGACCAGGCGCACCTGGACACCATCGTCCAGGAAGCGCGCGCCATCGTCGGTGAGGCGTTCGCCGGAAAGTAGGCGTGGACGCGGGCGCCTCGCGCGGGGTTCGATGCCGCGCGAGGAGCTCCGCCGTCCATGGACGTCAAAACCATCCTGCAGTACGTGCTCGCGCTGTTCATGGTCGCCGCGGGGGTGAACCACTTCCTCAAGCCCCGCATGTACATGCGCATCATGCCGCCGTACCTCCCGTGGCACCGGGAGCTGGTGCTCCTGAGCGGCGTGGCGGAGGTGCTGCTGGGCATCTTCCTGCTGGTGCCCGCCACCACGCGGCTCGCGGCCTGGGGACTCGGCGCGCTGCTCGTGGCGGTGTTCCCCGCGAACATCCACATGGCCCGGCACCCGGAGCAGTTCCGCAAGATTCCCCGGCAGCTGCTCTGGGCGCGCCTGCCGCTGCAGGTGGTGCTCATCGCATGGGCGCTCTGGTACGCCTGAGCCGCGTCAGCGCCACAGCGGCGCGTGGTCCTCGATGTACTGGCGCACCGTGCGCGTGGGACGTCCCAGCAGGTTCGTGAGCGTGGGGTCCACCTGCTCCGCCTTCCCGAAGCGCAGCCCCACGTGCATCAGCGTCTGCAGGCCCGATTGGCCCCATGACAGCCGGCGCTGGTGCAGGTGGCGCAAGTAGCCGGGCACCGATGCGGGCACGTAGCGGATGGGCCGCCCCAGCACCTCCGACAACACGGACGCCACCTCATCGAACGTTACCGCCTCCTGCCCGGTGAGCGTGAAGGCGCGGTTGCGAAGGGACGTGTCCAGGAGCGCCCGCGCCGCCACCTCGCCCACGTCGCGCACGTCCACGAAGGCCACCCGGCCGTGCCCCGCCGGCATGTAGAGCCGGCCGTCCTGGCGGATGTCCTCCCGGTACGCGTCGCCCAGGTTCTGCGCGAAGAACGCCGGGCGCAGCAGCGTCCAGCCCACGGTGGAGTGCATCAGGTGCGCCTCCACGGCGTGGTGCGGGGCCCACGCGCTCTTCTCCGCGCCCGCCATGGACAGGAACACCACCTGCTTCACGCCCTGCGTGGCGGCCGCGTCGATGAACGCGTTGAGCGCCCCTTCCGCGTGCGCGATGGCCGGCGGCCGCATCAGGAACACACTCCGCACGCCCTCCAGCGCGGGGAGGAACGTCTCCGGCCGCAGGAAGTCCAGCGGCGCCGGCATCACGTCCCCGTCCATCTCCTTGAGCAGCGACACCGTGTGCTCCGGCGACTTCACCGCCGCGCGCACCGCCACGCCTTCGGCCAGGAGCGCGCGCACCACCGCCCGCCCCACGTTGCCCGTGGGCCCCGTGACGAGCACCGGCCCGCTCACCACGGCCGCGCCTCCGCTGCTTCCGAGACCATGCGAAAAGCCTCCGATGGGAGGGCGGGGAGGGGGCGATTCCGACCCACCCTGGCGTCCCATTCCCTACTCGGAGAAACGCACCCCTCCGGATCCGTTGAGGCCCGTGGCTCTCAAATTCCGGAGGGTGAGAAGAGAGCGTGCGCCAACCAACATCCGGACGCCAGCAGGGTCGGCTGGCGGGCAATCGCTGGCGGCTCCCGGCGGCACTCCCGGTGGAGCCTCCGCCCCGCCATCCTTCCTTGACTGATCCGGACCCGCTCTTTAGGTTGAGAGGCTTCCACCGGCTCGGATCCGAGCCAAGAAGGATGTTCCATGGCCCGCGTTACCGTTGAAGACTGCCTTCCCTACGTGGACAACCGGTTCGCGCTGGTGCTCCTGGGCGCCAAGCGCGCGCGCCAGCTGATGGCCGGCGCCCGGCCCATCATCGAGACCTCGAAGAACAAGCCGCCCGTGCTCGCCCTGCGCGAGGTCGCCACCCAGCGCGTGAAGTTCGACCGCGACGTGCGCGAGGCGCTGTCCGGCAAGTACGTGGGCGAGGAAGCCAAGAAGTAGCTTCGCGTCCTACCCCGGCTCCTTCCCCTCCACGGGGGAAGGAGTCCCGGACGCCAGGCCCTGGGCGCGCATCCACCGCAGCGCCCGGCCGGCGACGGCCTTCTCACCCTTGTAGCCCAGCGCCGGAATCAGCCCCTCGAGCGGCATCCAGCGCACCTCGTCCACCTCCACGCGCGGCCCCGGCAGCGGCCCCAGCTCTCCCGCCTCGTAGCGGAAGAGGAAGAAGTGGACGCGCTTGAAGATGCGCTGCCCCCGGAACTGGTAGACGTAGCGGATCTCCCCCAGCGGCGCGAGCAGCGCCACGCCGGAGAGCCCCGTCTCCTCCTTCACCTCGCGCCGCGCGGTCTGCTCCGGCGTCTCTCCCGGATCCACGTGCCCCTTGGGCAGCGCCCAGAGGTGGCGCCCGTGGGGACGGATGACGGCGACCTCCCAGGCCCCGTCCTGGAAGCGGATGACAATGCCTCCTGAGGACGCCTCGCGCGGCATGCCCCCACCCTACCCGATGCAGGCAGCGGCCGGGACCCTCAACCGCCGTGCGCGAAGTGGCGCAGCTTGGCCTCCGCTCCCAGCCGGTAGGCATAACGCAGGTCGCCGAGGAGCCGGTCCAACCGCCGTTCCAGGACGTGCGGCATGAGCCGCGCGCAGAAGCGCCGCGACAGCCGGTTCGCCTCCTCGTAGCGCCAGCGCTCCTCCACCGTCAGCAGGGGCTGGTAGGCCACGCGGTCGAAGAGGCGCCCCAACAGCTCCCGCGCCCACCCGGCCACGCCCTCGCCCCAGCGGTGCAGCAGGCACACGACGAACTTGTCCACCTCCGCCTGGGCCTCCAGCTCCAGCAGCGACACCGTGCGCTCGTAGTGCGCCGTGTGCGCGACGTAGAGGAAGTGGCTGACGCCCTCGGTCACCTGGCAGTAGCCGTCCAGGTCCCCCTCCAGCACGGAGGCCAGCGGGCTGGCCGAATAGCGCTCCATGCGCTCGCGCAAGCCGGGGTCCAGGTAGAGCGCCACCTCCAGCCCGCCCCGGGCCTCCAGGACGAGCAGCTCCTCCGGCGCGCGCCCGGTACCACCCAGGAGCGCGGCGACCTGCGCGTCCACCACCACGAAGGCCTCCGCGCGGGCCTCGCACCGGAAGCCGTAGATGGCCTCCAGGTGGGCCTGGAGGCGCCCCACGAGCGGGAAGTCCCCGGCGTCAGTTGGCAAGCGGCCCCTTGCGCGGGACCCAGCCCGCGTCCACCAGCACGCGCTCCAGCTTGTCGTCGCCCGTGCGCACCCAGGATTCGTAGACGCGCAGCGCGCCCGCGGGCCCCGCGCTCACCAGGCCGCGCGCGCTGATCTCCTCCAGCAGCTCCGCGAGCGAGCGGAACTTGTCGCACAGCTCCCGGTACACGCCGGTGAAGCCGCCCGCGGGCACCAGCTCCGCCACCTGCCCGTACGCGGCGCCGCCCATCTGGATGTAGTAGTCCGGGCCCACCATCCCCTGCTGCAGCGCGCCGGAGAAGAAGCCGACCTTGTAGAGCGACACGTCGCCCAGCCGCCGCAGCGTGCGGATGCGCTCCTCGCGCTCCTGCTGCAGCGCGCGGTGGTACAGCTCCGCCAGCGGCTCATGGTCGCGCCGGCCCTCCGCGTCACGGCTGAACAGCTTGTCCGTGGCCGCGAACTCCGCCAGCAGGTTCACCAGATAGAACTCGGTGGACTCGCCCAGCGCCACCCGCTGCCGGGCCGCGACCTCCAGAAGCAGTTCCCGGAAGAACTCCTTCAGCGAGGAAGAGGACGTCACCAGTCCGCTCATCGAGCACACCTCCCGGATGAAGCCTGGAAGGCCCCCGGCCCAGCGCCCGGAGCCACCAGGACACGCTCCACCAAGCGTAGTCACGTCCCCGGGCGCCGGCAAAACGCACCTGAGTCTTATCAAGGACTTACGCTGGCACTCGGCCCCGGCGAGTGCCAACGTCCGGACACCCGGCACGGCCTTCCGGGCAGGTGCGAGAGGCGGGAATGTTTTTCGGAAAAGCCCAATCAGGACGGGTATTTAGCGGCATCCGGACAGATGTCCCGACGTCGCTTGACGAGGTGAAGTCCCTGGTTATTATCCGCCGCGCCTGGGCGTTAGCACTCAGCGGGTGCGAGTGCCAACGCCGGGGCCCACAGGCCTTTTTTCAACAACCCCTGCGGCATCCCGGTCCGGACCTTCCGTCCGCCTCCGGCAGCCGCGATTCACAGGAGCAAGCCATGAAGATTCGTCCCCTGCAGGATCGGCTCATCATCAAGCGCGTCGCCGAGGAGAACAAGACCAAGGGTGGCCTCTTCATCCCCGACACGGCGAAGGAGAAGCCGCTCGAGGGCAAGGTCATCGCCGTCGGCAACGGCAAGGTGCTGGAGGACGGCAAGGTGCGCGCCATGGACATCAAGGCCGGCGACACCATCCTCTTCAGCAAGTACGCGGGCACGGAGATCAAGCTGGACGGCGAGGATCACCTGATCCTCCGCGAAGAGGACGTGCTGGGCATCATCGAGAAGTGAAGCCCGCCGTTCGTCTCCCCACTCCCAACTTCTAGAGGTTTCAGACCATGGCGAAAGACATCATTTTCGAAGTGCGCGCGCGTGACGCGATCCTGCGCGGCGTGAACATCCTGGCCGACGCGGTCAAGGTGACCCTGGGCCCCAAGGGCCGCAACGTCGTCATCGAGAAGAGCTTCGGCTCCCCCACCATCACGAAGGACGGCGTGACGGTGGCGAAGGAGATCGAGCTTGAGAACAAGTTCGAGAACATGGGCGCCCAGATGGTGAAGGAGGTCGCCTCCAAGACCTCCGACGTCGCCGGTGACGGCACCACGACGGCCACCGTGCTGGCGCAGGCCATCTTCCGCGAGGGCGCGAAGCTGGTCGCCGCGGGCCACAACCCGATGGACATCAAGCGCGGCATCGACAAGGCCGTGACCGCCATCACCGCCGAGCTGAAGACGCTGGCGAAGCCGACCAAGGGCAACAAGGAGATCGCCCAGGTCGGCACCATCTCCGCGAACGGTGACACCACCATCGGCCAGATCATCGCGGACGCGATGGAGAAGGTCGGCAAGGAGGGCGTCATCACGGTGGAAGAGGCCAAGGGCCTGGACACCACCCTGGACGTCGTGGAAGGCATGCAGTTCGACCGCGGCTACCTGTCCCCGTACTTCGTGACGGATCCGGAGCGCATGGAGGTCGTGCTGAACGACGCCCTCATCCTCATCCACGAGAAGAAGATCTCGTCGATGAAGGACCTGCTCCCCATCCTGGAGCAGGTGGCGCGCGCCGGTAAGCCCCTGCTGATCATCGCCGAGGAGGTGGAGGGCGAGGCCCTGGCCACCCTGGTGGTGAACAAGATCCGCGGCGTGCTGAACGTGGCGGCGGTGAAGGCGCCGGGCTTCGGCGACCGCCGCAAGGCCATGCTGGAGGACATCGCGGTCCTCACCGGCGGCCGGATGATCGCCGAGGACCTGGGCATCAAGCTGGACACGCTGACGCTCCAGGACCTGGGCCGCGCGAAGCGCATCACCATCGACAAGGACAACACCACGGTCGTCGACGGCGCTGGCAGCCAGACGGAGATCGAGGCGCGCGTGAAGCAGATCCGCGCCCAGGTGGAGGAGACCTCCAGCGACTACGACCGTGAGAAGCTCCAGGAGCGCCTCGCGAAGCTCGTGGGCGGCGTGGCCGTCATCAACGTGGGCGCCGCGACCGAGACGGAGATGAAGGAGAAGAAGGCCCGCGTGGAGGACGCGCTCAACGCGACCCGCGCGGCCGTGGAAGAGGGCGTCGTCCCCGGCGGCGGCGTGGCCTACATCCGCTGCCTCAAGGCCCTGGATGGCCTGAAGCTGGCCGACGGTGAGAAGTCCGGCGTGGACATCATCCGTCGCTCCGTCGAGGAGCCGCTGCGTCAGATCGTCGGCAACGGCGGCCTGGAGGGCAGCGTGGTGGTGAACAAGGTCAAGGAGGGCACGGGTGCCTTCGGCTTCAACGCCGCCACCGGCGCCTACGAGGACCTGCTGGCCGCGGGCGTCATCGACCCGGCCAAGGTGAGCCGCACCGCGCTGCAGAACGCGGCGTCGGTCGCCTCGCTGATGCTCACCACGGAGGCCATGGTCGCCGAGCGCCCGAAGGCGGACGACGACAAGGGCGCCGCCGGCGGTGGCATGGGCGGCATGGGCGGCATGGGCGGTATGGGCGGCATGGGCATGTAGTCGCCCCACCCTTCCCCGCTGTCACGGGGGATGGGACTTGACGGCCTCCGGCGCCCACCAGGGTCCCGGGGGCCGTCGTGTTTCAAGGGGCCAGGCGCGCGGCGGGCCCGTGGCCCTGCGCGCAACGGCCCCTTAGGTTTGGCATCAAGAGACCCGGAGGAAATCCATGAAGCCCGTGAAGATCTACACGACGACCTACTGTGGCTTTTGCGTGCGGGCGAAGGACCTGCTCAAGCGCAAGGGCGTGGCCTACGAAGAGGTGGACGTCACCGGGGACGACGACGCCCGCGCGAAGCTGGTGGAGATGAGCGGCGGTCAGCGCACCGTGCCGCAGATCTTCATCGGGGAGACGCACGTGGGCGGCTATTCCGACATGGCCGCGCTGGACCGCGAGGGCAAGCTGGACCCGATGCTCCAGGCTTGAGCAGCCAGGCGGCCGGGCCCCGTGCCCGGACGCCACCCGCGTCCCCAGTGCCTACTTTCTCCGTCAAGGCATTCACCCCTTTCACGGGAGGAACACCATGGCGGGCGGACAGGAAGTCACGGGGACCCGGGATGAGCACCACGACCTCATCAGCACGCTCTACCACCTGCTCAAGGGGGCGTCGGTGAGCGAGCAGTACCTGCGCGACGCGGAGGCCGCGGGCGACCAGGAGCTGGCGCAGCTCTTCCGCGACTGGCAGGACGAGCAGCGCAACCTGGCCGAGCGCGCCAAGAACCTGCTGGGCGCGCGCATGATGAACGCGCAGGCCGGCACGGGCCGCGCGGACACCTCCGGCAAGCTGCCGCTGCGCGAGGTGAAGAGCCCCACCAACGCGAGCGTGCGCTCGGGTGGAAACCCCAGCGACGACGAGGTGGACGAGCAGTCCAAGGAGTCGTTCCCCGCGAGCGACGCACCCTCGAAGTACTGAGCCCCGAACGAAGTCCGGAAGGCAGGCCCGACGTCCCTGGTAGGGGCGGACGGGCCCCTTCTGTCTTCATCTTCAACGGACGTTTCCGCGTCTACTTGTTCCGCTTGCCCCGTGTGTGCAGTCCCCCCTAAAGAGGCGGGATTGAGGGCGACGCGGGGTGTTTCTGCCCCCTACGCCCCGTTGCGACCAGGGGTCCGTGACCATGATTGACAGACCGGATGTCACCGAAACCGTCCACGCGGAGCGCGAGGCCCAGGCCACGCGCGTCCCCCTTCATGAGTGGACGGTGGAAGTGGTGGCCGGGCCGGACAAGGGCAAGAAGGTCACGACCCAGGACTCGCTGGTGCGCGTGGGCTCCGACGCCGCGGGTGACCTGGTGCTGAGCGACCCGACGGTGAGCCGCCGTCACCTGGAGGTGGAGCGGCTGCCGCAGGGGCTCCTGCTGCGCGACACCGGCAGCCGCAACGGCACGTTCCTGGACGGGCGCCGCATCCTGCAGGCCTTCGTCTCCAGCGGCGACAAGGTGGAGCTGGGCAAGACGAAGCTCGCCGTGAAGGTGGCCGCCCGCGCGACGGAGGTGGAGGTCGCTGGCGCGGAGTCCTTCGGGCAGCTCGTGGGCAGCTCGGAGAAGATGCGCTGGGTCTTCACGGAGCTGCGCCGGATTGCCCGTGAGGACATGAACCTGCTCGTCGAGGGTGAGACGGGCACGGGCAAGGAATTGGCCGCGCGCGCCGTGCACCAGCACTCGCTGCGCCGCCATGGCGCCTTCAAGGTCGTGGACTGCAACCTCATCTCCGAGGAGAAGGCGGAGCGCGAGCTGTTTGGCGGCCTGCGCGCCGGGGAGAACGAGGACAAGGGCGCGCGCGGCATCTTCGAGGCGGCGCGCGGCGGCACGCTCTTTTTGGACGAGGTGGGCGAGCTGCCCCTGTCCGTGCAGGGCAAGCTGTTGCGCGTGCTGGAGACGCGCGAGGTGCCGTCGCTGGACGGGCAGCCGGTGGCGGTGGACGTGCGCGTCATCGCCTCCACGCACCGCAACCTGGAGGAGGACGTGCGCCAGGGCCGCTTCCGCGCGGACCTGTACTTCCGGCTGGCGGTGGCGCGCGTGCGCCTGCCGCCCCTGCGCACCCGCCGCGATGACATCCCCTCGCTGTCGCAGGCCCTGTCGCGCGGCATGAAGGCCGCGCTGGAGCTGACGCCGCAGACGCTGGCCCTCTTCGAGGGCTACGACTGGCCGGGCAACGTGCGCGAGCTGCGCAACGTGCTGGAGCGCGGCGCGCTGATGCAGGAGACGGGCAACACCAGCTGGCTGGACTTCCTGGCCCACGCGCCCAAGCGCACGGAGGGCACGGAGCCCTCCACCAACGTGGCCGCCATCGTCACCGGCATGCCGTACCACGAAGCGAAGGACCGGGTGCTCGCGGACTTCGAGCGGCTGTACTTCGCGGAGGTCATGCGCGAGGTGTCCTTCGACATGAAGGCCGCGGAAGCGCGCACCGGCCTGTCCATGCAGAGCCTCTACCGCCTGTTGAAGAAGAACGGGCTCCGCCTCAAGGACCTCAAGAACGCCGAGGGCCTGGAGAAGTGAGCGCCCGACCGCAGTCCCCATCACCCCAACCGGGAGAAAGCCTCACCATGCTGAAGCGTCTCGCCGTCGCCAGCGTCATCCTCACCGCCGGCTGTGCCGGCCAGCAGAAGACCGAAGCCACCGAAGGTCAGAAGCAGATGACCAAGGAAGAGCGGCTGCGCATCACCAACCAGCCCCCGTTCGACCTGGCGACCTGCTTCCCGCACGAGCAGGAGCTGCCCTCCCCCGCCAACGAGGGTGTCCTCGTGGGCGCGCTCCTGAGCGTCCGTCCGGACGTGCTGGAGTGCCTGGTGGATCCGGCCAACCGCGGCCCCGCGGCCAGCACCAAGGTGATGGTGAAGTCCACCGTCAACGCCCAGGGCGCCACGCACACCGTCTCCGGCGACAACCTCACCCCGGCCGGCACGGCCTGCATCCAGAAGGTGCTGGACACGCACGTGAAGCCCGCGGCGCTGGCGGCGGACGCGAAGCCGGTGGAGGCGTCGTACGAGTACGACCACTCCAACGCGAACAACCCCTCCGTCACCATGGGCATCAACGAGGGCTCGGACTTCTCCGGCACGGTGCGCCTGGCGCAGAAGAACTGGTGTGAGTGCTTCGCCGGCTTCAAGGCGACCACGCCGCCGGTGCTGAGCTCCGACATCCACATCGTGAAGGGCCAGCCCAACCCGACGGAGGTCGTCTTCAAGCCCTCCGGCAGCACGGAAGGCGATCAGCTGGCGTCCTGCCTCCAGGCGAAGGTCGCCGCGATGCCGGCGACGACGTCCGGTGAGCTGAAGTTCCCGTACCGCTTCGTGTTCTTCAACTCGCAGGCGCCGGTGGAGTCCTCCGCGAGCATGCCGCCGGAGCTGCGCTTCTTCCAGCTGGAGCTGGCGCGCACCCAGACGGCCGCCGCGTCCGCCATCGCCTTCGGCGCGCGCACCAACGCGGCGGACACGTATGACGCCGTCGTGCAGAAGTACACCAAGACGAAGGACTACAAGCTCTTCGACGAGCTGTCCTCCAAGTGCCAGGCGCTGGTGGACTCGGCCACCAGGTGGGTGGACGCGCTCAAGGCGCAGGAGACGGTGGACCAGACGACCCTGAAGCTGGTGCAGGAGCTGAAGGCCCAGAAGGAAGACTGGGCCCCGGTGGAGACCGCCAGCCAGGAGGCCCTGGCCAACACCCAGAAGGACCTCTCCGCCGCCCAGCAGCGTCTGGCCGCGGACCAGGGCGCCTGCCCCAAGAAGAGCTACGGCCCGGCGAAGAAGAAGTAGTCAGTCGTCCTTCGGCTTTAAAGCCGCTGAAATGACAACGGGCGCTCCGGGGAACATCCCGGGGCGCCCGTCTTCGTTCCAGCAACCGGCCCTGCCCCGCGCCTTACGACGCGGCGGGGACCTTGTCGTCGTTGTGCGCGGAGGCCTCGCGCATCTTCACGCTGACCAGCTTGGAGATGCCGGGCTCCTCCATGGTGACGCCGTAGAGCGTGTCGGCGATCTCCATGGTGCGCTTGTTGTGGGTGATGAGGATGAACTGCGACTGGCGGCTCATCTCCTTCACCATGTCGTTGTAGCGGCCCACGTTGCCCTCATCCAGCGGGGCGTCGACCTCGTCCAGGAGGCAGAAGGGGGTGGGTTTGATCAGGAAGATGCCGAAGATGAGCGCCACGGCGGTGAGGGCCTTCTCGCCACCGGACAGCAGGTTGACGCTCTGGAGCTTCTTGCCGGGCGGCTGGGCGACGATTTCGACGCCCGGCTCACCGTTGGGGCCCTCCTGCGTGAGGATGAGGCTGGCGCGGCCACCGCCGAACAGGCGCGGGAAGATGGCCTGGAACTTGTCGTTCACCACGTCGAAGGTCTGCTTGAAGCGCTCGCGGCTCGTCGCGTCGATGCGGACGATGGCTTCCTTCAGCTGGCTGATGGACGCCGTGAGGTCCTGACGCTGGGCGGAGAGGAACTCGAAGCGCTTGGACAGCTCCGCGTGCTCGTCGATGGCGGTGAGGTTGATCTCCCCCATCTTCTCCACCTGCGCGCGCAGGTCCTTGAGCTCGCTCTCCACTTCCGGAGAGAGCGGCGCCAGCAGGTGGTAGTTGTGCAGCTCCGCGGACAGCTCCAGCTGGTAGCGCTCACGGATGCCGGCGGCCAGGTGCTCCAGCTCCAGGCCAATCTCCTTCTCGCGCAGGGTGATCTGCGACAGGCCCTGCATGAGCTCGTCCAGGCGGCCGCGCAGCTCGCGGAAGGCGATGTCCTGCTCACGGACTTCGGTGGTGGCGGTGGTGTGCGCGGTGCGGCGGGCCTCCAGGGCCTCGGCGGCCACGCGGTGCTCCTCCGCCCGCTGGTCCTTGGTGGACTCCAGCTCCGCGAGCCGGGCCTGGAGCTGCCCCACCTTGGCGCGGCCTTCCGTCACGGTGTTCTGCAGGCGGCTGACGCGCGCCTCCATGTCCCGGCGCTGCGCCACCAGGCTCTCCAGCTCCTTGCGGGCGGACTCGCCGCGCTCGCTGCCGGCGGCCACCTTCACGCGCAGGCCCATCAGGTCCGCGGACGCGGCGTCCGCGCGCTGGCGCAGGCCCTCCAGCTCCCCGGCGTACTGGCGCACGCGCTCCTCGCGCGCCTCGCGGTCCGCCTGGCCGTGGGCCACCTCACCCCGGCTGGACTCCTCCTCGTTGGCGAGCGCGGTGTGGCTCTGGGACAGCTGCCCCTCCTCGCCCTCCAGCGAGCGCAGCCGCTCGCGCACGCGGGCCAGGTCCTCGCTCGCCTTGTGGAGGTCCTTCTCCTGGCTGGCCAGGTTGACCTCCTCCGCGTGCTGCTCCTTGCCCAGGCCCTTGAGGACGGCCTCCGCCTGCCCCATCTGCTTCTGGAGCGTGTAGTGGCGGGTCAGGATTTCGTTGTAGCGCTCCTCCACCCGGGCCACTTCCGCGGCCAGCTCCGCGATCTCGCGCTTCTTCTGGAGCGCGCCCACCGCCGCGCCCTCGCGCTCGCCGCCGGTGATGGAGCCGTCCGCGCGGAACACCTCACCGTCCAGCGTGACGAGCGTCACGGGCGTGGCGGTGCCCTCCGCGTACTCGCGCGCGGCGGCCAGGTCCTGGACGATGACCACGTCACCCAAGAGCAGCTTGAGCACGGGCTCCAGCGCGGGCTCGCAGGACACTTCCTTGAGCGCGTGCGCCAGCACGCCCGGGCGCGACAGGTCCGGCTCCACGAAGGTCCGGGTGTCCGAGGGCACCGGCAGGAAGGTGCCGCGCCCTTCCGCGTGGCCCTTCAGGTACTCCACCAGCTCCACGCCCTTCTCGGGGCTGTCCACGATGACGTGCTGGAGCCGCTCGCCCAGGGCGGCCTCCACCGCGCGCTCGTAGCGGGCGTTGGTCACCGTGAGGACGTCCGCCACCAGACCGAAGATGCCCTGCTCGCGGGCCGCTTCCGCCGCGCGCACCATGACGGCGCGCACGCCCCGGTCGAAGCCGTCGTAGTTCTTCTGGATGTCCTCCAGGGAGGACAGGCGGCTGCGCTTGTCGCTCAGCTCCTCGCGCAGCGCGATGACCTGGACCTCGTTCTCCGTGAACGCCTCGCGCGTGCGGGTGAGGGCCTCCTCCTCCTGGCCCCGGCGCTCGGCCAGTTCCGACGCCAGGTGGCGCGTGTCCTCCACGTGACGGGCCGCCTGGGTGCGAACGGTGTCCAGCTCCTGCTCCTGGGCGCGCAGGGCCTCCAGCTCACCGGCCAGCTTCGCGCGGCGGGCCTCCAGATCCGCGCGCTGGCGCGCGAGGTTGGTCAGGTTGCTCTCGTGGTTCGCCAGGCGCGTGGCCACGGCGACCAGGCCCGCCCGCTCCTGCTCCAGGCGCAGGGAGATTTCCGTCTGGAGCACGGAGACGCGGCGCTGTTCCTCCAGCGCCACCTGCATGGCCACTTCGTCTTCCTTGTACGAGCCGGCGATGCCCGACAGCTCCGCCTCGCGGGCCGTCATGGTCTGCACGACTTCCGCCTGCCGCGCGAGCAGCGCGTCCAGCTCCGCCTGCGCGGACGCCACGCGCGTGCCGGTCTCCTCGAAGTCGCGGCGGCCGTAGGACAGCTCCTGCGCCTCGCGCTGCAGGGCGCTCTCCAGCGCGTGCACCTCACCGGCGTACTGCTGGAGGGCCGCGCCTTCCGCGTCCAGCTCCGCGCGGCGCCGGGTGATGACCTCCTCCAGCTCCTTGACCTTGTCCAGGCCCTCGCGCTCCTCGCCGCCCAGGTTCTCCAGGCGCGACTGGAGCACGCGCTTCTCCGCCATCAGCTCCAGCGAGCGGTGGCTGGCGGAGTGCAGGTCAATCTCCCGCATGCGCGCCTTGAGCTTGCGGTACTTCTCCGCCTTCTTCGCCTGGCGCGACAGCGTGTCGAGCCGCTTCTCCAGCTCGCCGGTGATGTCGTTGACGCGCAGGAGGTTGGCCTCGGTGGCCTCCATCTTGCGCTCGGCGGCCTTGCGGCGGGCCTTGTACTTGGTGACGCCCGCGGCCTCTTCCAGCAGGTGCCGGCGGTCCTCCGGCTTGCTGGAGACGATGAGGCCCACGCGGCCCTGCTCGATGATGGAGTAGGCCTTGGTGCCCACGCCCGTGCCGAGGAACAGCTCCGTGATGTCCAGCAGGCGGCAGACGGTCTTGTTGATGAGGTACTCGGAGTCGCCGTTGCGGAAGAGGCGGCGCGTCACGGTGATTTCGCTGAAGCCCTGGTACTGGGGCGCCAGCGTGTCCGTGTCATCCACGAGGAAGGTGAGCGACACCTCCGCCATGGACAGGGGCGGCTTGTTCTCCGAGCCGTTGAAGATGACGTCTTCCATGCCGCGGCCGCGCAGGTTCTTCGCGCTCTGCTCGCCCATCACCCAGCGGATGGCGTCCACGACGTTGGATTTGCCACACCCGTTGGGGCCGACGACGCCCGTGACGCCTTCGTCGAAGGAGAAGACGCTCCGCTCCATGAACGACTTGAAGCCGGTGATGTCCAGGCGCTTGATTCGCATGCCAGCGGTTCTCCCTACGGCCGTCGGTGTGACGGGGTGAAAACGCGCGCGAGGCCGAAAATTCGGCTCCGCAGCGTCCGGCAGGAGTACCAACGCACCCCACCGCGGATCAAGCGTGACCATGCCACGCATGACCCTATGTCTAGTGCTACAGGCCGGTAGGTGAGCGAGCTTGCGTCACCCTTGCAAAGCAGCCGGCCCACCCTACCTTCCTCTTGATCTTTCTGGAGGCGTCCTACGTTTCAGCCCTTGCTTGCCATGTCGCTCCTCGTGGGCGCTTCCCCGACGTCACAGGTAGCACCCCGGTCTGACATGGTCGCGGCGGCGGCGCCGTCCCCCTGTCCGAACCCCTGGTTCCCCATGGAGGAGGGCCTGTCGCTGACCTACCGGGCGGGCCGCTCGTCGGAGCTGGTGCTGGCGACGAAGGACGTCGCGCCCGCCCCGGACGGGACGGTGAAGGCCACGCTGGCGGTGAGCCTCAAGGGGCGCAGCGGCCAGACGGACCTGACCTGTGACGCGAACGGTGTCCGCACGGGCCTGGGCGGCCTGGAGGGCACGCTGCTGTCCGCGTCCGGCATGGACGTGCAGGTGGTCAACGCGGAGGGCGCGGCCGTGCCGGCGCCGTCCGTGATGGTCCCCGGAGGCACCTGGAAGAACAGCCTGTCCGTGAAGCTCCAGCCGCCGGCCAAGAAGGGCGGCCTGCGCCCCACCATCGCCACGACCTTCGACAAGGAGGCCACGGTGGTGGGCGAGGAGGAGATCACCGTCGCCGCGGGCACCTTCAAGGCGCTGAAGATCAAGAACATCACCACGGCCCGCGCCAGCCGCCCCGGCGCGGAGGGGCGCTCCATGGAGAGCTTCATGTGGTTCGCGCCGGACGTGGGCATCGTGAAGCTGACCACGGACGGGGAGACCCACCTGGAGCTGCTCAAGGTGGACCGCCCCAACGCCAAGGTGAAGCCGGCGTCCATCCAGGGCGGCGCGAAGAAGAAGGCCGTGAAGCCCACCAAGAGCTAACGCTTCACCCCGTCTCACCGGACGGCGCGGGCGGCTCCGAGGGGCGCCCGCCGCCGTCCTTGGTTCCATCCTTGGGCAGCGCCGTGGGGCGCGACTGCGGCTCCACCGTGACGCGCACCACGCGGGGGCCGTCCACCTCCTCCACGAGGATGCGCCACATGTCGAGCTTGAGGCTGTCGCCCTGCTCCGGCACCCGGCCCAGCTTCGTCATCAGGAAGCCGGCGATGGTGGTGACCTCGCCCTTCTCGTCGTCGCTCAGCTCGAAGGTGACGTCCAGCTGGGCCTCCAGGTCGTCCAGCTGCGCGGTGCCGGGCAGCTCGAAGCGGCCTCCGGGCAGCGCACGAACCTCCTCCACGCGCCGGCCCAGCTCCGCCACGTCGCCCACCACCTCCGCCACCACGTCCGCGATGGTGACCAGGCCGGACGTGCCGCCGTGCTCGTCCACCACCATGGCGATCTGCCGGCGCCGGCGGCGGAACTCCGCGAGCAGCTGCTCCAGCGTCGCGTTCTCCGGGATGAAGAGCACCGGGCGCTGCACCTGGGACAGGCTGCGCAATTCGCCGCGCGACAGGAGGAAGAACAGGTCCTTCACGTTCACCACGCCCTCGAGCTCGTCGAGGTTGCCCCGGCACACCGGCAGCCACGTGTGCCCGGACGCGCGAGCGTCGATGACGTTCTTGTCGAGCGGCTCCTCCACGTCCAGGTAGCGCATCTGGTTGCGAGGCACCATCACCTGCCGCGCCGTCTTCTGCGCCATCTCCAGCGCGCGCTCCAACAGCTCCGCGCGCGCCGTGGTGATGGCGCCCGCCTGCGCGGAGCTGTGCAGGATGACGCGCAGCTCTTCTTCATTCGTGGCCTCGTGCGACTCGCTGGCGGAGTGCAGGCCGAAGGCCTTGAGCACCAGCGACGCCAGCCAGTTGAGCAGCCGGATGGCCGGGTAGAAGAGGAAGTAGAACGCGCGCATGGGCAGCGCCACCGCGAGCGTCGTCTGCTCCGCGCGCTGGATGGCGACGCTCTTGGGCGCCAGCTCCCCCATCACGATGTGCAGGAACGTGATGATGCTGAAGCCGACGATGCCCGCCGCCGTGGAGCCGTACTTCGCCGCCATCGCCTCCGGCAGCACCTTCTCCATCACCGGATGCAGCAGGTGTTCGAAGGCGGGCTCACCCAGCCAGCCCAGGCCCAGCGACGCGAGCGTGATGCCGAACTGCGTGGCGGACAGGTACGCGTCCAGCTCGCTGACCATCTTCAGGGCCGTGGACGCGCCGGGCGTGCCTTCGTCCACCAGGGACTGCAGGCGCGTGGCGCGGATCTTCACGATGGCGAACTCCGTCGCCACGAAGAAGCCGTTCGCGACGACCAGCAGCAGCGCCAGCCCCAGGAAAACCCATTCCATTGTGTGATTCCCTCAGAAGAGGGCTTCGAAGTCCGGATCGCCCTTGAGCACGTCGAACATGGGGTCCGCGGACAGCCACCCCAGGACCTTCTGCCGGTCCGACGCCAGCGCCTTCTGCAGGTACTGGACGGCGTCCTTCGGACGGCCCCACAGCGCGTACAGCGCCGCCAGGTTGTAGTTGAGCAGGAGGTCGTCCGGGTTGAGCGCCCGGGCGCGCTCGTAGGCGCGCTCCGCTTCCGCGTAGAAGCCCTTCTGCGCGTAGCAGATGCCCAGGTCCAGCTGCGCCTCGAAGTTGTCCGGCTCCAGCCGCACCACTTCCTTCAGCTGGGTGATGGAGGAGCGGTAGTCCCCCTCGTCCATCATCAGCGCCGCCAGCTCGTGCCGGGGGAAGGCGTCCTGCGGGTCCAGCTCGATGGCGGAGTGCAGCTCCCGCATCGCCTCCTCCACCCGCCCCTGGTCCGCGTAGGTGAGCCCCAGGTTGAGGTGGGCGTCCGGGTACTCCGGGTCCAGCTCGATGGCTTCCTTGTACTCCTCCACGGCCATCTCGCTGGCGTGGGTGGAGAGGAAGCAGGCCAGGTTGTAGTGCGCGGTGGCGCTCTCCGGCTCCAGCTTCAGCGCGGTGAGGTACTCGCCCAGCGCCTCGCGGAACTGCTTCTTCTCCGCGTAGACCGTGGCCAGGTTGTCGTGCGCGTGCGCCGACGTGGGGTCCAGGTCGATGGCCTTCCGGAACTCCTTGATGGCCTCGTCCAGCCAGCCCCGGTCCGCCAGCTCGATGCCGCGGGTGTTGTGCTCATCGGACAGAGCGATGTTGTCCTTTTCCCGGGCCATGGGCGCGCGGCAATCTACGCGTCGCGCGTTTCCCCGTGCAAGGTAGAGTTTCCCCTTGCCCATGCGCCACGCCGCCCTGCTGCTCCTGCTGTCGCTTTCCGCCTGCCATCCCCGCCCCGTGACGCCCGCCTCCCCTCCTCCGGGGCTGGAGCCCACGGCCACCACCGGCACCCGCCTCACGCTCTGGCACAACATCGA
>NZ_RAWM01000101.1 GCF_003668875.1 Corallococcus interemptor | reverse complement strand
GCACGTCGATGCCGCCCTTCAGTGGGTGTTGGGCCTGTCGCCTCAGGACGCCCTCCGCAAGGCAGGCTGCCTCGCCGAGGGCTTCTGGCTTCGCGATTTGTTAGAGAACTTCTGGCGACCTACTTAGATGTTGATGCGGGAGCTGACCGTCCTGACGTCCAGGCCCAGGGCCGCGAAGTCCGCGGCATGGGCCCGGAGCAGCTCCAGCAGCCGGGGATGCACGTCCTCCTCTTCGTTGGACAGGATGAAGCCGTAGTTCGTCTTGGACAGCATCCAGGAGATCCACAGCATCTCCGTCGCCTCATCCGGAGGCGGCGCGACGTCCAGGTCCTCTTCCGTGGACAGCGCGCCGCCCTTGCCCCAGCGCAATCCCAGACATGAGTACAGGACCTCGCCCGCGTCCTCCCACTGGAGGTTGTTCGCCCACGCGTGCCGGAACGTCGCGAAGAAGATGACGTAGCGGCACAACTGCTTCAGCGCCTCCATCTCACCGGGCTGGGGCGTGTCCGTCAGCGTCACCGCGCTCACGGCCCTGGGACGGGGCTCCGCGGCCTTCACGTCCAGGTCCATGCGCTCCGAGCGCACGAACCACGGCGCGTCCTTCCCCGGCACCGTCGCGCGCAGATAGCGGCACACGAACGCGGGCGCCGAGTGCGCGACGAGGTCGTCCGAGAACCTGCGCGCCTCCTGCCACTGCGCTTCAATCTCCGCGCCGTGCGCCGCGAAGAACGCGTCGACGTGCTCTCCCAATAGCTTCCAGAACAGCTGGCCCGCATGCGCGTAGCGGTGCCCCGCGCACACCGGCATCGCCGGCGCGAAGCCCTTCCAGTCGTAGCTGCCCAGCAGGTGCTCCAGTCGCTGCTGGATGCCCCCTTCCGTCAACGCGCTGGCCCGGGTGATGTACCCGGTAGGCCCCACCAGGAACCCGTTGGCGGCGTGGTTGATCAGCACCACCTCGCGCAGGTGCGGCATGAGCAGCCAGCGCAAGGGATTGCGCCGCAGGTTGCGGTGCGCGGCGATGGCGTACTGCTCCACGTTGAAGTGGCACTGCCCCAGGTGGTTGCCCAGCTCCACGTCCAGCGTCGTGCTCACCCGCGCCATCCGCTTCGCCGCCTCCCAGGCGGCGCCGTCCGAAGGCGTGTACGTCCGGCGCGTCACCGGTGAGCCGGGCGCCGTCGCACCGGGCTCCCGCATCCCCAGGATGATCCGCTGGGGCATCAGCTTGCCGTCCACCAATCGCAGCCGGAGGTCCACGTCCGGCAGGCAGTGCACGCCGTCCTGCTCATAGGCATTCCATGGCAGGTACAGCCGGAAGGCCTGGTCGTCTCCGGGCACCTCCGGGTCGCGGTCCAGGATGCTGGAGAACATCCCGTTGAGCAGCCGCTCCCCGAACCACGCGTCGCTGCGCGAGGAGCCCGGTGCTTCTCGCTCCATCCGGACCGTCGTCGTCTCCGGGTAGTCCGCTTGAATCCTCGCGAGGCTCGGCGCCTGTCCCAGGCGGATCTGCAGCTGGTGCTGGCGCTTCACCAGCTCGATGGGCGCGACGGCCTTGAGCATCGCCAGCGCGCGCCCGGGCGCATACGCCGTGGGTGGCGTCCCTTCCTCCACCACCAGCAGCCGCGCCAGCGGCGTGGACGGGTCGTATTCCCAGTAGGGCAGCCGCAGCGTCCCGAAGTCGTACTCCAGCCCTGCGTGGTCATCCGGGCCGCGCTCCGAACCGATGCGCCTCCAGGTCTCCACCACGCGGCCGTCCTGGCGGAACGTGTGCTGCGGCTCGAAGAAGCGCAGCTCCAGGTCCGGCAGGTCTCCTTCGCCCGCGTCCGCCGGGTCGTAGCGGATGGCGAATGAACCGTCCGCGGCCGTGAAGCCCTCGCCCAGGAAGTCATCCGGCGTGCCGAAGTCCCGGTCCCACAGCTCCACCTTGAGGTGATGCAAGGGGATGGGCCCCTGGGGTCCGTCCTGCTCGAACATCAACCTGCCGGTGACGACGGCGGGGAGGGTGGATGCATCCCGGAGCGCTCGCGGCGCACGCACCTGCTTGACCAGGTTGCGGCTGACCGCCAGCCGCTCCTTCAATCCCAGCCCCGCGTACCACCGGGCCAGCTCGTCCGCTTCCAGGAGGGGCGGCTCCACGGCCTTCGAAGAGAAACCCAGCGACGTCAGCAGCCGGCGCCACGCGGTCCGCATCAGCGCCGGGCCTCGATCGCAGCGCTGGTCAAGGACGACCCGAGCGAGATCCTGCCGGAACCACCAACCCACAGCGAACGACCCGCAGCGCGCTTCATCGCGCCGGAAGGTACCACCCTCGGGGGGATCCACGATTGGATCCAAAGCCCGCGCCTGCGATCACCTGTCCCCGCGAGCCGGACCTGACGTGCTAGTGGGGAAAGCCATGACTGTCGAATACACGCTGACGATTCGCACGAGCTCGAAGCTCGGCGCCGGAACGAACGCGGCCATCTCCGTCGTGTTGATGGGCACCAAGGGTGAGAGTCCGCCGCACCTGCTGGACAAGCGCTTCCACAACGACTTCGAGGCCGGGGCGGTGGATGCCTATGTCGTCAAGACCGAGGACGTGGGAGACCTGCTGCTCCTGCGCTTCACCAATGCGGGAGGCGGGGTAGGGGGCGACTGGCTGCTGGACTCGGTGATGGTGACCACGCCGGGGAAGCACTGGTTCTTCCCGTACTACCGCTGGGTGCTGGCGAAGACGACCGCGGACGTCCTGGAGGGCACCGCCCGGCTGCCCCAGCACGTCCAGCACGAGCGGGAGCGGGCCGCCCGGAGCGAGCTGCTCCAGGCCCGGCAGCGCATGTATCCGTGGCGCCCCGCGGAGGCGACCGCCGGGCTGCCGGGTGCGCTCGACATCACGGAGGCGCGTCCGCTCCCCAAGGACGAGCTCTACCGGGGACTGGTGGACGGCAGCTACGAGGTCGTCATCGCGAAGACGCTGGCGGCCATCAAGCTGCACATGCCCGTGCTGAGCAAGGCGTGGAACGGCCTCGTCGACATCTTCGACTTCTTCAAGGGCATCGAGCTGCCGGGGCTCGCCCGGCGCTGGCAGGACGACTACGAGTTCGCCCGCCAGGCCGTCCAGGGCATCAGCCCCGTGCACATCCAGTCCATCACCGCGCTGCCCGACGGCATGCCCGTGACGGAGGACGCGGTGAAGGGCCAGCTGTCGCCGGGCATGACGCTTGAGCAGGCGGTGGCGGCCAGACGCGTGTTCCTGCTCGACTTCGAGATCCTGGGCGACGTGCCCATGTTCAAGAAGACGGACAAGGACGGCGTCGAGGAGCGCCGGTGGGCGCCCGCGTCCCGGTGCCTGCTGTACCTGGATGACACCCAGCAACTGCGGCCCATCGCCATCCAGCTGGGCCGCGACCCGGAGCTGGATCCGGTGTTCACGCCCAATGACAGTCCACACGACTGGCTGGCCGCGAAGATCTACCTGCGGTGCAGCGAGGGCAACGCGCACCAGATGGTGGGCCACGCGCTGCGCACCCACTTCGTGGCGGAGCCGTTCGTCATGGCGACGATGCGCAACCTCCCGGATCCGCACCCCGTCTACAAGCTGCTGCGCCGCCACTTCCGCTACACGCTCGCCATCAACGAGGGCGCGCGAAAGGGGCTGCTCGACGCAGGCGGCGTGTTCGACGACATCATCGCCACGGGCGGCCCGGACCAGGGGCACCTGTTCCTGGGCAAGAAGGGGTACAAGGCCTGGACGCTCGCGGACAACAAGCCGCGTCCGGACATCGAGCGCCGTGGCGTGCTGGACCCGGCGGTGCTCCCGCACTACCCGTACCGCGACGACGCGCTGCTCTTGTGGGACGCGCTGGAGGAGTACGTCGGAGGGGTGCTGGGGGCCTTCTACAAGTCCGACGAGGACCTGGTGCGCGACACCGACATGCAGCGCTGGTGGAAGGACCTCACCGAGCACGGCCTGCCGGTGGACAAGCTCCCGTGCGCGGAGCTGAAGCGCGTGGCTGAGCTCACGGACATCCTCGCCACGGTGCTCTTCACGGTGAGCGTGCAGCACGCGGCGGTGAACTACCTCCAGTACGAACACTACGCCTTCGTGCCCAATGCGCCGCTCTGCATGCGCCAGGCGCCGCCGCGCAAGAAGGGCGTCCTGGGGGAGAAGGACATCGAAGCGATGATTCCCTCCAAGACGCAGATGCTCTGGCAGGTGGCGGTGGGGCGCGCGCTGTCCAGCTTCGGGGACGACGAGGAGTACCTGCTCCACGAGGGTGGCTGGCGCGAGGACTACTTCCAGGAGCCGGAGCTCATCGCCATCCGCGACCGCTTCCACGCCCGCCTGCGCGCGCAGAGCGAAGCCGTGAAGGCGCGCAACGCGAAGAGCGCGGTGCCCTACACCGTCCTGCAGGCCGACCGCATCCCCTGCGGCATCACCGTCTAGCGCCGTCCGGAGACACTGCCCGTGCCCAACGCCCTCTCTCGCGGCATCTTCAAACTGTTCTTCGGCGCGAAGCGAAAGCCCTTCGCGTCATTGCCCGGTCCCCAGCCGGGGATCCTCGGCACTGCCGGAGACTTCCTGGGGGCTTCGCCCTGGGACGTCTGTGCCCGCTATGGCCGCGAGTACGGCGGCGTCACGCTCATCTGGATGGGACCCAATCCCGGACTGGTGCTCAACGACCCGGCGCTCATCGCGGAGGTCTACGAGTCCCCGCGCCGGATGGAGTTCGAGAAGGGGAACATCAGCGAGCAGATCCGCCCGTCCACGACGGACGACACGGCCTTCACGGCGGAGCTGCGCGGGGACTGGGTCCAGAAGCGAGCGCTGGAACCCTCCGCGCAGTCCTGGGCCCCGGAGGCGCTGGCGGACCTGGTGGGGCCCATGCAGGCGGCCATCTCCGAGTCCGTGGACGCGCTGCTGAAGAAGGACCGCATCGACTTCGCGCCCGCGCTGCGCCGCCTGACGTTCGACGCGTTCTCGGTGGCGCAGGTAGGAGAGAAGCTGACGGATCAGGTGTTCGAGGACTTCATGCTGCTCGCGAGGGCGGCGGACGCGCGCATCCAGTCGAAGCTGCCGCTGAAGTTCGTGAAGCCGCCCAAGGACTTCGAGGCGGTGAAGGCGCGCTTCTACGGGCACTTCGTGGACCGGATCCGCGAGGCCCGGAAGCGGCAGGACCCGCGCGCCGTGGACCTCATGTCCCGCTACCTGCGGGAGACACCGGGCATTGATGACCAGGTGTTGGCGCACATGCTGGGGGGCACGTATTTCGGAGGCGCGTTCTCCTCCAGCGTCACGCTGGTGGGGGCGTTCCATCAGCTCAACAAGTACCCCGACGCTGACGCGCGCCTCGCCTCAGAGGCGGCTTCGCTGGTGGCGGACGGACCGCTGACGTCCCAGAAGCTGGAGGCCGCGAAGTGGGCGGAGGCCGTGGCGTACGAGGCGCTGCGTATCCTGCCGGCGGTCCGGGTGATGACGCGCACGCCGTCGAAGGACGCGCAGCTGGCCGGGGTCACGTTGCCGGCGGGTTCGATGATCATGATCTCGAACCAGCACCTGCACCGCGACCCGAAGCACTGGGAGGACCCGGACACGTTCAAGCCGGAGCGCTGGTTGGATGGGGGCATCGCAAGGGACCCGCTGGGGAGCGGCTACTTCTTCCCCTTCGGCCGAGGCCCGCGCGCATGCGTGGGCGCGGACTTCGCGATGGTATTCCTGAAGACGGCGCTCGCGACGATTGCCTCCCGCGTGAAAGTGCAGCTCGACTCGACGGAGCCCTTCGAGGAAGGCTTCTTCTTCGGCGTGGTGCTGCCCAAGGGCGTCACCGGGAAGCTCGTCGAGCGGGCCGCCCCAGCACTCCAGGGCGTGCGAGCGCGGAGCGCCTGAACCGTAATGCTTGTTCATGACCAGCAGCTGGCGCTGTGTGCCAGGTACAAGACTGCCTTCGTCGACGCTCCCGACCCTCTGAAGGTCGGCCTTGCGACCCAGACGCTCACGGGGCGGATGCCTCTCAACGGACTGAGGCATCCGCCCGAGGGCGACACCACGGGCTGGTATCTCTGGGCCGGGAAGGATTTCGCCCTGGACGCTGACGCTGACTTCTTCAAGCCCATCCATGTGGCCCACCTGGCCGAGATGTGTCCCGAGGTGCTGCGCTACCTCGGGCTCCCACCGGGCTGGAGGTTCCTGGTCGCCGGCAACTATGAGGACGTCTGGTTCGACCCCAAGCTGCTGGATGTGTAGCGATTGAGCGGGTGGCTACTGGTTCGCGAGCTCGTACGGCCTGAGTGACACCACCGCGTTGCCGCGTGCTCCGCTGTAGTTGGTGTACGGGTGGTTCTTCTCCAGGGTGTAGAACGAATCGACGTAGTCGTCGTCGTTGGTGAACCATTCACCCGGCATGCGATCCACCAGTCCGCTGCCCAGCGCCACCAGGGCGCCGATCTGCGGCTGACCCATGGCGGTCAGGATCTGGCTCGCGACATTGAACAGGTAGCTCACCAGCTCCTGGTAGCTGGTGTTGTCGTCGTGCTCCATGAGGATGACGTTCGCCGCCGCCCAGCGGTAACGCTCCCAGAAGATCAGGACCTGGTTCGGGGTGTAGACCCTCCCGTCCGTGTCCAGATAGGGCATGTCGACGATGTCCAACTGCGGCGCGTCACGGCTGGGGTCGACACCATTGACGATGGCATAGACCTCCGCGTTACCGGAGATCCACGGCTCCTGGTCGTCGTTCAGGTAGATGCGGTCAAGGATGGTCACCGGCGTGCTGGTCGCCGCGGCGGCCGTGTCCAGGACGGGCAGGGGACGCTGCCCGAGTGCCACGAGCTGCTCGCGCATCAGCTTGATGCCGGCAGCCAGGTCTCTGCGCGCGTCGATGTCCACCACGAGCACCGGCTGAGCCGGCATGCGGTGCACGTCGAGGCGGTGCACGCGGCCAAGGCCGTCGAAGGCCTCGATGAATTGCCACTGGGAGTCATCGCCATCCGGTTCGTACGCGTAGAGGGGTTCAACCCCCTGCTGCAATGCCGCCAGCATGGACGCGCTGGCCAGACGCAGCTGCAGCAGGCTGTCGAGCTCACGCTCGATGCCCTTGAGCCGACGGATGTTCAGGTCCGCTCGCTCCGCCAGGCCCGTGACGGAAGGCGGGGCCGAAACGGTGCTCAGCCACTGCTTCAAATCCACGGCGGGGTGCTCGCCGCTCAAGCGGGAAGCGAGAGCCTTTCGCAGCACCGTGTCCTGCTTCGCCAGGGCCAGCGCCACCTCGCGCTTGTCGGCGGCCAGCGACACGCTGATGCGCTCGCGCAGCGCCGCTGGCTTCATGGCGGCGGCTCGAGCCTGGGGGGCTGCGTTCATGCAAATGAACAGCGCGATGACCATCCCTATCCGTTTCATTGGATTCTCCGATGGGTGAGCGAGGGGACCGCGACAGCAGCCGCAGGTGCACGGCAACGCTGTCCCGGCCATTATCCATCACAGCCTGCCTTCCCGGATACAGTGGGAAATCCGGATTGCGGCGGCTGGCTCACTTCATCAGCGCGACATGGAGGGACGAGAGGGAGCGGGCTCCCTCTCGTCCCCCGGGCCTCAACGGCTACGGGCTGAACATGCCCGTGAGCACGCTGGCGCGGCCCCGAGGCAGCGCGCGCTTGAACGGGCTCGTCGCCAGGTCAGAGCCGGGCTGGTACCAGCTCTGGATTTCCGCGAAGTAGGTCTGGCCCGCCTGCAGCACGCCCGGGGGCAGGTACACGCTCTGCAGATCCGTGTGCAGCGACGTCACGCGGGTCACGGTGGTTTGACCGTTGTTCGTGCCCAGCCGGTAGATGTTCACCACGTAGTTCGTGGCCGTGCCGACCAGCGGCTTCGACCAGCGCAGCGAGGCGTCCAGCCCCACGCCCGTGAGGTTCTGGAACGCGCCGCGCGTGTTCACCAGGGGCGCCTGCACCGGCCCGACGAGCGGCTGCACGGGCGCGGCGGTGAACACGCTCGCGTCCTGGTCCACGCGGATGTCGACGCTCATCGTGTAGGGCGCTGCGGTTCCCAGCGCGTAGCTCTTCGTGAAGCCCGCGGCTGCGAGCGCCACCTTCGGCCACGTCGCCGGGAGCGGGTTGTTGTACGTCATGCTCCCCGTGACGAGGTCGGTCTTCTGCGCGTCAGGATTGAGCTTCACGAGCAGGGGTTGCCCGCTGATGGACGCGACCGCCGAGCTCAGCGCGGCCGGCCGGGCGGACATCCAGATCTCGCTGTACGTGCTGACCGCGTCCGGGTTCACCTGGGTGCGCATCGCTTCGAAGGCCGAGCGCCTCCAGTCCACCGAGAAGGTGCCGGTCGCCGCGGGCTGGGTGAAGGTCCCGCTGACAGTGACGGGCTGGCCCTCCACCTGCGTCACGCTCGCGTCGAGCACCTTGTGCATCGCACGGTAGGGCACTCCATTCGCGGTCGTCTTCCACCGCATCTGCACCAGCGAGAGCACATCCCCGAGGCTGCTGTCGAGCAGCACCGGGTTGAGCATGTCGGCGTAATTGAAGCTCATCCCGGAGAGCGAGGTGGCGCCCGCCAGGGGGAACCCCGTGACGCCGGTGTTGACGTAGCCGAACGCGCCCGCGTTCAACGAATACACCTCCAGGTAGTCCCCCGACTGCCAGGGAGACAGCCCGGTGGCGGACACCGTCACGGGGGTGGGCAGCGAGACGAAGGTGCCATCGCGGCCCCACTCCGTGGAGCCCAGGTCGAACGTGCGGCCGGTGCTCACCAGGTAGCGCGAGCCCAGCTTCAGGTAGATGCGGCCGGAAGGCACGTTCGGCACGGAGATGGTGCCGTCCGCGGCGCCCGTGCCCGGATAGGCCGTGAACGCCCCGGTCGTGGAATCCCGCGTGTATGCCACCACCGGCGTGAAGGACTGGTTGTAGGGCTTCGTCTCGTTGCCTGACATGGCGACGAAGGTGACCGGACTGGTCCCGGTGACCTGGGTGATCACCCCCTGGGTGACCTGGGAGGTCGCGTCCGCCGACATCGAGGAATCCACCGCCTCGGCCTCATCGAGACCCGCGCAGCCGACCCCGGTCATGCCGACCAGAATCCCCAGGGAAATCAATGGCATCTTCATTGTGAAGGCGACCCTTTCGGCGACGCCCGGAATGGCGTCGCGCAGGGAGATTCATACCGGGTCGGTCTGACATTTTTGGGAGCGCTTCGACGCCCGTTTTCCATCGGAGCGTGAATGTAAAACGGGCTGATCAGGCCGCGTCGTGGAAGATGATCCCCGCCGTGTGCCGCTGCCCGGAGCGCACGCGGCTGACACCGTGCCGCAGGTTGACGCGATACGTGCCCCGCGTGCCCTGGACGGGGCGGTGGTGCACCGCGAAGACGACCGCGTCTCCCTGGCGCAGGGGAACGACCTCCGCCCGGGACTGCATCCGGGGACGCTGCTCCGTCAGCACGAACTCGCCGCCCGTGAAGTCCCTTCCGGGTTCGGAGAGGAGGATGGCCACCTGGAGCGGGAAGACGTGTTCCCCGTACAGGTCCTGGTGCAAGCAGTTGTAGTCGTCCATGCCGTAACGCAGGAGTAGGGGCGTGGGCCGCACCTGACCGGATTCATGGCAGCGCGCGAGAAAGTCCGCGTGCGTGTCCGGATACCGCACGTCGATGCCCATCGCCGTGTTCCAGCGGTTCGCGATGGGCACCAGGCGCGGGTACAGCGTCGTGCGCAGCTTCGTCACGATCTCCGGCAGCGGATGGTCGAAGTATTTGTATTCACCCCGTCCAAACCCATGCCGCGCCATCACCACGCGGCTTCGGAAGGCGTCATCCAGGTCGTAGAGCAGCGCCAATGCCTCGCACTCATCGGGCGTAAGCAACTGCTCCAGGACCGCGCACCCCCGGGCATCCAGCTCCCGGCCCGTTTCTTCCCAGTTCACCGCTGCGCCTCGCGCTCCAGCAGCGCGCGCTTGCGCTCCACGCCCCAGCGATAACCCGACAGCGCGCCGTCATTTCGCACCACGCGATGACACGGAATCACCACCGCCAGCGCGTTCGCGCCGCACGCCTGCGCCACGGCCCGCACGGACTTCGGTGAGCCAATCCGCTCGGCGATGTCCGTGTAGCTCGCCGTCTTCCCCGCGGGGATCTCCCTCAACGCCTGCCACACGCGCTGCTGGAACGCCGTGCCCCTCACGTCCAGTGGCAAATCCAGCCCCACTCGCGGCGCCTCCACGAAGCCCACGACCTTCGCCACCAGCTGTTCGAACGCGGCATCCCCACCCACCAGCGTCGCCTGCGGGAAGCGGTCCTGGAGGTCCCTCGTCAGCGCGTCCGGATCATCCCCCATCAGGATCGCGCATACTCCGCGGTCGCTCGTGGCTACCAGGATGGGACCCAACGAGCACTCCGCGACCGCGAAGCGGATCTCCGTGTTCGCGCCACCGGCGCGGAAGTTCGTCGGCGTCATGCCCAGGACCTGGCTGGAGGTTTCGTAGAAGCGGCCACTGGAGTTGAACCCGGCGTCGTAGATGGCCTCGGTGACGGAGGCGCGCTTCGTCAGGCCCTCGCGGATCCGCTCCGCCCGCTGCGCCGCCGCGTACCCCTTCGGCGTCAGCCCCGTCACCGCCTTGAACACGCGGTGCAGGTGGTACGGCGACAGCCCCGCGCGCTCCGCCAGCTGCTCCAGGCTCGGTGGCTCCTCGGAGGCCTGGATGAAGCGGCACAGCTCGGCCACCCGGTCCGCGTGCTTCACGGCGAGCGAGGGCTCCCCTGGCTTGCACCGCTTGCATGCCCGGAACCCCGCCTGCTCCGCCGCCGCCACCGTCGCGTGGAAGCCCACGTTCTCCGGCCGGGGCGTCCTCGCTCCACACGACGGCCGGCAGTACACGCCCGTCGTCCGCACGGAATAGAAGAAGCGCCCATCCGCCGCCGCATCCCGGGCGACGACCGCCGCCCAGCGCGGATCTCCCTCCGTCGCCGCCGCCAGTGCCTCCGTCTTCGTCGCCACGCTCCGCCTCCTGTCGATGACCACGAGGGGAAACCTAACTCCCGGTGCACAGGCCAGCACTCCGCGCCTTGCTGTCGAATTCAGCCCCTCATGGAACAGGGCGTCATGGCGTGAAGCGCGCGCCATGTGCGCGCAATGCATGCCAGCACGCCCGCGTACGACGTGACAGGATGCCGCACCCATTTCCTCCTTCCCATGAGCAAGCCATGTCCCACCTGCGTCTGATGTGGAAGCGCTCCCGGCTGTTCTGGCCCACGCTGGCCGCCTGCGCCTCGGCGTCCGCCTGGGCCGCCCCCGCGCCCGTCTCCGTCCCCAACGCCGGCTTTGAAGCCGCCGCCGCCACCGGCCTCCCTCAGGGATGGACGGCCTCCGGCCAGGGCAAGGTGTCCGCCCGCACCGACGCGAAGTCGGAGGGCAGCCGCAGCCTCGTCATCGAAAGCCCCCAGGGCGGCGCGGAGACCACCGTCGTCTCCGAGCCCGTGAAGCTCCAGGTGGGCCGCCTCTACCGGCTCTCCGCCTGGGTGCGCACGAAGGGCGTGCAGGCCGACGCCCAGGCCCGCTACCCCACGGCGCTGGGCGCGTGTCTGTCCATGCAGAGCTTCCCCTTCACCAACTGCTCGCCGCCGCAGGGCGCGGACCAGAGCGGCCGGGTGCAGGTGATGTTCTTCGCCACCTCGTCCACGGACCGCGTGCGCGCGCACCTGGGCCACAACGGCAAGGCCACCGGCACCGCGTGGTTCGACGACGTGAAGCTCGAAGAGGTGGATGACGTCACCCAGTACATCCCCATGGAGAGCGTGCGCTGGGCCGGCAAGGGCTTCCGCTACGACGACGGCGGCTGGGTGTACGTGCACATCGAGGGCGAGCCCTACGAGCGCGGCCGCCAGTACGGCGAGCTCGTGTCCCAGGAGATCGTCCGCTACATCGAGAAGCTGGGCATCCAGAAGGACAAGGCGGACGCCGCGAAGGGCTGGGCCCAGGTGCGCCTGCTCGCGGACTCGCTGTTCCTGCGCCGCTTCGACGCCGAATACCTGGAGGAGATGAAGGGCATCGCCGACGGCGCCAACGTGGGCGGCGCGAAGTTCAAGGGCCCGGATGGTAAGGAGCGCGACCTGGACGTGCTCGACGTCGTCGCCATCAACTCCGCCGTGGACCTGGGCCAGCTGGAGGACGCCAACCGCGTGACGGCCTCTCCGCTCTCCGGCCGCACCTTCCTCAAGGGCGAGGACGAGAACGGCCGGGCGGGGGAGGGCGACCACTGCTCGTCCTTCGTGGCCACGAAGTCCGCGACGAAGGACGGCCGCGTCGTCATGGGGCAGATCTTCATGTGGAACGGCTACACCGGCGTCCACTGGGACGTGGTGCTGGATGTGCAGCCCACCAAGGGCCACCGCTTCGTGATGCAGACGTTCCCGGGCGGCATCCACAGCGGCTCCGACTGGATGCTCAACGACGCGGGCATCGTCATCGGTGAGACGACCGTGGGCCAGACGCCCTTCAACATCGACGGCACCCCGCAGAGCAACCGCATCCGCAAGGCCGTGCAGTACGCCAACTCCATCGACGACGTGGAGCGCATCCTCAAGGACCGCAACAACGGCCTCTACACCAACGACTGGACGCTCGCGGACACCAAGACGGACGAGGGCGCGTGCCTCCTCCTGGGCACCGCGAAGACGCGCCTGTGGCGCACCGGCAGCAAGGGCAAGGCCTCCGACACGCCCGGAAACCTCAAGGACTTCATCTGGGCCAACAACAACAACCGCGACCCGGAGGTCCGCAAGGAGTCCGTGCCCAACGCGAGCAACGCCCCGGTGGACCTGGCCTTCAACACCTGGAACCGCGACATCGCCTTCCAGGAGTACTACGCGAAGTACGGCAAGGGCGGCTTCGACGTGGACAGCGCCACGCGGATGATGGCCTCCAGCCCCATCAACCGCCCCCACGCGTGTGACGGCAAGGTCACCACGTCGGAGATGGCGGAGAAGCTGATGTTCCTGGCCCACTACGGCAAGACAACGCTGCGCGAGAAGATGGTGGGCAGCCGCTGGATTCCGGACCTGCCCGGCGCCACGCCGCACCTGTCCCTGGGCTACACCGCCTTCAGCCCCATCTACGTCGCGGATCAGCTCAAGGCCGCCAAGGCGAAGCAGAAGCCGGAGCCCAAGGCGGACAAGCCCAAGCGCGACTTCGCCCGCGTGAAGGACGCGCTGTCCTTCGACGAGAAGAAGCTCTGGGCCAACACGGTGTTCCCCGCCACGGACGCGGACAACTGGTTCGGCAGCGGGTCCGCCGCGTACTGGACCCAGCTCAAGGGCCTGCCGGAAGGGGATGACCTGTCCAAGGCCTTCGACGGCCAGCGCGACGCGCTCGCGGACCTCAACGCCCGCTACCTGTACGTCACGGCCCGCGAGGGCGACGTGGTGCCCGCCGCGGCGCGCACGGACTACGGCCGTTATGGCCAGTACGCGGTGCCGCGCATCAAGGGCACGTACCTCTTGCACCAGCTGCGGCTCATCCTGGGCAACGCGAAGTTCGCCAAGGTGATGGGCGCGGTGCACACGAAGTTCGCCAACAAGAAGCTCACCACCCAGGACTTCATCCGCACGGCGTCGGAGGCCGCGGGCCAGGACGTGGGGCCGCTGGTGAAGCAGTGGGTGGAGCGCGGGGGCCTGCCCGCGCCGCGCCTCACCTCCAGCGCGCGCAAGGCGAAGGAGGGCTACGAGGTGACGCTGAAGGTGGACCAGTCCGGCACGCCCTGGCGCTTCGCCACGCTGGTGGAGGTGCAGACGGACAAGGGCGCCGTGCTGGAGCGCGTGGAGGTGAAGGGGGCAAGCGACACCTTCACCGTGAAGGTCGCGGACCGGCCCGTGCGCGTGGTGTTCAACGTGGGCAACGACATCCCCGTGGCCCGCGAGCGCTACCAGACCCTGGCCAACACGCTGGATGACTGGGAGAAGCTGCTCTTCGTCTATGGCTCCGCGCGCCAGGTGGAGTCCATGCGCACGCTGGCGACGAACTACCGCGAGCAGCTGGCGGACGCGTCTCCGGAGCGCCTGGCTCCGCTCAAGCCGGACGCGGAGGTGACGGACGCGGAGCTGGCGGACCGCGACCTGGTCGTCTTCGGTGGCCTGGAGGACAACGGGCTCATGGCGCGCCTGGCGGCGGAGAAGAAGCTTCCGGTGGAGCTGGGCCGGCGCTTCTTCCGCTGGCAGGGCAAGACGTACGGCCGCGCGGATGACGGCCTGGCCCTGGCGCTGCCCAACCCCTGGAACCCGAAGCGGACGATGTACCTCTTCGTCGCCAACAGCGGCCTGGAGCTGTGGCACATGACGCGCTCGTTCCAGCGCGGCCTCCAGAGCTGGGCCCTGTTCCGCGCGGGCGAGGTCAGCGGCAAGGGCTTCCACGCGACCGAAGGCCTCACGCAGGAGCTGTCCGTGGAGCTGCCCGCCCCCAAGCTGGGCATGCTCACCCCGTAACGCGCGCGACATGGCCCCCGTCACGCTCTACAAGACGAGCGACCTGGTGAAGAAGGCCTCCTCGCAGGCCCTCTTCCCCTGGGTCGTGCCCGGGACCGCACTTCCCACGTCCCGGCAGCAGTCGCTGGTGGGGCTCAAGCGGTTGATGAAGGGCCGTGGGTTGGATCCCCACGGCCTGGAGGCCACCGTCTACGACACCCAGAGCTGCGTGGTCAGCGGCACGCTGCTGGAGGCGAGCGGCATCGACGCGGACGCGCTGCCCATCTTCGAGCCCGGCAATCCGAACTTCTACAACGGGGACGAGAACCTGCTGGCGCTGGTGATGGGTCAGCCTCCCGTCGCGCAGTCCTTCAACCTCTATTACCTGCACTGGGGCTTCGACAGCACCCACTGCGTGCGCCTGGGCTCGCACGCGAACTACTTCATCACCGCGGCGCTCCAGGGGTGCTCCATCTTCGTCACCGGAGACCCCGCGTCGCCGACCGTGTACCACCTGAACGCGAGCTCGGAGACCGTCAACGGCGGCACCGACGATCAGGTGACGCAGGCCAAGGTGCAGGCGATGCGCTCGCGCTTCAACGCGGCCCGGAAGGTCATGGGCGGAAGCGAGACGTCCTCCGCCTCCGCCGCGATGACGGACTACATGCCCGGCATGCTGAACGCCGCCGGCACTGCCCAGATGGAACAGGAGCGCGGCGTCTCCGGCGCGTCCTGGTACCACCTGCGGACCCACGCCTACCGCTCGTTCTGGAAGGTGCAGGAGGACGAACTCCTCCAGTTCGGCACCGTGTTTGGCGTGCGGGAGAGCGGGCGCTGGTCCTTCTACTTCCAGCGCCGGACGCGCCACGCCTACAGCTACAAGACGTGGAAGTCCGGCCGCGCGAACCACTCCTCGTGGGACGTGCGCTGCGAACGGTTCTGGCCCGCCTGAACCCCCTCTGGGCAGCCAGGTCCTCATGGCTGCCCTTTTCCCTCTGAGCGCCCCGGCCGATTTGACTCCCGTGAGGAGAGGGTTAAATCTCTCTTCAGGAAATGAATCGGGATTCAAAATCTGAGGCGCCCGTCAAACGGCTCCGCTCGCGACTGAAGGAAGCCACCGCTGACGCCATCCTGTCGGCGGCGGCGGCGGTGTTCGCTCGCGACGGGCTGCACGCGGCGAAGATGGAGTCCATCGCCGAGCAGGCAGGCGTGTCGGTGGGGACGCTCTACAACCACTTCACCGACCGCGCGGCCCTGCTGGATGCGCTGCGCGCGAAGCGCCGGCAGGTGATGCTGGAGCGGATCGACGCGGCCCTGGCCCCCGTGGCGGAGCGCCCCGCGCGCGAGCAGCTGCGCGCCTTCGTGATGGCGCTGTTCGCCCACGCGGCGGAGCGCGACGCGTTCGTGCGGGTGCTGGTGCAGCTGCCGGAGGACCCGGCGCGCAAGAGCCGCATGCTGGCGGAGCTCACCCGGCGCCTGTCGGTCATCATCGACCGGGGCATCCAGGCCGGGCACCTCCGCGCGGAGGGGCGCGCGCTCTACCCGACCCTCCTGATGGGCATGGTGCGCGGCGCCCTGGACCGCCTGCGCGAGGACGACGCCGCGACCCCTCCGGCAGCCGCCTGGGCGGAGGAGATCCTCCGCGTCTTCTTGAAGGGCATCGAGGTCGACTGACATGGCGACAGCCGTCGCAACACCGGAGGCACTGGCACCCGCCACGCCCAAGGCCCCCGTCAACAAGTGGCTCGTCACGCTGTCGGTGACGTTCGGCACGCTGATGGGCGCCATCGATTCGTCCATCGTGAACGTGGCGCTGCCTCAAATCCGCGGCGCTGTCGGCGCCACGGTGCAGGAGATCACCTGGGCCACCACCGGCTTCGTCATCGCCACGGTGATGGTGATGCCGCTCACGGGCTTCCTGGGCCGCATGTTCGGCCAGAAGCGCGTGTACCTGTCGTGCCTGGTGCTCTTCGTCGCGGGCTCGTTCCTGTGCGGCCTCGCGTGGAACCTGCCCACGCTGGTGCTCTTCCGCTTCCTTCAGGGGCTGGGCGCCGGCGCGCTCCAACCGACAGAGCAGGCCATCCTCCGCCAGACGTTCCCTCCCAAGGAGCAGGGCACGGCGATGGCCATCTTCGGCATGGCCGTGATGGTGGGCCCCGCCATTGGCCCCACGCTGGGCGGCTACATCGTGGACAACTGGCACTGGTCCTGGATCTTCTTCATCAATGTGCCGGTGGGCATCCTGGGCTTCTTCATGGTGGCCCGCTTCGTCCAGGAGGACGAACAGCTGCGTACCACCGCGCGCCTGGAAGCAGAGAAGCAGCGCAAGCACATGGACTGGTCCGGCATCACGCTGCTCTGCATGGGCCTGGCCTCGCTCCAGTACTTCCTGGAGGAAGGGCAGGCGGATGACTGGTTCGAGTCTCCCGTCATCGTCATCTGCGCCATCCTCTCCGCCACGTGCCTCATCGCCTTCATCATCCGCGAGCTGACCGCGGAGGCGCCCGCAGTGAACCTGCGGCTGTTCAAGGACCCGGTGTTCGCGTCCGGCACGCTGTTGGGCGCGCTGGTGTTCGCGGTGCTGATGGCCAGCATGTTCCTGCTGCCGGTGTTCATGCAGGAGCTCCTGGGCTTCACCGCGACGCAGTCCGGCTTCTCGCTGATGCCTCGCACGCTGGTGATGATGTTGATGATGCCGATTGTGGGCCGGCTGTACGGCAAGGTTCCGGCGCGAATCCTGGTGGGCATTGGCATCGTGTTCGCGGGCTTCGGCGCGTACGAGATGAGCCACTTCTCGCTCGCGACGGGGTCCCGCAACATCATCGCGGCCATCGCGCTGCAGGGCGTGGGCTTCAGCCTGATGTTCGTGCCGCTCAGCGCCACGGCGCTGGGCAGCATCCCGCGTGAGCGGATGGCGGACGCGACGGGCCTCAACTCGCTCTTGCGGCAGATTGGCGGCTCCGTGGGCCTGGCCATCTTCACCACGCTCCTGTCGCGCTACACCGTGCTGTCCAAGGCCTCCATCGCCGCGCACCTGAACCCGGAGCGGTGGGAGGTGGCCAGCCGCATGGCCGCCACGCAGAAGGGGCTCATGCAGCACGGCCTGGACGCCGCGAGCGCCAGCATGGCCAGCCTCCAGATGATGGTGGGCAACGTGTCACGGCAGGCCATGGTGCTCGCGTTCGACAAGCTCTTCGTCCTGGCGGCGCTGATGTTCGTGGTGGTGCTGCCGCTCATCTACTTCCTCAAGGACCCCCCGAGCGTCGGGGGCTCCCACGAGAAACCGCACATCGACGTGGAGATTTAAGACATGGCAACGACAACGACTGCTCCCCAACTCGTCCCCGAAGCGGCGCCCGCGCCCGCCGCGGCGCAGGCGAAGCGCGGCAAGCGGGGCTTCCTCATCCTCGGCGGCGTCGTGGGCGCGCTCGTGCTGGGCATTGGCGGCTTCAAGGTCGTCACCGCCGGGCAGGAGTCCACCGACGACGCGCAGGTGGAGGCGGACGTGGTGCCCCTGGCCGCGCGCGTGTCCGGCCCCGTGGTGAAGGTGGCCGTGCAGGACAACGCCACCGTGCACCAGGGCGACGTGGTCCTTCAAATCGACCCGCGTCCGTATGAGGCGCGCGTGAAGCAGGCGGAAGCCGAGCTGGAGTCCGCGCGTGCCCAGGCGGCCGCGGCGGATGCGCAGGCCACGGTGGCGGCGGCCGGCGCGAAGGGTGGCCTGTCCAGCGCGAAGGCGCTCGTGTCCACGAGCACGTCCGCGGTGAGCGGCGCCCAGGCGCAGGTGGCGGCGGCCCGCGCGGCGCTGACCCGCGCGGAGGCCCAGGCCCGCAAGGCCACGCTGGACCTGGAGCGCACCCGGAGCCTGCGCCAGCAGAACGTGGTGGCGCAGAGCGCGCTGGACGACGCGCAGACGGCCAACGAGACGGCGCAGGCCGCGCTCGAAGGTGCCCGCGCGCAGCTGGCCCTGGCGGAGGAGGGCCGGCGCACGGCGGAGAGCAAGGTGGCGGAGGCCAGGGGCCAGCTCGACGTGAGCGCCCCCATCGACGAGAAGATCGCCGCCGCCCAGGCCAGTGCGTCGCTGGCGCACGCGCGGGTGAAGGGCGCGGAGGCCGCGTTGGAGCAGGCGAAGCTCCAGCTGGAGGACACGCGCATCGTCGCTCCGGCGGACGGCCAGGTGTCCAAGCTGTCCGTGCACGCGGGCCAGCTGCTCACCCCCGGTCAGGTCGTGGCGGAGCTGGTGCCCACGACGACCTACGTGGTGGCGAACTTCAAGGAGACGCAGGTGGGCCACATGCAGCCCGGCCAGCGCGTGGAGGTGGAGCTGGACGCCTTCTCCGGTGAGAAGCTGGAGGGCAGGGTGGAGAGCCTGTCCGGAGGCACCGGCGCGCGGTTCTCCCTGCTGCCGCCCGACAACGCGTCCGGCAACTTCGTGAAGGTGGTGCAGCGCGTGCCCGTGCGCATCACCTGGGTGCACCCGCCGCAAGGCCTGGCCCTGCGCGCCGGCCTCTCCGCCGACGTGACGGTGCACACGAAGTAGGCCGGAAGCCCAAAGCCTCACACCCCGGCGCCGCGCCCCGCACAGGGACGCGGCGCTTCTTTTTGGGGCTGACACGTCATGACCCACCATTGACGCGTCAGGGGCCACGTCCGGAGGATGGACGTCGTCCGTAAGGGTCCGTGATTCCTGGAGTTCCTGCAATTGCCTTGAGAGGAGTGTGTCTTGCATCCGCTCCTCCTCCAACCGCGAGGAGCAAAGGCATGAGCACGACCTACAAGATTCACCCGGCCATCGGCGTGGCCCGCGTCGGAGACAGCGAGGACTACTACCTCGCTCCAGAGGAGGCAGGCGGACTGCCGCTGGAGGTGGCGGGCGGCAGCGTGACCCGGTTTCGCGATGCCAGCATGGCGGTGCGCAGACAGGCGGCGCGCTTCCAGATCCACGCCTACGATTCGCCCGGCTCCAGTGGGCGCAGGGTCCAGCCGGGGGAGGGCGGAATCAAAGACATCCGCTGGACGGTCCACCTGGCCAACAAGAAGTCCGCCTGGTACGAGTTCCGGCAGCAACAGGGCGCGGACGGCACCTACGCCGTCGACCACCCGCTGCGAAATCCTCGCACCGTGGGGGATGACCGCAACGCGCTCATCCTCGATGCGGGGCCGCGCACCGTCGCCTGCCTGGGCAGCGAGGGCTGTCCCACCACCGTGCAGTGTGAGCTGCTCCCGGCGTCGGCCCGCCCTTCGCGGCTCCTCCCCGAAGGCAGCGACATCACCACCCTGGGGAAGCTGGTCACGGATGCCCGGGGCTACCTCCACGCGGTGGGCGGCCATGGCAAGTCCGGCGTGTCGGTCCGCTACGACATCACGAGCGGCCTGCTGGAGAACTGGGCGCGGTCCCACGCGCTGGAAGCCGTCAAAGCCCTGGACGGGAAAGAGCAGGACATCCTCGTCGCGCTGAAGGCCATCGCGGACATCGGCTACGACACCCAGGAGGCGTTCGATGCCGCCGTCCACTCCGTCCTCACGGCTCCCAGCCTGGGGCTCACGGCCGACCAGCCGACCAAGGCGATGGAGTTCATCGACGAGAATGCCCTCCCCCAGCCCCGGCTGGACACGTACGCCAACAACACCTTCTGGTGGGATGACATCTCCGACGGACCCGTCACCGCGACGCTGGTCATGGATGACGGCTCCGAGCACGAGGTGGAGTTCCCCGCGTGGGTGGTGGTGGGGCCCCCCGGGTACGCGCCGCAGATCCTCAACGTCATCACGCTCTACGACACGCTCTTCGACACCTTCGTCACCCAGCGGGGGCTCGTCCCCGGGCTCTACCAGAACGGGCAGTTCCAGCAGGACTACGTGCCCAACTTCCAGGCGGACCTCCTTCCCATCCTGAGCCGCCCCGCCGCCTATCAGTGGGTCGCTGACGTGGGCCCGCAGGGCAATGGCAGACACGACGCCTTCCAGGGCGGCAACCTGGGCCCCCGCTTCCTTCAGAAAATCCGGAACCCCGAGGACGTCAACGCGCCGACGCCGGACCTCATGCCGAAGATGGCGGGTGACAACCCCATCTCCGACATCCTCCCCCGGAAGTTCCTGAGCCTCACGCGCACCCAGTACTTCCTCCTCCAGCAATACAGCGCTGGCAAGGTCGACCACTCGCCTCCCTCGCCCCCCGCGTCGGAGGGTGCGCGGCTGGACCGCGCCGTGCTGGAGAACTGCGTGGGCGGCGCGTTCTGCCCGGGCATCGAGATGACGTGGATTGCCCGCGACGCGAACTTCTTCCAGGAGGACCCCGCCGCGGGCTTCCGCTTCAAGCACCGCGACAGGCCCCAGGGCCAGCCGCTCCAGTGGAACGTCAATCCGCACGACGGGCTGGGCCTGGAGCCGGGGGATGCCAGCAAGTACATGGCGCTGCCCTGGCAGGCCGACTTCAACGAGTGCTCCAACCAGACCGTGCAGGGGACGTCGCTCTGGTGGTGGCCCGCGCAGCGGCCCTACTTCGTGAGCTACCTGGGCGACGACCAGCAGTGGCACCAGGACTACTGGACGCGTCCGGCGGACATCAACTTCGCCACGGACGAGGACATGGTCTTCCACTGGAAGGAGCTGGGCTTCATCCTCAAGCGGTCGGATGCCTCCGCCTCCCAGCAGGGCCCCGAGGCCGCGCCAGGACTGCCGCCCGCGCCCACGTTCATCGAGGTGGAGCGGACGTACGCGCCCGCCACGGGCCAGGAGGAACCGGCCCTCGCCAAGGTGGCCAACTCGTGAGCGAGGACTCCTGCGACGTGGCTGTCATTGGCGGCGGCCCGGCGGGCGCGGCCGTGGCCGTGGCCTTGCGGAGGAAGGCGCCGTCGCTCTCCGTCACCCTGGTCGAGCGAAGCACCTATGACGCCCCCCGGCTGGGAGAAACGCTCCCACCGGACGTCCGCCTGCCGCTGTCCCGGTTGGGCGTCTGGGAGGGCTTCCTGCGCGACGGACACCTGGCCTCCCGTGGCACGGCGTCATGCTGGGGCAGGGCGGAGCCGGGCTTCCATGACACGATGATGTCCCCCTGGGGCTCCGCCTGGCATCTGGACCGGGCGCGCTTCGATGAACGGCTGAGCGTCGAAGCCGCCCGGCAAGGCGCCCGGGTGCTGCGCGCGACGACCCTGTTGGATTCGGAAGCCCTGGGGCGCGACGGCTACCGGCTCCGCCTCGCCCAGGTGGCCTCGGAGCCCGGCACGCTGCGGGCGCGCTTCGTCGTGGACGCCACGGGAGGCAAGGCCACGTTCGCCTCGGCGCGGGGGGCGCGGCGGCTCGTGAGCGACCGCTGCTTCGCCGTGTATGGCGCCTTCCAGCTTCCGGGCGACGCGGTGTTTCCCACGCACGCGCTGGTGGAGTCCTGCCCGGAGGGCTGGTGGTACTCGGCGCTGCTGCCGGGGGGGCGGGTCGTCGTCGCGCTCGTCGGCGATGGCGACTCCCTGCGCGGCCTGCGCTGGGCCACGCCCGAGCCCTGGATGAACCTGCTGAGGCAGGCGCCAGAGACGCGGGCGCGGCTGGATGTCTGTGATTTCGCCGGCGAGGCGCTCGTCGCGGTGCCCGTGCTCGTCGGACGGTTGGACCGGCCCCGGGGAGAACAGTGGCTCGCCGTGGGCGACGCGGCCTGCACGTATGATCCGCTGTCCTCCCAGGGCATCACCAAGGCGTTGGACTCCGCGCTCCTGGCCGCCGACGCACTGGAGCGCTGCCTGCGCGGCGACGCGGACGCGCTCCAGGCCTACGAGTCCACGCTGAACGCGCGGTTCCAGGACCATCAACGCACCCGCGCGGCCTACTACCGCCAGGAACAGCGGTGGCCCCAGGCCCCCTTCTGGAGGAACCGGTGGGAGTCACTGCCCGCTCCCTCCGCACCCCCAGCGCGGCTCCGCCGCCCCCATTCCCCCGAGGTGAACCCATGAAGACGAGGTATCAGCGTCATGTGATTGTCGCGGCGGGCGCCATGCTCGCCATCACGGCCGCGGTGGTCGTGCGGAACTGGGCGCCCAGGCCCGCGGTCCTGGCCACGAGCGGCAGCGGAGGGGATGGCCTCGTCCCGCCTCCCTATCCCGTGTTCCCGCGAGGCAATGAACTGCTCAAGCCGCTCGCCGAGTCCAGCGACGAGGCCCAGGCCTTCCTGGACTTCTATACGAAACAGCTGGGCGTCCAGCTGCCCCGGATCCAGAGCGGCGATCTGGTCAAGCTGCCGCCCCGGAACCTGGACATCGCGCACAACGGACTGGACCTCGGCAGCCAGAGCTTCAACTCCTCCCTGGTGTGCCAGTCCTGCCATGACTCGGATTGGAAGGCCCAGAAGAGCGACCTGCCGGAGATGGCGTTCTGGCAGCAGCCCACGGTCAACAGCCTCTGGCCCTCCGGTGGCGCGGGCCCCATGAACCTGTCCGCCAACTGGTCCCCCTTCGGAGACTGGAGCGCCTCCATCAAGGCCCTGGCGGGCAGGGACCCTGTCTTCCTTGCCCAGGTGGAGACGACCCGTTCGCTGTCTCCGCACCAGCCCTATCAGGTGGACCAGCTCTGTCTGCGTTGCCATTCCCCGCTGGCGGAGCGCCAGGCCCTGGCCAGCAACGCCCCGTTCGACCACTTCACCCTCTACGCGACACCCGAGGGAGCGCCCTACAAGAACCCGTTCCCCTCGAACCCCGAGGCGGGCTCGCAATACGCGACCTACGGCGCGCTGGCCCGGGACGGACTCTCCTGCGCCGTCTGTCATTCCATGTCGCCGAAGGAGGGCCAGCCCTGGAACGGCACCGACTACAGCCTCTTCTATGGCTCCGACGGAGACCTCTTCGGCGGGGCCGTCTCGGACCGGCTGGTCAGCCCGGAGGAGAAGAAGACGCTCACGCCGCCGTCCTTCCCCTTCACCTCGTCCATGAACCTGCGTCCCGGCGCCATCCTCGGGCCTGACTTCGGCCTCAACGCGAAGCCCATGGCCGCGGCGGGGCTGAGCCTGGAGACCGCGGCGCACGTGGACGGACACAGCTACCTGCGCGACTCCATGGTCTGCGGCGCCTGCCACGTCGTCATCCTCCCCAAGCTCCCCACGAATTACAGGCCTGGCATGCCCATCTCCGAGGCGAGCGAAGGCTACGAGCGCCCCGCGAGCTGCGACGCCAGCAAGACGACCTTCGACGCCAACGGCGACTTCACGAAGGACCCCTGCGTCGCGCTCGCCTATGAGCAGACCACCTACTTCGAGTGGCTCAACAGCGGCTACCCCGCCTCCAACACCTCGTGCCAGAGCTGCCACATGCCGCTCACCTCGCCGGACTCCCCGCACGACAAGCGCGTGTACGTGGCGCAGTACAACGACGACCTGGATCCCTTCTACAAGGGCAGCCCGCCCCCGGTGTCGCGCGAGTACAACCGGCACACGCTGCTGGGCATCAACCTGTTCGTCCACGAGATGTTCCAGCAGTTCCCGGACGTGCTCGGGCTGGACTTCTACCTGTCGAAGGACTCACGCATCCCGCCCTACCTCCAATCCCCAGACATCCTGAACCGCACGCCCAACCTCGTCCCCAATCCGGGCGCCGAGGATGGCAACACGGCGGGCTGGAGCGACCCCAGCGCCATCGCCGCCGTCCAGAAGCTCCCGGCGGACCAGGGACGCGCCATCCACCCGAGCCACGGCCGCTACTTCTTCCAGCTCAAGGAAGGCAGCGCGACGCTGAGCATCGACCTCGGCCGCTACCAGGACGCCCTCCAGAGGGCCGGCGGCAAGACGACCCTCCTCTGGGGCGCCACCGCCTGGTGCGACCAACTCTCGTGCGGAGAGCTGGTCGTGCGCACCTTCAACGCGCAAGGCGCCCTGGCGTCCACGACGCCTCCGCTCGCGGTCGACCCGGGACAGTCGCGGTGGCAGGCGCGTCAGGCCACCGCGGCCCTGGGCGCGGACCTCCGGAGGTTGGAGCTGGGCTTCACCGGCCGGGGTGGCGAAGTGCTCCTCCTGGATGACCTCTTCCTCGCCCTGCGCTTCCCGGACGGCACCATCGCGCCGCTGACGGATGCCAGCCGCAACTACGTGGTCGCGCAGAACCTGCTCAACGCCGAGCAGTCCATCCTGGACCTCGCGTACAGCACGGCCCAGGGCTCCTACAATCCACGGCTCCCCGCCGTGCAGATCTCCCTGGGCAACCTGTCCACCGACAACGGCACGCTGAGCGTCCCCGTCACGCTCATCAACAACGCGGGGCACAAGTTCCCCAGCGGTGCGGGCTTCCGCCGCGCGTTCATCCAGTTCGAGGTCCTGGACCCGTCCGGCAACGTGCTCTGGGCGTCGGGACAACCCAACGCGCAAGGCGCCATCTGCAATGGCCGCTGCAATGCCAATGGCGACAACGTCCTCGTCAGCGAGTTCTCGTCCGACCCCGGCCAGCTCCAGCCGCACTTCCAGAGCCTCCAGCGGCAGGACCAGGTCCAGATCTACGAGGTCCGCGTCATGGACGACGTCAAGAAGGTCACCAGCCTGGAGCTCCAGCAGTTCAAGGACGTGAAGGACAACCGCATCCTCCCCGCGGGCTGGAAGCCGCCGAGCCTTCGCAAGTCCGGCGAGCTCCAGCTGGGGCTGGACCTCCAACAGCTGGCGCGGATCACCCTGCCCCTGAGCGAGGCGCAGGGAGCCCAGCCTGGCATCGAGAGTGATCCGGACTACCCCAGCGACAGCCATCCCCAGGAGGCCGAGGGCGAAGACACGCTGGTGTACCAGGTCCCGCTGTCGGAGGTTCCCTCCTGGGCCTCCATCCGGGTCCGGCTGAACTACCAGAGCATTCCTCCGGGCTATCTGGGCGCGCGGTTCAAGGATGCGCTCCAGGGAAACCAGCAGCCGGGGCCCGCCATGAGCCGGCTCATCTACATGAGCAGCCACCTCAACACGAAGACGCCCATGCAGGGCCAGACCTACGGCGCGACCCAGCCCACGGAGGTCATGAACAACTGGTCCATGGTCCTGGGTGAGGCGCGCGTGACGAAGCGCTGAAGCACCGAGGCAAAAGCAAGACGGCCACCGGCTCGAGAGCCGGTGGCCGTTTTCATTCCTGGCTGCGTGCGGCGCCGCTCAGCGGAAGACGGTGGTGTGGGAGCCCAGCACGATGCCGCGCTTGCCCGCCAGCGCCTTGCTCCGCTCGGGCGACATCCCCAGCTGCTCCGGCGTGAAGAGCCGGCCGAAGAGGCGGTGGTCGGAGGAGACGAACGGGAGGACCCGGACCGTGATGGACATCCCCGGGAGCGGGGCGTGATTGTTGGACCAATACGAATAGTCGATGGTCGTCTTGTAGTTGGCCGGCACGAGGCAGTCGATGCCCGTGTGCCAGTTGCGGTTGCCGTCCTGGTCCGGGAGCGTCTCGGGCACCATCGTCTTCCCCAGGCTGATGAGTGGCGAAGGCCCCGGGGTCCCCGCCGAGAACGCGACGCTCGCCCCCGCGGGGACGTTCACGCACTTGATGTCGAAGGTCACCATCGCGGTGGATGAGCCCTGATCGAAGTTGATGCCCTTGGTGGTGTAGTCCGGCTTGTTGGCATCCACGATGGTGACGTTCCGCCAGCCGAACCCCGGGTTGTCCAGGATGAACTCCGTCAGCTGGTCCATGTTGCCCACGGCCGTGGTGGGAACAGGGTTCGGGTGCGCCGTGGTGGAGACGCGGGAGATGAGGCAGTAGTGGTCCGGGGTGGGGGCCCTCCAGACGAACGGGTTGTCCGTCACGGCAATCTTGCCGCTGTCCGCCTTGATGATGTTCTTGTTCCCGTTGTCGACGTTCTTGTCGCTGGTCTGCAGCTCGTTGTTCGCCCACAGGTACGGATACAAGAGCAGGCTCGCGGGCACGGCATACAGCGACACGCTTCCGGACTGGGCTGCCGCCGCCAGGTTCTTGGCGCGCAGGTAGATGTAGTTGTCGCCGCTCTCGACCAGGTTCTGCCCCACGTCCGAGCTGTAGTTCCCGGCGAAGAACTCCGCCGGATTGAGCGTGGGGACGAGGCCCTGGGGGATGATGTCTGGCGATTGATAGGCGATGGTGTTCGTCGGCTCGTTCCCGAAGTCGCGCTCACCGGTGTCGCCGGTGTTCACACGGAAGAACAAGTCATTGTACTGGGTCATGGGGGTCCACCTTGGCTTGGATGACGTTCCCCGTGAGGCATTGGCCGCAGGGGTGCGTCCCTGCAAGTGCAGCCTGGGTGCCAGGGATGCTCGAGCGCCAACCGGCTGGAACCATTCGGGAGGCCCGGCGAAGCGGTGGAACCTGCCCACGACGCTGACGTGGCAGGCACAGGGGCTGACGTGTCAGCCCGTAGACAGCGTGACCGCCATCCCCACGTCCGCGCGCGAGTAGCCCGTCTCCCGCGAAACCTCCGGGCTCACGCGGTGGCGGTGGTCGCCGCGGGCTTCTTGCGCAGGAAGAGCACGAAGATGAGCGCCACGATGCTGATGCCCACCAGGGTAATCAGCCCGTCCGCCGCGATGGTGGCGCGCGTGCCGATGCCCCGGAACTCCGACGCGTGCCCGTCCAGCGCCGTGGTGTAGCTGATGGCGAAGTTGGAGGCCGCGACGAAGAGCGAGTACTTCGTCGTCACCGCCGCGCCGTCGCTCACCATCTCCAGCACCATGCCGGCGAAGGCCGCGAAGCCCGCGCCGTTGGCGAAGCTGTACGCGAGCGAACCCCAGATGTACGTGTTCGTCGTCATGGGGCCCGCCGCCATGGCGAACGCGCACATCGCAGTGGCCCCGCCCATCAGCGCGTACGCGAGCTTGCGGTTCATCCGGTCCGACAGCCAGCCGCCCATCAGCGAGCCCACCGCGCCGGTGACGGCCATGCCCGGACCGTTCACCATCTCCACCGTGTGCTCCGGCACCTGGTACGCACCCGCCATCGCGCTGAAGAGGTTGGTGAGCGCGCCGCAGCTCACCGGCGCCAGGCACAGCACCAGCATGATGAGGCCGTCGCGGCTGAGGGCCGTCTTCACCAGGTCCATCACGATGCTCTTCACCCGGTCCACCGCCGCCTTGAACAGCGGCCCGGTGGGCACGGTGGACGGATCATTCCGCTCCGTGATCCAGAAGATGCCCGCGCCGCTCGCCAGCACCAGCGTGGCCAGGACGATGCCCGCCACCTGCCGGGAGAACTGCGTCGCCAGGAAGATGGCCAGCGCGCCCATCATCGCGGTGGAGCCCACGTTGCCCGCCATCTGCCAGCCGCCCGTGCGCCCCTTGTCGGACGGCTTGGACGTCGTGGCCATCAGCCCGTTGAGCGCCGCGTGCGCCGTCGTCGCCGCCGCCTGCAACGCGGTGAGCAGCAGCGTGAAGACGCCCAGGTGCCGAGCGGGCTCCGGGAACATCGCGCATGCCAGGAGTAGCAGCGCGGTGAGCAGCGTGCTCACGCCGTACCAGACGCGGCGCCACGGCCCCAGGTCGATGAGCGGCACCCACAAGAGCTTCCACGCGTGCGGAGAGAACGCCGTGCCGGACAGCACGCCAATCTCCGCCAGCGGCATCCCGTCCTTCGCCAGCCAGTACGGCACCGCCGTCTGCAGGTAGCCCACCGCGGCGCCGAACTGCACCTCCAAGAGGCCGAACAGCGGGGGCCAGGCCCAGCGCGGTTCCTCGGCGGGAGCGGTGGCCGGAAGGGCAGTCTCTTGTTCAATCAAGGGCGACACCTACAGGGGAGGACAGGGGAGGGTGGAATTCTAGACAGCTCGGGCGTCCTGCAAAGCGCAACGCACCGCGCCGTCTCCCCGGAAGCACGGGGTGGGAGGGGCCCCTTCAACGGGGAGTCCTGGTCCGTGCCGGAAGCCAGGGCTAGCTTGCCCGCGCTTCCCCCCACAACCCCGAGGTCCCCCGATGACGTTGAAGACCCGACTGCTGGTCGTCTCCACGGCTGGCCTGTTCGCCGCCGCGCCCGCCGTGGCCAGGCCGCTGGATGGCGCGAGCACCGACGTGATGATCCAGGGCTTCCACTGGAACTCCGCCAGCGCGGGCGGGTGGTGGAACACCGTGAAGAACAACGCGGCCACGCTGCAGGCCGCGGGCTTCACGATGATCTGGCTGCCGCCCCCCTCCGACGCGGCGTCCACGCAGGGCTACCTGCCCCGGCAGCTCAGCGTGCTCAACTCCAGCTACGGCACCGAAGCGGAGCTCACCCAGGCGCTGGCTGCCCTCAACGCGAAGGGCGTGAAGCCCATCGCGGACATCGTGGTGAACCACCGCGTGGGCACCGCCAACTGGGCGGACTTCACCAACCCCACCTGGAACACCTGCAGCGCGGTGGTCGCGGGGGATGAGTGGACCGGCGCCTGCGGCAGTCCCGACAGCGGCGAAGGCTACGCCGCGGCGCGCGACCTGGACCACTCGCAGGCGAACGTGCGCGCGGACCTGAAGACGTGGATGAACGGCCTGAAGGAGAAGGGCTTCGCGGGCTGGCGGTTCGACTTCGTGAAGGGCTTCGCGGGCGGCTACGTGAAGGAGTACGTCACCGCGACGGCCCCGTGGTTCTGCGTGGGTGAGTTCTGGCCCACGAACTCCTTCGACGCGAACAACCCCAACAACTGGAAGCAGCAGATCACCAACTGGGTGGACGCCACGACGGGCACCTGCGCCGCGTTCGACTTCGGCACCAAGGGCCTGCTCAACGACGCGCTCACCAACAACAACTACGCGCGCCTGAAGGCGTCCGACGGCAAGCCCGCGGGCGGCATCGGCTGGTGGCCTGGCCGCCACGTCACCTTCGTGGACAACCACGACACCGGCCCCAGCGAGACGTGCGGCAACGGGCAGAACCACTGGCCCGTGCCCTGCGCCAAGGTGATGACGGGCTACGCCTACGTGCTCACCCACCCGGGCATCCCCACCGTCTACTGGGCGCACTACTTCAACTGGGGCCTGGGCAGCTCCATCAAGACGCTGATGGACATCCGCAAGAACGCGGGCCTCACGTCCGAGTCCACCGTCAGCATCCAGCGCGCGGAAGCGGGCCTGTACGCGGCCATCATCGGCGGCAAGGTGGCGGTGCGGCTGGGCAACAACACCACCTGGACCCCCGGCACCGGCTGGACGCAGGCCGCCTCCGGCACGGACTACACCGTGTGGACCTCCAATGGCACCACGACGCCCACCACCGCCAACGTGGAGTTCGTGTGCAACAACGGCACGACCGTGATGGGCCAGAACGTCTACGTGGCGGGCAGCGTCGCGGCGCTCGACAACTGGAGCCCCACCACCACCAAGGTTCTCAGCCCCACCGCGTACCCCACCTGGCGCGGCACCTACGCGCTGCCCCCGAACACCGCCGTGCAGTGGAAGTGCCTCAAGCGCGACGGCGCCGGCAACGTCGTCTGGCAGGGCGGTAGCAACAACACCGTCACCACCCCGGCGGCCGGCGGCAGCATCACCGCCACCGCCAGCTTCTAAGACGCACCCCGAAGGCCAATCGGAACCCGAAAGGCTTCCTTGACGGGGTTTGTTTTCCCATCACACAGTGGTGTCATTGATAGGACTTCCAAGTGGAGGACACCTGTGCGCGTCTATGAAGAGATGGGGAGGCTCATCCAGGAACGATGGGTCAAGGACAATCATGATGAGGAAGCCTTTCCCGAGCTTGCGGCGCGTGTCCTGCAGGAGATGGCTCCGTACAAGGGCTTCGACCCCATGGAGCCCATCGAATGGTTGTTCAGCACCCGGGCCTTCCCCCGACAGCTGACCGCGCGGTCTGACTTCGGGCAGCCGCCCATCACGGTGTTCTCCGACCACCGGATCGTCATTGATCTCTATTATTGGCTGGATGGCACCACCGAAATCCACCAGCACGGGTTCAGTGGGGCCTTTCAGGTCGTCAAGGGTGGAAGCATCCATGGGCAGTACCGCTGGAATGAGCGGCACAGGGTCAACGGCCGTATGGCCTTTGGCGATCTCTCGCTGGAGTCCCTCAACGAGCTGAAGGAGGGGGACGTCCAGCAGATCCTCCCGGGGAATCGTTACATCCATTCCCTCTTCCATCTGGAGCGTCCCTCCGTGACGTGCGTCGTGAGGACCCTGCACACCCCCAACGCGGGGGTGCAGTACTCCTACAAGAAGCCCTTTCTGGCCATCGACTCGACCTATGAGGATGTCCAGACCAACAGGATCCTCCAGTCCCTGACGTTCCTGGGAGACAGCCCCCGTGCGGTTCGCAAGCGCCTGCTGTCGGAGCTGATCGAGCGGTCGGACATCCATACCTGCTATCTGCTCTTCAAACGCTTGCTGGAGATCTACAAGGAGGAGTCGGCGCTCGAGGAGTTCTGGGAGGTGGCCATCCGCAGGCATGGCTCGCTCGCCGAGCAGCTCCTCCCGGTGTTCCAGGAGCGGATCCGCCAATCGATGCTCGTCAGCAGGCGCGCGCAGGTCAAGACGGAGGAGCACCGGTACTTCCTCGCGCTGCTGCTCAATATCGATGATGCCGAGTCGCTCCTGGGACTGGTGCGCCAGCGGTACCCGCACGAGGACCCGAGGGAGAGGGTGATGCGCTGGGTCGAGGAGCTGTCCAAGCCCACGGATGGGGCGGGTTCGGGCGATACGCTCGGGATTCCCCTCGATGAGACGGCGCTCCTCATCTTCCGGGAGCTGCTGCACGGGCGCTCCGAGGCGGGCGTCATGGGCCGGCTGAAGGAGGTCTATGGGGCGGACGAGACGGAGCGGGAGGCCGCCGGCATCGCCGAGATGGTCTCCGCGCTGCGCTCTTCCCCCGTGTTCCGGCCGCTGTTCGCGCGTTGAGCGGCCCGCGCCTGCCTCAGGGGGCGGACATCATCCGGATGCCATGCTCGCGCACCAGCGTGGCCCGCGCGGTCTCGGAGACAGCCGTCTCGCGCAGATCGAGCTCACGAAGGAGGGGAAGCCGGTGGAGCGCGGGCATGCCGGCGTCCGTGACCTTCGTGCGCAGCAGGTACAACGTGAGCAGGGAGCCCGGGAGGTGGGCGAGCGCCTCGTCCCCGATGCGGGTGCCGGCGAGGCTCAACCAGGAGAGCTTGTCGAAGCCCGCGAGCAACCGCACCCCGTCGTCGGTCATCCAGGTGCCTCCCAGGTCGAGCTTGACGAGGTGGGGGAGCTTCTGGAGCGGTACCAGCCCCGAGCCGCTGATGGGAGTCCCCGAGACCTGGAGTGACTCGAGCTCCCGCAGCTCGGAGAGCTGGCCAAGCCCCAGGTCCGTGAGGAGCGTGCGGATGGCGCGGAGCGACTGGAGCTGGGAAAAGGTCCGAAGGGTGGCCACCCACCCGTCGTCGAAGCCGGTCCGGCTCAAGTCCAGGTGCCGCAGGACCATGCGCGAGCCGAGCCGCTTCAAGGCCTCGGGGCCGATGCGGGTGGCGCTGAGGTCGAGCCGGGAGAGCCGCCCCAGGGGCTCCAGCGATGCGAGCGACGCGTCCTCCAGCGCGAGGCCCGAGAGCCCGAGGCTCTCGAGCGCCTGGTGGCCGGCCAGCGCTGGGAGGCCGCTCCCGGTGACGGCGGTGCGCGACAGCTCCAGGTCCCGCAGCTGGTGGAGTCCCTGAAGGTGTCGCAGCGCCGCGTTCCCGATCAGGGTGTCGTCGAGATGGAGGACCTCCAGCCGGGTGAGCCCGGCAAGGTGACGAACCCCCGTGCCACGGATGCGTGTCTTGCTGAGCACCAGCACCCGGAGCGCCGGCAACCGCGCCAGGTGGATGAGCCCCGCGTCCGTCACCCCGGTGCTTCCCAGGTGGAGCGCCTCCAGCATGCGCAGCTCTCCGAGGTGTGCCAGGCCCGCGTCCGAGACGGCCGTCCGCGCCAGGCCCAGCAGGCGCAGGGCAGGCATCCTCCTCAGGGCGGCGAGGCCGGCATTCGTGACGTGGGTGCCGCTCATCACGAGTGTGCGCAGGCGGTCCCCAGGCAGGGACGCAAGGACCGTGTCATCGACCGTGGTGTCCGAGAGATCCAGCCACTCCAGCTCCGTCTGTGCCGCGAGCAGGCCGAGCCCCCTCGGACTCACGGACGTGCCGCTGAGCGAGAGCCGGCGCAGCGTCGTCAGCGAAGCGAGGAGCGCCATCCCCTGGTCCGACACCGCGGTGGCATCCAGCCGCAGGACGGTCAGGTGTGGCATCCCCTGGAGCGCGGCGAGCCCCGCATCGGTGACCCGTGTGCCGTCGAGGTGCAGGGCCTTCAACCGCACCGCGTCCTTCAAGGCGGTGAGGTGCTCATCGCCGAGCGCGGTATCGGAGAGATGGAGCGATACGACGGAGGTGCCCTCGACGAGGAGCGCGAGCAGGGCTGGGGCGGGGAGGCCCTTCTCCCCAAAGGAGAGACCGGGGACCCGGTATTCGCGCAGCACGGCGGCCAGTGCCTGGGCCTGGTCCGCGGTCCTCACGGGCTCCAGGGGTTCGGCGTACCAGTCTCCATCCGGAGTCAGCTGGGGCGCGGCCTCCCCCGCCGGCAGCAGCCCCCACGGGGAGGACGTCCCGTCCGGCTGGAGCCGGTACACCTGGAAGGCGGGACGTGGGGGGGCCACGACCGCCGGAGCCGGAGGCGCGGTGGGAAGGGG
>NZ_RAWM01000100.1 GCF_003668875.1 Corallococcus interemptor | reverse complement strand
CCCCAGCCCCTCCCCCGTGACAGCCCCGGGGCCGTCAATCGCCGTTGCTCCGATGGAAGGATCCGCCTTGAAGACCCGCGCCCCCGAAGTCTCGTCCCAAGGACGCCCCCCCCGCATGCCGAAGAAGGCCATCGCCGCCATTGAGTGCGCGTCGTTGTCGCTCGTCGCGGCGCTGGCGGCGGGTTGTCCGGGGGCTCAAATCCGGCCCGAGTCCTTCACCTGCCCGGATGGGGCGACAGAGGCGATGGAGAAGCAGCTCCACTGGGCGTGGAACGGCACCTTCCTCCTCCAACTCGACGATCGCCAGAATAGGTACACGAATGTCTGGTTCACTGCTGGCTCGGAAGTGGTGGGAGTGATTCCGGAAGGCTGGAACGACCCCGAGCAGGACGCGGTCGCCCCTCCTGGAACACGCTTCTACGGCAAGGCGTACTACCTCTCCGACAAGATGGGGCGTGCGGATGGGCCAGCGCTCGTCGTGCGGTATGACCGCGTGAGACTCCCGGGGCAGGCCGATTACCCGATTTGCTTCGTCGTTGAGGGGGCGGTCGCCGAGTTCAAGGATGGCAAGGTGAAGGCGCCCAATCGAGGGGTGGGGCACGTGGTGCACCGTTGGCCCTGAGCGGGTCGAGGTGACGCGACGGGGAGGTGCTCGACTCCCGCCACTTCCTCGCCAGACTCGACAGAGCTTCCAACTGAGCCACGCTGTCAGACGAGCGGCGGCAGGTGGTGCAGCAGCCGCTCCAGGTCCGGCTGGAGCTCGTCCGGTGAGGCGGTGGCCAGCTCCTCCTGGGCGTGCGTGCCCCAGGTGACGGCGTAGGTCTTGAGGCCCGCGGCCCGGCCCGCGCGCAGGTCCAGCGTGGTGTCGCCCACCATCCACAGGCCGCCGGTGCCCAGCGCCTTCAGGGCGTGGTGGATGACGTCCGGCGCGGGCTTGTGCGGGAAGCCGTCCGTGCCCTGCACGTGGTGCAGCAGGCCGCCCAGCCCCATCGCGTCCACGAAGCGCCGGGCCATGTCGCCGCGCTTGGTGGTGGCGACGGCGAGCAGGTAGCCCCGCTCGCGCAGCGTGCGCAGCACGCGCTCCACGCCGGGGAAGGGCCGGGAGCGCCGGTGGAAGTTGAGCGGGTAGTGCTCGCGGTAGGCCACGCAGAGCGAGGCGGCGTGCTCCGGAGCGAAGCGCGTGTACATGGCCTCCAGCGGCTGGCCGATGAGCGCGCGCACCTCCGCGATAGAGGGCGCGGGCAGGCCGTGGTGCGTGAAGCCGTGGAGGAAGCTGTCGATGATGTCCGGCAGCGAGTCCACCAGCGTGCCGTCCAGGTCGAAACAGATGCCGCGAGGGGTGACGGTGCTCACGCGCTGTTCCATACGCCCTCCGGGGCCGCGTGTCCCTATGCTTCCACCCGGGGGGTGGAGATGCGACGCACGAAGCAAGAGGACGGCTTCTGGGTAGCTCCGGAGGTGCCCGGTCTGGAGCTCCACCGGGCGTCCTACACGCAGTGGACCTTTCCGAAACACTCGCATGACGTCTTCTCCCTGGTTGCCTATGACGCGGGCGCGCAGTCGATGCACCTCCAGGGGCAGCGGGTGTTGGCCTCGGTGGGCAGCCTCCTCGCCGTGTCGACGGGTGAGATGCACGAGGGCCGCGCCGCCGACTCCACCATCGGGTGGGCCTACCGCATCCTCTACGTCCCGCCCGCGCTGCTCATCCGCGCGGCGGAGGAGACAGGAGCGCCCGCGGGCACCCTGCCCGGCTTCGCGTCACCCATGCTCCAGGACGCGGCGCTGATGGAGCGCTTCACCGTCACCTTCGACGCGCTGAAGGACGGAGGCGTGTCCCTGCTGGAGCGCGAGGAGCGGCTCTTGGGGTTGCTGGTGGCGCTGCTGCGCAGGCACGCGGGGCTGCTGTACCGGCGCCGGGCCACCGCGTGCGAGCGGGGCGTGAAGCGGGCGCGCGAGCTGCTGGAGGCGCACCCCACGCGCAACCTGTCCCTGGAGATGCTCGCGCGCGTCGCGGGGCTCAGCCCGTGGCACCTGGTGCGCGCGTTCCACCGTCAGTTCGGACAGACGCCGCAGGTGTTCCAGCGGGCGCTGCGGCTGCGGCTCGCGCAGGAGCTGCTGGCGGGGCCGCTGCCCATGGCGGAGGTGGCGCTCGCGGCCGGCTTCACGGACCAGAGCCACCTCATCAAGCACTTCGGGCGCACCCTGGGCGTGACGCCCGGCGAGTACCGGGCCGCCGCGCACGCCGGGCATGGGCCGCGCAAGCACGTACAATCCCGCGCGCCCGTGCGTCCGTAGGTTGGAGCCCTCTTCTCAACGAGGGGTCCACACATGCTGAAACACATCATGGTTGTATCGGCTGTATCGGTGCTCACGGCTTGCGCGCCGGAGGCAATGCCAGACGAAGTGCCCGCGGAGCCAGGGGCTTCCGAGCAGGCGCTGGGCGCGGTGGTGCTGCCGCCGGGAGCCCGCGTGCACGGACGTCCCATCTCCGCGTGGGCGAAGGAGTGGTACCGGTGGCACTTCCGCGTGCCGGCGGACCGCAGCCCCATGCTGCGGCTGGAGGAGGACTGCGGCCAGGACCAGGACGGCCCGGTCTTCTTCGTGCCCACGTACGACCTGGACACCACGTACCAGCGCACCTGCCGTGTGCCGCGCAACCGGCCCGTGCTGGTGCCGCTGTGGGTCATCATCAATGACTATCCGTGCCCCGACCCGTCCTTCGAACCGGCGCCGGGCCAGACGCTGGAGGACTTCCTGCGCCAGGGCGCGCTCGACTTCAACGACGGCACGCAGGACCTGGTGGTCACCGTGGATGGAAAGCGCGTGGACACCCGCCGCCACCGCCACACCAGCGGCCTGTTCACCTTCGACGCGGACCCCAGCCTCGTGGGGAGGATTCCGGACCCGTGCCTCATTGGAGGCGAGCAGCGCGGCGTGACGGACGGGTGGTGGCTGATGCTCCAGCTGAGCCCGGGGGAGCACGTGGTGCGCGTGCAGGCCCTGGCGCCCTTCGGCGTGCCGGTGGACTACACATACACGCTGCGCGTGGGGCATTAGTCGCGGGACTGGCCGTCGCGCGAGGCGTGCGTCAGAGTGCCGCGCGCGAAGCCCCGGGAGGACCTGCCCGGGCGAACCATCACGGCGGGTGCGCGGATGATGCGAGGACGTCTCGGTTGGATGCTGGGAGCGCTGGTGCTGTCGGCGGGCGCGGGCTGTTCGCGGCGGGTGCCGGAGGGAACGACCGCGGAGCAGGCGGTCGCGAACGCGCCCACGGTGTACGTGGCCAAACGCATCCGCACGCTGGATGCGGCGAAGCCAGAGGTCCAGGCCCTGGCCGTGAAGGACGGCAAGGTGCTGGCCGTGGGCACGCGCGAGGAGGCGCTCGCCGCAGCGGGGACCACCGCGCGCGTGGTGGAGCTGGGCGACGCGACGGTGGTCCCGGGCCTCACGGACGCGCACGGGCACCTGGCCGGGCTGGGCCAGGCGCTCGCGAGCGTGCGGCTGGAGGGCACCACGTCGCTGGCGGAGGTGCGCCAGCGGCTGGAGAAGGCGCCGGCCACCGCGTACCAGGGCGACTGGCTGGTGGGTCAGGGCTGGGACCAGAACGACTGGGACACGCAGCGCTTCCCCACCCTCTTCGACATGGGCGAGCACCTGAAGGACACGCCCGTGGCGATGTGGCGCATCGACGGGCACGCGCTGTGGCTCAACGGCGCGGCGCTCAAGCGCGCGAACATCACCCGCGACACGAAGGACCCGGCGGGCGGCACCATCGTGCGCCTGCCGGAGGGTGACCCCAGCGGCGTGCTCATCGACAACGCCATGGACCTGGTCATGAAGGTGCTGCCCCCGCCCACGCGTGAGCAGCACGAGGCGCGCATGCACGCCGCGCTGGAGCACTGCGCGCGCGTGGGGCTCACCGGCGTGCACGACGCCGGCATGGACCTGCGGACCTTCCGCCTGCTCCAGGCCTGGGACAAGGCGGGCACCCTGCCCCTGCGCGTCTACGCCATGGCGGATGGCCAGACGGACGAGCACGTGCAGTACCTCAAGGACGGCCCCTTCCAGGGGAAGCTCCTGACGATGCGCGCGGTGAAGCTCCTCCTGGACGGCGCGCTGGGCAGCCGGGGCGCGGCGCTGGGCGCGGCCTACAGCGACGAGCCCGGCCACCGCGGCCTGCTGCTGCTCTCCCCGGAGGAGTACGCCTCGCGCGTGCACGCCTTCGTGGGCAGGGGCTTCCAGGTGGCGACGCATGCGATTGGCGACCGCGCCAACACGCTGGTGCTGGACACGGTGCTGCGTGAATTGGCGGCCACGGGGACGAAGGACGCGCGCCCCCGCGTGGAGCACGCGCAGATCATGACGGCCGAGGACATCACCCGGCTGGGCGCGAACGGCTTCGTCGCGAGCGTGCAGCCCACGCACGCCACCAGCGACATGCCCTGGGCGGAGAAGCGCGTGGGCCCGGAGCGCATCCAGGGCGCCTATGCGTGGCAGAAGCTGAAGGCCGCGGGCGCCGTGCTGGCGCTGGGCAGCGACTTCCCGGTGGAGCGGCCCGACGTGCTCGCGGGGCTGTACGCGGCGCGCACGCGGCAGGACCCGAGCGGCCAGCCTCCGGGCGGGTGGCAGCCGGATCAGCGCCTGAGCGGCCAGGAGGCGCTGGAGGGCTTCACCGTGGGCGCGGCCTGGGCGTCCTTCGCGGAAGCGCAGCGCGGCCAGCTGAAGCCCGGCATGGACGCGGACTTCGTGGCGCTGTCGGTGGATCCGGTGGACGCGCCCCCGGCGGACCTGCTCACCGGGCAGGTCCAGCTGACGGTGGTCGCGGGCCGCGAGGTGTTCCGCGCGGACGCGCAGTAGCTACAGGTCCGCTTCGTAGGAGAGCGACTCGATGCGCTGGTTCGTCTCCGCCTGAAGGCGGGTGCGCTCCTCTTCGAGTCGCTCCAGCTCCCGGCCGATGCTCTCCAGCCGGTCCTCCTGCGCGTTGAGCTTGGTGACGAAGCGCTCCACCAGCTCACGCTGGGACGCGCCGCTCTTGAGCGAGTCGATGTTGGAGCGGATCCGCTCCTGGTCCTTGAAGAGCTGGGCGCGCTCCTCGTTGAGGCGCTGGAGTTCGCGGGTGACGCTCGACTGCTTCTCGCGCATGGCCACCACGTCGCGCAGGGCCTGGGCGACGCGCGGGTCGATGAAGCGCGAGTCGAGGAAGAACGTCACCTCCTCCAGCCCCAGGTTGCCCAGGTAGTACTGGCGGTGGCCCCGGGTGCGCTCGGTGATGACGAGCGTGTCGGAGGTGCCCGGGGCCAGCTCGCGCTTGAAGCGCCAGAAGCCGTCCGTGGTCTCCGCGGGGGCGGCCGTGTCCTTCAGCTCCCAGCCGGTGCGCGGGTGCTCCACGAAGAGCACCTGGGGACGCTTCGCCTTGTTGCGCGCGAGGATTTTCGTGCGGCGCTGGTGGAAGAACTCCACCACCAGGGTGCCCCGGTTGAGGCGCGCGCGGAACACCGGGCCCTCCTCCTGGTCCTCCTCCACGGACATGACGCAGGACAGCTCGACGGCGTAGGGGACGAAGCGCGTGTCGTCCGGCTTGAGGGTGTCGAGCATCGCCTCACCGACGTAGGTCTCTTCCTCGGTGATGGTGACGGGGCCGCCCTCCAGCGTGAGGCCGGTGGTGTTCTTGAACTCGATGCAGGCCATCGGGTTCTTCTCACGGGTGGCGCGGTTGTAGAGCAGCACGCGGCGGCCCTCGAAGGGGCGCTGCAGGATGGGCACGAGCGCGCTCTGGTTGCGGTGCACGGTGACGGGGCGGTCCACGCCGTACTCGAAGAGGTCGCCGACCTCCTTGGTCAGCGTCGTCACGGCGGTGCTCTGCTCCAGCGTCTCGCGCATGCCGCGTCCGCTGCCGCCAATCATGGGTCCGCCCTTGGCGCGCATGCGGGGGGCGGGCGCGGGCGCGGCCATGGCGGGCATGACGCTGGCGGAGGGCGCCATGTCGGCGGAGCCGAAGGAGCCCTCGTCGTCCGTCTCCATCAGGGGCTCGGCGAAGCTCTCGTGGGCCTCCTGGGGGATGACGGGCGCGACGCCGGTCTCCGAGCGCACCTCCACGATGGGGCGGCGCAGGTAGCGGGGGTTGTAGAGGTCGTGGACGAAGGACACGGGCAGGCCGGCGATGAGGGACAGCTCCACGTCCACCCAGTCCTCGTCACCGGTGTTGTCCACCATGGCCCAGCCCTGGAGGAGGGGCGGCTTTCCCTCGTCCAGGAGGATGCGGTAGCTGGTCTTCCACACGGGGGATTCCAGCACGTAGCTGACGTACAGCTCGCGCGAGCCCTCTCCCGCGGTGAGGATGGACAGCCGCTTGGAGTCCTTCTTGTACGAGGACATGACGGTGGCCAGGTAGAACTCCAGGTCCTTGCGCACGGCCTCGTCGAGGAACTCCAGCTCGCCCAGCTCCAGCACGTCGAAGGTGCGCAGCGACGCGCCGACGAGCAGCGTGAGGAAGGGGCGCACGACGCTGGCCTCGCCCTGGACGACGGGCAGGGACTCCAGGCCGACGATGGCGCCTTCGACCTGAGCACCGCCGACGCGGGCACGAACGCGGGCGCCCTTCACCTGACCGAGCAGCGCGGTGAGGCTGCCGTGTTCGGGGATGCGGATGGTGGCTTCGGAGAGGAGCTGTTCCAGGGGCTTGGTGGAGTCGTAGCTCACGGCGGACACGGAGCCGCCGTTCAAGTCCAGCACGGTCATGGACTTGAGCACGTCGTTCATGTCGCGCGCCTTGAAGTCCAGGTGCGCGGTCTCGCTGCCGGTCACCTTCCCCCGGCGCTCGAAGTAGCCGACGCCGTGCTTGTAGAGGACGACACGGCGGATGGACAGGGGCGAAGGCATGCGCTTTGGCTCCGGAAGTGAGAGGGCCCACTGTACTTGATGCCCGCTCAAGGCACCGGCAGGTCGCTCACGTCGAAGTCACCCACGGCCCAGACCTCGACCAGCTTGTTGGTGAGATCCAACTACTGTCCGAGGACATGGTTCACGACAGGTTCCAGGTGCTGCCATTGCTCTTCGGCACTGAGTCCAGCGACACGAAAGGCAATGATGCCCGCGTGAAGCTCGCAATCCCGTGCGAGCACGATGAAGTCTCCCACGTTGGTGGTAAGGGCCCGCTCACAAATTACTTAGCCATGAGAGGCGCTATCACCCCCGGAAAAATCAGCCTCGGAGCGCGAAAATCGGCTAACTAATTTCTGAGCGGGCCCTTACCCCGACACGCTCCTAGCTATCACCACTCAGAATCGCGGTCGATCCGCTGGAGTAGCGAATCGATCTTCGGAGAACGCTTCCCGGTACGAATGAACGCGATCATTTCATTCCTCAAAGCGAATCCAGCTTCACTTGCGCCTGCGACTCCGCTCCAAGGCGCGTAAAGATGATCACTCCGCCCGCCTGGGGTGAAGCCGACCGAGAGAAGTGCTTCTTGAAGCCTGGATGAGTCCGGCGATCCGTTTGGGAAGACGCCTCGTCCAATAGCTGAGAGGCGGATGTATCGACGAGCCTGAATCTCTCCTCTACTACCTACGCGCGACGGGAAGAACGGTCTAAGAAGCCGCCGCAAGCACTCCTCAGCAGGAGAGCCGCGAGTGCGATCTTCAGCATGGATGAGCCCATCCACTTGATTGACGTCGATACCAAGCCACTCTCCGCAAAGAAACTCAGCAGGCGACGATGTGGTGATGCAGTCGTAGAATTCGATCGCACTTCCGTAGGCACTGGGAGAGCTTGGATGTGAATTTTGGGAGATCTTTCCGCCATTGAACGTGCAGTTCACAAACAAAACAGCGGGAAGATGGCTTGTGCGCAAGTCTTCGAATGAACACCCAAAGAAGTCGCAATCAACAAAAAACAAGGGGCCATCGCAGTGCGCAAAGCACACGTTCGTCAGGGTGCAACCCGAGAATATTGCGCCAGAGAAGTCGCATGAACTGAACGTGGCGCCAGCGATGCTGCAACTTGTGAATTTGGATGCAACAAAAAAGGCGAGGTTTGCTGAAAAATGCTCATCGAGTTGCAGTCCTTCCACTTCAAGTTCGCTGAGATCCGTCAGATCGACGATATTGGCTGGACGCGCCTGAACGGTGCTTCGATCTTGGTCTTTTGCGCCAACGATCAGATGCCAATAATTCGCGCATGCTTCAGGAGAGCCTTCATTCGCTGCGGACGCCAGCTTAACCGACAGTTCGGCGAGAGTAGCCGTCCTCTCCTCGATTGGTAGATCCGGAAAAATGGAGCCGAATGCGAGACCAGCCCGACGCGCTTGGAGCACTACCCGTTCCAGTGTTTCCCGACTCGCGCCTCCGAGCCCATCCGTCTCGCTCTGCCAAGCACGGACGAGCAAGACCGAGCGAATCCAATCGCTAAGAAACGCAGGTTTCCAATCGCCCGTAGTCAGGCCGTCCCGAGACGCAAACAGAAGCGCGTGCTTCTGCATCTGACGCAAAACCGCCGTGAATTCTTCGTTCTCGTTTACTGGATCGATATCAAAAACACTCTGCGCTGCCGCATTCGGTCGAGAGAGCCTTAGTGACAAGTTCGCATCAGCCGAGGCGAGGAGGGCAAAGTATGTGAGCAACTTAAGCTGACGCGAGGCGTCGAATTTATCTCTCGCTATCGCTTCTATCTTGTCCTGCTCCCGACAACAAGCTAGCGAAGCCGCAAGCAGGCAAATGTCGTAAATCGAGACATCTGTATTGACGTTGCTGTTGATGACGAGCGGCCGGTTTCCAGAGAGCTGGTGTGTTCGCGCAAGGCAGGCAAGGCTCTGAACAAAGAACAGAGAGCGGTCTTTTCCGAACTCCGAGAACACCCGCTGAATCCAGGTGACTATCGCATTCCGCTCGGATTCGGATGGAGGTTCGTCACCCAGTGTTAGTGAGTCGTAACTTGCGTCAGGAAGCCTGCTCGCAATTCTGGGCCACTCTGGAACGATGATGTTTGTGACGGTCTCGGCGTAGCGCTTGAAATCTCTGCTTTCAACGTCTGGGAGTTCGAGTCCGATCTGGAGTGATTTCTCCTTGTCGAGCAGAAACGCCTCAGTCGTGCGGCCCGAAAGAGCGATCCGCGCGTGCGGTGTTGCAATCGTCTTCTGAAGTAGCTGTATCACCTCAGAGACGACGTTGGGATCGTATCGGCCCGCGACCTCGTCAAGTCCATCGAGTAGGAGCGCAACCAATCCAGCTCGCGCCGCACACCGGAATGCGTCCGGCGCTGAACCGGCGAGCCCGAGCGAAGCCGCGAGCGACTCCCAAGAAATCCCGCCTCGTTGAAGCTCACGAAGCGGGATGTAGAGCGGCAACGGTGATGACTCGCGCCCAATATTACATCGCGCGAAATCAGCTAGTATTGTGCTCTTTCCTTTGCCCGCCTCCGCGCGGAGGTAAAGGAGGCGCCTCGGTGAGCCCCCGGCCAGTCCGAGGTGAAGACCCATTATGTCCCGTACGTCCGGTTCGTCCCCCTCGTCTAGCGAAGCTCGTAGAGGTACGACCTGATACTGGCCGCCCAAATAGAGGAGTCGAAGCGCCTGCTCGATCAAACGCTTCTGTGACTCGACCCATCCGTTTGGAAGCCCGATCATCTGGGCGATTCCTTCATGAAGGGAAACTGCACGAATCCCGCGCTCGACCACGACGGGACCCTCGCCGACGGGGATTCCGTCGATTGCGAGGGTAATCTCTAACAAGCCTGGATCATCGAAGCTTGGCGGGCGGTTGGCTCTAATCTCGTCTCTTATCCTGTCCACGTCGGTGCCGCTTGAGGATAGGAATATCGTTCGCCTTGGTCCGTCAGTTATCTGGGGCAAGTTGAGCGTAGAACCATTGTGACGTAGGCAAGTCTCCTCTTTTGGTACTCGAGCAACGCGCTCTTCTCTAAACCGATTAAGCGCCTGCGTGAGCAGGTCCGGCGGGGATTTCAGGAGCGGCATAGTTGGATCATAACTTCGCAAGGTGCCGGGTTGGCCGTCAAGACTGGAGTAGCGAGACTCGCTCGCGGAGCCCAGCCGTAGGTCCTAATGCGCTTCTGTTGAGTGATTCGAGTGGCAGCTCTGTTCGAGTGGCAGCTCTGGTGGTAGCCCTTCGATCGTGCTGCGGTGAATACCGCCCGCGAGGAAAACCTTTCCGACGATCGCCGGCAACAGGCGTCAGTGCGTCGAGGATCGGGCGGTTAGGGCCCGCTCACAAATTACTTAGCCATGAGAGGCGTTCTCACCCCCGGAAAATCGGCCTCGGAGCGCGAAAATCGGCTAACTAATTTCTGAGCGGGCCCTAACGACCACTTCGCTGTGCTCGAATGCCAGACGCCAGACCTCAGGGTCCGTCATGCTTGCCTTCCCCAGATGGACGATTTGCGAGGCTTCCACGCCCTTGGCATGGAGACGCCCAGCAAGCCTGGGAGAAAGGTTTTCATCCATCAACAACTTCATCGAAAGGCAGACTAAGCGCCCTCTCGACGAAGCACGAGTGCTTTGCGCGGGCGCCCCGGTGGTCGGGGAAGCTGCGCGAAGAGCGTCGCGAAGGTGAGGTCTTCGTCATCCAGGCGGGGAAAGTCCTCCTGGACCTCCGCACGCGGAACTCCCTTCAACAGCAGGTCTCCCACGTGCCGGACCGCGATGCGCGTGCCCTTGAAGACAGGCTCACCGCCCAGGATGTCCGGACGTGACTCGATGCGCCGCTTGCCGTGGATGAACAGGCGCACCTTCTTCACCGATTCAGCAAATGGCTGCCGCGCGTCGAAGCTCGCCTGGACGGGCGTGAGCTCCCAACCCGTGTCGGTCTTCAACCAAGACGATGGATGCTCATGAACTCGGTAGATCGCTTCGTGGAGCTCACGACGCACGCTTTGGGTCAGCGTCAGCGCCTTCTCCAGGTGCCGCACGAGGCGGAAGTAGAAGACGTCCCGTGGCCCGAAGCTGTGGCGGGTCCGGCCTTTTGTACGGCCAGGCAGGATGCCCTCCTCCAGTTCCTGCCAGACACGCCGGGGCGAAACCTCCGAGAGCGCAGCGATCTCCTCGACGCTCAGTTTGCGCCAGGGACGCAGTTCTGGATGCGCACCAGAAATAATCACCATCTCCTGGTGATAATATTGACGCTCGCAATTCGAGTGTCAACCAAACCCTTCGATTTGATGGAACCGGGCTGCCGGGCGTTCGGTTCGTGGGGAGATCTCCTGGGGCAGAACCCGGCGCATCCTGCCCTGTCGACCAGCGCACGTTGACGCCGCGCAAGCGGCAACCGTCCACGCGGATCCGCTCGGCGCTCCGTGTATCTAGCGGCCCCATGCGACGCCCCCTCCTCCGCGCTCCCCTCCTGCTGTGCTCCGCGCTCCTCTTGGGCACCGGCTGCGAAAGCATGAAGCCCCGCGCCGTCTCCCCCGCGGACGGCACCACCGCCACCGAACCGCCCGACGCCTCCGTCCCCATTGAAGCCTCCGTGCCGGACGCCGGAGCCCCCGCCACGGACGCCACGCCCTCGCCGTGGCAGCGCGCCCGCGTGGGCGACCGCGTGGAGTACGCCTTCTCCGCCCACCGGGGCCGCCCCGGCGCGGACTCCGGCGTGGGCGTGGCCGGTCATGTCTCGCTGGAGGTCGTCGCCGTCCAGGCGCCGTGGGCCTGGCTCACCGTCACCTTCACGGATGATCAGGGCAGGCCGCTGCCCCACCCGCGCCTCTCCCAGCCCCGCGTGCTGCCCATGCGCATGGAAGAAACCCAGCCCTGGAAGGAGGAACACCGCGGCCAGCGCTCCACCGAACAGACCACCGCCGCCGGCCGCTCCTGGGACGCCCGCCGCTTCCTCGACGACCGCCGCCCCAGCGACGGCCCCCTCCAGAACCGCCTCTACGCCAATGAGCCCGGCCCGCTGTACCTCACCCACGGCCTGCTCGACGCCAGCACCACGCTCTCCGGCTTCGGCGCCAGCGGCAGCCAGCAGCTCACGCTCGTGTCCTTCCGCCAGGGCACGGAGGCTCCGGGCACCGTGCCCGTGCTCGACCGGCCCTGGGGCCCGGGCACCTGGTACGACGTGCGCCAGGACGTCTCCGGCACGTCCTCCGTGCGCCGCGTCTGCCTGGGCGCCGAGCGCGGCTTCGTGCTGCGCAAGGAGCTGACCGGCCCCTCCGGAGAGGCCCCGTGCGCGGACCTGCGCGACGCGGAGACCACGCCCCTGGAGGAGGCCCTGCTCGCCGCCGTCAGCGAGGCCGTCAGCCAGCCGCAGCAGTGGCCCCCCATCGCCGCGGGCTTCGCGCCCCCGCGCCGGGAGACCTTCACCGTCGCCCAGCACCCCGTCCCCGCCCTCGTCTTCGAAGCGCCCTCGGGCGAAGGCGCCGAGCGCCGCGTCCAGGTCACCACCTACGCCGCCGAACCTTGGGGCGCCGCGCTCAACGGGCTCGCGGACGAGGCCCGCTTCATGCCGCTCGCGGACGCCGTCTACCGCGCGCCCCCCAAGGGCAAGCGCGTGCCCGAGGACGGCACCGCGCTCACCGGCTGGGGCAAGTGGGTCATCGACGGGGGCCGGTAGCCCGCGTCAGTCTTCACACGTGCGGCGCTCCGGCTTGTCCTCGCGGCACTGCGCCGCGGACGGGAGCGCCGCTCGCGCCTCGTCCGCCACCTCCACCAGCTGGCGCGCGCACTCGTTCGCCGCCAGCGTGCCCTGGATGTCGAACAGGGACAGCACCTCCGCGCAGCGCTTCTGCATGGACTCCACGCCCGCCACGAAGAGCGGCTGCATCACCTCCGGCGTGAAGGAGTAGCCGCTCGCCGTCGCCAGCCCCGTCTCCGGCTTGAACATCCACGCGCTGCGCCAGCTGGACGCCACCTGGTCGAAGCGCGCGGAGCCCATCCACACCGCCTGCCCCGCCCCCGGCCCCACCGTGCGCGGCTGGAAGCCCAGGCCCTTGCGGCGGCAGAAGTCCTCCGTCGCGCCGCGCAGCACGCAGACGTTGTACTCGCCCAGCCGGCGCGCCACCGCGAGCAGCTCCGCCTGCTGCACCTCGCCCACGCGCGGCTGCGCCACGAACAAATCAATGGTGCGCATCAGCACGCTCACCGCGTTCTTCGGATCCGTCGCGGGAGACGGGTTCACGCCCCCCGTCGAAATCACCAGCACGCGCTCCGCCCCGCGCTGCACCGCCTGCAGCAGCGGCAGCCCCGAGCGCACGCCGCCGTCGTAGTACGTCCCCGTGCGGTCCCCCGCCGCCGACGGCAGCCGGCCCACGGGGTTCGACAGCACCGGCTCCGCGATGGACGCCACGATGGCGTTCGTCATCCCGCCCCGGCGCTGCTTGTCCGTCGCGCCCGGCTTGAAGTCCGCCGGGTCCTGGTCGCTCACGCTGAACACGTCGCCCGTCTGGAAGTCCACCGACACCGACACCAGCTCCGTGCCGTTGTGCAGCTGCTCGTCTTTGATGAACGCATCCAGCTTCTTGTAGATGCCGTCGAACTTCACCAGCCCCCGCGTGTCGTCCGCCAGGTTCCACAGCCACGTGGAGTTCACGCAGTACAGGTCCGACTCCACCGTGCACGTGTAGTTGCCCATCAACAGCCGCCGCGCGTTCGCCTCCTGGCCCGGCGTGTGGAACAGGTCCACCAGCGTGCTGATGAGCGCGCCCGTGCTGGTGCCCGCCGCCAGGTCGATGCGTGCGTCCCCGCAGCCCTCCGGCGCGGGCTTGCCCCGGCACTGCTCCAGGATGCCCAACAGCCGCCACATGGCCCCCGCGCTGAACGCGCCGTTGGCCCCGCCGCCGCTCAGCACCACCGCGGTGCTGGGCCGCTTCAGGTCCCGCTTCCACGAACGAGCGCGCACGTACGCGGCCGCGGACGCCGCGCCCCGCTGGATGCCCTGCGCCAGCACGTCGCGCGACAGCGGCACCTCCAGCGACTGCTGCAGCGCCGCGAGCGACGGGCCAATCCCCATCGCGTTCGACAGGAAGCGCTGCGCGTCCACCTCCTCGTCGGACGGCGCCGCCACGGAGAAGGACTGCACCGGCAGGGGCACGCTCCACGCGGACGCCTTCACCGTGCGGTCCACGTAGCCCATGCGCTCCGCGTTCTCATAACAGGAGGCCGTGTCGTTGCCCGCGTGCTTGACCAGACACCCCGTCATGTCCAGCACGGCCTCGGGAGATGCGCCCAGCGCCTCCATCCACGCGCCCGCGCGCGCGGGGTCCAGATAGGAGTCCATCAACTGCGCGCGCGTCAGCCCCGCCACGCGCTCCACCGCGGGCACCCGGATGGGCAGGTCCTTGGGCGCTGGCGAGTCCGGCGCGTTGACCGTGTCCAGCAGCGTGTCCGTGCGCAGGAAGCTGCAACCGCTCGCGGTGGCGGCGAGGAACATCAGCAGGGGCGTGAGGTGACGGCGCATGGAGGACGCCTCCAGAACGAGGAAGGAAACGGACCGTCCTCATGCATAGCTGAAGCCCCCGACGCCGGGCCATCACCCGGAAAGTCAGGCATCCGCAATCCCGCAATGCGACGCTCGCGACGCGTCGCGGTGCGGTTAGCATGCGCCCCCCCGTTCCCGGAGGAAGACCCCCACATGGTTGAGTATGACCCGCATCGCTGGTGGAGCTACTTCCACTACCTGCGCGGTTCGATGGTGAAGGAGATCGTCGGCCGCGTGATGGTGTGCGTCGTCTGGTCCGCGGCCGTGGTGGGCTTCCACCTCCACGTGCACGACGTGGGCTCGCCCCCCACGGTGCACACGCTGGCGGGCATCTCGCTGAGCCTCCTGCTCGTGTTCCGCACCAACGCCTCCTATGACCGCTTCTGGGAGGGCCGGAAGCTGTGGGGCGGCATCGTCAACGAGACGCGAAACCTCATCCGCGCGGCGGAGCCCTTCCTGGGCAGGACACCGCACCAGGCCACGCTGGTGTACTGGACGGCGGCGTTCCCCTTCGCCACCGCCGCGTGGCTGCGCGGCCAGCAGCGGCACCTGGGCCCCCACACGGACACCCTGCCCTCCGGGGAGGTGACGGACGCGCTCAAGGCCCAGCACGTGCCGCTCGCCGTGGCCCGCCGGATGACCGGCGTGCTGGATGAAGGCCGCCGGCAGGGGCTGTATCCGGAGTACGTCCAGATGCAGCTGGACCAGAACGTCCAACTGCTCGTCGACTACCTGGGAGGTTGTGAGCGCATCCACCGCACGCCCATGCCCTTCGCGTACATGGTGCACCTGCGCCGCGCGCTCATCCTCTACTGCTTCACCCTGCCCTTCGCGCTGGTGGAGACTTTTGGCTGGGTGACAGTCGTGGCCACGTTCGTGGTCGCGTATGTGTTCTTTGGCATCGAGGAGATTGGCGTCGAGATTGAAGACCCGTTCGGCACGGACGACAACGACCTGCCGCTCGACACCATCTGCCAGAACATCCAGAACAACCTGCTGGCGCTCCTGCCGGGCCCTCCCTCCAGGGAGAGCCCGGGGGCGTGAAGGACTACTCCGCGACGGAGATCTTCACTTCGATGTTGCCGCGCGTGGCGTTGGAGTACGGGCACACCTGGTGGGCCGCCTCCATCAGCTTCTGCGCCTCCTCGCGGGGGACGCCGGGGAGGATGCCCGTGAGCTCCACCGCCAGGCCGAAGCCGCCCTCGGGCGTCTTGCCGATGGTGACGGCGGCCTTCACGCCGGCCTTCTCATCCAGCTTCTTGCCGGCCTTGCCCGCCACCAGGCGCAGCGCGCTCTCGAAGCAGGAGGAGAAGCCCGCGGCGAAGAGCTGCTCGGGGTTGGTGGCCGTCTCCTTGCCGGAGCCGCCCAGCTGCTTCGGCATGGCCAGCTCCAGGCCGTTCAGCGGGCTGTTGTCGAGCAGCAGCTTGCCGTTGCGGCCGCCGTGCGTGATGGCGGTGGTGGAGTAGAGCGGGGAGATCTGGACCGGGGCCATGGTGTTGCTCCTTTGCGTGAGTGGAGGAACGGCGTGTGTCTTCAAGCGCTGCGTGAGGAAACCTTCTCGAACAACCGCTGGATGTCCCGGCGCAGCCGCGCCAGCTCCTCCAGCGTCAGGCCGGTGCGGCAGACGATGGCCTCGGGGATGGACGCGGCCTTGCGGCGCAGGGCCTTTCCCTGCGCGGTGAGCGACACCGTCACCGACCGCGCGTCCTCCTTGGAGCGCTCGCGGCGCACGAAGCCCAGCGTCTCCAGACGCTTGAGCAGCGGCGTGAGCGTCCCCGAGTCCAGGTACAGCTTCTCCCCCAGCTCCTTCACGGACACCCCGTCCGTCTCCCAGAGCACCAGCATCACCAGGTACTGCGGATAGGTGAGCCCCAGCTTCGCCAGGAGCGGCGTGTAGGCCTGCACCATCGCTCGCGACGCCGCGTAGAGCGGGAAGCACAGCTGCAGGTCCAGCCGGAGGAAGTCATCCGTCGACATGGGGAATATGTAGTGCGCAATTCAATTGCGCGCAATTGAATCGATGGTGCGCGAGGGGAAGCACGGTCAGGTGCAGGGTGTTTCCCCGTCGGGCAGGGCCGTGGTACAGCCGCCACCCCCGGAGTGCCCGGGAACTGTCGAGGACGAGTGATGCTGAGGACGGTCACCGCCACGCGCTACGTGACGCCCTTGCGCGAGGGGGGCTCGCTGCCCGCCATCGTGGAGGCGAACGACGCGGGGCTCTATGTCGTGAAGTTCCGTGGAGCGGGCCAGGGGGCCAAGGCGCTCATCGCGGAGTTGCTGGCCGGGGAATTGGCGCGGGTCTTGGGCCTGCGCGTTCCGGAGCTGGTGTTCGTGGAGCTGGACGTGTCGCTGGGGCGCAACGAGCCGGACAGCGAAATCCGGGAGCTGCTCAAGTCGAGCACGGGGTTGAACCTGGCGCTGGACTACCTGCCGCGCTCGGTGACGTTCGACCCGCTGGCGGTGCCGGTGCCGGAGACGCAGGTGGCGTCCGCCATCGTGGCGTTCGACGCGTTCGTGACGAACGTGGACCGCACGCCGAAGAACCCCAACCTCCTGGTGTGGCACCGCAACCTCTGGCTCATCGACCATGGGGCGGCGATGTACTTCCACCACTCGTGGGACGGGTGGGAGGAGCGCAGCCAGACGCGCTTCGCGCCCATCAAGGACCACGTGCTCCTGCCCTGGGCGCACGGGCTGGCGGCGGCGGGGGACCTGCTCCGGGAGCGGGTGACGCGGGAGGTGGTGGAGCGCATCGTGGGGTCCATCCCGGAGGCGTGGCTGGGCCAGGAGCCCACGTTCGCGTCCGCGGCGGAGCACCGCGCGGCGTACGTGACGTGGCTGATGCGCAGGCTGGAAGCGGCGCCGGCGTTCATCGAGGAGGCGACGCGTGCCCACGCCCAGCTCGTTTGATTACGCCATCATCCGGCTGGTGCCTCGCGTGGAGCGCGAGGAGTTCATCAACGTGGGCGTCGTCCTCTTCTGCGTGCAGCACCGCTACCTGGGCGCGCGCGTGGAGCTGGACGCGGCGCGGCTCAAGGCGCTGTCCCCGGACGCGGACGTGGAGCTGTTGAGCGGCCACCTGGAGAGCTTCCGCCGCGTGTGCGTGGGCGGGAAGGACGCGGGGCCCATTGGGCGGCTGCCCCAGAAGGAGCGCTGGCACTGGCTGGTGGCGCCCCGGAGCACGATGCTCCAGACGGGCCCGGTGCACGCGGGCCTCTGTGACGACCCGGACCGGGCGCTGGAGCACCTGCTGGACACGATGGTGCGGGTGAAGCCCGCTCCGTGAGCAGCCGGGCGGGCGAGCCCTTTGTCCGCCTGGCGCTACATCGCGGCGGGCGCGCGCGCATCCCATGGTGAAGAGCGCGGGGAGACCTGGACGTTCGTCCCAGGGCTTCCCATTTTTCACCGCGAGGCATGGGGAGGTAGCGACCGGACCATGGAGCCGTCAGCGCTGCGCATCGTCACGTACAACGTCCGCTACTTCGGCCACATGCTGAGGGGGCTCGCGAGCACCATCGGTCCCAAGCGCCGGGTGGCGGCCGCACTGTCCACGCTGGACCCGCTGCCGGACGTCGTGTGCCTCCAGGAGGTGGAGACGTCCTCGCTGCGCAGCAACATCGTGCACCGGCCCACGCGTCCAGGGGAGACGCAGCTGGAGGCCTTCATGACGCGCGTGGAGGAGACGTTCGCCCTCCAGGGGAGGGAGATGCCCTACGAGGCGTTCTACTTCCGCGCGCACCACTACAAGGTGGGCGAGCTGTCGCTCTACACCACCGGCCTGGCGATGCTCGTCAACACGCGCACGCTCCAGGTGGACAGGCACAACGTGCAGGCGCCGGAGCACATCACGCACCACCACGTGCAGGGCTTGAAGGAGCGCAAGCAGAGCCGCATCTGCGCGCACATGCGGGTCATCCGCCGCGCGGACCAGCGCGCGTTCCACATCTTCAACACGCACCTGAGCCTGCCCACGCCGTTCGCCCGCGAGTTCTGGGCCACGCGCGACAAGATGGGCTGCGGCGTCAACCAGCTCCACGAGGCAATGAAGCTCACGGGCTTCATCGGGCTGCACGCGAAGGAGGAGCCCTTCGTGGTGTGCGGGGACTTCAACTCGCCGCCGTCCTCGCCGGTGTTCCGCTATCTCACGGGGGATGCGCACCTGACGTGCGCGCAGGCGGCGGTCGGGCAGATCAACCCGACCCTGTCCCGCGCCTTCCCCACCGCGGGCTTCATGCACATGCGCATGCATCTGGACCACCTGTTCTCCGGTGGCGGCGTGAGCTGGCTGGACACGGAGGAGACGCGGCCCTTCGGGGACCTGACCAGCCGCTTCCACGGCCTGTCGGACCACGTGCCGCTCATCGCGCGGTTCCGGTTGGACGCACCGGCACCAACGTTGGTGATCTGAGGTGAAAGATGATTCGACTCCAGCGCGTCTATGACGAGCACGGCCCGGAGGCCCGGGCGGGGACCCGCTTCCTGGTGGACCGGCTGTGGCCTCGGGGGCGGAAGAAGGCGGACCTCCACCTGGATGGCTGGCCGCGCGAGGTCGGGCCCAGCACGGAGCTGCGGCGGTGGTTCGCCCATGACGTCGAGCGCTGGGACGAGTTCCGGCGCCGGTACACCCGCGAGCTGGACGCGCACCCGGACGTCTGGGAGCCGCTGCTGGAGGCCGCGCGCCAGGGCCGCGTCACCCTGCTCTACGGCGCTCGCGATACCGAGCACAACAACGCCGTGGTGTTGAAGGACTACCTGGAGGCCCGGCTGAAGCGTCCCGCGCGTAAGAAGCCGCGCCGCACCGTGCACTGATCAGCCCGCGTCGCGCTCCAGCGCCTCCCACGCGTCCAGGATTTCACGCGTCTTGCGCTCCGCGAGCGCGTGGAACTCCGGCGCCAGGTGCGCGACCTTGTCCGGATGGTATTGCGCGATGAGCGCGCGGAAGGCCTTGCGCGCTTCGTCCTTCGGCGTCCCCCGCGCGATGCCCAGCACCGTCCAGGGGTCCTTCGTCTCCGGCTCGGGTGCGACGGCGCGGCTGCCGCGCGGGGGCGTGGCTTCGTCGCTCGCGGGCCCGTAGCGCGGTGGGGCCCTGGGCGCGGGCTCAGGCCGGCGGTGGCCGGGACGCTTCGCCGGGTCGGGCGCGGGGATGCCAGGAGACAGGCGGCTCAGGGCCTCTTGCAGGAACCACAGGTCTTCAGTGGGACTGGCGTGCTTGCGCACCACCGCGCGCGGCCGGCCGCCCTCCAGCAGCACGTAGCCCGTGGCCGCCGCGTAGGCGCGCTTCTTGTCGTCCGGGTAGAGCCGGTCGCCCAGGTCTCCCAGCGGGTCGCGCCACATGCCCTCCGTGGTGCCCTCGTCCGCCACGATGACCTGCGCCAGCACGTCCCCGAAGCGGTCCTCCAGCGCCGCGAAGGGCTCGCGCGCCTGGGGAGGACGCGTCATCCCCGCGCCGTGGCGCACCCCCGCCACCAGCATCAGCCCCGGCGCCCCGTCCACGAAGGCGAAGAGCTTCTCGCGCACCTGCTTGTCGGAGAAGTAGAGAACGGCCTGCACGGTCCTCCCATCCTGGGGAAGCCCCGGCCGTTTCTCAACCTCCGCCGGTCCAGTTCCCGGAATTCCGACAAGACCCGGTTCAAAGCGTCTCGACCCGGGGGCGGGCTTGCGAAAGAGTCACCTCTCCCATGCGCTGCTGCCACCGCCACGCCCCCGCCGCCGCCGGGTCCTCCGACCCGCATCCGTTCAGCCTCCCCGGCGCCACCGAGCACTACGCCGCGCCCCGCCCCGTGCGCGCCGAGCACGTGCGCATCGAGCTGGACCTGGACTTCGACGCGCGCGCCCTGGCCGGCACCTGCACCACCCGCGTGTCCGCGGTCCGCGCCGTGACCACCGTCACCTTCGACGCGGTGGACCTGGACGTCAGCGACGCGCGCGTCGACGGCCGCTCCGTCCCCTTCTCCAACTCCGGCGCCCACGTGCGCGTGGAGCTGCCTCGCGCGCTGGACTCAGGCCAGGCGTGTGACGTCGCGCTCACCTACCGCGCCCGTCCCCGCCGAGGCCTCTACTTCTGGGGCCCCGACGCGGGCTACCCCGACCGCCCGGTCCAGGCGTGGACGCAGGGCCAGGACATCGACGCGAGGTGCTGGTTCCCCTGCCTGGACACGCCCGCGCAGAAGGCCACGTCGGAGGTCATCGCCACCTTCCCGGCGCACATGACGTCGCTGTCCAACGGCGTGCTCGTCAGCGACGTCACCACCGGCGGGCGGCGCACCCAGCACCACCGCATGGCGCAGCCGCACGCGCCCTACCTCGTCACGCTGGTGGTGGGCGACTTCGACGAGGCCACCGACACCGCCGGCACCACGCCGCTGCGCTACCTGTTCCCCAAGGGCCGCCGCGAGGACGCGCTCCGGTGCGTGGCGCGCACGCCGCGGATGATCGCCGCGTACGAAGCCCTCACCGGCGAGCCCTACCCGTGGAGCGGCTACGCGCAGGTGTTCGTCACGGAGTTCATCCTGGGCGGCATGGAGCACACCACGGCCACCACGCTGGTGGACACCGTGCTGCACGACGCGCGGGCGCACCTGGACTACACCGCCGAACCGCTCATCTCCCACGAACTGGCGCACCAGTGGTTCGGCGACCTGCTCACCTGCCGCGACTGGCCCCACGGCTGGCTCAACGAGGGCTTCGCCACCTACTTCGAGGTGCTCTGGAAGGAGCGCGGGGACAACCGGGACGAGGCCGACCATCACCGGGCGCTCGACCTGGAGGCCTACCTCTCCGAGACGCGCGAGCGCTACGCGCGCCCCATCGTCGCCCGGAAGTTCCAGGCGCCCATGGACCTGTTCGACCGCCACCTCTACGAGAAGGGCGGGCTGGTGCTCCACGAGCTGCGCCGCCGCGTGGGGGATGACCTCTTCGTGCGCGCCCTGCGCCACTACGTCGCGTCCCACCGCCACGGCGTGGTGGAGACGGTGGACCTGGCGCGCGCCTTTGAAGAGGCCACCGGCCACAACCTGGACCCGGTGTTCGACCAGTACGTCTTCTCCCCCGGACACCCGGAGCTGAAGGTGGAGGTCCGCTACGAGGCGGACGACGCGCGCCTGCGCATCGCCGTGCGCCAGACGCAGCGCACGGACTCGGGCACGCCTGTCTTCCGGCTGCCGCTGGAGGTCGTCGTCACGGCGAATGGAGAAGACACGCGCCACCGGCTGGACCTCACGGACGCGGAGCACCGCTTCCACCTTCCCTGCCCCGCCGCGCCCACGCAGGTGCGCGTGGATCCGCGCCGCGACGTGCTGGGCACGCTGGACGTGGACAAGGCCGTGGGGCTGTGGCGCGAGGAGCTGGCGAGCGCCCCGGAGGCCCGCGCGCGCACGGAGGCCGCGCACGCGCTGGGCAAGGACGGTGGCCCGCGGTCGGTGGAGGCGCTGGGCCGCGCGCTGAAGGACGCGAAGCTCTTCTGGGCCACCCGCGCCGCGTGCGCGAAGGCGCTGGGCCGCATCCGCACGCCGGAGGCCCGCGCGCTGCTGCTCGACTCGGCCGTCACCGGGCACCCGCGCGTGCGCCGCGCCGTCGTCGCCGCGCTGGGTGAGTTCCGCCACGACGTGGAGGTGGCTGCCCGGCTGCGCGCGCTGCTGGAGGCCGGAGACGCCAGCTACTTCGTGGAGGCGGAGGCCGCGCGGGGACTGGGCCGCGTGCGCGCGCCGGATGCGCTGCCCCTGCTGGAGGCCGCCGCCACGCGGCCGTCGTTCCAGGACGTCATCGGCGCGGCCGCGATGGACGGGCTGGCGGAGACGCAGGACGCGGCGGCGTTCCCGGTGGCCGTGGCTCGGACGGCCTACGGCCAGCCCTCGTTCCTGCGCCGCGCGGCCGTGAGCGCGGTGGCGAAGCTGGCGGAGGTGGCGAACCGCAAGCGCGAAGCGGTGGACCTGTTCGCGCAGCTGTTGCGAGACCCGCAGTTCCGCGTGCAGCTGGCGGTCTGCGACGCGGCCTCCACGCTGGGCGACCGGCGCCTGCTGCCCGCGCTGGAGGGCACGACCTTCAGCGACCCGCGAACGCGCCGCTACGCCCGCGAGGCCGTGCGGTCCCTGCGCGAAGGCGCGCCCCAGGCCCGCGAGGTCGCGTCGCTGCGCGAGGAGCTGGACGCGCTCAAGCAGGAGACGCGCACCCTGCGCGAGAAGCTGGAGACGCTCACGCTGAGCGCCCGGCCGCCCGCGCCCGAAAAGAAGCCCGTGCGCAAGCAGGCGGCGAAGCGCGGCCGCACGCAGCCCAAGCGCCGGCGCTAGGCCTGCCCGCCTGGTCTCCAGGGGCGCTGACGGCATCCGACCTCCGGACACTTCCGCGCCGGGGAAGCCGACAGTGTGTACCTGTAGGCAAAGGGAACGCGCACGGGCGCCAAGACGCGCGCCCGCCAACGCCGGGGAGCCCCCACCGCCCGGCAGGGCCTGCCCTCGTGGCAGGAAGCCCACCAGGAGCGATGCATGTCCGCAGGAGCCGCACGGGAGCTGGAAGCCATCTTGGACGCAGCGGTGGACCCCTTTGTCGCGTGCGGTCCGGATGAGCGCATCCTGCAGGTCAACGCGGCGACGGAGCGGCTGCTGGGCTGGGACCGCGAACAGCTCCTGGGCCGGCCCGTCACCGACCTCTTCCCGTCCCGCCTGCACCGCTTCCACGGCCTCAGCCTGCCGCGCTACCTGCTGTCGCGCCGCAAGGCACTGGGCGGGCGGCCCACGCGCGTCTTCGCCCGGCGGCGCGACGGCGTGGAGCTGCTGGTGGAGCTGGCCGTGGGCGCCGCCGGCATGGACGGACAGGAGCGCATCGTCCTCACGATGCGCCGGCTGCATGAGGTCATCGACTCGCTGGAGGAGCCGGTGGAGCAGGTGGCCGGGGCCACCGACGCGTCCATGCACCCGGAGACGGCGGACCGGCTCTACCGGCTGCTCGTGGAGAACGCGCCCCTGGGCATCTTCCACTTCGACCGCCTGCCCGTCATCACCGCGTGCAACGAGCGCTTCTCCGGGCTCATTGGCACGTCGAAGCGCAACCTGGTGGGCCTGAACCTCCTCACGCTGCGCGACGAGCGCATCCTGACCTGCGTGCGCGAATCGCTGGACGGCCGCCCCTGCGACTACGAAGGCAACTACCGCTCCGTCACCACCGGCAAGGAGACGCCGGTGCGCATCCGCTTCGCGCCCTGCTACGCGGAGGACGGCAGCGTGGAGGGCGGCGTGGGCATCGTGGAGGACATCACCGAGCGCCGCCGCGTGGAGGCCGAGCGCGAGGAGAACCTGGCCCAGCTGGACCTGCTCTTCCGAGGCGCGCCGGTGGGCATCGGCTTCCTGGACACGCGCCTGCGCTACGTGCGCGTCAACGAGACGCTCGCGCGCCTCAACGGCATCCCGGCGGACGCGCACCCGGGACATACGCTGCCGGAGCTGCTCGGGGAGGCGGGCGCCATCGCGGAGCAGGGCCCCCGGTACGTGCTGCGCACCGGCGAGCCGCTGGTCGACCAGGAGTCCACCTCCGACGTGGACCTGGGCCTCGAAGGGCCCCGGCGCTGCTTCCGGGGCAACTTCTATCCCGTGCGCACCCCGGACGGCCGCGTCCTGGGCGTGGGCGTCCTCATCGAGGACATCACCGAGCGCCGCCGCGCGGAGGAGGAACGCGCGCACCTGTACCGCGAGGCCCAGGAGGCCATCCGCGTGCGCGACGACTTCCTCTCCATCGCGAGCCACGAGCTGAAGACGCCGCTGACGCCCCTGAGCCTGCGCCTGGCCACGCTGGAGCGCCGCCTGGAGCGCGGCGAGAACCTGGACCCCAGCGTGCTGCGCCACGCGCGCCACCAGCTCACGCGCCTCACCGGCCTCATCAACGACCTGCTGGACGCGTCCCGCATCGAGGCCGGCCGCCTGGCCCTGCACCCGGAGGCCACCCGCTTCGACCTGCTGGTGGAGCACACGCTCGCCAGCATGGACGGCCAGAGGGGCAACCACACCTTCGACTTCGAGCGCCCCCCGGAGCCCATCTCCGTCCACGGCGACACGTACCGGCTGGAGCAGGTCCTCTCCAACCTGCTGGAGAACGCGCTCAAGTACAGCCCGGACGGCGGCGCCATCCGCGTGCGTCTGTCCTTGAGCGACGACGTCGCGGTGCTGTCCGTGACGGATCCGGGCATCGGCATCCCGGAGGACCAGCAGCAGCAGCTCTTCGACCGCTACTTCCGCGCGCGCAACGCCTCCACGCGCTCCTACGGCGGGCTGGGCCTGGGGCTCTACATCAGCCGCGACATCGTGGAGCGCCACGGCGGCCGCATCTGGGTGGAGAGCGTCCCGGGCCGCGGGTCCACCTTCTACGTCGCGCTGCCGACACTCGCCTCCGCGCGCGCCGCCCTCCCGCAGGTGTGGCCCGATCGCCACCTCCACTGAAGCCCCGGCCGCGCCCCGGCTGAAAGAACTTCAGCGCCGCCTCCCCGCCCCCGCCAATGGCTCCATGCAAAGGGCTGGAATCCCACGCTTCCCGGCCCTGGCACGCCCCCTGCTCTATCCGGGCGCACGGGAGGGAGAAACCCCATGGAAAACATGACGATGAAGAGCGAGTCCCCCATCAGCCAGGACAACGACGGGTGGGTGGTCCGGGTGAAGGTCGGTGGGCGCATCCAGGAGGTGCGTTGCACCTCGGAGAACCAGGCGCGCTACTTCGCCGCCGTGCTGTCCTTCAACAACGCGGTCCCCCCCTCACGCATGCGCAACTAGCGCGCGAGGAGGGAAGACGCCCGGTGTTAGCCATTGAGCCGGGCAATGTCGGTGGACAGCACGTTGGCGAAGCCCACCCAGCCCAGGTACGGCGCCATGAACCACGGCGTCTTGCGGTCCACGCGGCTGGCGGCGGCGGTGTACGCCGCGATGCCGCCGAGCAGCACCCAGTTCTCCACCGCGGCGGCCTTGAGCCGGCGCTTGCGGAAGAACAGGTGCGACCACGCGGCGTTGAGCCCCAGCTGCACGAACCACAGGCCCAGCGCGCGCGAGCGTTGCGCGCCCGCGGGTGAGCCCCAGATGCGCCAGCCCGAGACGGCGATGAGGCCATAGAGCGTCGTCCACACCGGCCCGAAGGCCTGGCGCGGCGGCTGGAAGGACGGCTTCTTCAGCTGCTTGTACCAGCGCCCCTGCACGGCCTCGCGCGTGCTCCTCGCGTTGAGGAGGACAGCGCCCGCGGTGAGCGCGCTGAAGGCACCCAGCGCCACCAATGACTCACGGTTGAGCGTGGCGTTGTGTTCCAGGCCCTCGGAGCCTCCCAGCTCACTGAGCTGCATGTCGTTCCCTCCGGACGTGACGAAGCCGTTGTGCGAGCCCACAAGCTGTGTCCTCGCACAACGGCCTGCCACTTCCGGCTGCCTGTCCGCCTGGCCGCCCTCAGGGCTGCGCGGGCATGGACGCGGAGTCCATGGGCGCGCGGGCCTCCGTGGACACGCCCGCCGCGTACCAGCCCTTCACCAGGGCCAGGTGCTCGGCTTCGGCGTCCAGCGCCAGCTGGAAGCGGTCCGCCAACGAGTCATGGCCCAGGCCGCGCGCCAGGTCGATGAGCACCTCCCAGCTCGCGTTGTCCGTCAGCTCCGCCACCAGCAGCGCCTGCATGGTCTGCCGCAGGTTGGTGCGCGCGTCGGAGATGGCCGCGGGCACGCCCATGGAGATGACCGAGGTCAGGTCCGCGGACGGCGTCATGGCCGTGGGGTCCGCGCCCAGCTTCTCCATGGCCTCCATCAGGAGGGCGAAGTGGCTGAGCTCGTCGTCGAGGATCTTCGTGAGCAGCTCCCGCGAAGGGCCCCCCTCCCAGCTGCCGAAGACATCCAGCTTGGAGAGCGCGCCCTCATAGAGCCGGACGCCGCTGCGCTCGAAGGCGAGCCGCTCTCCCAGCTTGTCGATGAACACGGTGGGCTTGCCGCCCTTGAGCATGTCCACGGCGGTCTTCGCCACGCCCTTGAGGCTGGAGGGCGGCGGCACGCGGCCCAGGCCGTCACCGGACTCGCGCATGTACTGCTTGCGCACGTCCGCGATGGCCTGCGCGTCGCCCGGGCTGCTGGGCCGCGCCTTCTCCGCCTGCGCGATGATGTCCTTGCTGTCCACGGGTGACGTCTTGATGCCGGTGCGGTTCATTCCCACGTCGGCGACGGTGTCCTTGCTCATTGCAGCCTCCTCCCTTCCAGCACCGAGCCCATGCGCTGCGCCTTCGCGGCCAGCTCCGTGCCCGGCCTCCAGGTGTATCCGGCCGCCGCCGTCTCCGAGGGCGACCCCTCCGAGTTCAGCTGGGCCTGGTACGCGAGCGTGCGGTGGTCCGGCGGCAGCTGCGACTTGTCCACGTAGTCCATGCCGTCGGAGCGCATGTCCACCTCCTGCGACAGGACCTTGCGCACGAACTCACGGTGTTCCTTGAACGCGATGGGCTCTGGCAGCGTCCGGGGCAGCACCTCCGCCGGGTCACGCTTCTCCAGGTTCTTGAACAGCTCCATCACGTAGTGCAGGTGGCCCAGCTCGTAGTCCACGAACCGCTGCCAGATCTCCTTGATGCGCGGGTTCGACTCGTACGCGAGGCACGAGTAGTAGTTGTAGACCTCCATGGCCTCGTGGAGCATCCACTTCTCCAGCAGGGACTCGCCCGGGTCCATCAGCGAGCCGTACTGGGTGACGTGCTGCTCCTCGATGGAGGCGATCTCCGCGTAGAGCTGCCGCGCGACGGGGTCCGTGAACGTGGGGCCCACGGTCATGTAGTAGTCGTGCGTCTGGAACTCCGACGCGGTGATGGTCATCGCGTGCAGCTTGGACAGCGGATCCGCCGTCTTGCAGTCATACGGGCGGCGCAGGTCATCCAGCGGATGGCGGTGCTCCACGACCGTGGGGCGGCCCGGGATGATGTCCGTATAGGACTGGGTGATGTTGTTGGGGTCCTGTCCCTCCAGCCGGTCATAGAGCGCCGAATAGCGGTACAGGTGGTCGAAGTCCTCCAGCATGCCGAAGCGGTAGGTCTGGGCCAGATAGGGGTCCGGCTCGTGGAGGGCCACGCTGGCGGTGACCTCGATGGCCAGCTGCTCGAAGCCGAGCGTGGTCTCGATGACCTTCTGGTCCGGCGGCGTGAGCCAGTTCACCAGCGTCTGCTGGTGGTGCTCCGCGCGGCGCACCAGCGCCAGGTGCGGGCGCAGCTCCAGATTGAGCCGCGCGAAGATGTGCTTCATGCGCAGGGCATCCGCTTCAATGCCATTCATCAGGATGACGCGCGTGCGGGTGAAGGCGTCGTCGTCCATCTTGCTGTAGGGACGCCGCACCATGTCCTTCCAGGTGAAGGACTGGCGCTCGACGGGAGTGCCTTTTTCTTTGAACAGGTCCAAGGCCACGAGGTGACTCCTTCTGGGGAGGGACAAGCAGTGAGCGCGGGCGGTGTGCTTCACCGCCTCGGGTCCCATGGGCCTCAAGGTTGGGGGCCTCTCCCCAACGGCAACAGACGTGCAGGCGTCGGTTGGCGGACGCGAAGGGCTCCGACGGCTCGCAGGGTTGCCTGCTTCGCGGGGCTCTCCGGCTCCTCCTGGATGAAGGTCCAATTCCGCTGGCCCTTGCGCATGTCGCGCGGGCGCATCCCGGAGTAGCGTCCCGCCATCGACCTCATGGGGAGGGGCCGTGACGGGTGAGACGTGGAAGTCGGTTCAGGAGCGCTGGCGCCATCACGGACGCGTGATGCTGGGGATCGCGCTGGTGGCCACACTCGTCGCGTGGGCGTGCGAGGAGGCACACCTCCTGGAGAGCACGGAGCACATCGCCTACGACGAGGCCCTGGTCCGCTACACCGGTGGCCGGGAGAAGTCCGGGCAGGTGGTCGTGGTGGCCATCGACCAGAGCACCATCGACCGCATCAGCCAGGACCCGCAGCTTCAGCTCAACTTCGGCAACTGGCCGTACACGCGCACGCTGTGGGCGCGCATCGCGCAGGAGCTGAAGGCCGCCGGAGCCAGGGCCGTGCTGTTCGACGCGGTGATGGACGAGCGGACGGCGGACGAGTCCGCCGACCTGGGCTTCGCGCAGGCGCTGCGTGAGACGGGCCTCCCCTTCTACGTGGGCATGGCGAGCAGCGGCTCCGCGAAGCCGCTGGTGCGCGCGGACTTCCAGGCTCCCGTGCCGCTGACCGCTCCCGAGGCCGCTCCCCCCGCGAGCCCGCCGGACGGCGACTCCTTCCCCGAGGAGTTCGAGGAAGCGCCGGCCCCGGCCACGCCCGTGCTGACGCCGGAGGCCCTGGCGCGGGCGCTCGCCTTCCCCGTGCGCCGGACGGATGGGAGGCCGCTGCCCAGGCTGGGGGACACGCCCTCGCAGCCGTCATCGAGTCCCCGCTACCCGGTGCCTCCGACGTCCGCGCTGGTGAACGCGGTGAACGGGGTCGGGCTGGTGGACATGGAGGCGGACGGGGACGGCTCCATCCGCCGCACGTCCTTCGCGTACACGGACGGCCTCAACACCTACGTGACGCTGCCGGTGCGCATGATGGCGGACCTGCTGGGCGCGAAGGAGGTCACGCTCTCCGGCCGCACCTTGCGCCTGGGCGAGCGCACCTGGCCCGTGGACGCCAACGGGAGCGCCGCGCTGGACTACGGCGGTTCGCTGCAGGAGCGCTTCGTGATGGTGCGCCTCTTCGACGTGCTGAACGACTGGATCCGCCGCGCCAAGGGCGACACGCCGCTGCTGCCCGCGGACACCTTCCAGGACAAGGTCGTCGTCATCGGCGGCACGGCGGTGGGCCTCAACGACATCAAGGCCACGCCCTTCTCCCCCACGGAGCCCGGGCTGGTGAAGCAGGCCACGGTGGTGGACACGCTGCTGTCGGGGAGGTTCATCACCCGCGCGTCCCCGGGCGTGGACCTGGGCCTGACGTTCCTCGTGGCGCTGGTGTCCGCGGTGCTGCTGGTGACGGCGCGCTGGACGCTGCTGGAGGTGGTCTGGCCGCTGGCGCTGGTGCTGGGACTGCACGCCCTCATGGGCCTGCTGCTCAAGACGTCACACACGCACGTGCTGATGGCGATGCCCGCGCTGGCGGGCGTGGGCGCCAGCGTGGCCGCGCTGGCGTTCAACCACCTGGTGGCCAACCGCGAGACGCAGTTCATCCGGCAGGCGTTCCACCGCTTCATGGAGCCGAAGCTGGTGGAGCAGATGATCCGCTCGCGGCAGCTGCCGCGCCTGGATGGGGAGAACAAGGAGATCACCGCGTTCTTCAGCGACATCCGCGGCTTCTCCACCTTCAGCGAGCGCTTCAAGGAGGACCCGCGCCAGCTGGTGCGCATCCTCAACACGTACCTCACGGCGGTGAGCGGGGCGCTGCTCCACGAGGGCGGCTGCCTGGACAAGTACATTGGCGACGCGGTGGTGTGCCTCTTCGGCGCGCCCATGGCCCAGGAGGACCACGCCGTGCGCGCGTGCCGGGGCGCGCTGGCGGCGAAGGCGGCGGTGGACGCGCTGCGCGTGGACTTCCACCAGAAGGGGTTCCCGGACGTGTACACGCGCATCGGCGTGAACAGCGCGGTGAACTTCGTGGGCAACTTCGGCAGCGACCAGCTCTTCAGCTACACGGCCATTGGCGACGGCATGAACCTGGCCGCGCGCCTGGAGGGCGCGAACAAGGCCTATGGTTCCGTCATCATGATTGGCCCGCGCACGTACGAGCTGGCGAAGGACCACATCGAGGTGCGCGAGCTGGACCGCGTGCGGGTGGCGGGCAAGACGGAGGCCGTCACGGTGTATGAGCTGCTGGCGCTCAAGGGCGGGCTGGACGCGTCCATGCGACAGACGGTGGCGCGCTACCATGAGGCCCTGGCGCTGTACCGCGAGGCCCGCTTCGCCGAAGCCGCGGCGGTGCTGGAGGCGGAGGCCGCGCGGTCGCCGGAGGACGGGCCCACGGCGAAGCTCCTGGAGCGCTGCCGCGAGTACATGGAAGCGCCTCCGGAGAATTTCGATGGCGTGGCGAATCTTGAGAAGTGACGGCGTATCAGGGTGGGGAGCACGACGATGAGACGATGGACCTGGGGCATCCTGCTGCTGGCGCTGGGGGTGCCGGTGACGGCCGCGTGGGCGGTGAAGAAGGATGAGAAGCTCTACGTGAAGGCGCGCAACACGCGCGTGCTCAAGAGCGCGGTGCCCACTGCGGACGTGGTGGCGGTGCTCCAGCCCGGGCAGCAGGTGACGTGGAAGGGCGCGGATCCGAAGAACGCCCAGTGGCACCAGGTGACCGAGCCCGGAGGCAAGGCCGGCTACGTGTTCCAGACGAACCTGTCCACGAAGCCGCCCGACATGGAGCTGGTGTCCAAGGACGGCAAGACGCGCACCATCGACCCCGCGGCCTTCGTGTCCAGCGGCGCGGCGGTGAAGGCGCTGAGCCCGGGCGCGGAGAAGTACGGCAAGGAGAAGGGCGGCGACTACGCGGTCGCGGTGAACCAGCTCAAGAAGCTGGAGGGCCTGGCGAAGGCCGTGACTCCCGTGGAGATCGACGCGCACGTGAAGCAGGCCGGGCTGTTCCCGGTGGTGGCGCCCAACACGAAGCTGGGGCCCCAGCCTCAGGCGAAGAAGGGGGGCAGGTGATGCGCTCGCGCATGGGAGTGCTGGTGGCGGCGGGCCTGGGGCTGTGCCTCACGTCCTGCACCCAGGTGGCGAAGGGGCTGAAGGCCGCGAACCTGGGGGCGGACGTGAACCGGGTGGCGGACGCGGCGGAGAAGGTGGACTCCTGCGACAAGCTGAAGGTGGCACCCGCCATCCAGGAGGAGTACGCGCTGGGCAGCGCGCTGGCCATCCACTGGGCGCAGCAGGGCGGCGGGCTGATGCTGTCAGGCGCCGCGCAGGAGAAGCTGAGCACCTACGTCAACACGGTGGGCCGCAACCTGGCGATGCAGTCCCCCCGGCCGGAGCTGGGCTGGACGTTCGGCGTGCTCAACGACACGAAGCGCTTCAACGCGCTGTCCGCGCCCGCGGGCTACGTGTTCGTCACGCACGGGCTGCTTCAGGGCGTGGACAACGAGGCGCAGCTCGCGGGCGTGCTGGCGCATGAGATTGCCCACGTCGTGCTCAAGCACGCGCTGAACCAGTACGTCTCCGTGAAGGTGAGCACCTGCAAGGGCGACGCGATGGTGGGCGTCGGCAAGTCGGTGGTCGCATCGGCGCTGAAGAACGCGAGCCTGCTGGACGGCCGGCTGGACCTGGACTCGGACACGGGCCTGATGGGGAAGATGGTCGATGGGACCGTGGAGCTCGCCGGCAAGGGCCACCGCAAGGACGAGGAGCTGGCGGCGGACGCGCTCGCGGTGGAGCTGATGCTGTCCGCGGGCTACGACCCCGGGGAGTTCTCGAAGCTGCTCGGCCAGACGTCCGGAGGCGGCGGCTTCTGGGAGAACCACCCCAGCGCGAAGGAGCGCCAGGGGCAGATCAAGTCCATCGTCGAGGCTCGGGGGAACAACGCGGATCCGCTCGCGCGCGTGGACGTGGCGGCGTTGCAGCGGCCGGTCCTGCCCGCGTCCTTCACCGCCGCCGTGGGGCCCGTGAAGAAGCCCACGGGCGTGGCGAAGGACGCGAAGTAGCCTTCAGCGCACCGTGGCCTGGCTCAGGGCGCGGTGCACGGACTCCAGGGCCTTGCGCGCCTCCAGCAGCTCGGCGCGCTCGGCGGTGAGGGACGCGACCTGCTGGGCCAGCACGTCGCGCTCGCCCTGGAGCGTCTCCACGGCGCGGCGCAGGGAGGCGGACTCGTCCTTGGCGCCCTCCAGCTCCACGGCGAGGCGCTCTTCTTCCGCCAGGCTGTCCGCCAGGGCCAGCTTGCCCTTGGTGACGACCTGCTCCAGGGCCTCGTGCTCCTTCGCGGCGGCCTGGAGGGCCTGGCGGGCCTCCTGGAGGGACAGGAGCGCTTCGTCGCGCTCGCCTTCCAGCGAGGCCAGCTCACGCTCCAGGTCCGCGAGCAGCTTCACGCGGCCCTCCATCTCCGCGGACAGGCGGCGGGCCTCGTCCATGCGCAGGCGGGCCTCCTCCGTGGCCTTCTCCGCCTGACGGCGGGCGACCTCCAGGTCCTGCGTGAGGGTGAGGTTGAGCGCCTTGATCTTCGTGAGCTCGGCCTGGAGGTGGGTGATGCGCTCCACGGCGCGCTGGCCCGCTTCCGCGACGGTGGCGGGCAGCGGCTCCGGGCGCGGGTTCTCACGCACGGCCTTGAGGCGGGCCTTGAGCTTCTCGCGGCGGGACTCGGAGTCGTCCTCTCGGGGAGGCGCGGGCGTCTGCACCTCGACGGGGGCGGGCGCGGCTTCCTGTCGGGCCACCGTCTCGGTGGTGGTGACGGTGGAGGCCTGGACGGCAGCGTACGTCGTCATGGGCTCGGCCTCGGAAGGCATGCGGAGGGCCTGAACGCCCATCCGTCCATCGAACTGTACTCCGGGCGGCGGGCCCGCGAACGTGACGGGGGCACCACGGGGGGCCTCTGCCTGGGCGGCGGCCATCGCCGGGGGCGGCGAGGCGAAGGTGACGGGCGCTGCGCGAGGGGGCTCGACGGGCGCCGCCGCGTGG